>JAFZSN010000009.1 GCA_017619315.1 Candidatus Saccharimonadota bacterium
ATACCTACAAGAGAGAATCTAGAAGAAACCCAGCATAGAACAGAACAATATATTGACTTTTATAACAATAAGAGGTTACACTTAGGTATACAGTTTATGACTCCACTTGCAAAGTGTAGCCAAGGTCTTGAGTTGAATTAGATATTGGTACCTCGATTACCAATCGACTATCACAGCAACACACCCCTGTCCAATTTTTTTGGCAATAGAAAAACCCGACTAAAGTCGGGCTTTCCTAAAGTGCATGTGTGTGGAGAGTATGTTACTGTTCTTTGACTACAAAGTCAAAGAACTCCATCATTTCCGTTGTGAGGCGTTTTACATCGCCTCTAGTGTTCACGAAGAAACGCTCTCTTACGGGTTCCTCAGAACCAGGTGATGCCTGACGGCAATCGTCGGGATCTGAAGAAACGTGTTTGCCGGAACGATACCGTTTTTCAACGCGAACTGTGCAAGAAGCTAAACCTGCAGTTGCCTGCGGAGTAACTCCCTGCGGGGTTGACGGGGTTGCAGTTGCAGGAGCAGCCTGCTGCGGCTGAGCAGCGACGGGCGTACCAGAAGACTGGGCCTGAGCCGCCTTGAGGGCCTTAACGTCTTTTTTAAGATCCTCAATGTCCTTCTGGGCGCTCTGGACGTCGGCCGTGTTTTTTTCGACCTTAGCCGTAAGCTCCTTTGCGTTGAAACCCTTATCAGGATCAACGTGGAACTTCTCCAGAATATCCTTCTTAACAGCTGCGATAATCGCTTCCTGCTGCTTGATCGGGTCCGGATCTTTGCTCTTCTGCTGCTTTTTCTTTGTTAAATCTAAGTCTCTTGACATAATAACACCTCCGTATTGTTGAGCATATATTGTAAAGTTGCGTTCCCCACACTTGGTGAAATTATATCACACAAGCATAATATTGTCAATAGTAAAAACATAAATTCGCCGAAGCATAAATAGTATAACCACTGTTTTTAGCACCAAAAAAAATAGCGAACATCCATTCGCTTCTTTTCTTGGTGCGGGTAGGCGGAATCGAACCGCCATCCTCAGTTTGGAAAACTGATATACTAACCGCTGTACTATACCCGCATGGGGTGGGATATCGGGATCGAACCGACGACCTTCTGGACCACAATCAGACGCTCTAACCATCTGAGCTAATCCCACCATCTAAACTATTATAACATATATTATCTAAAAATCCCAGGATTCCGTCTCGCTGGCGGTCGGCTCGCCGCCCCAGCGCTAGAAACACTCCGCGACCCCGGGAGAGGCCTCATCCCCATATTCGTACTTGCAGCCGGCTGTTTTCTCGTACTACCATTTGCCCCAAAGCCAGAACGGCTAGCCGCACCTTGCCGCATGGCACCATAATTAGAATTTCCCTGTTGAAGATCTCTATTCCCAGCCAAATTACCAGCCTCACCCCCAATGTTGTTCTCATGAATACGAGCAATTTTTTCTTTTCTGCCCACCTCATTTACAACCTGTGATTCTTTGTATGCCCTGATCGTCTGACGATTCTGGTCAATTTTCACCCTTTCGTCAAAATTTTGAACCGATGCCGTCCCAAAAGCCCCATCATTCTGCGCCACACCATAAGCCGAAGAATGCATCACATCTTTTCTATCCCCCCTTATCATCCTATCCAAAAGCAAACTCATATCAATTATTTAGGAAGTAGCAAAAACGCCACTGTCCCGGCCGCTGCCCCTAAAATTATAATCAAAATCACAGCCACCACAATACCAATGCGATTCTCTTTTTCAGGTTTGGAAATAATCGTAACCGGACCATGTTCCTCTTTGGATGGCTCAGCTTTCTTCGTGTAAACATTCTTCGAAAGTGGTCTCTTTACCACCTTCTCTTGGTTAATGAATGGTGATTTCGGCACGTTGTAAGTCTTTTTCTTCTCTTCAGGCTTCTCCACAGAGTTTTCCACAGACTTTTCCACAGGTTGTTTTTCGTTGCTACCCCTGTGTTTTCGGCCTATCAATCTCTTCGACTTTGCCTCTTTCGCTTGGTCCTTCTCCGGCAAAGGCTTACCGTCGCTAAGTGGTCTTTTCTCAACGTCTTTACTGACGAATTTCTCATTCAGATTCTCAATAACTCCTAATTTCTGATCATCATCGATCGATAACCCTGAAGGGCTATACTCCATCATACGAGACTCATAGAAAGTACTTTCGGATACAGCTGCCGCTTTCGGATGAGTCGCCCTGGGCTGCACCGCTTTCGTCTGAACCTTTGGCTGAACCTGAACCCTAGCCTTAGCCTGCATCCTAGGTTGCGCACTGGCTTGCGCCTTAGGACGCACATTAGTCTGCGCACTACTTCTCACCACCTTACGCACCCCTGTCGAGACTCTCTGTCTACCAGCACCCGCTTGTTTCTGCGGCATCGCACGATAAGCACCGGCGCCTGCACTGGCCCCTGTTTCTACGGATTTTTTCTGACTCGTTGGGACAAAATCGATGTATCTTTTGTTCATGACCTCACTCTCTTAGCTGTCTCCATTATATCAAGAAATTCCTTCAAAATCAAACTCGATCCACCCATGAGAAGCCCGTTCACGCCAGGCACAGTCAAATACGCCCCAGCATTTGACGGATTCACGCTACCACCAAATAGCACCGGTACTGATTCAGCGAATTCCGCCCCGTAAGTTTCTTTAAGAACCTTTCGGATCAGTTTTACCACCTCGGCTACTTCATCTGGGGTAGCTAATTTCGCCGCCTTCACCGACGAAATAGCCCAAACTGGTTCATATGCAATAATCACCTTATCTAGATCATCATCAGACACCTCAGAGAGACCCCCGATCAACTGATCGCGAATCACATCAGCGGTCTCACCAAAAGCCCTCTCAGACTCAGTTTCACCGATACAAAGAATTGGCGTAATCCTATTACGAATAGCCGCCGCGACCTTTTTCGCTACCATCTTGTCGTCTTCACGGAAAATATACCTGCGCTCCGAATGGCCAATAATCGCATAATCCGCCATTCCACGCATTTGCGTATACGAAGTCTCCCCCGTAAAAGCACCATAATCACGGTAAAAACCGTTCTGCGCCGCTAATTTTAGTTTATGCCTGTCAACTTGAAGCGACAAAGGCTGCAAAGCGATCAAAGGTGGTGCCACCACCGCCTCAACATCGCGATAATTCGGTAAATTTTTTAATAATTTATGAAGATAGATGGAAGCCTCACCTACCGTAAAGTTTAACTTCCAGTTGCCCACAATATAAGTTTTCATGCCTCAATTATATCATATGCTATAATAAAAGTATTATGAAAAAAGTACTAGCATTTGATATAGACCAAACATTAAACGAACTAACCAAGACCCCAATCCCCCTTGAAATGGGCTCTATTTTGACAAAATGTCTAGACCATTTCGAGGTTTGTCTTATTTCTGGTCAAAAATTTGATCAATTTATCGCTCAAGTTGTCGATCGTATGCCAGAAGCAACCCCAGAAGAGTTAAGTCATCTTCATCTATTCGTGACACAGGGCACGCAATATTTCCGTTTTAACCCAAAAGAAAAACAATGGATTTCAGTTTACGATAATCCACTCACCAAAGAACAAGTCGAAAAAATCTCAAACGCACTTGAAACCGCAGCCAAAGAATTAGGTTACTGGGAAGCAGATCAATTACTAGATGGCGATGAGATCATCGAAGACCGTCATGCAATGGTGGCTTTTTCAGCCTTAGGCCAAAAAGCAGACGCACACGCCAAACACGCCTGGGACCCAGATCATAAAAAACGCGACAAAATCGTAGCACGCGCCAAAGAACTCGCCCCTGAATTTACTTTCGAAGTTGGTGGCACGACCACCATTAATGCCAATACTGGAGCCACCAAAGAATACGGTATGACCCATCTCTTAGAAGAATTAAAAGTCGAAAAATCCGACATTCTTTACTTCGGTGACATGACCCAGCCTGGCGGCAACGACTATCCAGTCGTCGAAATGGGTATCGACACCATTACTGTCAGAAACAATGAAGACACCAGCTTCGCCCTCAAGGGCATATTGGGTATATTGTAATTAGTTTTTCATTGGCATAAAATCAGATTTCTAAATTGTAAGCTTTGCAACTTAGCAACGAAAAAACATATGCTATAATATAACCATGAGTGTTTTAATTGTGGGCAACATTACGGACGATGTCTATATTAATTTAGATTCTCGTCTCGAACATCTTGAAACCGACAAAAATAACGTCAAATGGCTCGACCTAGCCTTTAACGCTAGCGAGCACCACTATTTTAACCACGACAACAGTCTCGGCGGAGCCGCCATTTCCCTTGAAGTCCTTCAAAAACTCGGCGTCCCCACCTCTATTTCCAACTCAAAGCTAAATTTCAACGAAAACACCAACTCATCTGCTGATATTACCCTGGCGCATCGCTACATTTTAATCAATGATGACGCCGTCACATATTTTGCCCCTAGCAAATTCAAAGACACCATCTTTACTCCCCCCACCGAAACCATCGACTACCTCTATATCGATCGCTCTGCTACCCTTGATTATTCCACCGCAGAAGCCATCAAATCTTACATCGAAACAAACCCCGACACCGGGCTTATCTTGTACTTACAACACCTCGAAAACCCTTATCTAAATTCCCTTCTCCCTGAGGCCAGCCTCGTGTTTTGCGAAAAACTTTCGGAAATTAAAACCGCGCCCGAATACAGTAGTAGCCCCTTGAAAGATTTGGACCCCGAAATCATCATCGACATCGCCGAAACCCACCTCGCTTACCAAGGCATCAAAGAAAAAATCTCTGTCCACAATATCGATATGTTCACCCACTTATCTACTTATTCCATCGCATCAGCCACCGTTCTCGGCTGTTTCATTCTAGGCTATTCCGTAGAGGAAAGTCTCGCATTCGCCCGCATCAACCTCGAACATTCCAGTCTAGACTCTACTTTAAGCCTGGAGCAGCTAAAATCACATTTCGAATCCCACACGTCTACCGACAACCTCAATCTAATTGCTACTAGTCTTGTTTTGAAACCAAAAGGCATTCTCGCCGCCGATGAATCCGGCGGTTCCATCCACAAAAAATTCGAACAGCTAAATATTCCTGATACTTTCGAAAACCGTCGCGATTACCGAAACATCTTCTTTACCACGAAAGATCTTGAAAAATACGTCAACGGCGTCATTCTCTTCGATGAAACTGCCCGCCAAACCACCGATGACGGCCAAAATTTCGTACAATACCTCACCGATCGCCGCATCATTCCTGGCATCAAAGTTGATCAAGGACTCGAAAAATTCGGCGACTCCGCCCCACAAAACGCCCCAGAGGACGCTAAGGTTCACCCTGACGAAACCTGGACCAAAGGCTTAGATGGCCTCGATTCTCGCCTCCGCGAATACTATGATATGGGCCTTCGCTTTGCCAAATGGCGCGCCGCCTTTGAAATCCGCCTCGACAAAGATGGTAACATCTTAACGCCTACAGATTCAGCAATCGAAATAAACTGTGACATTCTCGCAGATTACGCCCACGAATGCCAGAAAGCTGGTCTAGTTCCAATCGTCGAGCCAGAAGTAGTCTATGACGGATATTACACTGTTGACCAGAACTCATCCACCACCGCCAAGATCCTCGACTGTCTCTTCCAAAAATTAAGCGACAAAAACGTTGACCTACCCGCCTGCATCCTCAAAGTTAACATGGCACTAGCCGGCAAACGGTATGAAACTCAGTCTACCCCTGAAGAAGTCGGCGAACAAACCGCCAAAGTTCTAAAAGACCACGTTCCGGCCGAACTCGCTGGCGTCGTCTTCCTCTCTGGTGGCCAAACCGTCGAACAAGCCACCGATAACCTAGCCGCCGTCACCAAAAACGGCCCATTCCCTTGGCCAGTCACTTTCTCCTTTGCTCGCGCTCTCCAAGACCCCGCCCTCTACGCATGGGCTGGCGATAATAACAACACCGATGCAGCCCGCGAAGCTTTCCTCGCCCGCCTCATCGCAAACACCAACGCCCTGAAATCCTAAAATCCCAAATCCATAGATAACACAAAAAAGGCGCCGCCCCCGCGGTCGCCTCTTTTAAACTAGAATTATTCAGCTTTTTCTTCTTCGCTAGCTTCCTCTGGTTTACTACCATTATCTGCCGGCACATCTGCTGCCTCTACCTCTGTTTCTTCTGCTGCTTCAGCTTCACGCTTTTCAGCTTCTGCTGCCGGATCGTATAGAGATGCAACTACTTGCTCAGCATCAAGCTCTTTATCGGCTAGTACTACGCCTTCAGGTAACTTAATATCTGCAATCGTAAGCTTGTCTTCAACTTCTTTCATTCCGGAAGCATCAATCTCAAGCTCCTTAGGTAGGTCTGCCGGCTTCGCCTTCACATCCAATTCTTCAATTGATTGAGTCATAGCAAAGTGGTAAGTCTTCGAAGCCTCGGATTCTTCATAACCAACAACCACAACAGGGGTTGTAGCCACCACAGTTTCCTTCGCAGAAATAGCCTGGAATTCAACATTCAAAATCTTCCTCGAAACTGGGTCAACCTGAACATCTTTCACGATTACCATCTGTTTCTTGCCATCCATATCTAGATCAATCGGGGAATGATAACCTGCACCCTCGAGCACTTTCTGAGTTGCAACATATTCAGAAGACAACAAAACCGGCTCTTTGCCACCGTAAACTACTGACGGAATCAAACCTTCTGCTCTGAGATTTTTCAACTTTTTCCCCACCAATTCACGTTTCTTTAATGCCAACTTATATTCAGCCATTATATTTCCTTTTCTTAATTAATATTATTATACCACTTATCTGTTAAAGACTCAAATCTTCTTCACTTTCACCATCGCTGGACGAAGCACCTCCCCCTCATAATAATAACCCGGTCGAAGCGTCTCTGCGACTACTTCCTTCTCGCCTTCACCCTCAACCATCACCGCATCATGCATATCAGGGTTAAATTCAATATTCTCCCCCGACGGGATCCTAGCAAGATCCAACTCTTTCAAGGTCTTATTGAGCACTCCTTCAAGCGGTTTCAATTCCTCGTAAGTCGTAAGCGCCCTCTCAATATCATCAAGTAGCGGCAAAACCTTACACACGGTCGCAAATCTCGCCGATTTCTTCTCCGCTAACTTCTGCGCTTCAACCTGCTTCCTAAAATTCTCAAAATCCGCTCTCGTCCTCTGTAAATCACTCGTCAGCTCGGCAATCTTCGCCTCACTAACCCCAGCTTGAGCAGCAGGCGCCCCCGTTTCATTCACTTCTTTCTTTTTATCTTCTTTTTTTATCATAATATTTCCTCCAACATTTTTCCAGTGTATCTAACTAGCGACGTTACTCTCATATAATTCTGCCTGGTCGGGCCAAGCACCCCAATGTAACTATTATCCGAAAACGGTGATCTAAATTTCGAGATAATTAGCGATACCTCCGAATTCTTACCAATCGGATTCTCCTGACCAATGAAAATATTCAGCGGCTCACCCGGTGCTGCCTCCCTTAACCATGGCTCCAAATTATCCAAAAGCTTCGCCACCGCCTGCACCCTTCTCGTATCCATAAACTCCGGTTGAGTAAATAGCTGTGACATACCCGATAAATATAACTGTCCACCAATCGTTGCAAGCCCCAAATTCCCTGTTAATTCCACCAAAGAATCCACCGCTCGGCGAATCGCCGCATCAGCCTGAGACTGCGAAGAAACCCTCACTTCAATCGCATGCGTTCCGCGTTCAAAAGACCTCCGAACCGACTCAAAATCATTAAGCGACGAGCTCCGCCCTTCAAGATTATTTACATAAAACCTATAACCAGCGTCCGTCGGCACACGCCCTGCCGAAGTATGCGGCTGCGCAATCAGCCCAAGCGCCTCAAGCTTTGCCATTTCTGCCCGGATTGTCGCCGGCGAAACATTGAATAGTTTGGCCATCGTCACGCTCCCCACCGGAGACGCGGTTTCCGCATATTCCTCAATAATGTGGCATAAAATTTCACGCTGTCTAGCTGTAATTTCCATACCCTAATTATATAAAATTAGCACTAAAATGTAAAGAGTGCCAATTTTTCACTTTTTACCAGCGAACGCTCCCCTTTATCGGATACGAAACCCATCTTGACCACCAAAACTCAATATGATAACATTATTCATTATACAGGTCCCCCAAACCTGTTGTTACACGTAGTTGGCAGCAATGCCAAAGTCCTTTAATAGGAGAAAGGTAAAAGTATGAAGAGTAAAGACATTAAGAAAAATCAATGCTCGAAAGGTAAACCCCAAGAAAAACGCTCTCATGGCTTCAAAATTGAAACCATAAGAGGAAAAAGGTACTCAATCAACCACGGCGAAGAATTTGTACGAATCGAAAAAAAGGAAGGAACCAACACAAAGGAGTGGATTTTCGATATTTCTTCAAAGAACTGGGACGGAGAGGGTGACCTCCCACGGAGCTTGCGCTTAGAGGTAGAATCTCTCTACCTTTAAAATAAATGTTTACCGCTTTATAACTTTTCTGCTACTCCTGGCCAACCAGGAACTCTATGGCTCGATCTCTTTTGATCGGGCCATTTTGTTATGCTATAATGAAAAAATGGAAGAGAAGATCAATGTAATCAAAGAGTGGCTCGGATCGGGCTCAATCAATCTTTTTGGCATGCCGATGTCCGGCAAAGACACCCAAGGCATCAAACTAGCCGAAGTACTAGACGCCAAATTCTTATCATCCGGACTCATCATCCGCACCATCGAAAAAGAAACCAAAAACAACTATTCAGCAGACGGTACTCTCATCCCAACAAACATCTTCTACGAATGGGTTTTACCGTATTTTGAACGAAAAGATTTGTTCAAAAAACCCTTGATTCTCTCCTCAATCGGTCGTTGGCAAGGCGAAGAAGACCAAGTTATGTCCGTCGCCGCAGGGGCGGGTCACGAAATTAAAGCCGTCATCTCGCTCGAAGTATCCGAAGCTGATGTTGAAAAACGTTTCGAAGAGGCCAAAATCTTAAACGATCGCGGCGAACGCCAAGACGACAAAAATCCAGAGATCCTTCGCACTCGCCTTCAGGAATATCGCGAAAAAACAATCCCAGTATTGTTGCACTATAAAGAGCTCGGCCTTCTCATTAGAGTCAATGGCGATCAAACTAGAGAAGCCGTCTTCACCGAAATCATCGAAAAACTCTATGCCAAAGCTTCCGGATCTCATGCCTAAACTGAAAAATTAACACCATAAGACCCACCACAACTACACCGATTACAATATAAAGCGCCACGAAAGAAGTATTTTCTTCATATACTTCAGGTTTGACCTCATACTTTTCGCCACTATTCTCTTTGATCTTCTTGCATCTCCCCGTCTCCGGATTCAGATAATACCCCTCCTTGCACTGCTTCACCTCACTACTCTCTTTTTTCTTGCACCTTCCGGTCAGAATATTCAAGTATTGCCCCGCTGGGCATATTTTCGTACTGACGCTCGTCGCCTTTACGCAGTTCCCGGTTGCGAGATTTATCACTTTGCCGCTCTCACAAGTCTTAAACTCCTGAAAACCATTCGGCTCTCCCGGCGTAACTAAATAAGTAGTCTTCCAGATCTCCTCCCCAGCCGCATCATAACCCAGCATCGCATACGATGCTCCCCTTTTCTGCCCATTCGGGTACTTAATAGCATCCACCACCGCATCGTCCTCATCAACTAATTCTAATAAATTACTATTAGTAGGATTCTTTGTTAAACTAAAACCTTGCGGATAATAAACGAAATATTCATCCGGACCCACAACACCAGATATAACATATTTTTTATTCTTATATCTCACTACGCAACCGTCCAACATCACCTGTTCAGGATTACTATTGTGTATCTCAATAAATTGCTCACTACGCGACGCCTCGTAATAGCTAAGTAACTCCGAAAACTCTAACCCCCGACAATGCCCGCGAACCTCACCAAGCCCCTCCTCATCCTTCGCCTCCTCAACAAAATAGCCGCCCTCATCATAAACCGGCTCATATTCCAAGAGATGTTCGAACAGCCCAGTTTCCTCGTTCCGCACCAGCACTGTCGGGCTTGCTGATTTAAACTCTTTATAGCAACCAGTTTTACCCGTAAAACAAACGGAATCCAACGCATCCTCACCCAACTTCAAGTTAAGCTCCCCCTTCATGGCAATCGTTTTCGTATAATTCACGGCAGCTAGCCCACTATTCGGTGAGCTAGCCAAACGAAGGAGGATAGACTCGCCAGTTATCCAACTGTTCTCGGGAAACTCATATAGCACAGAGTAATTCCCGCTTGAATTAGTATAGCCAACAGTGGCCCCAGCGAGCGAAATCATTTTGCCAGAACTATTTCTAATCTCAATCATTTCCCCAGTATTAGTAATCCCACCCACCGTATAGCCCGGGTTTACCGCCTTAATGAAGAGTTCCGGCAAGTTTGCGTCAGTTTCGTCTTCCGAAGCCTCATCCTCCGCAGTCTCATCATCCACAATAGCATCATCCTCCCAAACAGCATCGTCCTTCAAAGCCCCATCCGCAAACACATTTGTCGCGAAGCCGAAGATCGCCACCAGCATCCCACCAAGCACCGACACACCTATAATAAATTTTTTCATGAAGCCAAGCTAACATGGACCAACTAGAAATGCAACCCCAAATATGCTACAATTCTAGCATGAGCACTTTGATTACCATAGGAATCATTGTTTTGTCTGTCCTAATAATGTCCTTTTTGACGCTCGTACCAGGCACCTTTGCTCTCTTTAGTCATTACGCGCAAGGCCGTTTCTCAAAAAAACATGCATCCGACCTTTCCTTCTTTTTCCTCCTTGGCGCCGAAATCACTGCTTCGTGTGTGTTTTTATCAACGTTCATCATCGTCGCCGTTTTTATTGCTGACACACCAAGCACCGACACCAGTCTTTTAACATGGTTGTTCATTATAATCATGATTATTCTTTCCCTCACTAGCCTTCTCTTTTATTTTCGCCCCGGCAGAGGCACCGAGCTATTCATCTCACGTAAAATTGCCCGCGCCATCGATCATCAAGCCAGAAACGTTAAAAACCGCTCGGACGCTTTTGTTCTGGGCGCGCTCTGTGGCACACCAGAGCTAATCTTTACCGTGCCGCTCTTCATTATCACTTCCTGCGAAATCCTTCAGCTCAGTTCAACCCACCCCATGAGCTCAATGCTTTCAATAGTCTATATAGTCGCGCCAATCGTCCCCCTAATCATTTACCGCTGGCAATTCTTGCATGGTCACAATTTGGCCGACATACAACGTGCACGTGTACATGACAAACTTTTTACCAGACTAATACTAAGCATCAGCTATTTAATCATCGCTGTCATTTTAATACAATTTAGGATCTAAACATGGAAATTAAATTTGACGAAAACAAAATTAGGACAGATCTAAAAATTGACGCCAAAGGCATCGGTATTCCAACCGGCGCCGCAAACGCTTTTATCGAACGAGTGTTAAAAGCCACCAAAAGAGCCATCAAAGATAAACCCGCCATTACCGAAAAAGATCTCATTCGTATTATTTCTAAAGAGCTCGAAAAATACAACCCTGATTTTGCTTATGTTTACAGAAATCGTGGTAAAATAATATAAGGATGGGAAGAAAATACGATTTTGAATATATTATCATTGGCAGTGGTCCAGCTGGCACCGCAGCCGCATTGACACTCTCGCGTTCCAAAAAACGCATCGCCATCGTCGAAAGAAATTCTCTTGGTGGCACCAATATCAATACAAGAGATGTTCCATATCTAGCATCGCTAGATTCCGCAAAGCTCTATCACAAGATTGAGACATCTCCGATTTATCAAAACCAAGATTTATCTTTTAGTTTTCCTAACGCAGTTTCACATCAACTCAGGTCAGTCTTAAGGACAAGCGAAGCACACAAAGCCGCATTAGAATCATCAAAAATAGTTCATCTTAATGGCTTGGCGCATTTCATTGATAATCACACCATAAGACTTAACGGCCAAGATCTAACCGCCGAATATTTCATCCTCGCTACTGGCTCAACCCTTAAAACTACCGAAATTAACGGCACCGATACTGTAAGTTATCTCACACCAGACACCGCCATCAAAATCCGACGCTCTCCTAGAGTCGCTCTTGTTGTCGGCGGCGGCCCCACTGGATGCGAAATCACTGAGTACTATGCCAGCCTCGGCATCAAAGTTCTACTCATGGAAACTGCTAGCCGAATTTTGCCACGCGAAGACAAAGAAGTTTCCGAAACCATCAGCGAACATTTCATCAAAGATCTCGGCGTTATGGTTTTACCAAACTGCAAAGTCGTCTCGTTAGAGCAAGATGCAAAAAGCAAAAAAGTCATCTTCCGCAATGCTCGTACTGAAAAACTAGTCCGCGTAGACTGTATTGTACTTGCAACCGGTAGCGAACCGTATCTCGATTATGGCCTCGAAAACGCCGGCGTCAAATACAAAAACACTGGCATCAAAGTCACCAAACAGTTCCAAACTTCCGCCAAGAATATCTACGCCGTCGGCGACTGCATTGGCGAAGAATCATCCACCGAACGTGCCGAATACGAAGGTACTTTGCTTGCCATGAATCTTATTAATCACGCCAAAAATATTGCCAACTACCAAGGCTTCGCCAGAGTTATTAACACCTCTCCTGAAGTGGTGACTGTAGGATATAACGAAGATGATCTCTTAAAACGAGACCGCAAGTGTAAAAAAGCCATCGTCAAAGTTTCCGAGATTCCAGCTGGCGCAATATATAATCAAAAAATCGGCTTCGTCAAACTAATCGCCGACAAAACCAATCATATCATCGGAGCCACAATCGTTGCCCCTAACGCCACCGACATGGCCGGAGAGTTATCTCTCTGCATCCGACACGGCGTCACCGCTCTGGAACTTGCGAGCACCCCTCACGCCACCAACAGTTACAGCCACTTGGTCAAGCTCGCCGCCAGAAAACTTGTCGAAAAGAAATAAAACTATATATAAAAAACTCTCCGACCCACGGAGAGTTTTTTATGATCAATTAATTATCTCACTGCCAATTCGGGCAACCTCTATCCGGGAAATTCCACTCACAAATAGTGTACAGATCCTTCTTTATATTACTTTCCTTCTTATTAGTATCAAGCAACTGGATACCGTAGAGCGGATACGGGAATGATGTATTCCTAGGCTCAAGACGCACTTCGACCCTCCTGAATAGGTCATTAGCTTTACCGGTCGAATCAACCGCCACCTGAGAACCATTTAACACAACGATTTCCCCTTCATCATCCTTATCAGGATCCTCAGTCGTACCGCTATGGACCGTACAATCATTATCGCCTGTACAGAACGTCATCGAAAAGCTCGTCGCCGGTCTACCATATGGTAATGATACCGTGAAATAGAACGTATCCTTATTCCTGTCGCCGCCAATCGGATCGGGTAATTGAAGAGTTGCCGAACACATAAACCCATTTGCTGCTTTAGAATCACAATACACTAAATACGGCTTATTCTGATTTGTTGCAGTTTTGTCGTTTGAATATAAGAAACCTTCCTTCGGAACTACATTGCTCTCTGTATCATAATACGTATCTGAAGATCCTGTCCTCTTACTCTTTTCGATATTCGTAGGCACCAAATAAACTGTACCTCTGTTCGTCTGGTCACCCTGAGTTACGGTAAATGAATCCATGCTAAAGCTCTCTCCACCGGTTTGGATCAAACTCACGCCGATCGTCGGAGGTGCTGATGTCATAAGGGTTGCTGACGGAAAAACAACATCCTTGTCACGAAAGTTATTAAACTTAGGAATCCCCACCTCTTTATCACTAGACCAGCTAATTACCACACTCTTAATATCCTTAGCTTTTACCGAGCTATCATCCGACAACTTCACCGGAACTAATTTCACTGGATTACTACTAGACACGCTAGAACGATAATCCGACAAATCAGTCTTAATGATTACACAAGTATAGGCCTGGAGCATACCATTGTCTTCGCCTTTGCCGTTACTTGATTCGGAAATTGTTACGGACCCATCTTCTTCATTTACGGTCCGCCCAAGAATAGAAGACACCATATCGCATTTGTCACCCTTATTGTCACTATTGGCGTTATTAGTATCATCATTATTACTATCTGGATTATTTAACTGCGCGTTCCCTGTCTTTACCAAATTAATTACCTGAGGACAACTCATTTCTTCATTTGGCCTAATTTCATCCTCAGCCTGCAAGCAGCCCTCATAGGCTGCATATGCCAATTTCGCATCCTCCACACCAGCTAACGCCGAGTCATAGGCCGACTGCGCCAAGTCATCGTTTGACGTCCTGGTGATTTCAGAAATAATAATCGTGGCAAAACTCGCCGCCACAATCACAAGAATCAATGTCGAGAACGCTACCACATAAAACGAAGCCGCACCCTTCTTAGTTTTGTTCAGTATTTTTCTTCTTTTCATCTTATACTCCATTCGCCTGAACGGCAAAATTAAATTTGTTGACAGCACAAAAATCCATATTTTGAAGAGCTTCGTTCGGAGTAGCGCAGAAATCACCCGACTTACTTAGGTTAATTCCGCCATTAACCGTCCCAAGGATCATAGAAACCGAATAGAATATATCTTTACTGCTTTTACTCTCAGCTGGTATTGCAGTGTCAAGATAATAAATAGCCAAATCATTATGCCCATCCGACGGCAATATTTCCTCCGGTCCAGACTCAAGAACCAAACTGTCGCTAATATCAAATTCACTTCCACCTACACCACTTTCCCAACTAGTTTCATACCGATCGTTATAACTACCATTATTATCGATAGAAAGTTGCGAAGCACAAACAGCACGTTTCTCGTCATCAATCCTAATTAAGCGAAATACTTTACCGCCATCCGTATCAGGATTAGGAAAAAGTGTCTCACCGCTACCATCTCCCGAATTATACTTCAAAGTAGCAGCGGTCACCCCATTCTCGACTGTATAATCGTCACTTGAAAAATATCCAGAGTTCCATATATACGAACTAAGCCCTGTACATAAAGCACCATACACCGGAATATTTTCAATTATTTCGCTATGACCTTTCTGCTTAATACTTGCATATCTGACAATGGAAACAAAATTCTTCCCACCTTTCTCTACACATTCACTGTAGGCGCCACCATTTTCATCTCCTTCTTTAAATTTATCGCATTCATCCAAAGCTGATCCATCCTTGGAATTCTGAAGCGCCGATCTAAATTCATCTACTAGATCCATCCCACCCGTGTTAATCCTGTTCAAAGTTAGCCCCCTATTATAAGATGAAATCGTCCCATTAATAAGTACTACAACAATGATCGAAAGCACCGAAATAAAAGCTATCGAAAGCGATAATTCAATAAGGGTGAAACCGCCGCTACTATGCATTAATCCTCCACTCGCCCGCATCCGTCAGCATCATCTCCGATTATCTCAATCCCCGTACCATTTCTGGCATTTTCTACAACCCTCACATCGCGGCGAAGCCCTCCCTCACCAAGACCATTAGGGTTAACGCAAAAATCGACCGCCTTCAAAGCAAAGCTACCATTAGTCAGTTGTGACTTCAAAAGGTTATTCAAAGAATCCTCGCTCCCATTTTTAATCGCCTCATTAACTTGGATAGCGCCATCATCCTTCACAAAAGTATAAATTGTACCAGAATCTGGGTGTCGCACAATCAGCAAAGCCCCAGTGAAAGAATCTTTGCTGTCATGTTTTTGAATCGCCGAAGCCCACTTCGGCTTGTAATCGTCCGCAAAGCCCACTGGCTGATATGCCCCATCTTCCTTTATTACGACATTTGCATTTAAATAAGCTAGCGCTTCTAAGGCATCATTAGCTGATTCTTCCCTAATATCACCGATCACGTTATACGAAAAAATAGATGAACCTACCTGTTCCGACGGTATAGAAGCACCGGCCAAATCATGGTTCTCGCCAAAAGTAATTAACTTCCCATATATTGCCTTATCCGATCTACCAAAACTCTCGTTTCGCACGTTTGTGACTTCAGAATAAGCCGTCCTTAAGTACTCGGCAAAATTCTGCACAGCATCATTAAACCTCTGTTGATAAATCGAGTTTTGCGTCCCCACTGCAATCCCCACAAATAAAATCCCGGTAATCGCCAAGAATAGCGCTACCTCAATCAAAGTAAATCCAGAACGCCCTCTTTTCATACTAATAATTATAGCATAAGTATTATCATTTTTTCAATTAATGTCCCGGGAATAAAAACATCATCCATTTGTCAAAATTGGAATATTCTTTTTCTTTAGCCAAAACCACGGTATTATTGAATCTATTTTTAGCCTCCTCGGTATTTTCCGGCATCACAACCATCTGTTCGCCCGAAGTCATTTTGTCTAAATACTTCCGCGCCAAAATCTCCTGATATTCATCAGACTTATAATACTCATTTTCAAATTCCATCGTCTCAACTTCAACTTTAGCAAGATCTAGCTCCTTCCTCTCCGCTGCCAAGCGTTCCGACAATTCCCAGTTCCTGGACATCGCAACGACAGATTGATAGGTCCATACTGCACAAAGCGCAATTGCAAAAATTAGAATCATGTTCTCAACCGTCAAAAAATCATGCTTCAGTCTGAATCTAATTCTCCGGAAGAACGTTTTAATCTTGTTCATGCTTAGTATTATATCATTATGTGATAGAATAGAATAGCGGGGGTATAGCTCAGCTGGTCAGAGCATGCGTCTTATACACGCAGTGTCCTAGGTTCGAGTCCTAGTACCCCCACCATAGCAAACCAAAAGACCCAAAGGGTCTTTTTTGGTTTGCTATACTGGGGCACCAGGACACGAACCGTAGGTTCGCCCTTTCAAGGAAATGAGTGAAAAAGAAAAACATATTTTTCTTTTTCCGAATGACGCAGAAAGGAAGACTTTTGCTGCAAGCAAAAGTCTAGTCCTTATTCTTATCAAGCAAGCTTCTTATTTTTTTAAACAACGAAGCGTGTAACCAACATCCATAGAAGTACTACCCTGGCTAATAGAGCGACTACCGTTATAGAAGAAAGCTGTCAAATAGTTAATCCACCCACTACTGCTATTAGCATTCTTTGTCGCGCTCCAGTATTGCCCGATATCATTACGCATAGCGCCAATTACAACAGGGTCTCCTGTCCGGCCCCCTGGCTGGGATCTACCAGATCTAATGATATTATTTGGGTAATTCAACAATGCCAAAGTCTGGTCCTTATCATAGGCAAACATCGGATCGCCACCGTTTGCAACGCTAAGTATAGAGAACTCAGAATCGTCTACGGTCATACTATTAGCATTACTCCTCCAATCGGCCTTCGGCAAACGCCAACCTGCCGGACAAATATCTCCATTGGCAGATGCCGCTAACGCTAAACCAATTGTACCATTCCCAGCCGTAGCGGAATACCAGTTATAATACACGCCATAGCTATACCATTGATGCCCACCCGACGCACTCACGTTAGGCGTCGTAGCTGTAATATTACTCACATCTATAGAATACTGATTGTAACAACCTTCATAACCGCTAGTATCTGTCCAACAGTTTAGGAAGGTAGAGGTAGTCCTATTCTTGGCAGCATTAGCAAAAGCCGCAGTCGGATTATTGGTGTTTTCACTCGTTAATGTCTTTCCAGCCGGGTCAAAGCGTAAATTCTCGATGATCCACCATTTATTATCCGCAAGTTTAGCCACGGCATATATTTGACCATCACGCGTATCTTCAAGTGCAGTCACAGTTTGGTTTGGATGAGCTGCCTCGAATGCCGCGTTATCAAAGTTTTGAAGATTATAAGTGTCATCATTCTTTACCCAAACAGCATATAGTACAATGTTTAGATTTTCGTCTAGATTACCATCGCGAATCTCCGCTGGCGTAATAGCCTGGCTTGGCCCAAAGATTTTTGCACCATTATCCGGAGTTGCATTCTTATCACTACTCCATCCTACGAACCCATAACCATCACGTAGATAGTTCGCCGCATAACCAAAGAATGGCTCATCCGCTCTTAAGTTTTCATGGTGCACCGACTCCATTGTACCAGCAGTAGCGCCATTGCCATCATAGGTAACACTGTAGCGTTTCCTGAGCACTGCATAAAGAGTCTTATTAACACCATTAGTGCCTTCTAGGAACTTTTTAATCTCGTCCTCACTAGTATAGTCTGCATTTTCAGCATCAGGATCTTCCGACCACCCATAGAAATTCTCTACAACCGGCTCCATGTATGCACCAGAAAGCAACTCGCGGTCATATTCAGGGTCGCAAATCAAGTTGCCATCAGAATCATATCCTTCAACCACCGCATAATACCCATAATAAGCAAGTCCGCTAGAATCGGTATAAAAACCAAAAGTTACGGTGTCCCCGTCTATCTCATATTCTCTAGTAGAGTAATCGCCAGAACCACCACTCACTTTGCCAACATAAGTCGAAGGAGAACGATCGCCAATTACGCCGCTATACTCGCCTTTTATAGTATAAACATAGTCATAATTAGATTCGGTACGATATCTTAAAGTTACTTTAAGCTTAGAAGCTCCAGGCATCGTCACGACATCCGACGTTGCTATATTATTATTATATGTACTATTCTGTTCACCCTTATCGTTGACGTTTGTAGAATGTGATACTATTTTCTTTGATCTTGTATTCCCCTCATGAGTCGTATCAGAACTATTATACTTGAGTACATATTTTTTGCTTCCATCGGAGTAATTCTTACCGTTTGCATCCATCGTCACATTGAAGGCAATTCGTTCATAAACTGGCGTAATCGTTAAATCACTCATAACTGGTTGAGTAGTATCAATCGGATTATTACTCTCATCCTTCCAGCCACTGAGATTCTGGTTGTCTACAACTGGAGCCGTGACCCCCTCAATATCTTCAAATTTTGTGCCATAATCAGCGATAATTTGATCATTGCCATTTGTAATCACGACTTTGTCATAAAAGCCAAGCTCAGTATCAATAGATATTTCATTAGTGTTAAGCGTAGCAGCCTTCACCGAAAACACCAATGCAGTCACCGAGACAGCTGCAACCACAGCGCCAAGATATTTAGCTGCGTTCTTGTGCTTCCTGATAATCAAGATTGAACAAACAACCAAACCAGCCGCAGAAACAGCCAAGAAAACAATATTCGAAACCGCCATCCCACCAGCCATATTCACAGTATTCTCACCGGTATTTGGCACAGCTAAATCAAATTCATCCGAATCCTGAGTGTCAGCAAAACTAATCGATAGTTTCAAACTCTGAATCTGATTACGCAAATCTATATCAGTTACACCATTCTTGTATGTTGCGGCAAGAATAAAATCAAAAGATTCGCCAGCCGCAACGGTCGTATTCTCATATGCATCATATGAGTATTCCAAATTCTCATTACTATTATTATCGGATATTGTTGCAATGACGTGCGTATTCGTATCAGTATTCTCTAACGTAATCTTATAAACTACTTTATCGCCAACCTTATGAAAAGTAAAATAGCTTCCAATACTGGTTTCATCAAAGGCACCAATATCCCCCTCAACAGTGTCACTCCGCTCGACTATTTCAACATTCTTTATTCTAAAAATATTCGCCGCAGCGAAAGAATTAGAAGTGGTAAAAATAGAAAAAACAAACAGCGCGGCAAAAATTGCCATAAAAATCACGCTAAGTTTTTGTTTTGCTTTTGTCATTGGTTCCTCCACAAAAAGCTTATTTTAAAATAACTATAAGTAATAGTTTATTACATTTATGCTTATACGTAAATAGTTTTTCAGGCCTTTTTCAGGAATTTCCACAAACAAAAATCAGCTCTTTCCGAGCTGCTTCTAAAACTTGGTTGCGGGGGCTGGATTTGAACCAGCGACCTTTTGGTTATGAGCCAAACGAGCTACCAGGCTGCTCTACCCCGCGATATGTATATCATTATACCGCTAAACTTAAGTTCCGTCAACTCTATACATGAAAACAGCATAAACCCCCACCAACCAAAAAGCCGCCCTTTAAAAGTGCGGCTTTTTGATTATCTATAATTAAGCTTTCTTCTTAAGAGTCAAGAAACCATTGCGTGGGTTCTCAACAACTACGCGATCTGCTGGCAAATCACAAGGAGTGCCTTTACCGCCTTTTTCTTCCTTGGTGAAGAAATAAATAGTCTGAGGCTTGCCACCACGTAGGGTAACTTCAGTTTTATGTAGATAGTATTTTACACCTTTACCATTGGTATGTTCGTAAGCCATGTCAGCTTTCCTCCTTAAATTAATATACCCCTATCTTATGATTCCGTCACCAAATTGTCAAGGGGTTTTTCTGATAAATAATCCCCCTTTTTCAGCGTCACCCCTAATTATCAGATAAAGAGAAGCGATAATCTCAAGAAAATCCACACTAAAATTCGTATAAAAATTACAACAATAACGATCATGGTTATCAATACCATGAACCCCGTAAGAGTTGGTGCCCAGATCGGTGCAGCATAATTGTGCCGATAGAGCTCCGTGGACGGCAAACTAGCAATAATCTTATCTTGGATGTCGGTAGCCGCCGGATACTTTTGAATTTCAGTAATCATACAATTAATAAAATTCGGGTTATCCCAACTCCAACCATTCGCAATCGCTTGCGCCCTACATACCTCATTTGCAAGAGCATATATATTACCGTTCGGATTACTATCATCCATAATCTGCTGCTCCGCCTCCTGCAGGGCCTTCGTCGCATCTCTATTATATTGATGCTCCAAATAAAACGGCCCCGTCCCAAAAGTAACTTTTTGTTCCCCATTATCATCCACTACATTAATTACCATATTCGAAAACACAAAGCTCTTCAGCTCCTCCAGCCCGCTCCTAATTGCCTCGTCATCCTCATTTTCGTCTGCCGCAAGCACCGCACTCCTTAACTCCACCATTCGAATGTGATCAAGTCTAAGCAAAGTCGCATCAACAAAAAACAATGGCACCAAAATTACTAAAAGCTGCCAAGTTTTCACTTTGTGAAACTTAATGCGCCCACGCTTTTTCATAATAAACATTATAGCATATATGCTTGCATGATTTTTCATTGTTTGCTAGAATAGGTCCTATCGCTCACATTCCCAATGGCTTGAATCAAAGTCTTCGCGAGGTGGGGTGAAGGTCGTAAGAGCGAAAAACATTAAGGAGAATAATAGATACATGCGTATCAAACGGCTCAAACGCTCCAATGGGCGTCAACAGTCAAAAATAGCTCCTGCCGCCTGGCAAGAGTTTATCGAGATCTAGGTCTCAAAAATATCCACCAAATCTTGGTGGATATTTTTAATCAACCCCCTATGAGTTTATTCTCCTAGCTTAGCCTCAACAATTTGCTTAATTAGTTTCGTAAAGTCATCCCCATTTCTGGCCGAATCCCAAGAGATAGTCTTTCCATTAATATTCAGGCTTCCCTCCTTATTCCAAGCAATCAACTGGCCGTCAATATAGAAAGCCGGCGTCCCGCCAATATCCATCCTCTTACCGATTCCCATATCGAAATTGATTTTCTTAGACACCTGGTCGCTTGCGATATCTTTGTTAAACTTCTCAAGATCGCCCTTACCATTAGTTACTTCTTCAAAGTACTTATTAAAGAACTCTGTTCTGTCAGAACTGGAAGCATATTCCCATTCTGATTGCTTCAAGAACAGCTTATCTGCATATTCTCTCCAGTAGCCCTGAAGCCCTGCCGCCTCGGCCGCCGAAGCCGCTGCCGTACCATTTTGATGATAAGAAAGCAAGAAACTTCTATACACTACTGCCAATTTACCATCAAGCTGCTCAATGGTCTTGTTCACGCGCGGGTTAATCGAAGCGCATCCTGGACACTGAAAATCAGCATACTCAAAAATCAAAACCGGTGCTTCCGGATCACCCTTTACGTGATCACCAATTTCCCCATTGTGTTTATCTGGAGCGATCACTGAATAAAAATCATACTTCGTATAATCAGTAGCATTGTTATTCCCGTCAATCACGAGGAAAGCGCCAACTCCAATCACAGCCAACACGGCAACAATTATAATCACGGCAATAACTGAAAACCCCTTCATTTTCTTCATAAATTAACTCCTTCACTAAATAAATGTTATAATTATTATATCATGTTGGATTCATTATTACGAAAATTCGTAAAGTGGCTAGACCCCAAGCTGGATAAGTTTCGTTCACCCAAAACTCCAGCAAAACCCACCAAATACACTCCAACCTCCCTCGAAGAATTCATCGACGTCTTAAGGCGCACTCCGAAATCAATTCTCACCACAAGAGACCGTAACCGCATCGCCGCCATTATGAGCTTCGACACTCGCACGGTCGGAGAACTCATGGTCGAAAAATCCAAAATGGTCTTCGTAGACAGCAAAGAAGTCCTCGGCCCCCTCGTTCTAGACAAACTCTACAAATCCGGCTTCACCAATTTCCCGGTCATCGACTCCCGCCACAACGTCAAGGGAATTATTCACACCGAAGCCCTGAACGCTCTTGAGATCAAAAACACCGACCGCGCCAGCAAATATCTCGATACCAATGTAAACTATCTCCACGCCACCGACTCTTTGTCCTTCGTCGTCTCCGAAATCGAGCGCACCAATAGCTATTTCTTCCTAGTCCAAGACGAGAACGATTCCCTCGTCGGCTTCTTCACCATCCAAATGCTACTAGAATACATGCTCGGCGAATAACTAGCTTATTTCCTGATTAAGTGGTATAATAACAGATATGAGATTTTTAGCAAACGAATTAAAAAACCATCTAAAAAACAAAGTAACCGTCGAAGGCTGGGTCAATTCCCGCCGCGATCATGGTGGCCTAATTTTTATTGACCTCCGCGATCATACTGGCATCATCCAGCTAGTTATCACTCCCGACACACCAGATTCTTTCAAATTAGCCGAATCCGTTCGTGATGAATTTGTCTTGAAAGCTACCGGCACCATGAGAGAGCGCGCCAAGGATTTGATTAACCCAAATATCGAAACCGGCACCATCGAGCTAGTTGTCGACGAACTTACTGTCTTAAATAAATCTCTCACCCCACCGGTTAACACTCACGATGACGGCGAAAAATCTTCCGAAGAGCTCCGTCTCAAATACCGCTATCTCGACCTCCGTCGTCCTACCATGCAAAATACCCTGAAGCGCCGCTCAGAGTTTTATCGTTTTATCCGAAATTACATGTACGATCACGATTTTACCGAGATCACTACCCCGATCCTTGCCAACTCATCCCCCGAAGGCGCCCGCGACTTCCTCGTCCCCTCTCGCCTTCACCCTGGCAAATTCTATGCCCTTCCTCAAGCACCTCAGCAATTCAAGCAGCTCTTAATGGTCGGCGGTGTAGACAAATACTTCCAAATCGCCCCTTGTTTCCGCGACGAAGACCCTCGTGCCGATCGTCTTTATGGCGATTTCTACCAATTAGACTGCGAAATGTCCTTCGTTGACGACGGCGAGACCGTCCGCGAAACTATCGAACCACTCTTTATCGATCTCGCAACCAAATTTGCAAACAAAAAACTCGTCTTAAATTCCACCCCAGCCAAGAAATTTGTTGGCAAAGATTCACCCGTCCCACGCCTACCTTATGATTTTGCCATGGATACTTATGGCACCGACAAGCCAGACCTTCGCTACGGTCTAGAGCTCATCGACCTTACCGAAGTCTTCAAAGACACCGAGTTTAAAGTATTCAAGACCCCTTGCGTCAAAGCTCTCTGCGTCAAAGACGCCGCCAGCCTCACTCGCCGCGAAATCGACGAATTCACCGAAAAAGCCCGCAAACTCGGCGCCGGTGGCCTTGCCTACATATTATATACAGATGAGGGTGCCAAATCCCCAATTCTTAAATTCATGACCGAAGCTGAAATCGCAAACGTCCAAAAACTCACCAATGCTAAGACCGGCGACGCCGTCTTCTTCGGTGCTGACGACCGCGACAAAGTCAACAAAGTCCTCGGCGCACTCCGTATCGATTTCGCCGATCACTTTGGCCTCAAAAATCCTGAAGAAGTTTCTTACTGTTGGGTTATCGATTTCCCATTCTACGAGTGGGACGACAAACTAAAGAAACTTGACTTCGGCCACAACCCATTCAGCATGCCAAAAGGTGGCCTCGCCGCTCTTGAATCCGCCAAAACTGACGCCGACAAACTCGCTATCAAAGCCGACCAATACGATATGGTCATGAACGGCTTCGAAGTTTGCTCTGGCGCCGTCCGTAACTATAATCCTGACATCATGTACAAAGCCTTCAATATCCTCGGCTACAATAACGAATACGTCGAAGCTCGCTTCTCCGGCATGCTCAATGCCTTCAAGTTCGGTGCACCACCACACGCCGGCTGTGCCCCAGGGCTCGACCGCATTTTCATGGTCCTAGAATCCGTCGACAACATCCGCGACATCGTCGCCTTCCCGAAGAACGGCTCCGGCGTCGATCTCATGATGGATTCCCCATCCACCATCGACGAATCCCAACTCGACGACCTCTCCCTCGCCATTGTTGACCCCGACGATTAATAAATAGCCCAATAAAAATAGGCGCCTTGGCGCCTATTTTCTAATGTGCTTAGCTACTCCTGGGCAAAAACGTTCTTAAGCTCACGCATAATTAAGCCTGCAAGAAACACTTTTTGCTCAATGATTGGAAGGTCACGGAATCGTCTCACGCTTATAACAATATTATTTTCACTGGTAACCCCGTGACAGTAGGGCAAATACTCACCCTGAGATTTACCAGTAATATCATCAAACATGATAAAAACGATATGCCGACCTTCCTGTCCAAGGAGCCTCTCGATCTCGCCCAGTATCATATTAGCATCTCTCTGGATACCACACTCCTGGTCTGCCACAGTATCGCCAGCGACCGTGAAACGAGCGCTAGGATAACCATCCGGACATGTGTCAGCATACACTGATTCCATGCCATAGATTAAACCCGCCTCACGCGCCACTTCCTGAACAACCTGTCGCAGCTCCCTATTAATATTGGGGTCAACAAAAAATAACAACTGTTCTTTCATACACGTCACCTTCTTCCTTTTTTTCAAGAACGAGTTGAAAGATAGCCCATAGAGAGCATCTTTAAAAATTTACTACTATCTCCCCATTATAACATAAATTTCCATTACCGTCAATCCCGCCCCTGGTAAAATTGTGATATAATGTCTAAAGTAGCAAAAAATCTATCATGTTAAGGGGGTGTAGCTATGAATCTTAACCAACAGGAAGCAACGCAAATACAGGAAAACGAGATGAGGACTCATCACGTGAGGATTAATTATCCAGAGGCCGATTACGCTTTTGGTATCGCAAGAAGTGAAATCCCCGTAAGTCTTTCGGAAATATTTTCGGATCACCTTCGGAACGATTATCTTAACCTCACCAATAAACCAATAGTTGGCAGTAAGAACATTTCGCTCAGCGAAGACGATTGTATGTCTCTGGCAAAACTATTTGCCAATTTCACGGAATCCCCATCGAGCATCGTCCGGCAAAAAGCCTATTATCGTGCACAGCAATCCGTCATCAACTGCCCTAAAAATCTAAAGCGAACAATACTAGCAAAGTATTTCGGCATAACGGCCCTCGAAGGCAAACCTACGCCAGATGAATGGCCATTTTATGATCCCAAAATCGATAGCCTCTTCAACGAAAGGCTAAAGAGGGCCTCAATGGGACTTATTATGTCAATTTTAGGAGAGTTCGGCTTAGATCTTCCCGATATAGACGCCCTTGACGCGATATCCTTCATGCATAGCAACTTCGAAATGTACTACGAAAAGAATAAACCGAGAATCGTAAATGGCATTCCGAGCTTCGTCAAAAAATCAGAAGGGACCTTCATCGTACGCCTAAAGGGCCATGAGAAGAAGATCCTACTCCTGAACTCCGACTATGTCGCTCCTGAAAAAGACGGTGAACCCGGATACTACAAATGCAGCTCAGAACCCAATATAGTCATTCTGACGCCAGAAGAGTTCTGCACGTGTGGCGGCGTTCGCCAATTGTACTAAAAGCTTCCTCAAAAATCCCCGCCACTTCAAGCGGGGATTTTGCTTTTCAGCCCAAAAAAATACCGGCTTTTATAGCCACCAAAGGGGTTATATTCCTAGTGCCCTAAGCAATCCGTAGTAACTAAATATTTTTCGTCGAACATATAGACAGCTATATCGTCGTGGTTATCATTGCCATAATTCGTCCAATTAATCGCATCGTCAACCGGAGGCCCTAGTGTGTAGCTTTCAGTAATTTGACCACAGCCATCCGCTGCAATCTTATTTACAATATTTTGCAATTCCTGCTCAGTAATCGCTCTAAAGAATTCATTGTCACTATATTCTTTTTGAATAATCGCCTTATTCGCCTCCATTTCAGACCTCGCCCCAGTAACCTCATATTTTGTTGCCCCACCAATAGAGTTAGACGGCAAAATATTAACACTTACACCATTCCCTTTCGCTTGCAATACAAGCACAACGCAAACAACAAGCAAAACTATCGTGGCGACACCAACTACGCAAAAGATTACCTTCTTCTTCATAGGCTCATTATAACATACAAAAAGTGGCTCTTTGGAGCCATTTGCATGGTGGTACCGGGTGGGGTCGAACCCCGCACCGGAGGTTCGGTGGTTCCCAACAAAAAGTGACTCACTGGAGCCATCTGAATGGTGGTACCGG
>JAFZSN010000010.1 GCA_017619315.1 Candidatus Saccharimonadota bacterium
CCGTATGGCTATCCATACCAGATGCCGAGACACTACAGGAAAGCGGCACGTTAATGTTTACATTATCTACAACAGTATCAACCGCATGAGTATGCGCAGAAGACAAAACCACACCAGAAATAACTGCTGGTGCAGCAATTAGACCAAGCCCGAGATAAGTACAGAAAACTCGGTGCTTTTTATTCTTATTCACTTTATGCATAAATATTACCTTTTTATTGTTATGACCTTATATATATCCATATATAACATAACCATAATAAAAAAGCAACGGCTTTAAACTTTTATTTCTTTCGCTTTTAATCGCCTAATCACTGCGCTCTGTGCATAACACACAAAATAATAACATCTCGCAGGGAACTTAATGCCTTGCGTCCGGTATGCATTCCAAGTTCTCTTCATAGCCCTAAACTTATTATGCGACAAAGAGCTGCCATTCCCCGTCCGATAAAACGCCATCACGCCATCAGTCGCATAAGCCACGATCCCCTTCCGGAGCACATTCCACCAAGTCACTATATCCTGTCCCCTCCGAATATTCGGCATATAAATATCGCTCTTCTTAATCTGCTTCATGTCAAACATCACAGTAGAAGTAAAAATCGTCGTGTCTTTTAAAAGCTGTTTGTAATTAAGCGACTTCGGCACAGAGACTTTCTTTGCCCTACCATTATTATAGTAAGCATAATCACCATAAATAAAAGCATATTTACCCTCGGATATAAACTTCACCTGCCGCTCAATCTTATCCTTCACCCAATAATCATCCGAGTCAAGAAAACAAATATAATCACCAGTTGCAACTTCCGTACCTTTATTCCTCGCAATCGCCGCCCCACTATTCTTCTTGAGTTTTATAACCTTGATTCGTTTATCATGATACCTCCCAACCACCTCCAAACTATCGTCGGTCGATTTGTCATCAACAATAATAATCTCCAAATTCTTATAGGTTTGGTTTATCACGCTGTCTAAGCACTCACCTAAATACGGGCTATTATTATACACCGGAATAATTACACTTACCTTCTTCATTACCCCCATTATAACACTAAGCCCCAGGTAGACCACTATTTTGGTTTTATCATCCTAAGACTGCTTGCATGAATAAATCGATTAATATATAATAAAAGCGAGGAGGTGCCTCTAGGAGACACCCCTCGGGTTGGATTTCTAACTAGCTTTCGCTAGTTAGATTTTTTACTTCGGCGATTTTTCCGCCTTTTGAAGACAATGCACAGAATGTTTAGTTCTATAGTCATTTCACTGCTCCCTTCTGGCAATCTGGATGCCTAGAATACCGTTTAATGATCACCTCACACATCACGAGTATTGCTACTCCTGAATCATTTGGCCCACTAAACTCCGAAGCCAACCCGAGCCCATTAACTCACATAGCAAATAATAATTCAAGCACCAAAAACAATAATTTTTGCATAAGAATAAACAACTATCTAATAGCTTCTTCAACCGCCTTCGCCACCGCTTCCCGATTCTCGGCAATCAACTTCACCCTAGCCTCAATTTCTTTCAAACCAATCGTGATCGCTCTGGTCACCGCCGTATCGCCAAGCATCGGCGAAAAGAACTTGCTATAAGCATCGAGCTCTTCCGGAGTCCTCGCAATCCTGCCAACCAGCATCGGATAATCACTCAAAGTCTTATCGCCACCAGTCTTCTTAACTAATTCCCAATTTTCGGTGAGCCACTTAAACGCCCCGGCACGCGCCTTTGGATTACGATAAAGATACACAAACAAATACAACTGATCCTGAGATTTCACTACATCATATTTACCAAGTAACCCAAGCATCTTCTCAATCTGCGCCTTGTCGCGCGTAAGGCACGCCGCCGCCAAATAATCAAACTTCACATCAGGGTCAGCCACAGTCTTATATTTCTTCAAATAATCATCGATCACCTCAGGCTCCAAGTACGCCTTCGCACTCAAAATATCACTCCGCACTTCCTTGTCCATCTTGTTATAATCGCTGTCATACATCTCCGCAAGCTTCTTAAACCTCTTCTTGTCCTCTGCAAAATAATCAAGTGCGAGCAAATTCGCCCTTAGCCGAATCGTGTCCTCATCATCACCCTCTCGCGTACAAATACCAACCTCGTCCAATTTCCCATCCACGAGTTTAAGCACATATTTTTTCAACATTTTCTCTTCAGCAGATTCATCGTCAAAATAAATCTTAAGGTTCGCAACGAGCGCCGCCACCTTATTCCAAATCGCCGGCGCCGATTCATCTTTAAATCTAATCAGAAGTGGCGCCAAACTTGCCGAGCTCTTCAGTCCCGACTTCGTAATCAAATCACGGTCAATGAGAAGCCTTAGTTTCTCCTCCAAGCCCAATTTATCAAAACCAGCCAACCGCTCATTAAACTCTTCATCCGACAAATCCAAAACATAATGCCCACTCATATCCTCCGTAATCTCCGGCAAAGGCCAATCCGATTTCTTCATCGGCCCGTCGAGCAAAAATCTCTTTTGGCTAAACTTCTTGAAGTCGTCACTAAGATTCGTAATCACCGGATACCCAGGCTTATCAATAAATGCATGCATGAGTTTACCCGGATCAAACTCCGCATAAGGTTTCAGGGCCTTCCACAAATCGTCCCCCACCGTATTTCCATACTTATGCTTCTTAAAGTAATCGACCAAACCTTTGCAAAAATTCTCCCAACCCATCAGCCTAATCAGCATCAACATCAACCTTGCACCCTTAGCATAAACAATCGCGCCGTCAAACAAAGTCGCAATTTCCGCCGGGTCCGACACATCCTGATGCACCGACTGCACATCGGTATAAGCATCGCGCATCAAAGCCGCATACGCATCACCAGTAAAGAACCCTTCAAAAATCTTATACTCCGGATGAATATGATCCACCGCATAGTATTCCATCACGCTTGCAAACGATTCGTTTAACCACAAATCATCCCACCACTCCATCGTCACAAGATCACCAAACCATTGGTGTGACAATTCGTGTGCCACAGTAAGGGCAACGCCCTTCCGAGTCCCAAGCGTCGCAACTTTCGAAACGAGCATCATAGATTCCCGGTAAGTAACCAGCCCCCAGTTCTCCATTGCTCCAGCTTCAAAATCCGGCAAAGCAATCTGATCAAGCTTCTCCAAAGGATACGGCACACCAAAATTATCATCATAAAATTCCAAGCTCTTCGCCGCAATCTCATTCGCAAAATCTACCGTATCAATATCCTGCGCCAACGAACAATAAGTCGTAATCTCAATGCCATGATCATTCTTCACAGTCTTACCATGGAACCGCCCAATCACCCACGCGAGCAGATACGTACTCATCCTCGGCGTCGGCCGAAATGTGGAAGTTGATAAACCATTCGACGCATCCCGCGAGTCAAGCCTCGGCATATTAGACAACACCGTATCAGCGCTATCCGTTGTAATAGCAAGTTCAAACACCGCCTTCGCCGCCGGTTCATCAATACAAGGGAACGCCTCCCTCGCATAATGACTCTCAAACTGTGTCGCCACAATCGTCTCTTTCTTACTCTTATATTCATAAGTAGAAAGATACGCCCCCTCCATGTTCTCATTCAGTTTACCATTATAATATATAGTGATTTCAGCTTCCCCATTCTCACATTTAAAAATCTCAAGAACCTCACCGTCAGCTTTAAACTCAGCTTTAGCGCCATTCACCAAAACATCCGTAATATCAAGTTTCACAGCATGGAACTTCACGGTCTCTTCTACAACTTTACCAGTCACAACCACAGTACCGCCAATCGTTTTCTCAAACTTATCAATCGCAATATCCAACTGATATTTTTCTGGCACAAAATAATTCAACAATCTTTCCATCCCGTTTCCTTTCTATTATTTTAATGTAGTTTAGCAGCCGCAGGTAGTTTTGCCGACTTCAAAATCGGTTCTAGCTCAGCTTCTTCCAAAGATTCACGCGCCAATAACTCGGCAGCCAATTTATCAAGCACAGCTTTGTTCGCTTTCAAAACAATCTCAGCCCGATTCGCTGCTTCGTCCGACAACTTGCGAATCTCCGCGTCAATCAATTCTGAAGTTTTTTCCGAATATGGCTTTCCGGTCGTAATTGTATAATAGCCAGTCTCTTCGCCAGGGAAAACAATATTGCGAAGATTGGCCCCCATTCCCTCTTCCACAATCATCGATTTCGCGAGTGTCGCCACATTCTTAAGGTCAGACGATGCACCAGTAGTAATCGCATCTTTACCAAATACCAGTTTCTCCGCAACACGTCCGCCCATCGCCCGTGCCAAAATATCTTTCAGATCATAAATACTCTTGTAGCTACGGTCTTCCGGTGGCAAGAACCAAGTCACCCCACCAGTAGATCCACGCGGGATAATCGTCACTTTATGAACAGGATCAGAATCAGGAAGCACATGCCCCACAATCGCGTGACCCGCTTCGTGATAAGCCGTTATTTTACGCTCTTTTTCATTCATAACCTTGGATTTTCTTTCAGGTCCAATCGCAACTTTTTCAAATGCCTCAACAACATCCTTGTTCGAAACCGCCTTGTGACCTTCCCTTGCCGCCGTAATCGCCGCTTCGTTCGCAATGTTTGCAAGATCCGCGCCAGACGACCCAGCAGTCTTCTTAGCGAGAGCTTCAAGGTCCACATCGGCTTCCACAGGCTTGCCTTTAAAGTGTACTTTCAAAATCTCTAGACGGTCTTTTCTTTCCGGCAAAGTTACATTTATGTGCCTATCAAATCTACCCGGGCGAAGCAAAGCTTTATCGAGCATATCAACACGGTTAGTCGCCGCCATCACAATTACGCCGGAATCATTATCAAAGCCGTCCATCTCCACCAAAATTTGGTTCAAAGTCTGCTCGTCTTCACGGCCAGCCCCACCGCGCGCATCACGCTTGTGTGCCACTGCATCGATCTCATCGATAAATATAATAGACGGTGCATTTTTCTTGGCCTTGCTAAACAAATCGCGCACCCGGCTTGCGCCCACGCCTACAAACATTTCCGCAAATTCCGAACCCGAAATCGAGAAGAACGGCACATTTGCTTCACCAGCCACCGCTCGCGCCATCAAAGTTTTACCTGTACCAGGATCACCAGCAAGCAGTACTCCACGTGGGATCTTCGCACCAAGCTTTTCATATTTTTTCGGATTTTTAAGGAAGTCCACAATCTCCGTGAGGTCCTGCTTCGCCGCCTCATTACCAGCCACATCCTTAAATGTAACTTTTTTCTTGTCCGGGCCGTAAAGCTTCGCCTTGGATTTGCCAAAAGCCATCGATTGGCTATTAGCTGAAGTAGCCTGCCGCATCATCCACGAGAAGAAAATCACAATCGCAATAATCGGAAGTACCGTAAGTGCCACGTCTAGCACAATCCCCCACACATTGTTATCTTCCTTGTATTCAATCACTGGATACTTCGCCTCACAGTCACTAAGCGCATCGCCCTCAAGCCCCTCACAATGATTCACGAGCCCCTGATCATACAAAGTCCCCGAACCATCTTTCCTAGAAGTCTCAGTCGGCTGATCTTTATCTTTCAAAGTAATATCAAGATTCTGGCCAGTCACGGCAATTTTTGCAATATTGCCATTTGGATCATTCGCACGCCTGATCACGTCCGAAATCGGCACTTCGTCCTTCTTTACATTAGTGCCGTTCATACCGGTTATCAAAAAAGCACCAAAACATGCGACTATCAATATAAACAGAAAACTCCGAATCATATTTGAAGCGTTTTTATTGTTTTTTTGCTGCATAGGCTTCGTTTTATCTGCCACTTGTGTATCTCCTTATATCCTTCCATTTTACCATGTAATCACTATTCTTCCAATAAAAAAATGGTCTGGGTGATCAGACTTGAACTGTTTGCCCCTTGGGACGCTTCAGTTCCCAACTCATGCAGTTTCTCTGGAGCAAAAAAAATGGTCTGGGTGATCAGACTTGAACTGACGACCTCAGCGTCCCGAACGCTGCGCGCTACCAACTGCGCCACACCCAGCCAAAAATGGTCTGGGTGACAGGACTTGAACCTGCGACCTCGACTTCCCAAAAGTCGCGCGCTACCAACTGTGCTACACCCAGATACAACTATTATACCATACTTTTGTGATATAATAAACAAAAGATCGGGGCTTGGCGCAGCCTGGTAGCGCGCACGCATGGGGTGCGTGAGGTCAGGAGTTCAAATCTCCTAGCCCCGACCATTTTTTGTTTCATCTATACCACGTTAACATCTTGAGGCTTAGGCGCTGTCCATTTGTCGACCGCCGCCCTAGCGCTAGCAACCGAACCACCAGTTCGAATCGAATTGCCCGTCGACACAATTCCAGTCTTATGAACCTTCAGAAGCTCTTCAGCATCTTTCTTAAACTTCTCTGCCTGTTGATCAACGCTGAGCGTTGGATCCCATTTTACTTGATTATCCGCAAGTGCGCCTAGCATTATCTTCTTATCATCAGAGATATTCGGGTTCAACGCCAAGACTCTCTCTGCCATCTTCGGGGTAAGCTTCCCAGAGGCGGCCATAGCAGCCAAACTACTACCAGAGAGTTTCGTAAGTTGCTCGGGCTTCAAATCGGATAAATCAATAACATCCTTCCCACTCGCATCCGTCGCCGTCGCATACTCACCCAATTTCCCAAGCTTCCCACCATTCGTCGTTCCACCATTTTGCACGAAATGACCCAGCTCGTAATCCGTCGCAAGGAAACCGTTTCCATACTGAGTATGCATTTTCTCAAGTACACCACGCAACGAACCATCCTTTTTCAATTTTTCAAAGCCACCAGAGTTCAATGCGTCACGAATAATGCCCGCAATGTCCTTCTCTTTCACGGTACCAGAAGCGACCACGGCAGCAACCGCCGCCTCAAGATCAGCTGCACCTTTGCCCGCTGCATCAAGGATTTGTTTTTGAGCAAGAGCCTTGCTATTCAATTCAGGATGCTGAGCTATATCAAAAGCTCTCCCAGCATTCATCAAAGTCTTCTTAGCGTTAATGTTTTCTTCTCGTAGCTTTTCAGCTTTATCTACGTATCCAGCATAAGACTTAGCCCATCCAGATCCACGCGCAACGGCCCCAACAACCCCGCCGGAACTGGCCAATTTGCTCTTCAAATTACCCTTCCAGTTCAAACGACCCTTTCTCTCACTATATCCTGCTTTGACTTTAGCCCTACGCTCCAAACCACGTTTTTGCACGTTTTTGTAACCTTCGCTACCTCTAATCTTGCTCGTAGCACTACTTCTCGCCTTGCTACCAAGACCAGTCAACTTGTCACCAATCTTACCCATCGCCGAGAACGAACCTTTAAGCACAGTCGGGATAAAGAATATTGGCACGATCCCCACAATTAGTGCCGTGAAGACATTCAAGAACCCACCAGCACCAAACTGGCTAGAAATAAGTAATCTTGAAATATAGTTACCGGCACCAACCAATAAGCCACAAATCGGATAAACGAGCAGTAGCGCCTGGAACAACTTCCACCACTTATCGAACAACTTCTTTGTATTCGGAAGCATAAATGCTGCTACCACCAAAGGCGAGACGACCGTTAGTACCACAATTGCAGCCTCTCTAACCGAAAGCAATATAAACAGGAAGAATATCGCAATGGCCACGCCAAGCACCGCCACGAACACAGACAAAAGGATCGCCGGGTTTTGCCAAATTGCCCCCACCATAGCCACTGCAGCACCAGCTAAGCCCACCGTAATCAATGTACTACTTGTAGAATCAATAGTTAAAGGCTTAGTCGCTCCTTCTACAACCAGTTTTGTTTGAATATCAACACTAAGGCCGTCAAACATCATCCTAAGACCATTCCCAAGGATATTGGACAAATCAACCAAAAGAATACATATCAAGTACGAAAGATTTATCAAAACAGCAGCGATGATAAGTTTTGGCATGATTTTCTTAATACCGTAATTATCGATACCCACGCCTGTAAGTTGGGAGAATATCACCACTAGGAGCAGAATAATGAAAGCTGTGTTAGCGATATTTCGGAATTGCTCCCAACCCGTTTTTACGCCTTCATTACCTCCAGAAAAGAGCATTGGATCCACCCGAAGGCTAGGCTCAACAAGATCATTATACGCATACTCAGCAGCATTCCCCAATATGTCTATCACGGGACACAAAATCCATCCTAGCGATGCTGCCCCGCCAGCATTTGCACAAGTCACCTCCGCTTCATCAGGTTCAGTTTCTTCAAGCCCTTCAGTTGCTTCCCCTACCGTAGCCATCTCAGCCAACTCCTTGTCAGAGTATTTTGCCTTTTTCAACCAATCAATTATGGTTTGAAGCGTTACTGTAGATTTTTTGTCCGTATTGTCGCCAATGATTTCAAGCTTATTGGGACTTTGGATGGCGACAGGTAATTCACTGGGTTCACGACCATTAAGATTAACATAGCAATTATCATTTATTTTTCCACTGTTGTCCTTCAACCTCACCTTTTTATAATTATCCGAAACAGACTCTGGGTCACAAACAATTCCAGTAGAAGCTTTAGTTAAATAATGCAAATAAACAGTGTATCTTTCACTATTTGTCCAAAAGACATCATTTACCTTTCCAAAACCGGATATCTCCTTAATTGATTTATCAAGGGTAGATTTGCTTTTAGTATACTCCCAAGTGCCACCACCACCGTTTACTTCAACAAAACCATTGACCGGAAACCCATACTTAACTACGTTGCCATTAGTAGTGGAAACGCACCAACTCTTACCGCCCAACTTTTCCTCAATATTTTTCGCAGTATCTGCTACAGTGTTACCAATAGCAATCTCAACAGCAACGGCTTGATTCCATCCCTCATTTGCTGGACACGGCGCTTCATACACATTCGGTCCCGTAGGATAAAACTTAATCTTTTTATTGCGATTATCCACGCTAAATGAAAAATAGGTGACCCCAGTCTTACGGTTCGGACTATATTCTTTTTTATCAGCGTTATAAGAAAGACTGGTTGGCATAATAGTATTCGCTGGTGCTGAATATTTTAATTGAATAATCTGAGAACCCCCCTTATTGATGTACCCAATTTTCGTCAAAAAATCATTTATATCTTTCCCGCTACCAGACCATTTCAAATCAGCGTATTTACTTAGTTTTGATGTATTAACTAGCCCAAGACCAGAAGTCTCATCACTCCCAGTAAACATTTTTTCACAACCTATCTTCTTTTTAGATTCCACCCCACTAAAGCCATACGCAGGCAATGCTGTCTTTGGTATTGTTAATCTTCCACCGATTGTGCTATCAAAAATAGCATCTTTTACATATTTCTTATCATGTGCAATAACATAATCATTGTTAATATAAGACGAAACCGAATCACTACATTTGCTATAATACTCGGTTAAAAACCACTTTTCCATAATTACAGAATTATCTATAGTAGCAAAGGAGTTCGAGGTACAAAGTAACACCCCAATCATCCCGCCAAACACCGTTAAGAGAGCTAAAAGTTTTCGTCTCATTGTTCACTCCCTTCATTAGTTGACACTCCTTCACTATCACCCGACACTTCCTCGCCACCCTGTGCATCACCCTCCTCCTCAGTCTTTATCCCATATGCCTCATCATAGATATCCCAGAGTGCAAGAATAGCATTCTGCATCAATGCCCCCTCGGCGTCAAATGACTCCAAAACATATTCATCAAACGTTTGGCTCTCTTCTTCAGTCAACACATAACAGTCACTCTCCAGCTGGTCGTTCAAAACACAACCCGAGACGCTAGCCTTTTCTATGATATCAAGCTGAAATACACTCAAATCACTTGCCGCAATAAGATAATCCAAAAATCTGCTTGAAATATCCTCTCCACTCGAAGAGGCATCACTAGTCGAATATCTACTATCAATCAAAGCCTCCGCCCCACTACGCCCACTTTTATTAAATGCATCAGTTATTTCGCCAACTGTCAAAGGCTGTACGTTTGGATATTTCTGGAAATAGTCCGACAAATTAGAAAGCGCCAATGACCAATATGGATCATCGCCAGACAAACTATTCTTTAGAACATCAAATTTTCTATTTACTTCATTGGTATATTTATATAGTGCCGTCTCATCCTTACCTAAGCTTACAAAATAAACACCATATTCGTTCATCTCATCTTCCGTCAAATCTTCATCACTATCTTTCCCAAACATCACATAATTCGCATAACTATTGAATGCGCCTTTTAGGCCCTGCGATCCTGCCTGACCGCCGCCACCAGATCCGGTCTTGCCACCAAGCGCCACACTGACAACCAAACCAACCACGATTAGTACAACCAAAGCGATCAGCCCACCAACCAGCAGCATCTTCTTTCGATTTTGCTTTTGGCTACCACCGACCACGACATCACCGGTTCCAGAACTAATTGGCATCCCCATATTCACCTGGCTAAAAACTGCGCCAGTCTGATTTGAGTTTGGGTTCAGATTTGTTTGACCAAAATTATTCAAAACTGCAGGATTAACCCCATTTACACCAGGTGTAGCGCTAGAGGAAACCGCACCTGCCGCCATGCCAGGATTCGAACCCGCCGCACCAACAGGCATACCACTGCTCGGAATACCGGCAGGCATACCACTGCTCGGAATACCGGCAGGCACGCCAGCCATACCGGTGGAACCAGGCACACCAGCAGGACCAGCAGGCACGCCGGTCGCCGCAGCACCAGACGCACCAGTCGCACCAGCAGCGCCAGCAGACACACCAGTCGCCGTAGCACCGGTCGCACCAGCACTAGCACCGGACACACCGCCCGCCCCAGGTACCGGATTTCCACCACCCGAGCTAAGGCTACCAAAAGAATCATTATTCTGCGTTGGATCCATATATCATCCATTATACCATAACCATTTTCAGAAAAAGCAAAAAACTTTTCCACCAAAAAGCGACTAGGCGTTAAACCTAGTCGCTTTATTTGAGGCCACCCAGACCACCCGGTGAAGCGGTCAGTCTTACATGGATTTTTTACGGCTAGCAATATAATAGCCAAGCGTTGTCACAGCTGCACCAGCGCCAATAGCACCAAATGCAATTGTACCAGCACCCGTGTCTACAATAGAGCCTGGGGTGTCAGGAGTTGGTTCAGGATTTGGATGATTCTCACAAGTCTCGTCGTCCTTCACAACCATCACTGAAGCATCGTCTTTGTAAACTAAATTATCTTTTACAGTAACGTTTGCCCAGTTCACAAGTTGGTTATTACCACAAGCTAGAGTCTTATCCACAACTTTACCAGTGAACCTTACATAGGCATTACCTTTAGCGAGATAGCTACCGATATTAATACCGGACGTAGCCACAGTATTATCAGCAAGCTTCACACCACTTTGGTAATTAGCATTGTAAAGGTAAGTAGAATTCATAACATATTCAACGTTGGTAGGAAGAATATCACGAATAGTTACGTTGTCTACAGTTTCAGTAAGCAAGTTAACATACTCGATCTGATACTCAACTTCGTCACCAACCTTAGCATTTACGGATTCACTCCAAGTGTTAGAACCCTTCAAACGAACTTGCTTAGAAAGCTTAGCCGCTACTGAAGAGTGAACTTTAACGTCGATAGTTACAACGCCAGAGTATTCATAACAACCAGGAATCTCACCATTCATTGAGGTGTAACCAAGCTTAGCGCCAGAAGTAATCACCTCGTTTGGCAATTTAAAATCGCCCTTATTGTTATTAAATTTAGCAGAACCATCTACATATTCAAGGTAGATATTCTCATCTGCTTGTAAAGTCACCTCATCCCAAATACGATTTGGTTTTGCATTTGAAGAATCAAGATAACCGTAAATCGTCTGAGATTTAGCAACAGTTGTTGGAAGCGAGAAAGTTGCTTTCACGTCTTTTGCAATCGCTGCCATACCCAATGGGCTGTTATTGTGAACAAACAAACGAATCGTATAAGTTTCGCCGTCTTTCACCTTAATCGTATTTGCATTCCAAGTGCTGACATTAGCACCAGCAACTTTAGCGCCTACGAAGTTCTTTTCGTCCCCAATTTTACCGTTAGAAATTGAGTTAAACGTAATGGTGTCTTTAAGATCACCGTTATTGATCTGGTCAAGCGTATAGCTAGGACGACCATTGTCAGAGTCACCCCAAGCTTGCACTATCGCAGGAGTTAGTGTCCCAGCCATCACAACCGCGGCAGCTGATACACTAAGCACAGCTTTATAAATACTTTTCATATTATCCTTTCGTTAAAAATTTATAAATCTAAATCCGCCCAGTTTATTGCTAACATCGCCGATCGCGTCGGCCTCGCTAGCACTAGACTAATTTAGTAGTATTAAATAGTATTTTGCTAACCGTATTGTTAATATTCGTCTGCACAACCAAATCATCTCAGTCTCAAATCTTGGATAAAGCCCAGCGGTTTTTAAGCCGCCGGGCGATAAGGTTCGAAAGCGCCCACCCGGGCTTTATCCAAATAATGCTATCTTAACCTTAATCGGTTGGTCCCCCCCAACGACCAGCCGGTTCTGTGTTTATTTCGGTGCCATCCTCCGTTTTCGCGGTAGGCACACCAGTGGTGGGATCGTCAGCTCCGCCCCAGCCATAACCGTAGTCACCGTTATTATCCACAACAGTATCCTCGGTTGGCTTAGGAATCGAAGGAGTATTCGGATCCCCAGCCTTCTTCTGATTTTTGTTGATATCCTTCAGATCGTCAATTTCCTTGACGTACTCAGGATATGTCATTTTGTCAGAAGAATTAGGGTCCTTATTTTCCTCCGTCTGCTTCCCTGGACCAGGATCGTCATTTGGCTCCGTATTCTTCGTAGGAGCCTCGTTCGGATCCTTATTGAACCCAGGTTTCGTCGGATCGATGTTCGGGTTCGTCGGATCGATGTCCGGGTTCGTCGGATCAATATCCGGCTGCGGCTGCGGCTTAATATGCATTACCTTAACAACATCCACCGGCTGATATCCGCATTCGATACGGAATCTTACCTCAATGGATTTGCCATCGATATTAAATACATACACAAGCTCGTGCCCGCCACTAAGCAGGGTTTCGAGTGCAATGATTTCAGGTAAACCCTTCGAGTTGCTTCTCGGCCTCATGTACATCTGGCTCGAGTAATTCAAGCAATCTCTGACGAATACCTTATCGGCGGACTTCAAGAATTTTATAAATTTCTTGGCGCTCTTATCATAAAGCTCCGGATTTTTATAAAATGCTTTGGCCGCCTTGTTCATTGCCTTTTCCCAGTCCCCATTGCAAGAATCATAGTACTTCTTCAGGAACTGAGTGGTCTTCGTGTTCGCGTCGACCCAACCCATAGCAGCCGCCAGAAGAACCGTGTCTTTCTTAAGTCTCTTCGCATGATTCTTCTGGGCTTTCTTCGTATCCAGCGGACCTGATGGGCCAAAATTATAATTATTGGTCGCATCTTCATCGCTCTGCAAATCATCATTATAAAAATGATATATCACAGCAGAGTTATTGCTCGCATCAGGATCGTCAGTCGGATCAGCCTTGACTACCGAAGTTTTACTAAGTGCCGGAACGACTAAAGCCGCAGCGAGTGCTATTGCCAAAACTATGCTAGCTACCGCTGCAACGGTATACCGCCTACGCTTAGCCTTCCCAATTTTCTGCGTAAGATGCTGGCCTTTGGAATGATAAACAAAATAGTTTAACAAAAAGCATCCAGCCATTATTGCAGAAAACGCTCGTGGTAATGCTATTACCAAAGAGCTAACGTTCGGTATGAAACCGGCCGCGTTAATAGCACCAGCTGCCACAAAGATGAACGTCAAAATGAGAAGTAATATTTCACTCCATTTCGACGCTTCCTTACACGCGAGATAACAAAAATGCCCTTCAATAAGGCATAGTGCTATGGTCCCCGCTATGGCAGCCTCTCCGTAGTCCGGCGCAAAACGCTGAGACAAGAATGTGACGGCTCCAAAGAGGAGCGAACATATAACTACAGTTACCGCCTTACTTGCGTGAAGACTTCTCCCATAAAAATAGAGATATGTCGCACAAGTAAGGATTGCTACCGCAAATCCTGCGATCAGCGATAAAGTAAATCCTAAATTTACCATGTCTATACCTCCTGTATAGTGTTTGTCGGAGGTATCCCACCCCCGAACTAAGAAAATATTGCTGCATAACAGTTAAGGGGTTTGATAGCATCAGATTTCATTTGAAATCTGAGATGATTTGGTTGTTAATGGCCCTCATCGTTCACTTAACTCCCTAAACTCAGACTGTCTACATTATATCACACAACCCCAAAAAAGTCAATAGTAAAACCATAAACTCTAACCTTATACAAATTATGCTCAACAATCAACTTATCTCAGTCTCAAACCATGATAACCCAGCGGCCCAAAACAGGCCGCCAGGAGTGCTATCCACCTCAGTTACATAACATTGCGATTACCACAATCAAAGCAACTATACCAGAAGCAATTGCAGCAATCCTAAGTAAGATACCATCATCCATCAGACCTTCATCGTCATCAGGATCATCCGTTTGTTCCGACTCCTCCGTGTCATCCGGCTCGTTCGCCTTATCAGCGCGATACCACAATGCTCTTATGATAACCAACGCCACACAAATAACGAACACTATTCCTGCCAACTTTTTTAAAAAAGCTGAACCAGAAATAATAGCTGCGTTGATCGCAATCGGTATCGTCGACGCCAAAAGAGCAATCGATACAAACACCTCTTTTACCATCGTAGCCTGACCACTGGTCCAGTAAGTCAAATATCCTATCTCGATAAGAACCAAGAAGAATATTATGATGGCAAGGACGTGCAAAGTTCTCGCAAAACCAGCCATGAGGCCATTAGCGAGAGCAAAAAGGCCGGATTTAACCCAATCACGGACCTTAAGTTCACCCATAATCCCAAACTTTCTAAGAATAGATCCAGAACTATGAGTGAGAACTATACCGCCTCTCAAAGAGAAGCAAACAGAGAGCATGAAAAACATCGTGAGCGCTCCAAACTCTAAAAACAAGAAAAGGACCATAGCATTACCTCCTTATTTCGAATTCTCGGAAGCAACGCCCCCGAACTATTTGCCAAAGGGTCGATAGCACCAGATTTCATTTGAAATCTGAGATAATTTGACTGTTAAACACCACCTCGCCGCCACCCAGGCAAAGATACCTTAATTATACCACACTTTACCCCGTTAGTCAATCACCACAACATCGGAACCGCTATTAGTTAAATATTGCGTAATAACTCAACACCTTCGCAACAAACATTTGCAAACAAAAAGGTAGTCCTCTAAACTGTAGATATAAAAGCAAAATAAATCACAGAAAGGAGGGACTACCTATGTCCTAGAATAATACAAAACTACAAGAAAAAGCTAGATATAATGCAATAAAAGAGGTTAAATCC
>JAFZSN010000011.1 GCA_017619315.1 Candidatus Saccharimonadota bacterium
GATTCCCTTAATTCCCTTGAAATACGAACTTCTACCTGGAATTTGTTTGACTTCAGAAAAATCTGGGTTAAATGGCAATTTGAGGTATTTCATCAAATCTTGCAATACAAATAGGTGGAAAGCTAAATCTCTTACTTCTGGATGATTGAAGTGGAAAGTGGTGTCGCCATAAGTAAAATCAGTAGAATCTGGGTAAACTACATATTTTTTAAGCAAAGATTTCTTAATTGGTACTACCTTGGCTTTAATTCCCTCAGTAGCCTTTACCATAGCCTTAGATTCGGCATCAATATAGACTAATTTTTGCGTATTTTCAGGGAGATTAGCAAATTCTGCCGTAATAGCGGTTTTTAGGTCTTTATATTCTCCTTCTTCTACCACTCCTTCAAATTGTACTGCATGGGAAAGCCCCACCGATACCCAAATTGTTACCTCTGGCTTGAGCCACTGGGCTAAGAATTCTGCCTCATGTGGGCGTTCGCCATCAATTTCCACTACATAAAACGGTTCTTTGTGTTTGTAAAACAATGCCCGAATTGGTGCAGCAATAATTAGATAAATCCATTTAAGTTTGGAGGATTTTACCCCTTTTAAGCCTAGTAAATCAAACGGTACCCCAAAGGCTGAGTTGGCGTCATGGGAATAGTGGGCTTTTTTGCCAATTTCGTGTTCCAACAGGTTTAACATGGTGGTTTTACCAGCTGAACCAGTTACTGCAATAATGCGCGGATTCCACCGTTTTAGGGCTCTATTAGCCAAACGCCGAAAATACCCCGCCAACCTAAAATAAAATCGCTTTTTGAACTTCGCGAAACTCATGAGACTATTATACTCTATCTTGCTTTTTCGTGCAAAGTATGGTATTATGGTCCCATAATAAACTAATTATCCACCTCTAAAAACTTACTGGTTGCCATCTAAGAGTGAACCTAAGATTATAGAGGAGAAAGGACATACACATATGGCAGAAGCCAAAAAATCCGAAGGTCTAACTATCAGGATTAGACTAAAAGCTTACGATCATCGCGTGATTGATCAAAGCGCTCGTCAAATCGTAGACACCGCTATTCGTACCGGTGCTAAGGTATCTGGTCCTATTCCACTACCTACCAAAAGAAGTACTTTCACTGTAGTAAAGTCCCCACACGTATACAAAACCGGTGGTGAAGCTTTCGAAATGAAAGTCCACAAGCGTCTTATTGATATCTTGAATGCTACTCCAAAAACCATCGAGAGCCTTCAAAATCTCTCCCTCCCTGCTGGTGTCGACGCAGAAATCAAGATGTAATAAAACTTACAAAAAAATAACTCCCTTTCGGGAGTTATTTTGTGGGTTATCAATTATTTGATAACTTTGGTGATCACACCAGAACCGACGGTCTTGCCACCTTCACGGATAGCGAAACGGTCTTGATCGTTCATAGCTACTGGAGCGAGCAATTTAACCTTGAAGGTTACCTGATCGCCAGGCATGACGATTTCTTTGTCGGCTGGAAGTTCTACTTCACCAGTTACATCGGTAGTACGGAAGTAGAATTGTGGCTTGTAACCCTTAGAGAATGGAGTGTGGCGGCCGCCTTCCTCTTTCTTAAGGATGTAAACCTGAGCTTCAAATTCGGTGTGTGGGGTAATGGTGCCAGGGGCAGCGATTACCTGACCACGTTCGATTTGGTCACGTTCGATACCACGAAGGAGAAGACCAGCGTTATCGCCAGCTTGACCTTGATCCAAAGTTTTATGGAAGGCTTCGATACCAGTAACCACAGACTTTTGAGTTTCCTTAAGACCAACGATTTCAACTTCGTCGTTCAATTTGATGACACCCTGCTCGATACGACCAGTAGCAACAGTACCACGGCCTTTGATTGAGAAGACATCCTCGATTGGCATGAGGAATGGCTTGTCAAGATCGTGCTCAGGGATATCGAAGTACTCGTCCATAGCAGTAACGAGTTCCATGATAGCGTCTTCGTTTTCCTTGTCACCTTCGAGAGCCTTAGTAGCAGAACCCTTGATGATAGGAGCGTTGTCACCATCGAAACCGTACTTGTTAAGAAGGTCACGAACATCCATCTCGACCAACTCAACTAGTTCAGGATCAGCGAGGTCCATCTTGTTGAGGAAGACGATGATCTTAGGTACGTTCACCTGGTGAGCAAGAAGAACGTGCTCACGAGTCTGTGGCAAAGGACCATCGTTCGCAGCAACTACGAGGATAGCACCATCAACCTGTGCAGCACCGGTAATCATGTTTTTAATGTAGTCAGCGTGACCAGGCATATCTACGTGTGCATAGTGACGCTTCTCAGATTCATACTCCTGGTGAGAAGTAGCGATGGTGATACCACGAGCCTTTTCCTCAGGGGCGTTATCGATCTGATCATAAGCAACTGCCTTGTTAACATCAGAAGGCAAGCGCTTTGCGAGTACGTTAGTAATCGCAGCTGTTAAAGTGGTTTTACCATGGTCAACGTGACCCATGGTACCGACATTAATATGCGGTTTGGAACGGTCAAAATTTGCCATTCAATCTCCTTTTTATTATTACGTTTGGAGCGCTAATAAAAACCAGCTCCAAATCTCTACCCTATTATTTTAGACTATTTTTTTTGTTTTGTAAAGAGTATTCTAGATAAAAAATTACCCCACCATTTGGTGGGGTATGAACGAGCGTTTTTTGCTCGATAATGTTCGTTGTGGGAGGGGCGCATTTCAGAGGTAAGTTCTTATGAAATCTTTTTTTGAAAGCCTTAACTGGCATATGCAGGCTTTTCGGCGGTCTTTCTTGCGAAAGAATTTTTGTTCCCAAGAACCAAATGGGGCTCTTGGGGGTGTATTGTTAATTTCAATCAATATCAACGTGTGTGAACTTTTACGCTTCCTCCCACAGATGGAAGTCATAGGCCTATCTTTGTAGGCTCTCCAATTTTATAACACTTTATCTCATCTGTCAACAAAAATGCCTCATCCGAAGATGAGGCTAGATCGGGCTTAGGCCCGTTTGTTTTTTGGGAGAGGGCGCTGGTTTAGGAGGTGTCGTTAGTCCTTTTACGTAGGACCGCAACTTGTACATCTATCATTATCTCATGTTTTATAGAGGCACAGGCTCGTTAGTGCCTCAATTGTTTGTGTTAATGTCGGTTTATCAGACCGACTTTGTTTGAAGCGCCCTACTCCCATCATCAAAAGAACAAGAGCACTTATGGAAGTGCACTATAATTATACCCTACTTCTGCAAAAATGTCAATATTTTTACAATAAACTACCCGTTAAGCAAAAACATAATCACACATATAAAAAAAGCCTCATCTTAAGATGAGGCCCGTGCGAGCTTGATGCTCGATAATGTTCATTTGTGGGGGGTTAGCGCGAATTCGAAAGGAGCGGTTCATAATGAACCAATTTTTGCCGACGAGGACAAGTTATTAAGCATATGTGTTGCCCTCTTCGACGGAGAGAATTCGTTTGTCTTATAGTAGGCCTAAGGCCTATTTTACCCAATTTTAAATATGCTATTGTAACCCAAAAATGCGCTGCCCCCCCACAAATTTTGGAGAATACATAACATCAAAAGATGTTATTCTAATTATACACTACATAAGCATTTTTGTCAAGTGTTTTAATAAAAATACCCCATCAACAGATGGGGTGTAAATGGGTTTTACCCATATAATGTGCGACATCTTGCGAGGGACAGAATGGAGAACGCGATCTTTTTTGATGATTGCTACCGACTGTGGAATAGCGGTTTGTATTTAGTTTTTTTAATTTTTAATAGAATTAGGCTGTTTTTTGAAAGATCGTGTATGTCCCCCGCAAGAATATATTGAAGCTTGTCCCCTAAAAGGTGGACAGCAGAACGATTATATAACATTACGCCGAATATGTCAATACTGTTTTGAACAGTAGAATCTGTCCGGTCAGGGTTAAGGATTAAAAAAAGAGGCCCAGCATATGCGCTGGGCCCGAAATTACCCCCTTTCCAGGATCCTTGATGTAATCATTCCGGCTACCGAAATAACGGCAAGTACTGTCATGGTGACACCGAAGATTATAACTACAATGTTTGGAACTTCGAACGAGATCTTACCGAGGTAGTGTAGCCTGTTCGACGTCACCATTAGAAGGAAAACTGCACCAATGATTGATGCCATCGCCATAGTGACAAACGAAAAGCGCCAAGTAGCCTCTGATTGTTTCCGATTTCTTCTCCGACGCTCGATGCGCTTTCTGGATTTAACATTTCCGCGCAAAGTCTCGTCCAAATGATCAATTCTGAGGATTCTTCCGTGGTGGATCTCCCCTGTAGAAATATCCATATATGCTCTGTCGTCTACATATTCTGTGCTCTTCTTCATACTGTATCCTCCTGGTTTTCCAAAAAATTAAAGAACAATAGTTTCTCCATTATATAATAAAAATGATAAAAAGTCAAGATATCTCTAGGTAAGAAAAAGGGGCCCCGTGTGGGGGCCCTTAGGGACTACCTCCTCGGCAGCATAGATGCTACATTAAGAGTGCAGTCCTTTGCGTTCTCCTTCTCCTCAAGCCGCGCGAAGATCGGGTTAAACGATAACCGCATTTCGCCACCCCAGAAGCAGATATTGTAATTGGATATCCACCTCATAATAAGGAGACCCAAACACAGATCTTCCAGCAGTTCCTCAGCCTCTTCGGGCTTGTAATACTCCGGATTGAAGTAGAGACACACGTCTCCGTCCTTCTTTTCCTCCAGGAAAGGCTTAACCGCCATTTCAGGAAACAGCTCACGCTTCTCTTCTTCTTCGCGTTCAACTGTTTCAAACCAGTTTTTCAGCCAGTCTTCAAGTTCTTTGCTGGCTTCAACGACTTCAGGCGCCTCTTCAGGGATGTCGTCCTCGACGGGGTGTCCACCTAACTTGGCGCCGATCTCGTCGATGTCGGACTCTTCTGTTCCGAACTCGAGCGGCACAGGGTCGATTTTTTTAACTTCTCCCGTCTCCTTGTTAAACTCCATTCTTCCATACTTTCCTTCGTGTTTTTCCATAGCGTTCTTCCTCCTAAAATATTCGTCAACGCAAATCCAAAAACAATAAACTACAAAATGCCCCTAAGGGCAGATATGGCAATAATTATAGCATAAAAACCAATAATAATCAACCATTAACCATGAAAAAGGGCCACCGCATAATGCAGTGACCCCTGTAATGTGGTTGTGGATCGGCTAAAGCTTCACCATTATGGCAGCGCTGCCAGTTTTTCTCACCACCACCCGGTCGCAAAGTACCGAACGGCAGCAAGCCTAAACAGGCAGCGCATCTTGCCCCCGCGTGGAGCAAAGACCCCCACAGATGAGGTTGCGGGCTGGCCAGGTCTCATCCGTGTCGGCTAGTTAAGAAAACGTTACGTAAAGAAGGATTTGACCCTCAAGAAACGTTTACCGTTCTCCGCTCTAGTCGACCAACTTTTGAGGTTGGGAGAGCCATAAGCCTCCGAAGCGATTGCCTTTGGGTTTCCCCCGCAAGAATCCCATCGCGCCGGAACACTGTTGGCCGAGGGCATGTATCCTCGCTTAGGCAAGCGAAGAAAGGATGACCGGCGTACTCGTCCAGATGGGCCGAGCAAGCATGCTAACGGTCTTTTTTCCCCACATCACTGTAAAAGAACAAATGATGCCCACATTACCTTAACAATAGCATAAAAATGCAAAAAAGTCAATTCCATGATATGATTAGAATTCAAAAATTAAAATAAGCACCTCTCGGGGAGAAGTGCTTATTTGATAGTTAGACTATTTTGAATTTCTTGATTCAATAATCTCTTGTGCCACGTTAGGTGGAACTTCCTCGTAAGCGAAGAGCTCCATCGAAGAAGCAGCACGACCTTGGGTCATACCACGAAGATCGCCAGTATAACCAAAGAGGTTAGCGAGCGGGCAGAAAGCCTTGATTAGCTTAGCGCCACCGTTCAAATCTTCCATCTCGTCGATGCGACCACGCCTTGAGTTGATATCGCCAATCACGTCGCCCATGAATTCTTCAGGGGTAGTAATTTCAAGCTTCATCACTGGCTCGAGGAGCACAGGATTTGCCTTCTTGATACCTTCGCGGGTCGCTAGGCTACCTGCCAAGGTAAAGGCGAGCTCAGAAGAGTCCACGTCATGGTAAGAACCATCGTAAAGGGTAGCCTTGATGTCTACTACTGGGTAACCAGCGATAACACCACCGGCGAGGGTATCTTCGATACCCTTTTGGACCGGCTTGCGGTACTCTTGAGGAACCACACCACCTTAATCTGATCGATAAATTCGAAACCTTTCCCTGGTTCATTTGGCTCAAACTTAATCCAAACGTCACCGTACTGACCGCGACCACCAGACTGCTTGACGTGCTTACCTTGTGCTTCAGCGGTAGAGCGAATCGTCTCACGATAGGCCACTTGCGGCGCACCGGTGTTAGCTTCCACATTGTGTTCTCTCTTCAAACGGTCAATAATGATTTCAAGATGAAGCTCACCCATACCAGAAATGATGGTTTGGCCGGTTTCTTCATCAGTGTGAACGCGGAAAGTGGGATCTTCCTCGGCCATCTTTGAAAGCCCAATACCCATTTTCTCTTGGTCGGCTTTGGTCTTTGGCTCCACAGCGATAGATACCGGTGGATCTGGGAATTCGATCGACTCAAGGAGAATCGGGTGTGCAGGGGAACAAAGCGTAGAACCAGTGGTACAGTTCTTGAGGCCTACCACGGCAGCGATGTCGCCAGCGCCGATTTCATTAATATCTTTACGGTCATTAGCGTGCATACGTACCAAGCGACCAATTCTTTCCTTGTCGCCAGTCGAAGCGTTAAGCACGGTATCACCAGACTTCAATTTACCAGCGTAAACGCGGATAAAGATGAGTTTACCCACAAATGGATCGGTTGCGATCTTAAAGGCAAGAGCTGTGAGTGGCTCAGAATCGTCGGCTTTGCGCACGATCTGGTCGCCGGTCTTTGGATCAGTACCAACGGTTTGGCCCTGATCACGATCGAGCGGTGATGGCAAATAATCAGTCATAAGGTCAAGTACCTTCTCGACGATCACACCACGACCGTCACCACCGGTGACTAGGAAGAAATCGCCATCGAGTACGCGCTTACGGAGAGCAGATTTGAGTTCATCTACAGTGATAGCATCCTCGCCCTCTTCAAAGAATTTGTTCATCAAATCTTCGTCAGCTTGTACAGCCTCTTCAACGAGCATCGAACGAGCGTTCTTGGCTTTTTCGACCATGTCGGCTGGAATTTCGCCAACGGTAAGCTCGTGATCAGCGTAATCTTTGTAGGTGTAAGCCTTCATGTCAACGAGGTCAACAACACCACAGATATCTTTCTCGAAACCAATTGGGAGGTGAATCGCAACAGCGTTCTTTGACAAACGCTTGTGAATTGAATCGAGAGATTTGTAGAAATCACCACCGATTTGGTTGATTTTGTTTACAAAACAAATACGTGGAATACCATACTTGGTAGCCTGGCGCCACACAGTCTCAGACTGGGCTTCGACGCCCATTTTACCATCAAACACCACGACGGCGCCGTCTAGGACACGGAGAGAACGCTCCACCTCTGCGGTAAAGTCGATGTGTCCCGGGGTATCGATGATGTTAATTTGATGATTCTTCCAATAAACGGTCACAGCAGCAGAAGTAATCGTGATACCACGTTCCTTCTCTTGCTCCATCCAGTCGGTATCAGCACCACCAGTGCCACCCTTCACTAGGTCGATTTTATGTTTAAGACCGGTGCGATACAAAATCGCCTCCGAAGTCGTAGTTTTACCGGCGTCAATATGTGCAATGATACCAATATTGCGCATATCAGCCAAACTTTTAATTCCAGTAGCCATATGCTCCTTTTACTATTATTATTTTGTTGTTTTCTAGCTTTGCGCTTAAAAAACAAGACTGATTCCTGACATTATAGCATACTTTTTTCAGAAAAAAAACCCCAGGGTTACCCCTGGGGTTAAAAAGGAAGAAACGATTCTCTTCATCGTACGACATGTCGCTGGGAAAGTAACACGGACCATGAAAAGAATGGAGTTAGATATTGTCTAAAGAGCTTTTAAAGGGTCAAAATAACCCCCGTATCAATATTATATCACACTCTGATAAAAAGTCAAGATGTTTTTGCTTTTTTTGTCTGGGTGCGGCCGCCTTGCTCGCAAACAAAAAAGCGAACCTCTTTAAGGGCTCGCTTTTCTGGGCTAGATTACTCTTTTACTTCGACCTTCTCTGCAATAGTCTCGATATAGAAAGACAATGCCGTATTTGGATCTTCAATTACCTTACCGGTAATCACGACGTGGTCGCCTTCCTTCGGATAAGCAGAAGTGTCTGCGCCTTCAATTACGAACTTCGTGCCGATCTTCTTGGTGCCACCTTCGTTTTCCTGGACGATACTATAAGTGGTACCTGGCTTTGATACTAGCCCGTCAATCTTCACAACCTTTCCGGTTTTTTCGCCATTCTGGATGCTCTTTGACAAAGTTTGCATAGCATCAAAATCACCGAAAGCAATAGTTTCGTCAACATTCGCTAAATCTGCAGCGCTGAGCCCAGTCGTTTGCGAAGTGCCACCACCGCCATTCCCACCGTTGTCAGCCTTGTTATTATTTGCAATAATCACCCCTACAATCACCGCAACCACAACGATCACCGCGGCAATGCCTACGCATAGACCAGTTTTGTTTTTTGCCATAAAACCTCCTTGTGTTAGTATATCTTTATTTTACCATACAATGGCAATAAACTAGCTTAGCTTTTTTCGCAAAATATCTTGGACTGCAGATGGATTAGCCTTGCCGTGGGATTCTTTCATCACCTGCCCCACTAGGAACCCTAAGACTTTTTCCTGTCCAGCTTTGAAATCTTCTTGCGCCTTGGCCGTCTCCGGCTTAGCTAATACGGTGTCGACGATTTTTTCGAGCGCGCCCAGATCGTTTTCTTGGATCAAGCCAAGCTCCTTAGCGATGTTCTTCGCGCCTCTTCCCTTCATTTGTGGGTCAAATAGTCTTAGGAATACCTCTTTTGTAGCAGTAGAGGATAGTTCCTTCTTCTCGTTCATCGAAGAGAGTTCATTAAGATCGGCCGCACTCGGCAAATCATTCAAATACTCCGCCGACTTCTCTTCGGCAAGAAGTACCGAAGCAAACAGATTAGAGACACTCTTTACATATTTGTTATCAATTTCCTTCAATTTCTGCATCAAACTTGGATAATCTAGCAAGATTTCCAAAATATCCTCAGCGATCACGCCACCAAACGCCTCGCGGTAATCTTTTGGCATTAAAGGAAGCTTTGCTGACTCCTCATCGATAAACTCTGCACTGAGGTTAATCGGTGGCAAATCTGGCTCCGGCATGTAGCGGTAGTCCTTGGCCTCCTCCTTAGAACGCTGTCCGGTAGTTTCACCCTTGGCATCATTCCAACCGCGCGTCTCCTGGACAACCTTTTTGCCAGCATCGAGCAATTTGCTTTGGCGCTTAATTTCGTATTCCACGGCGCGCTCGACACTTCTAAATGAGTTCAAGTTCTTTACTTCTGCCCTGGTCCCGAGCTCTTTCGCACCCTCTGCTGCGATCGAGATGTTGACATCGAACCGCATGTTCCCATTGTACAGATCGCCATTGGTCACCTCGGCGTAGCACATTAATCTCCAAAGCTCTTTACAATAATCATGCGCATCCTTAGCTGAGTGGATATCCGGCATCGACACGATTTCGATCAAAGGTGTATCAACACGGTTCAAATCTACCAATGAATAAGTATCAAAATGCGTCAACTTGCCGGCATCACCTTCGAGGTGAGCGTGCTCAATACGGACCTTGGTCCCAGACGGGAGTTCCACGAAACCTTCGCCGATAATAGGCTCATAAAACTGTGTAATCTGATAACCTTTAGGCGAATCTGGGTAAAAATAATGTTTACGGTCAAAGCGCGAATGGGCGTTTATTTCGCAGTTCATTGCACGCCCGGCCAAAATTGCCATCTTGATCGCTTCGCCATTCAACCTCGGCAACATCCCAGGGAGCGCATAACAAACAGGCGAGACACAGGAATTTGGCTCTTTGTCCTTGGCGTCGTTGTCTACCTCAGAAAATAACTTCGTTTTGGTGCAAAGTTGTACGTGACATTCTATTCCGATCGTAGGTAAATATTTCATATTGCTCCTAAATCCTTTAACGCTTGTTTGTAAATCGCAAGAGCGTTTGACGCTTGTTTGTATCCAATCTCAAAATCGGCTTCGTGCGCGATGGCGTTACGTAGCTTATGGGCTCGCCAAACTGCATTTATGTCGCTAAATTTATCGCCGGCGCGCTTTAATCTATCACCCATGGTCTTACCAGGAATACCTGCTTCAATCATAGCTCTGTCGAGTAATTTATCTCCATTGATAATCGTCGTAATGTAACTCGAGGTGTTCTCTTTTTTGAGACTGTTTTCGATTTCGAGAAACCTCGTCTGATACTGCTCAACATTAAAATGGTGTTTACGCTTGCCGGTCAGAAGTACCGCCACAAAAACTAGTGCCACCACTATAAAAATCGCAATATAAAGCGTTACTACTCCGCCGTCCATCATGCTAACTCCTTACTAAATTCAATTAATGCCTTATCACTGCGCCTTGGACCAACCAACTGTAAGCCAACTGCGAGCCCATCCTTAGTCTCGCCGGCCGGGATCGTAAGCCCTGGCACACCAGCCAGGTTGAGAGAAACGCTCATCACATCTTCAAGATACATCGCTACCGGGTCGTTAACTTTCTCGCCTAGCTTGAAGGCTGGATTTGGCGATACTGGCGTCAAGATGAAGTCACATTTCGAGAAGGCCTTCTCGTATTCGTTAATAATCAAAGTTCTCGCCTTAGCTGCTTTCAAGAAATATGCATCATAAAATCCAGATGAAAGCACAAAGTTCCCAATCATGATGCGGCGCTTATTCTCAGGCATAAACCCTTCAAAACGCGTGTTGTAGTACAAAGAATCAAGATCGTCAGATTTCTCCGAGCGGAAGCCATAGCGCACACCGTCATATCTCGAAAGATTACTAGCAACTTCGGCTGGTACGATGATATAGTATGCAGCCAAACCATATTTAAGAGCCGGCATTTCAAGCTCCACGATCTCGTGGCCCTTAGACTTCAAAAGCTCAATCTTATTCTTCAATGCTTCGCGGATATCCGAATCTACTGACTCGTTGTCAAAGTCTTTTATAATGCCAACTCGGACGCGTGCATTAGATGATTCGAGACCGTCCGCGACAACGGGAGCGGATTGAGCGCCGGAGCCCCGTAACGACCGCCCCTTGGGACGCGGACGACCTATGGTCGACGGGCGCGAAGGCGCGTGTCGAGAATTATCTAATGACGCGTCCGTGGCATTGTAATAATCTGGCAACGTCGTCATATCCTTCGGATCTTGCCCCGAAGCAATGCTCATTAAGAGGTCCATGTCGTCTGGAGTCTTAGTGAAGAAGCCAATACAATCCGTCGATGATGCCATTGCGACGACGCCATAACGCGAAATGCAGCCATAAGTTGGCTTCAGTCCATAAACACCATTAAACGATGCTGGTTGACGAATCGAGCCACCAGTATCAGTTCCGGTTGCAAATTCTACGATATCAAGCGCCACCGCCACCGCAGAGCCGCCCGATGAGCCACCGGCCACTCTTTTCTTGTCGCGCGAGTTCAATGTCGGACCGAAGTAAGAGTTCTCGGTCGAAGATCCATGCGCGAATGCGTCCAAGTTAGTGCGCCCAATCATAATCGCGCCTTCTGCCTCTAGTTTAGCGACTGCGGTAGCCGTAATTGGGCTAACAAATCCCTCCAAAATATGTGCCGAAGCCGTCGTTTCGCCTTCTGGCGACAAGAAATTGTCTTTTAAAGCATACGGCACGCCGGCTAGCTTCCCGACTTTCTCACCTTTTTTAATTCGCGCGTCAATTTCGCGAGCCTTCTTAAGAGCGCCTTCTTCATTCAAAAACGTAAAAATATTATACTCGGCGTATTTCTTTGCCTTTTCCAGCGCATCCCTTACGAGTTTCTCGGCACTCGTGCTCTTATCTGCTATTTTCATAATACTTTTGGAACCTTTATTTGATTATCTTTTTCATTTTTAGTAAGCGCCAGAAGCTGCTCACGCGTAGCGTCTTGTGGCAAAATCTCATCATCCCTCCAAATATTCTCCATCTCAAACACCTGATAAGTGGGCTGGATATCAGAAGTATCTAACTCATCGAGCTGAGAAATATAACCAATAATCTCTTTCAAATCTCCACCCAGAGACTCAGTCTCTTTCTCATCCAAAGCAAACTCCGACAAATCGGCAAGATGTAAAATATCCTCGCGTTTTATTTCCATAACATTAATAATTATAGCATCTATTTGACGTTCTTAAAGAGTTTTTTCTTGATAAAATCAAAAATCGGCTTAGATTCTTTGAGATTCAAGAAATAACTTGCCAAAAGATATGCGATAATCGAAACGAAGGAAATTAATAGAAACTTAGGAATTGTAATTACGAGCGAATTATCGGTTGCCATCAAAGGCACAAATTTCGTCATAGAGAACGCGACACAGCCAGTAATGACGGTCGCAATTAGCATTCTGATCATCCCCTGCCAAAAAGCCTTATCGAGTAGCGCCCCCTTAGAGCGCCGCTGCAAGATCGCAAGCAGGATGATAATCTCAAACACTGCGCCAATTGATTGTGCGATGCCTAGCCCATCAACGCCCCAGCCAAGTATCGAGAAAATGACCATCAGCCCAATAGTTGAACCAATTGCCACTATCGATACTAGAAACGGCGTCTTTGTATCCTGGTAGGCATAGAACCCACGCGACGCAATATGGAATACCGATTTTGCGAATATCGCAATACATAAAGTACCAAGAATTGAGGAGATCGTGCCGTTACTATCATTGTTACCAATGTTTGAAATAAAGCTCGTCACATAACCGCGCCCAAAGAATGCAATAATCGAAATTGGCAAAGCAATCCAAATAATCATTCTAAGTGCTTGCCTAAAAGTGTCGTTAAATTTACGTTTGTCGCCATTACCCAGCTCTTCAGTTAATTTCGGGAAAAACGCCGTCGAGATCGCCACCCCAACCAAGCTAACTGGTACAGTATGAAGCGTCGTGGCCTGGTCAAACGAACGGACTGCCCCGGCCCCCATTCTGGAAGAAAGGTTTGTACTTACAAGAGCATTCACATAATCAATTCCCTGGTCCAAAGAGCGCGGTGGCAAGAGCCTTAGAATAGTTCTGAAACCTTGATTCCGCCAGTAAATCTTGAAAACATAGTCAAAGCCGAGCCCGAATAGCCCGATCAAAGAAACGATTAACTGCATTATTGCACCAAGAATCACACCGAGCGCCACGCCCATGATGCCACCTTCGAAAATCTGTACTCCAAAGAGATTAATCCCGCCTGTGAAACAAGTAATACCAATAATAATACCTATATTATATATAGCAGGCGCAAATGCGTAAAAGATAAAGCGCCCTACTGCCTGCTGCATAGAAGTGAGAACCGTCGCAATACTAAACAGGAACGGATTAATTGCAATCACGCGTGTCATATTTATAGCGAGCACCATACCAGATTCATCTAGCCCCGGGCTCACTACGTAGCGAATCAATGGGTCTGCAAAAATCATAATCAGAACGCTAGCTACCAAGGTTAAAAGCGCCAACAAATTAATTAAGCTAGAAGACATTTCCCAGGCCGACTTCTTGTTACCAGTAGCAAGTCTTTGGTTAAATACCGGAATAAATGATACGGCGAGAGCCCCAGAAGTTAAAATGAAAAACATAAAATCAGGAATCGTGAAAGCTGCCGTATAGGCATCGATCCCGGTTGGATAAGTCCCGAGATAATAAGAGTTCAAAAGCCGGTCGCGGAACAGCCCAAGTAACGCCGAAATTAGCGTCGAGGAAGCCAAAACAATAGCTGCCGATTTCACAGACAACTTCATATTGGCCAGTGCCACCACGGACTTAAACTTAAATTTTCTCATTTATGTATATAATAATATCACACATTAAATATTTATGTTTTTTAAAACATAGTGTATAATATATTATATGACTAAAAAGAAATCTGAGGTGATTTTGCCGAAGGATACTAAGAAGTCCAATAAGACGAAATCATCTAAAAAAACTGCGAATAAGAACAAGAATATGAATCTTTACTCGAGCTTGAGTTACAAGCATCGAGCTAAGAAGGAGGCTACCGCACGTCGTCGTGCCGAAGAGCTTGCCAAGCTTCCAAAGGAGCCAGTCAAGCGCTTCTTCGCAAGACTCCATCCAAAGCGTGTTGCCAAATGGTGGTTCTCTTGGCGTGGCCAAAAAGCTATTTTAAAATTCCTAGCCGCTTGTTTCCTAATTGGCATCATCTTCATTGGTGGTCTTTTCCTTTATTACAAGAAAGATCTCGAGGAAATTCGCCTCGACGAGATGTCTATTTCTGAAACCGTAAATACTTACCTTGACCGTAATGGCGAGCTGCTTTGGAAAGATACCGGTAACGAAGACTATCGTTTGGTGGTAAGTGGCGACGATATTTCGGATTATATGTACAAAGCCACTGTTGCTATCGAGGATAGGAACTTCTATAATCACCACGGTGTGGACTTCTTCGCTTTGATCCGTGCTACTTTGTCTACGGTAGGTGGCCATGGTGTCCAAGGTGGTTCCACTTTGACCCAGCAGCTCATCAAGCAGGTTTATTTTTCCGATGAAGCCGCTAGCGCTAACCGTGGCGGTCTTCAACGTAAGATCAAAGAGCTAATCCTGTCCGTCGAGCTTGAGAAGATGTATTCTAAGGAAGAGATTCTTACCATGTATCTCAACCAATCTCCATATGGTGGACGCCGTAACGGTGTAGAATCCGCTGCTCAGACTTACTTTGGCAAATCCGCTAAGGATTTAACCCTCGCAGAAGCTGCTCTTCTTGCCGCTATTCCGAACAACCCTGCCGTTTTGAACCCATATAATATTTACGGTAATGAAATGCTAATCGAACGTCAGCATAAAGTCTTGGATGACATGGTTTCCATGGGTTATATCACTGAAGATGAAGCCAAGGCAGCCAAAGAAGTTGCTATTCTCGATACCATTCAACCTGAGTCTAATCAATACGCTGGTATGTTGGCTCCGCACTTTGTGCTAGAAGTTAAGAAACAGCTCGAAGACAAATATGGTATCTCGACCATGCGCGCTGGCGGTTGGACCATTAAGACGACCCTTGACCTCCGTGCTCAAAAGATTGCTGAAGATGCCGTCGAGGTCGGTATGGGCTACACTTACAAGAATAAGAGCGATAACGTGGCCTTGGTTTCAGTCGACGTCGAGACTTCGCAGGTCGTAGCTATGGTTGGTTCCGCCGACTTCTTTAACCCTACATATGGCGAATTGAATGTCACTACGGATTCATTAATTGAGCCAGGTTCATCCATCAAGCCTATTCTTGATTACTCACCACTCTTCATGCAACGTGAAGGAATTAATTATGGCCCAGGCAGCATCTTGAGAGATGAAAACATCAACAGCCTTTATTGTGCTGGCTATTCAGGCAGCTGTTCCCTTACGAACGCTACTGGCCAGTTCTACGGCCCAGTCACCATTCGCTTCTCGCTCGGTCACTCTTTAAACATCGCTGCCGTAAAGGCCCTCTATATTAACGGTATTGATAATTCTCTCGAAATTGCTCACGCCCTAGGCGATACGTCTTATTGTGAAGGTCGTGAAGGCTACGGCCTTTCTATCGCAATCGGTTCTGGTTGTGGCGTCAAGATGGTCGAGCATGCTAATGCTTACGCATCTCTAGCACGTGGCGGTTCGTACAAAGATCTAGCATACGTACTTGAGGTTAAAAATTCATCCGGCGAGACGATCGATGCTTGGACCGACACCGAAGCTACCCGCGTAGTAGATGATCAGGTTGCTTACATGGTTTCGAACATCTTGGCAGACCCAAGCGCACGCTTTGGTATTTACGCTCCAGGCGGCTCGCAGAGCTACGGCTACGTAGTTCCGGGTGTATGGACGGCCACCAAGACTGGTACCACCACCACTACGAACTCTGCGGTTACCAAGGACTCCTTGATTGAAAGCTATTCTACTGCCGTCTCCACCTTCGTCTGGAACGGTAACCATGACGGTGCTGGTCTCTCATCCAACGCAAACGATGTAGCTAGGAACACCGTCGGTACTTACATGGAGCGTGTCCACAAGGAAGTCTACGAGCCCGATGGCCGCTGGCACTCTGGTGATCAGCCAGCTCGCCCAGCCGGTATTCAGACCCTCACCGTCAATGGTAAGACAGATATCTGGCCAAGCTGGTTCAATGCTTCAAAGAACTCTGGTGTTTCCAAAGAAACCCTCACCTTCAACCGCTATAACCATTTATTAGCAGCAGAATGTACACCTGAAGATTACAAGATCGAGGTAGAGGTTACCAAGGTTACCGATCCTATGACCGGGAAAGATGTCTACAGCGTTCCGGAGCCATACGATCGAGACACAAGCGATACCTGTTCATATACACCGCCACAAGTATCTCTATCGACTAGCGAGAACTACATTATCGCATCTGTCAAAAAGGGTACCAACGACATCGACGGATATACCCTCCAAGTTACCGCGAACGGCAAAACCACCGATTATAATAATATCTCCGTGAGTGGCGATGGTAGGATAAACGGCTACACGTTGAACGGAACCGAATCCGCTATCAAACTCATGGTCTCCGATACGGCAGGTTACGTCGCTTCCACCCAGATGAACCTCACCCCGAAGTCGACGACTGACGACAAAACCAAGAAAAAGAACCAATGATAGGTAGCTTCATCTAGAATAACCCCCTTAAAGGGGTTATTTTTTATTTCCTAGTTCTTCGAACAAGCTTTGCAAAAATCATTCTACCGGAAGAGGTTTCGTGGAATCTTAGAAATTCCACCTCAACTTCTTTACCGATCCTATTTCCGGCTCCGTCTACGACTACCATGGCGCCATTAGATAGATGCCCTACGCCCTGTCCGCGGCCAGAGCCTTTCTCGGTGATCTTGACGCGCATTTTTTCTCCAGGTAAGAACTCGGTTCTAACAGCGAGGGCGAGATCATTGATATTAAGAGTATCAATTCTTTCTGCCTCAGCTACTTTGATAAGGTTGTAGTCAATAGTCAGTACTACACCGCGATTCTCTTTCGCGTATTTTAAAAGCTGCTCATCAACTTTTACATTCTCGTCGCCGTCATCTATAACTTCGGTATTAACCTCAATGATTCGCTCCAATTCCGAGACGTTATCGAGCCCAGCCCTTGCCCGGGTTCTTTTCTCGCTATCTTTGCTATCGGCAATTAGCTGCAGTTCCCTTAGAACGCTTTTTAATACGATTAAATCCCCGTCAATAAAACCGGTCCGAGCCACGTTTAAGATTCTCCCGTCAATCAGGACGGAAGTATCTACATATATCTTTCTTTGGCCAGAGCGCATCGTAAGGCGTTTTCTCAGCATCAAAAATGTCGTCTCCGCCAAAATGATCAAAACTATAATAAATATTGCAATTTCCATGTCAAAAATTATTTTACCAGATCTTCACCAGATTGTATAGCGTGCGAATGGTTGTCGGCTAAGATCTTCTCATATTTTTCTACTAAATCATCGCGGCACGCTAGTCTCGCAACATCAATAGCAAGATCATATCGCGATGCGGCATTTTTTCTCAGCATTTCGAATGGAGTTGTAGTAGAACCCTCCTCGTTGAACCCATGCACCCTTAATCTACCGCGCAAAGTATAGTTTTCCAAAATGTTCTCTAGCGTTTCCGGGTAACCATGGAAATTCCCGATAATCGGCCTATCTTTAGTAAACAAATCCATGAACTTCTCACGAGATAGTTTGCGTTCAGTCGTGCCAATTGCACGATACGACAAAGAGTTTATATATACGAAACGAATATTGATTTTTGGTAAATCTTTCTTTAGTATCTTAATCGCCTCAATTGTCTCGTGTGCTACAATGTCGCCACAAGCAGTAAACACGATGTCGGGATCTGGATCCGAGATGAATTCATAAATACTTGCGCCGCCATTTTTGAACTCAAAGCTTGCGTGGTGAGAGTCAATGTACCTAGGTCGGTCATTCTTATCAAATGTTGTAAGATTTACAACATCGGTTGAATTCATCATGAAGTGGAAAGCTTCTTCTGCGGCAACGTCGTCAATCGGGAAAATACAGTTAGCTAGGTTTGAAGGCACAGACAAAAGCTGCGAAATCAAAGCGGGAGATTGATGAGTGAAGCCATTGTGGTCCTGCCTCCAGCAGGTTGATGTCGAAAGCAGGTTTACTGCTGGCATTGGTTTTCGCCAGCTCACTCTTTTGGATTGCTTAATAAACTTAATCTGTTGCAAAAGCTGAGCAGTGATTACGGGATAAAAAGCTTCATAGCTTCCCATCATTGCTTTTTCACCGTTTGATAAATGCCCACACATTACCGAGAATAGTACATTCTCGGAGAGCATCTCAATAATTCTACCACCCGCAGACTCTGGCAAATCCCACGATTCTTGCTTTAGATCACCCCAGGCTCTTTTTTCGGCTTCAAATATTTGATCGAACTTGTTGGAGGTCGTTTCGTCCGGCGAGAAGAAATAAAAATGCGGGTTTTTTTCGAATTCTTCGGTTAAGAGTTCGCCGAATCTGATGGCAGGAGAGAATTTTTCTGCGCCAGGGTTATCTACTCTCTCAATCATAGCTCTCCTCTCTGAATAAATCCTTAAGTAATTCATTAGGTTTGTAGCTCTTTAGCCAGTCCTCAAGTTGCTTCAATTCTTCTTTGTCGGTTTTTGGGTTCTTAAGTGGAATTTGATGTGCCTCGTGGTGACGATTCGGTCCACCGTAGCCCTTCTCTGTTTTCATGATATAAAATGGCGATTCAACATCATCATTTAAGGCTTTTTGGAACGAATCTGTATCATCACCCTCAAGCTGGACGGGCGTAAACCCAAACCCACGAATCATTTCATTTAATTCTCTCTCGGATTTCCTAGCATAAATCGAAGGGGCAGAAATCTTATAGCCGTTGAGATGCAAAATTGGCAGAATCGTCCCATTTTTACCTCCAGCCAGGACGTTTCTTAAATTCAGAGAGTCAATAGCTGTGGCGGTTTCCAACTCGCCATCGCCGATTAGGACTGCAATAGTCTTTTTGGGGTGTCCGAGCGCGGCCCCATATGCGTTAGCGAGCGCATAGCCCAGTTCCCCGCCTTCGGTTATTACGCCCGGCGTAATGGGGCTAGCGTGGCTCGGGAAGCCATCTGGCCAAGAAAAATTCCTACATAAGTATTTCAGACCAGCTAGGCTAACCTCTGCTTCTTTGTCGATTTTAGCAAGTTCGCCGTCCAACCAAAGGTTGGCATTAAGCGCCGGGAATCCATGGCCTGGTCCCAATATAAAACTATAATTCTCGTCATCTTTATACTTAGCTTTAAGATTCGCCATCGCCACATTGATGCCGTGGCAAGTCCCCCAGTGACCAAGTAGCCTGGCTTTTATGTCATCAAATGTAAGTTCTCTTTCAAGGAAAAAATTATCTCGGAGAAACAATTGCGCCACGCACAAATAATCACATAACCGGATCCGTTCTTGGATCTCTTCAATTTTAGCAATTCCCACCGAGCTCATAATAATATTATAGCATAAGTATTATTTATTGCCATCAATATAATCTTTTATTCTCTTCACCTCGTCACGAATCATTGCAGCTTTTTCAAAATCAAGATTTGCGGCAGCCAGTTGCATCTCGGAAGTAAGTTGTTTTACGAGTGCAGGAAGTTCATCTTTTGGTATACGGCGGATATCTAACTTGTTTTCCTTCTCTTTCTCCGGGATGATTGCGCGAAGTCCCTTCGATATACCCTTCTTCACCGAGTGCGGAGTAATATGATGTTTTCCGTTATATTCTTTTTGAATATCTCGGCGACGATTGGTCTCAGAAATCGCCTTTTCCATACTATCAGTAATGAAGTTTGCATACATTATTACTTTCCCTTCTTCATGACGTGCTGCTCTACCGATCATTTGAATTAAGGCAGACTCAGAGCGCAGGAACCCTTCCTTGTCAGCATCAAGAATTGCCACCAGTGAAACTTCTGGTAGATCCAGTCCTTCGCGAAGAAGATTAATCCCGACCAGTACATCATATACGCCAGCCCGTAGATCGCGCAAAATATCACCGCGCTCCAGGGTGTCGATATCGGAATGAATGTAGGCGGTCTTCACGCCGCGTTCCTTCAAATGATCCGTCAAGTCTTCCGCCATACGTTTAGTCAAAGTGGTGATTAGAGTTCTTTGGCCTTTCGCAATTCTCTGATCAATTTCCTCCATCAAATTATCAATCTGCCCCTCGGTTTTACGAACTTCAATCTCCGGGTCAAGTAGTCCGGTCGGGCGAATTACTTGCTCAGCTGGCTTTGGCGAAGCCTCCAGTTCATAGTCGCCAGGTGTTGCCGAAACATAGATCGCCTGATTAATGTGCTTCTGAAACTCCCCATACGTGAGCGGGCGGTTATCAAGCGCCGACGGTAATCTAAACCCATGTTCAACCAGGCTCAGTTTCCGCGCGTGGTCGCCATTGTACATTCCTCGCACTTGCGGCAAAGTCATGTGTGACTCGTCCACGATTAACAGAAAATCTTTCGGGAAGAAATCGAGCAGAGTTGCAGGCGGTTCACCCGGCTTCCTGCCATCAAGATGTCTAGAATAATTTTCAATCCCCTTTACGAACCCAGTCTCTTTTAACATTTCAAGGTCATACTTAGTACGCTGCGACAATCTTTGCGCTTCAAGATACTTTTGGTGCTTTTCAAAATACTTTAACCTCTCCTCATATTCTGCGCGGATGGTAACGAGAGCTTTTTCTAGCTGATCCATCGGTGTGGCGTAATGCGTATTTGGAAAAATATGCACATGGTCTGGCTTCTCACGTAGCTCAAAAGTGAGAGGATCCACGATCTTAACCTCTTCGAGTGTATCGAATCCAAATTCAAATCTATACGCGTATTCTCCATTCGCTGGATAGAGATCAATCGTATCGCCCATTACCCGGAAATTTCCCCGCTCAAATGCTAAATCATTTCGATGGTACTGCATTCCCACGAGCCGACGGATAAAATCTAGCTGAGATAGCTGCGCATCGTCGCCACTCCAGCTGTTTTCTTTTCGCCACAAAGGCAGCGACATCTCGGTGTAATGGTCTGGCGAACCGATACCATAAATACAGGACACCGATGCAATTACGATTACGTCGCGCCGGGTAAGTAAAGCCTCGGTCGCACCATGCCTAAGCCGATCAATCTCGTCATTGATCGCCGAATCCTTTTCTATATACGTATCCGTAGATGCGATATAGGCCTCTGGCTGGTAATAGTCAAAGTAACTCACAAAATAGTGCACTTCATTATCTGGGAAAAATTCACGAAACTCCGAATATAGTTGCGCTGCAAGAGTCTTATTGTGCGCCAGTATCAAAGTTGGTCGCTGAGTTTTCTCAATAATATTCGCCATAGTGAAAGTCTTACCAGAACCTGTTACGCCAAGAAGTGTCTGTTCGTGGACACCACGATTAACCCCCTCAACGAGTTGCTGGATAGCCGCAGGCTGGTCGCCAGTCGGCTGGAACTTTGACACCAATTTGAATTTAGCCATATCTATTATTATATCACGCCAAATTATTATATAATATGGCTATGAAATTCAACATCACCGTTAAACCCGGCTCATCGCAGGAAAAGATTATCGAATCCGCGCCGGGTGAACTTACCGTCTATCTTCGCGCCAAACCGCATGACGGCGAGGCTAACGCTGCCCTTATTAAGCTCCTCGCAAAACATTTCAACGTCCCAAAAACCACCATCGCGGTGACACGCGGCAGCAAATCTCGCAACAAAACTATCGAATTCTAAACTGTTGTAAATTTTACAACAAAGACAACTATTTATCAAGTGATCTCATCGTTGGGAATGGTACGGCTTCCCTGCCCGGTACGCCTTCAAACAACCAGAAATTTCTCTCACTGTTGCCCCATCCACAGGCTGGCGGCATACCGTATTCAAGCATTTCTACGAAATCCATATCAAGCATTTGCGCCTCGGCATCACCGGCGTCACGCGCAGCTTGTTGCTCTTCAAAGCGCTCCAATTGGTCGATCGGATCGTTTAACTCCGAGAATCCATTTCCCATTTCTGTGCCAGCAATTACTGGATGGAACCTCTCGGTTACTAGAGGATTGTCAGAAGATTTCTTAGCAAGTGGCGACAAAGACAAAGGTTCTTCAATCAGCCAGTACGGTCCAGCCGAAGTCTTGCGAATTAACTTCCAGACATGGTCAATCAAATGCGGAGTTGTCATATCGAAATCGGCCTCTACGCCGTTCTCTTTCAAAATCTTAATCAATTGCTCCCTATCCGGGTTAAACACGTCTACGTCGAACTTTTCTTTAAGAAGGTCCGCATACTTGATCCTCGGCCATTCGCAATCCAGGTCAATCTCAAATCCACCTACGTTAAACTGCAAGGTCCCCCAAGTTTCACGGCAAACATATTTCATCATCTCTTCGTAGAACTTCATTCCATCTTCATAATTCTCGTAAGCTGCATAAGCCTCAAAGGCGATATGCTCTGGCAAATGCTCGTCGTCGACGCCCTCGTTACGGAATCTCGGCCCAATATCGTAAACTTTCTCAAAGCCACCGCCAAGAAGTCGCTTCAAAGGTAGCTCATGCGAAATCCTAAGGTAAAAGTCTTCGTCTAGAGCATTCATGTGGGTCACAAACGGCTCAGCGTCTGCTCCGCCAGTTGTATGCTCAAGTACAGGGATATTGATTTCGATATACCCGTGCTTATTCATAAAATCACGGGTCGCTTGCCAGAATTTAGATCTACGGACTAGTCTTTCGCGAACCTCAGGGTTCACATTCATATCAACGTAGCGTCGACGATATCTTTCCTCTTTGTTAGTGAATTTTTCTGGCAAAGGACGAAGTGTCTTAGTGAGCAGCTTCACAAAATTCGAGAATACCGAAATCTCGCCAGTTTGAGTCTTATCAACGGTGCCGGTCGCTTCAATAAAATCACCAATATCAAGCAGTTTGATATCTTTCACGCCAAACATTGATTCCGGAGTCTCTTCTGGCACAGTTCGCATAAAAATCTGCACTTCGCCAGTGTAATCTCGCACTTTCACAAATGCCAATTTACCAAACGAACGAATCGCTATGATTCGACCAGCAATGCAAACCTCTTGGCTTTTCTTTTCATCAAAATGCGAAACAATATCAGCTATTTTGGTGTTTCGCTCAGATTTCGAAGGATAGGGGTCGATTCCCCTCTCTCTAATCTCTGATAGTTTTCTAAGTCTTTCGTTTCTATAATCTTCAAGTAACATATCTATTATTATATCATGTTACTGAATTTCAACAATCTTAACCTTTTTGCCGTTAAAATCGAATGATTCACCAGCTTTGTGGCCTAGCAGCGCTTTACCGATTGGCGATTCATTGGAAATCTTACCTTCGAGCGGGTTTGCTTCAGTCGGACCAACGATTGTGTATTCGAGCTTTCGTCCGCCGAAATTTAGAGATACGGAAGCGCCGAGTTCAACCTTAGTCCTCTTGCCGCCACGAATCAGTTTAGCATTCTTCAAAATATCTTGGATCTCCAAAATCCTGCTTTCGGCCATTTTCTGCTCGTTGCGCGCCGAACTGTATTCCTCATTCTCGGAAAGATCACCAAAAGCCCGCGCCGTTGCAATTCGTTCAGAAATCGCCGGGCGCCCATCAATTAGCTCTTTTAGCTCACGCTCAAGCTCTTTCTTCCCTTCGGCCGTAAGACTTATAGTTTTCTTAATCATTTTTACTCCATTTATAAACAAGGTCTAGTTTATATGAAAATAATAGTTGTGTCAACCCTGACTTTATAACAAATTAAAACTTCTCAAATAACTCACTAAGATCCACGCGCCAAGTTTTGCCAGTCTTCCTATCAGTAATCTCAGCGGCGTTTTCATCCATAGTTTTATCAGATATCACGATACGAAGCGGTATACCCATTAGTTCGCTGTCGGCAAATTTCTCCCCCGGTCTTTTATTGCGGTCATCAAACAAAACTTCTTCCTCGCGACCGGTATAGAATTTCTCTGCTTCCTCAGTACCTTTATCGCCAATCCCCACCAGGTAATATTTAAATGGTGCGACAGTCTCAGGCCACACTAACCCTTTATCGTCGGCGAATTTCTCTGCGATCACGCCCATTACGCGCGAAACCCCAATTCCATAGCACCCCATATAAACAGTTTGCGGCTTGTTGTTTTCGTCGATAAATTTCAGCCCAAGCGGCTCGGAATATTTGATCTTCAATTTAAAGATATTTCCTACCTCTGCGGCATTGGTTGACTCAAACTTTTCGTTCTCGGCTCCGAGATCGGCCAAGACTTCATCATTATATACTTCCTCATTTAGCACGATTGATTTATCGGTATTGTAAAAAACCTTATCTTCGCCCACCGGCAAAATCGTTTGGTACTCATGCGAATACTTAGCGAAAATCCCGCCGCTCGCAAAGGTCTCATAAGTGCAGTCGCCAATCCCAAGGCGTTCATATATTCTGCTATATGCCTTTTCGACCTCAGCATAAAACGCGTCAAGGTCTTCTTCTGAAGTATGGAAGCTATAAAGATCCTTCATTAAGAACTCACGCCCGCGCAAAATACCAGATTTCGCTCGGAGTTCATTCCTAAATTTCGTTTGGAATTGGTAAACATACAAAGGCAAATCCTTGTAGCTCGAAATATACTTCTTCATCATTTCAGTAATCGGCTCTTCATGCGTTGGAGCAAGCCCCAATTCGCCGCCGCTAGAAAGCTCGGTCTTAAACCAAATATCTACTTCCTGATCTGAAAAACGCCCAGATTTCTCCCAGGGCTCAGGGTTTTGCAAAGAAGACAAGAGCACTTCCTCGCAACCAATTTTGTTTAGTTCCTCTCGTATGATCGTCTTAATATTCTCTATTACGCGAAGCCCGAGTGGTAGATAGTCATATACTCCGGCCATTTCTTTATTAATATAACCAGCTCTCGTGAGTAAAGCACCATTTTTGGCTACTTCGTCTTTTGGAGCTTCCCGCAGTGTCTTAATAAAAGTTTTAGATAGTCTCATAGGTTAATTATATCACATCACCTTACGCCGAGGACGTAAAGCAGATAAAAGGCAATGCAATTTTTGATGATGTGGAGCAAGATACCAGAATAAACAGTCCCAGTTATTTCACGGAGCACGCAAAGAACGACAGACATCGCAAACACATTTACCCCCACGTTCCACTGCAAATGCACGGCTCCAAAAACTAACGACACGAGGAATGTTGAGACCACGATAGAAACCATGTTGGAATACTTGCCGAGAATAGTATTCCTTAGCCTGCCATATAGCCACCCACGGAAGATTATCTCCTCGGCTATTGGCGCTATCACTACAAGCACCGTAAATGCAATCATTCTATCCATGCCGGTCACGTAATAATCAAAACCAACTTCCTGCGCTTCGCCGGCGTTAAACCATGGGAAAATGCTAAATAAAGCAGTAATACCAGCGGCGACCAGTAAGTATACAATGAACCCGACCGGCGCTAGGCCAACATCCGTCCAAGTCGGAAGGCCTTTGAGGCCCAATTCTTCGCGCATCTCATTTCGATCGATGGTCACCATCTTCGAGGTCGCTTTTTTGCCCGCTTTTTTGGCAACCTTTGATCTTTGGATAGAAATGATAATCGGAGGCAACAAGATGACCATAAACATCGTTAGTATGTATGACAGTGCAGAGTAAATAGCTGTCGGAACGGGTTGTGTAAAATTGTCTACCCCCATGATTAAAATCATTAAACGCCCGATAATAAGCTGGGAGACAATCGTTGAGGCGCCCGCCCAGGCCAACATTGCTAAAATCTTTAATGCAAATTTCCACCAGGGAGATTTATCCTTTTTCGGAGAGTTATTCTTCTTGGGGGGGTTCACTTTCTTTTCTTGCATCAACTTGCGATCCTGAAAATATCAAGTATTGTTACGATAACGATTAGAGCCAGAAGAACAATCATTGCTCTGGAGACGATTTTTTCTTCGGTCGCTTTGGTCAACTTTTTCTTGCGTAGTTTATAAATCGTGATAAGTAGCCATCTACCGCCGTCAAGGGCCGGAATTGGTAGTACATTCATACAGGCTAGCGAAACTGATATAAGCGCCGCAAGAAATGCTAAGTTAGTTGGCCCGGCCGATGTAAATGCCGGGAACAATACTCCAATAATACCCACTGGGCCAGACACCGAATCTTTTACCTCATTCAATGCTTCTTGCCCCTCTTCCCTCACTTCTGAACTGGGGCTAAAGAGTCTTGCGGTGCCAGATACTAAGTTGCCAATCATAATACCAATACCTTTAAAGGTCTCACCTGTAAGTTGCGCAGTGATACCGACACCGACTATCGGTGCAGACCAGGTCGAATATGATAAGGCTTGAGAAGATGCCATGGTGACGCCGAGTAGATAATCCGAATCCGCAGAGTTCAGTGTAGCGGTTAGCTCTAGGACGGTTTTAATCTCACCGGTTTCAAGGCAAGGGCACGGATCCTGATAACAATCCGGCTGGTTAACACATCCGCCGATCATCCTCTCGACTTTATAGTGGACCTCACCACCGGCATGCGCTTCATTGTAGTCGGTTATTTCGCTAGAATAGGTAAATTCGTTGCCATCGACCGCTACGATGTAATCGTTGGGTTGAAATCCTGCACGAGCGGCCGGAGAATCTTCAGCCACGGAAGTGATTTGAACAGGGGTGGCATCCCTTCTCGTATCGGCGGACACGGTAAACTGCCCGTCCAGAAATTCCGGCATGCCAGTCCAAGCTAGAACCGTAAAGATAATTATTGCGATCAGCCAGTTCATTGCGACGCCAGCGAAGAGGATTTTGGTTTTAGCCCAGTACTTCGCCTTACCAAAAGTCCCCGGACCGGTATCTGCTGCCGATTCGCCATCCATTTGGCAAAAACCACCGATCGGGAGCCAGTTAAGACTAAAAATCATACCCTTTTGGGCTAAATGCTTGTCTTTCCCATCCGAGTAAACTACCTTTGAGATGTTGTCTTTTTTCCATTCGCTTCGTGGCAGCCTTTTCCATTTGCCGGTCTTGGGGTCCTTTCGCCAAGCAATCGCTCTTGGCGGAAATCCAATCCCAAATTCTAATACTCCAACTTTATTTCTTCTGGCCGCCAAAAAATGTCCGAATTCATGTGCTGTCACAAGAAGCATTAGAACAACAAGACCAATAACCACACCTAGAAAAATATCCATAAACCTATTATACCACTATTTCCCGAATCTTCGGTTACGCTTTTCGTATTCCTTGACGATATCCGCCACATCGTCTTTCGCCATTTCTGGGAAATACTTCTTAACAAACAAAAACTCAGCGTACGAAGAGCGCCACAGCATAAAGCCGGAGATTCTCTCTTCGCCAGAAGTTCTGACCACCATATCAATGTCTGGCACTTCTGGATGATATAGATGCTTTCTGATGGTCTCAGGAGTGATTTCGCCATCAGCTTCGAGCGCCTTATTGGCGGCGTCAGAGATTTCTAATTCCCCACCATAGTTGAAACAAAAACATACCGTTATGCCATCACAATCCTTAGTCGTCTCCTCAGCTTTCTCAAAAATGCTCGCAAGTTTTGGTGAAATTCGGTTTTTCGAGCCTAGAATCAGCATCCGGCCGTTCTTTTCTTTCAATTTTTTGGCATATTTGGCGATTTTGGTCTCAGCCAGCTTCATAATATATGATACTTCCGCTTCGCTTCTGCCCCAGTTTTCCGTACTAAAAACATAAAAAGAAATATACTTGATACCGTTTTCTATAGCGCCATCGACTAACGCCTCAATAGCGTCGAGCCCCTTCCTGTGACCTTCGATTGTGGGCAAACCTCTTTCCCTTGCCCAGCGGCGATTCCCGTCGGCAATTACACCAAGATGCACCAAACTCATAGCTTCATTATCTCTTCAGATTTAGCTTTAAATTCAGCATCGACTTTGTCGCTGAACTCCTTGGTTAACTCGTCGATCTCCTTCTCTGCGCGCTTTTTGACGTCTTCGCTCATCTCAGTTGCAACCTTGATAGCCTTTCTGGCGTCTTCTCGTACGTTCCTGATAGCGATCTTTGCTTCTTCAACCTTACCAGATGCAGTCTTCACGATTTCTTTGCGGCGTTCCTCGGTTAGCGCTGGAATTGGTACACGAATAACGCGGCCATCATCTGACGGGTTGAGTCCTAAAGATTGGTCCGCTCTAATTGCTGCTGCAATTGCCTGGATGTTGGTCGGATCAAAAGGAGTAATTACGAGCAAAGTCGCATCCGCTGCGGTAACATTAGCTACTTGATTTAGCGGCATAAATTGCCCATACACTTCAACCTTCACCCCTGAAATCATATCAGGATGCGCCCTTCCGGTGCGTACTTTTTTCATCCCTTCCCTGAATCTATCGATCACATCTTCCATTTTTTTGCGATCTTCTTTTACATCGAACATACAAACTCCTTTATTATATCTTAATTATAACACACAAAAAACGACCCACTACGGGTCGTTTTATGAGATTATTCTGCGGTTTCTTCAATCTTATCGTTCGCCTTGGCTTTCTTCTCGGCTTCTTTGGCTGCTTTCTTGGCTTTGTTTTCGAGAGCAGTTTTCATCTTGGCTGCCTTAGCAGCACGTGCCTTGAAGCGATCCACGCGACCCTCGGTATCGATAATCTTCTCTTCGCCAGTGAAGAATGGGTGTGAAGCAGAGGAAATCTGAATCTTGACTAGTGGATACTCATTCCCGTCTTCCCACTTGATTGTCTCTTCACTTTGAGCGGTTGATCTTGTCAAAAACGAAAAACCTGCCGACTCATCAGAGAACACGACAAACCGATAATCTTTAGGATGTAATTCACTTTTACTCATAACTTGCCCTATTATATCAGATAAAAAAATAAATGTAAAGAGCAGGTCGCCACTCCTGCTAGATTCTTGCATCTTGACGCGTAGTGTGGTATAATAGAAGCGTATATTAATTAATGAAACAGTTTTTGGGAGGTTTCCTGGGCGCATGACGCGTTCGAATTAGCCCAAAAACGAAGAGAAAGGAAATCATATATGGCAATTAATGTCGATATGAAAGCTCTGTTAGAAGCTGGTGCTCATTTTGGGCATAAAACTAGTCGCTGGCACCCTAAGATGGCGCCATACATCCACAGCAAGCGTGGAGAAGCACATATTATCAACCTAGAAAAGACTGTCGAGAGCCTCGAAGAGGCTTTGCCAAAGGTCACCGACATCGTCAAGAACGGTAAGAAAGTTCTTTTCGTCGGCACCAAGAAGCAAATGAAAGACGTCGTAAAAGAAGCAGCCGAAGCTGTCGAGATGCCTTACGTTACTGTGCGTTGGGTCGGCGGTACTCTTACCAACGTCGAGACAGTCAACCGCCAAATCAAGAAGCTCAAAGATTTGGAGCGCCGCATGGCTTCAGGTGAGCTCGAGAGGCACTACTCTAAGCTCGAAGTTCAGCGTTTCCAAGAAGAGATTGATCTCTTGAACGAGCGCTACGGTGGTATCAAAGATATGACTGAGCAACCTGCTGCTATTATTGTAGTGGACGCCCAGGAGGACAAGAACGCTATCAAGGAAGCAAACATGTTGAAGATCCCAGTGTTCGCAATCACGGATACCAATATCGATCCTACCCCAATCAACCACGTTATCCCAGCCAACGATGATTCAATCAAGGCGACCAAGCTAATCCTTGATTACTTTGTTGAGGCAATTAAAGCAGGTAAAAAATAAAATAATAGGAGGCAAAAATGGCAAAAGCAGAAGTTACAATTGAACAAATCAAAAAGCTTAAAGAATTGTCAGGTGCTGGTCTTACCGATGCTAAGAAGGCATTGGTCGAAGCTAATGGTGATTTTGACAAAGCTCTCGAAGCCATGCGTAAAAAAGGTCTCACCAAAGCTGAGAAACGCGGTGACCGTGAAACTCGCGAGGGCTTGGTTGACTCTTACATTCACGACGGCCGCCTCGGCGCCATCGTAGAGGTAAACTGCGAGACTTCATTTGTCGCAAAGACTGACGAGTTCAAAACTTTGGCTCACCAAATCGCTATGCAAATCGCTTCAATGAACCCACTTTACGTTTCCGAAGAGGATATTCCTGAAGCTGATCGCAAAGCCAAGATGAAAGAACTCGAAGCTAACTTCAAGGGCCCAGAGAATATGAAGGAAAAAATCCTAGAAGGCCAAATCAAAAAAGCTTTCTCCGACAAGGTTCTCATGAATCAACCTTATATTCTTGACGACACCAAGACTGTTGAGCAATTCATCAAAGAAGCTATCGCAAAAACCGGTGAAAACATCACCATCCGCCAGTTCAAGCGCATCGAGCTCGGCGTCACAGAATAATCTATTATATCAAACAGAATAAACCACCTCTCAAAGGGTGGTTTATTTTTGTTCCCTTTTCTAGCATAAAAAACTCAGGCGCCCTCGCAGTAGCGCCCGAATTTTTTCGAGTTGAGTATGAATATTTTTTATCTAATTTTTAGGCTTTCTTATTCTTGCGGAGGATGATGGCGACACCACTGATTTCTAGAATAAAGAATACGATTAGTCCACTAATTAGGAAATCACTTTGGGAGACCCCGACGCCCCTAAAGAAGCTACCGGTATCTGGCGTATCAGTGCCAGGCACGGGAATATCGGGGATTTCTTTTTCTAGATCTCTCACAAACAAATCTTCGCCACTTACATTCTTCGCGATAACTCTGACCGTATATTCGCCAGGCTCCAGATCGTATTTTTCAAACGGGATATTGACGCGTGTCTCTGGCGGGAAAGCCTCAATTGGGGACAAAGGCGTTACTAGATTCCCGTTTTTGTCGAGCACTTCGATAACAAACTTATCAATCTCGCTGTCACCGGTCTCATTGTCATATTCGAGATCCACATATGTCTTTTCATCTACTTCATCCAAAGTTGCGATAAATGGTAAATAAGTGAACTGGGTAATATCTGTGTCTTTCGCGCCGTCCTCACCTACGCCTTCCGCGGTCAATACGTAGCTACCGTACCCATATCCTGGATTGTTAAAATCAAATGCAAAATTATACTCACCAGGATCACCGCTTACAGCTTCATCTACCAGGGTGTATGTAGATCCAGCGCCACCGCCTAGGACGGTGTATTGCAATGTGATCTTCATAGTGTTCACATGTTCGTAGGTTACCTTAACGTTTTTTTCTGGTAATACAAACGTTGATCCAGACGCTATGCCAGTAATATCGACATTTGGCGTCTCGCCGACTACCCTCACATTGATAGTGTCGGTGATCGTTGATATTGTTGAAGCATTCGGACCAGGCAAAACAAGTGCTACTGAGGTCATGGCGACAACAGCACTAAGGCCAACAAAGCCCAAACATTTCTTTTGTGTCTTTTTCATACTCTACACTCTTGTTTATGTTTGATATTTGTTTTGACTCGTAAAGACTCCACACTCTGGAGTAGCGTTCGATCTAGACAGCCAATCTAGAACGGCGCGCTTTACGCTTCTTACTCGCCATTATACATCCAATTATAATAATTGTCAAGACGATTATGATTATTAATATGACAGGGATAATGTTGATAATTACGATTTTTTCGGTCGTCTCTGTTTTGTCTGCTGCGCTCACTGTCCACGTTACTTTGAAAATGCCAAAGCCAGGCGTCTCAGTCCATTCATCGGACACCGTTAATTCTGCTTCCGGAATAATCGATACTCTTCCCTGATTTGAGGGCGTCTCGTAATGCCCGCCACCAATAATCGCATCGACAGTCATTTTGCCGACAGCGGTAAAATCAACATTGCCGGTGTTTTTAACTTTAGCGATGGCGTTGATGTTGTTTTTGGTCTTCTCGCCATCATTGATCGACTGGTTGATAATCAAATTCGAAATCTCGCTCGTGACTACAGATTCACCCTCGAGCGAACGTCCATAAACCACCATTCCTGGGCTTGCCTCGGTTTTGATACCGTTAGATGAAGTCACCCCGTTAACGGTGCGGGCAAAAATCACCGCATACTGACCGCCACCAGGGATGCTACTAGGTGTAGTGATTCTGTACTCAACGTCCTTCTTGTCATTCGGTGCAATCTTTGCACGGATGGTCTCCCTATAGCTCCCATCGTCGCTCTTAAAGGTAATCCAGCGCGACATCTGGGTAAATGAATTCTCGTTGTTAAACCCGAGTTGATAAGCACCGGTATCTTCTGAATAGATGTATGAATAAGGCGCGGCAAAAACTTCGATCTCGAGTTCCCTGCTGCCGTCGTTATTAACGGTAAAAGTATTATCGTAGGCTGAGCCGGAAGAAATCTGCAGAACCTTGCTGACAGGAGTCAAACTTATGTTGGTTGTCCCTGCGTCTTCAGTCTCGCTCATTGCATCCGTATTAGCTTCTTCGGCCCTCGCAATCCCGCTAAACAAAAAAACTGGACAAAGCGCTAACATTAATGCGACCAGTACCCCCGTTGCTACTCTCTTATTCATTCTACCTCCTTTATGCTTCAATTATAGCACAGATTCCAGCAAAAATCCCAGCTAGAGCCGGGATTTTTAGGTTTCCAGAGTCACGCAGGGTAATAGCTAAATCCCTTATAGAGTCTTCCTCCCCTCGTCTTTGGGTCGTAATGTGCGACAAAGCCGCGAATGGTGTCTGGTGCAACCCAGAATCCACCGGTGACAATGAACTTTTCGCCCATCCTGACGACCGCATAAACGGTTTTAATGTTGAGAAATTCCTCTTTCCCGTTTTGGTCTGAGGTTTTAAACAATGCCTCTACGCTTGGCCTCGACAACGGTGTGTCGTCGCTATAATCTCCGAGCCCCTCCAGGAGAAGGGTTGTTAAGGCTTCCATTGTCGGGCCGTTTACAATGTTACAGATGTCATAGTGATCCCTAGTGAGATCACGCCTAATTCCGTTAAGTGTCTTTTCCAAATGTACCGCTCTTCCATCCAGCATAAGCTTCACCTCCAAACTGAAACTCCAGAACCATAAACAGCAATGTTGATAACAAAAGTGTCACTACATCGCTGTTATTTTAACATATTTATTCAACCCGTTAAAGTCTGCTCCGGAGTCTCGGGCCTATGCTATAATGGCTTTAATTATGGAAAAAGTTACTATTAGAAAAGCAACCATTGATGATCTTGGGGTCATCCAACAGCTTGCCAGCGAGCTATTTGAATATGAACACCAAAGATGGGACGACACCATAGACCCAAATTGGCCATTTAGTGAGGAGGCCACAGCTTCGTATAAAAAAGCAATCAATGAAAAGGTCACCCTTGTTGCTGAACGCGACGGTTCCCCAGCCGGTTATTTGATCGGCAAGATCTTCCCCGCCGATCCCAAAGCTGCCCGTCAGGCATCTGCAGCCTACTTGGAGAATATCTACATATCATCCGATTATCGCGGAAGCGGCATGGGCGAACAGCTGATCAAAGAATTTAGCGACCGCTGCAAAGACGAGGGGGCCGAAAAAATCGATGTTATGGTCAATGCTAAAAATGCTAATGCCATTAAATTCTACGAAAAAATGGGCTATGCCACTTCCCGTTTACTTATGTCTAAGGAGTTAAAATAAGCATCCGCTTGGCGCCGTCGTTACTGTCCAAAATTTTCCCAACAAAAAGCCGCGACTGGTTTGCCGCGGACCTTTTGCCTTCTAAAAAGAAGATTTCCTCCTTCATTACTACTCGAGAATAACTACTACCCTACCAAAATTTGTTCCTCCTTCCTTAATCAATATCCGACTCCGGGTCCCAGCCAAACGAGCTTAACTCGGCATAATATCGTTTGTTAAGATCGTCGTCTGTCTCGCCACCCGGATAAGTCATCTTAAAATAATATTCCTCCTCAGTTATCTCCTCCGTTTCGCTGTCATAGATGTCGTACGTGCGGGTATAGCGATAACGGAAACGTGCCACTATCTCTATTGTACCATTATCCCACTGAGATACCGTATCAGGAAAATCCTCCTTCAGCACCACCTCTTTGTGGAAGTAGGCATCTAAATCACCGAAGAACGTCCCTTTTACGAGCGCCGTGAAACTCTCCGCCTCGAAGTCGTCATCCCAATAATCGTCACTGACATCGTCGGCGTATGCGTACAATTCGTCAATGATATCATCGGTGTGTGGTAAACCAACGATCCGGATTCTCATCTCGGATTCAATGGCCGCCTCGCCGTTGATTATTTCGCGGTTGAGTTTTCTCACATCCTCGACCCAGGCGTCGATCTCCGTCATTGCCTTCTCTACATTGTCTACTACTACATTCTTTTTTTCATTTGTTACTTTCATTATATTTCTCCTTTCAAAATAAAAAAATTGGGTAAAAAGAGGCGACGCCAAGTTTGTAATCTTCTTTTTAGTTATTAAGATACTCACTTTACGTGCCGTTGAGCTTATGCTCAGATATCTACATTATAGCACATATGCTTAAAAATGTCAATAATAACACAATAGTACCGCTATAAAGTAAATATTACATCCCAACAAAAAGCCGCGGCTGGTGTGCCGCGGACCCCTTGTCTCCTAGAAAGAAGAAATACAACTCGTATGGTAGCTACTATTAGCTACCAAAATGTGTTTTTACCACCCATATGACTACCCCCTATTTTTTTCGATCTACAACAGTTACAAATAAGTCCTCCTCAGTTTATTCTATGTTACTACCTTACCGCTTTACCGGATATCAGACTCTGCGTCATGCCCAAAAGCGGCCATCTCCTTCCAATACTTCTTGTTTTCTTCATCATAATCTGTCCCCCCTTCATAGTAATTACTGTAATAAGTTTCTTCGTCGATCTCCTCCGGACAAGGATCGTCACAGTAGACTTCTGCGGTATACTTATACCTGAACCCTACTGCAATTACGATCGCCCCATCCTCGGACCGAGAAAGACAGTTCTCCGGGTAATCCCTCAGTGCAACACTTTTAGTGTATATTACTTCGTTGTTATACCCAGACTCCTTCTCAACGACTGTAAAATCGTCCACCTCGAGATCGTCGTCACAGCAATACGTATCATTCAGATCGTAAAGCTGATCAAAGATCTCGTCGTAGGACGCTTCGTCAGGCAGCCCCTCAATTCGTAGTTTTAATTGCGTATTGAGGTCGAATTTCCCTTCTCCACTTACGATGGAAAGATGGACGCTCCTGACGACCACGAAGAATTCTTCGAGGGCCTTCGTTGCCTCTTCAACATTACCTACAGTTACATCTTTTTTAATAATCGTGATTTTTTCCATGTTTTTTCTCTCCTTTTAATAAAAAAAATAATTGGGTAAATAAGAAGCAACGCTAAGCTTGTAATCTTCTTTCTAGTTATTAAATTACTCACCTTGCGATGCTATTTGAGCAAATTGCTCAGATACGCCCTATTATAACACAAGTAGATTAAATTGTCAATACAAATACAAACAAATTGACTAAAAGCCAAGAAAATGATATAATTCATCACACGAGGATTGATAATGTTTATCGTTACCCCCTCAAGAATAAGAGCCGACGGGCCTAGTACGGAAAGGAGCACCTTATGAGAAAAACAATGTTACTTGGAGACACTAAATTTACCAATCGTGATCGTGCGAAGCTGGGAAAACGCGAACGCCGTATCAGCAACCTTCTGAACGATTTCAGAAAAGAAGGAGGATACCACGTAGAGCTTGGCTTTTTCCGCCCAGCATACCAGTTTAATTATCACACCCACGAGCACGAAGTCGAGAACTACGGAGATCGTTTCGGTTTCGTCATCAGAGACGGCCACGTGACCTATTCGGACCCTTACTGCGATCTCACCGACATCCTCAACGCTGCAGGGGTTGAAGACTCTTTACCTGTTTTTAACGGTGAAGAACTCGATTACTACACCTTGAATGACGACGGTACTGAATGGAGAAGGGTGGATAAAAGTGATGAAGAAGGCTACTTCTATATCACCTATTATTCGGTAGATTAGGCAACACAAAAGTAAAGTACTTTACAAAAAGTCCACGGCAAACCAGTCGTGGCTTTTTGTTTTTTGCCTAAAACCTTATATTGGGATTGATTTTTAGGATATATATGTTATAATATAGAACATGAGGCTGCCGCAATTTATTGCCGCCCCTCAAATCTAGAGCCGACGGGCCTAAAACGCAGGAGGTACGAACAATGAGTTTGTACGGAAATTTTACAGTTAAGGAATGGTTGACGCTTCATTGCACCACGGATGATGTCTACGACCTCTTTCGTAAGGCGTTGAAGCGCAACGACGAACCCATGGCGGTGCTTGCACTCGCCGAACTCATCAAGCGTGGCGATATCGATCTCGTCACCTACGCCATTCAGGAAGCAACTGACGCAGGGTATATTGCTCTCGGCTCGCATTTTTCGACCGTTTTTGCAAATGCTCTGATGCAGTGCGGCAACCGTGATCCGATCTTGAGACGCGTCGGCAAAAATGTCTGCAAAAAGGGCTTTTGGCCCAAAACGGCGACAGAATTGCTCGAAGGCACCGATTTCGTGGATATCGAACGTCCGGCACCGCAGCAAATTGCGCGAACCCTCGATCGTTGAGTAACCCATTCCTTTCAGCACCTTACAAGAAGTCCACGGCAAACCAGCCGTGGCTTTTTGTTTATCGATATATTCTTTACGTCTCAAAAAAAGGAAGCTAGAACTCCTATATGCTAGCGGGAAGCACAATATCTCTAGCCTTCGCCTCGCCCCAAAATTGACAAAAAAGTATTACTATGGTATAATAACAAGAATACGCCTGGGTCCATCACCTCTAGGTGAGAACCTTAAGAAAAAACGAAAAGGAGTTTTCGGAAACTACTGTTTTTTATCCACTAAAAGGAGGTGGTAATGTGGTAAAAAAGGTTATATTACTCAATTCTATCGATGAACTGAGCCTCTCTGAAACAACAAAAAACTATTTATTCAGAAAGTTTAGTTCCGTTGATGACATTGTTAAAAAAGGCAGAGAGATCGCTTTTGAACGGAGAAACTCGGCACTAATAGGCAGGTGGGAAAGAGAACTTGTCTCTACGCTTGATAGTGCCGGCTTCATCCGGCCTGCGAACGATTTCGCTATGACGTTCAACGCAATGCATCTTTATGCCGAAGTCTATCCGGAGTTTCAGGATAGCTTCGCGACCAGCATTAAAAAGCTCTCTAACGAAGAATACGAGAGCTTTATCGGTCTCACCAATCATGAAATCGAAGTTCTTAAGAATTTACTTTCAAATCGGCTGGACAGTAGAGACCGAGCGATTGTTTATCGTCGTTTTGGGTTAGAAGATGGAGAAATGAAGGCTCTCGAAACTATAGGCAAGGAACTGTTTGTTTCTACTTATAAAATCCGGGAAGCCTTAGCGCGGAACTATCGTTTCTTTCGGAGAGAGAATATACTTCCCCCTATTTGTAGTGCGCCTAAAAGTGTTAACGAGACCGCCAAAAAGTTTGCAGATGAACTTAAGGAAATCCGTAGGGACCCGATTTTCGAGAAAGAACGCTATCTTACAAGCGAGCTGCAGTCTTTCTTGAGAACGACACCATTCAGATGTAGCCGGGAGTACTACGAAGTAGCAGGATTGGAGCTGTCACTTTGCGACACGCCGATCGATAAGCTGGAGTTGAGCATTCGTTCTCATAATTGTTTGAAGCGCGCCATGCTGTTCACTATTGATGATCTTCTTCGCATGTCGCCTAAGGACTTGATGGGGGTAAGAAACCTTGGCCGTAAAGGCGTAGAAGAAGTGCTCGAAAAACTGCGGCCATATCGTTCGTAGCTAGATAAACTCCTTTCTAAAACTAAAAAGTCCACGGCAAACCAGCCGTGGCTTTTTGTTTATCGATATATTCTTTACGTTTTTAAAAACCTCAAAGGGCCGATAATTTCATCCTGGTGCGCCTGACTGGACTTGCATCGGAGATTCAAGTCCCAACTAAAAAATGCCCACTAGAGGCATCAGGTTCGAATGGTGCGCCTGACTGGACTTGAACCAGCACAGCCGTAAATGTGGCCACTACCACCTCAAGGTAGCGTGTCTACCAATTCCACCACAGGCGCATGACACTATTATAACACAATTTTTGACCAATCTGCGTCTTTTTTGCCCAGACACTGAACTGATTATGGCGTTTTATTCTTCGTGGTCTTGTTTACTGCCCAATCTTCAACATCGGCAAACCTATCTAGCGCCGTTACTAGACGGAGATCATTACTAAAGGTCCTCACGTTTTTGTTGTAATAGTAAGACAAATTCGGTTGATAAATCCCGATCGCTGGGGCGCCGGATACCCAGTACTCAAGAAAGCTCTCGTATTTCTTGATTCTGAGGGTTTCATCGAGTGTTTCGCGGCCAGCCAGTAGCAGATCATCCGCCATCGCGTTGCGATAATTCGAGAGATTTAAGCCTGAAGAAGAGGCTTGTGAAGAGTGATAATATGGCAAAGGATCAGGGTCAGCCCCTAGCTCTACTTCGTATACCAAAATATCATAGCTTCGCTTTGATAGAATATTTGAAATAAATTCCTGGTTTTCCTCGTACTTCGAAACGTTCACCCCATACCCCAAAGCCTCTAAGTCTTTGGCGATTTGGTCGGTAATTTCAGGCAAGAACCCGTCGTTAACCGTAGCGATTTCAAGGGTCGGCTTCTCTTCCCCGACGAGCTCGTTGATCTTTGATCGCGCTTCGTCAAGATTAAATTCTGGTATTGCTGGATAATTCGAAAGCTTTAGCTGGGATTTCAAGATTGGGTAATCTAGCGGTTCTGTGTCGCGAGCTATCTCCCTTAGCTCTGCGATGTTAATTCCCTGCCTAATTGCCGATCGGACAGACGCACTTTTTAGATTCTCGCTACCAGTATTAAAGAATATAAATGCACCCGAATTGAGGCTAGAATTCTTAAGAAGCATTTGTTTGTTACCGACTTTATCTAAATCGGACCCGGACAATTCGGCTGAAGCTGTGACCGTATTGCTGTTGAGTGCGTCGATAATATCCTTCCGATCCGCAAACGTTCTAACAGCGAAGCTACCAAGTAGTACCCTGCCACCAGCATAGCTTTCATTGCGCGACAAGAAGAAGGTTTTCTCGTTCGACAACGTGTTTCCCTGCAAGGCGTTAAAAGTGAACGGCCCAGAACAAATCGGCGCATTTGAGAAGCTGTGCTCGATCAAAGTTTTGGGATCAGAATCGCCCAGGATGTGTTTTGGCAACACCGGGATTGTTAAAGCCGAGATAAAATCGGCGTACGAAGTCGGCAAAGTAAATACGATTTCGCCATTCTCACCTTCGGTTACTTTGATATTTGCGAGATTGGCATCGTAAGCGGTATTTACGGCAGGATTCTTAACCAGTCCCAACGTAAACAACACATCTTCGCGCGTAATTGGCTCGCCGTCTGACCACTTGTAATCGTCTCGAATTGTGATGGTCCATACCTTACCATCCTCGCTTGCGTTGACGGTCTTAGCAATCTCCGGCTTCGGGTGGCCAGAATAGTCGATCGTAACAATCCTCGCAAACATTAAGCGACTCAACACCTTTTCACTGTTGGTGGTTGCAAAAAGCGGGTTCATTGAATTCACTTCACCCGTCACTGCTTCAGTGTAAGTCCCGCCACTAGTCCAGGCATCTTGCGCAAATGAATCCCCAAACCAAAACGCCTGCGTCACGGCAAGCAGAATTAATGCAACGATTAAGAGCCCCCACTCTAAGATAAGGAGTCTGATATCCGCAATATGAGATAATCTCTCGAAAAAATTCTCTTTAATATGCTCTTTACTATCCTCGCTTGCCTGGATGGAAGCCTTGGAAAACTTTCTTAAGAATTTTTGCCCACGCTTTTTGAGAGTTTTTTTCATATTATGATGGTATTAATAATATTCCTAAAATTGATAACACGAAAATCACCGCAAATACAATTGTTGCGACAAATAATGACTTTTCAAGACCACGGCGTGTAGTATAAAGCTCACCAGAGCTGCCAAAACCGGCTCCAAGCGACGCTCCACGCTGTTGCAAGAGTACCAAAAGAATGGTAAGAATCGCAGATATAAAGATAACAACTTCTAGAAAACTTCCGATATTCATAAATAACTCCTGTGTAAACTCATTTTAGCATACTTTTTCTTTTCAGTAAAGAATGGTAGGTTATCGCAAAGCGGTGTGCTTCTTCGTCAACTCTCGCGATGAGGCGCGAGATATGGGAAGTAGAAGGAAGCTCTATTTCGGTCCATCCCTTTGCCTCGGAAGCGGTCGGAACGACCAATTTTACTATTGCGCTCTTCGAATGGTCGCCAGATTTATCGCGCCCTATTACTGGTATATTGAAAGCTGATGCTAGCGGCAGAATAGCATTTACCTGAGTAATACCGCCATCCAAAATTATGAGATCCGGATAGTCCCATTCCTCGTGTTTTAGTCTCCGCTCGATCATTTCCTTCATACTTTTAAGATCATCATTTCGCGATGAGCGGATACGGAATTTTCGATATTTATTTCTCGCTGCAGTACCATTAATAAACACCACCATGCTCCCCACCGTATTTTCACCGGACTGGTGCGAAATGTCATACCCCTCAATCCGGCGTGGTGGTTTCGGTAGTTTCAACAAATCCTGCAGTTGTTTCAACGCCTGATCCGAAGAAATATCCATAAATTCCTTGTCGGAAAAGACAATTTTTCGTTTCAACTCTTTAAGGCCCATCAATTGGTTTCTCGCCTCGGCTGCAAGTTCATAATTCTCTTTTGCAGCCTCGTCCTTCATAGTTTTTTCAAGGTCTTTTAGTAGTTTTTCACGATCACCTTCAAGATACCGAATCAGTTTTCTTAGATTTCGTTTATAATCTTTCGGCGTGGAAGCCCCAATCTCGATACCTGGAGTTAGCCCAAGGTCGGTATCGAGAGTTTTATGTCCAGTATACGGCTTGGTGTAATACGGGAATACTCTCCGGAGAGTCCGCACCGCTCTCTCCACGGCGCTTTTGCCGTAAAACGGGCCAATATAGGTCGCTTTGTCGTCCACTGGGTTTCTGGTAAACGAAACATAAGGCACTTCCTCATTCATAGTGATTCGCACATAGGACACTGTCTTGTCATCTCGGAGCAAAATATTCCATTTTGGCATATAACGCTTAATCATCTCTGACTCTAAAAATAGCGCGTCCATCTCGGTGTCAACTACGATCCAATCAGTATCAGCGATTTCCCGCACCAAAGCCTCGGTCTTGGGGTCTTTTTTGGTTTTTTGGAAATACTGCCTGACGCGGTTCTTGAGTACGGCCGCTTTACCGACGTAAATAATCTCCCCTTCCGAGTTTTTATGAAAATAAACCCCCGGGCTGGCCGGGAGTTTAGTAAGTTTTTGCTTCAGGGCCTCATTCATGATCTAATTATAACATGTCTGAAAGATCGGAGAGATCAGTATACTCTATTGGCTCTGGTGCATTGACGTATGTCGGGTATGAGAAATCTAGGTCTACTGTCATTTTGACGCTTTCATCGAATAGAGCCGTTTCTAAATACAATCTCGAAAAATCATTATTCTCATTTACCTCAGCGTAAATATTTGGCAGTTTTTCGAATGAATTGGATATCTCGGACCCATCAATTATGGTGCCGTCTTCGACTCCAAAGCAAGCAAATGGACCACCATCATCGGAGGAACCATTGAACGAATTAATAAATCCGGCAAAATTCTCACCATCAAATTGCACCAAGTAAACCTGGCTCTGTTTGCTGGCTACAGTTACACCTTTAGTCGTAGATGATATGAATGGGTATTTGTTGTAGAAACCCGCAATATTGTTGCTATTTCTATTGAAATAGTTAATTGTGTCAGCAATGCAATAAAGTGGACTATTTTGGTCAACGTAATCCGCGCCAATTCCCTTTAGATCGTCGAGCGGAATCTTAATCCAAACGCTATCAATAGCAGATGCGATTTGCGACATGGCTTTGGTCGTTTCATTCTCTTGCTCAGTAACCGTAGTTTTTTCACTTATGCAATTATCTTCTTCACTTATGCAAATAGATTCTTCCTCGGCATTATCGACCACCGGTTCTTCCGTACAACTGTCTTCATCCGTAGAGCAATCAACCACAGTATTGTTGCTCGGTATGAGTAGGTCAATCAACCCGGACGTGTCCACCAAATCGGCGATTCCCTCAACTTCAAGATATAAATCTCCATCAGCTGCGTATACTTCATTGAGCTTTACTGAATAATCCTCATCATTGTAGGCAGTCAAAGTAAGTACAGCGGAAGAAGAATTAATCATTGAATTAGTCATAATACTAGAGTCTAAGTCTACCTTTGCCTGTTTGATCGGAGCGCCATCTATGTTTATGAGAAAATCAACACTGCCTTTAACCGACAAATTGGTCGGCGTTTCACCGTTCACGATACGTTGGACAGCTTTGGCTACGACGTCAGGCTTTTTTGAACCCATTGCAACCACTACAGCAATTACGATTGCGCTAATTAAAACCACAGCCCCAACGATTAGCCCGATCAATAATCCTTTTTTTGGTTTTTTCTTATCCGATTCGTCGGTTGGGACAGCTTGTGCCATCGGGCGACCAGTCGGATCTAGTGATTCGACCGGGACGGTCTGCATTGGCTGGGTTGGCTGCATCGGTTGTGTTGGTTGCGCTGGCTGCGCCGGCCCTGTTGGCTGTACGCCAGGATCTCCATCCATAAAAACTCCTTAATATTAACTTCTGCTATTATTTTAGCATAAGTTTTATGAATATATTATATAATGGTGTCATGGATAGATTTACGATAGAAAACATTAAAGCAAGACAAGTATTAGATTCTCGTGGTAATCCCACTGTTGAGGCGGAAGTATATCTCTCAAATGGTGGATTCGGCCGCGCAATTGTTCCTTCGGGCGCCTCAACCGGTTCTGGAGAAGCCCTCGAACTAAGGGATGGCGACAAGAGCAGATATAATGGCAAAGGTGTGCTTAAGGCCGTCTGGAACATTAATTCCAAGATTCGTGACGTTCTAGTTGATAATACTTCTGACCCGATGATCGTAGACCAATTCATGTTAGACCTAGATGGTACCGAGAATAAAACCAACCTTGGCGCCAACGCTATCTTGGCGGTCTCCCTAGCTAACGCCAAAGCAAATGCTAGGGCTATGAGAATGCCGTTTTATCTTTATATTGCAGAACTTGCTGGCACTACCGACAAAATGTCTATCCCTATGCCTATGATGAACGTTATGAATGGCGGCGAACACGCAAGTTGGGCTACTGATTTCCAGGAATACATGATTATTCCTAAGGGAGCCGGCAATATCGCTGAGGCTGTACGTTATGGAGCAGAGGTTTTTCACGCATTGAAAGACGTTTTGAAGGAACGCGATTACCCAACTACAGTTGGTGACGAGGGCGGTTACGCTCCGCGTGTTCGCGAAGGTGACAACGAACCTCTTGAATGTATCAAGTTAGCCGTCGAACGCGCGCATTTGAGATTTGGCGATGATATCGCAATCGCTATGGATATCGCCGCTTCAGAGTTCTATGATAAAGACCACTACGTCTTAAAGACTAATGGCGATTGGAAATCTGCAGATGACCTCATCAACTGGTATACTTGGATCGCCGATAATTATCCAGTAGTTTCCATCGAGGACGGATTAGCTGAAAACGATTGGGATAACTGGAAGATTATGACCGATCGCTTGGGTGACCGAATCCAACTCGTCGGCGACGATCTATTTGTCACCAATACCAAACTGCTCGAAAAAGGTATTGATTTAGGCGTCGCAAATGCAATCCTAATCAAGCCGAATCAAATTGGCACACTCACAGAGACTATTGATGCTGTAATGACAGCCAAGCGTGCTGGTTATCGCACCGTCATGTCGCACCGTTCCGGTGAGACTGAAGACGTTTCAATCGCGCATCTTGCCGTGGGTCTTGGCACTGGCCAAATCAAAACTGGCTCACTTTCTCGCAGTGAGCGTATCGCCAAATACAACGAGCTGATTCGTATCGCCGATACAAATTCCCGCATGGGACTTAACAACCCTTTCTAGGGTTGTTAAGATTTGTTTTATAAACTATTATTCGTCTTCTTCAGTTTCTTCTTCAGTCTCTTCTTCAGTTTCTTCTTCAGCCTCTTCTTCAGCTTCTTCGGCTGCATCTTCTTCGGTTTCTTTTCCAGCTTCTTCTTCCTCAACTATTTCATCATTAAAGACCTCTTCTTCCCCGCCTTCTTCGTCGTCTAAAATTTCATCAGCCTCTTCGGCCACCACTTCAGGCAGTTCGTCTTCGGTTGTTTCCTCAGGAGCCTCATCTTCAGCTATTTCCTCGGCGGTCTCAACTTCTTCCGCAGGCGCTTCTTTTACGACGGCATCAACCGCTTCTTCGCTAGTTGTGTTTATCGCGCTCATCGCGTCATTTACGGCATCCTTTTCGACGGAACTTGCTTCGCGGAACCCATCGTAGAAATTCTCCGACACTTTCGGATGACCAATCTTATTGGCTGCTTCTACTACGTGGTTAATATTATCAGTGATATGGAAAATACCAGTATCTTTGGCGGCGATAAGGCCGAGTGAAATCATCTTGCCAATCATTTTATCGAAGCCTTTCCAATAGGTTTCGCCAATTAGATACATTGGCATTTTGGGCATTTTCCCCTCTTGCATTAAACATAAGAGCTCTGACAACTCATCCATAGTGCCAAAACCGCCTGGATAGAAAACGAAAACTTTCGAAGCCATCGCGAGCGATACTTTACGTGCGAAGAAATATTCAAATGTAATACAGTCGGTCAGGTATGGGTTCGGGAATTGCTCGTGAGCGAGAGTAATATTTAGCCCAATTGTCCTTCCACCAAAATCATACGAACCATGCGAAGCCGCCTCCATGATGCCAGGACCACCACCTGTGATTACAGCATGACCATTTTCAGCTAAAGCTTTACCAAGATTATAAGCCGATACGCAATACGGCGAATCTTGCGGCAATCTCGCTGATCCGAAAATTGTTACACCCTGTGGGAACGAACGGATTATTTGTAAACCTCTGGTCAAATCTTTTGCATAGGCATTTGCGCGCTCAAGGTCGGCGATTGATAGTTTTTTTAATACATCTTCTTCGATTGTGGTCATTTTTGCTCCTTTTATGATTTTATTTCTTGAATTGGCATTGGATGCAAAGGTTCATGTCCATAAAGTAGACCTTTATTGGCCCCAAGCTTCCCTACTACGGATGTTGAATTAGCAGACGCAAAGATTAGTGAATCCCGGAAAGAACGCCCTGACGAAAAATGCGCCAAGAATCCAGATCCAAACGCATCACCAGCACCGGTAGCGTCTTTTACTGGCGTATCTTCATAGATACCAAAACGATAAACTTTCTCACCGTTGCCAGCAATACCACCCATCGCGCCATCAGTAATAATCGCGATCGGCACATAATTATTGAGGTGATAAAGTAGCTCAGCCAGGGTAACACCAGGTACAATTTTGGACGCTTCAGACTTATTGACTAATAATACATCAACATATTTCAGTAAAGCTGCTAACTCTTTCGTTTTCTCTAATTCTTTTACGCCAGGGTTATACATCACCCTAATACCATTTTTCTTGGCGTATTTGAAAAACTTTTCCAAAGTATCTATGTCGCCTCTCAAAGTAGTAACATACAGCCAGTCTGGGTTAATTGAATCAAGATCTGAGGTCTCAAAATTACCAAATTGTTCGCTCGCACCGCGACAAGTCAGTATCGTCCTTTCACCGCTCTTTGAATCTAGAAGTACTACAGAAGTGCCAGTGGTTCTCCTGGTGAGGAATTTCAGATAACTCGTATCGACGCACTCGCGGTCCAGGGTTTTCAGGATTGCCATTCCGGCTGGGTCACGTGAGACGTTGCCCAGGATTACTGCTTCATGTCCATGTCTAGAAAAGCAAATCGCAGAATTAATTCCACCCCCGCCAACTTCGTACGAAATACGGTCAATATCAACTTTTGAGCCAACAATTACTTTACCAAAAATTGCAGCATCACCGATATTGGTCGGGACCAAATCGTCATGATCGATTAGATAAATATCTTGAAGCGCTGATCCGAGAGATACGATCCTAGCCATTAGATTACGACTCCGTTTTTATCGATTTCGGCAACAAGCTCATCAAAAGTTTGCGCCGGATCGGGCGATCCAGAAATCGCTGACCCGACGTTAATCACGTCGACATCTGCATGCGCAATAGCACGTATATTGGTAATATTGGCACCACCATCCCAGCCGATCTCGAGTTCAGGTTTCATGTTGCGAACCAAAGGAATCTTCTCCATTTGCATCAAATCGGCTTGGGAACCCTGTACGCCTAATTGTCCAGCAAAAATCAAAACATGATCAGCCGCTTCAATATATTGCTTAACATTACCTGGAAAAGTTGAAGGCAGAAGTGCTACCCCGACCTTAATCCCGGCATTTTTCAGCATTTCAAAGCTAGGCATCAAATCCTCGCTCGCCTCTGCATGCAAAATACAAAGCGAAGGCCCTAGTTTTAAAACGGTATCCATGTGCTCCGATGGTTTTGATACCATCAAATGTAAATCAGCGTCCCAGTTCTTTGGCCACCACACGTTAGTGATATCCAGTGTCTGAGTTGGGGCAAAAATACCATCCGTAACATCAATTTGTACACGGCGCGTAAAGGTGTTAATCTTCTCTACCTGCGCACGATAATCTTGTTTATTGTCTGTTAAAATCGATGGGACAATCGAAACAGTTCTAATCATAGTCCTCCCTTTCATCTAAACGATTAATTCGCCTTACGCGGCGTTCCAAATTCGTAAAATTAGTTTCGAGAAATACTTTTGCTATTTCCTGCATAGCATCCTCGTTCATAAAATGTGCTGACAAACACAAAACGTTTGCGTCGTCATGTTCTCTTGCTAGTGCTGCAGATTCTGTATTATCGCAGTGAGCCGCTCGGATACCTTTGAAACGGTTAGCCTGCATCGTTACGCCGTGTGCTGAATCGCAAATTAATATCCCCATCGAACCAAAGTCTTCGCGCACTGCTTTTGCCACTTCGATGGCTGGGTCGTTAAAATCGTCACCTTCGTGATATTCGTATGCGCCCTCATCCGAGACTTCATAGCCATTGCTGAGCAAAAAATCCCTCAGTTGGTTTTTCCTTTCAAGACCACGGTAGTCTGCACCAATATAGATCTTCATTAAAAGCCCTTTCCGAAATCAACGGACAATTCTACTAATCTGTTAGAATAACCCCACTCATTGTCATACCAGGCCACGATCTTCACCATATTGCCGCCCACGACGTCAATCAACGGCAAGTCAACAATACAGGAATGTGGGTCACCAATGAAGTCGGAAGAAACTAGCTCTTCTTCTGTTACGCCAATAATACCCTCATAATATGGTTCCTTGGCGGCTTTCTTGAATAGGGCAACTAACTCTTCTACGGTCGTGTCACGATTTAATACGGCAGTGATATCAGACAGCGAAACCACTGGTGTCGGTACACGAACAGACAAGCCATTAAACTTACCCTTCAAGGTAGGAATTGCTAGAGCAGCAGCTTTAGAGGCGCCAGTTGTTGTTGGGACGATGTTTTCTGCGGCAGAACGGGCTTCGCGGAGATCCTTGGCGGGTGCATCCAAAATTCTTTGCGAACCAGTATATGAATGTACGGTCGTCATCATAGCCTTTTCGATACCGAACTCATCCTCAAGTACTTTCATGACTGGAGCAATACAGTTAGTGGTGCAAGAAGCATTGGACAAAATCACATCGTCGGATTCGACCACGTCTTCATTTACGCCAATCACCACGGTTTTAGCGCCATCACCTTTCGCAGGTGCCGAAATAACGACTCTTTTTGCTCCAGCCGCGATGTGTGCCTTTGCATCTTCTGGCTTCGTGAAGAAACCGGTACATTCTATCACTACGTCGACGCCCAACTTTTTCCAGGGTAAATTCGTAGGATCTTTTTCTGCATAAACCGGGATTTCGCGAGTATTAATAATCAAAGATTTATCAGTAAAGGAGACTTTTTTATCGTAGACACCATAAGACGAATCGTGCTTCAAAAGATGCGCCAAAGTCTTCGCATCAGTGATATCATTAATCGCTACAACTTGCGCGTCATGTCTCTCGAGCAATATTTTGAGCGCATTACGGCCAATTCTGCCAAAGCCATTAATTGCGATTTTTACCATTATTACCTCCTCAATATACTTATGCCTATTATAGCACACTATTCCTCATTAAAAATAAAAATCTCCCGATTTGGGAGATTTTGTTAATCTATAAAACTACCTTTTTATCATTTTTGTCAAACTATAAGCTGTCAGTAAAACACTGAGTACCGCAATTGTCACGAGAAGCCCCGTGTTATTGACTACGCTCGCACTCGCCCCATCGACAGATGCGTCGGTGTTTGGTGTATTAGTAGTATCAGTGGCGAGAGAGCCGTTATTTATCGATGCGAAATTATCAGATTTTTCAACTGAAGTAGTTTCGTTTTGTGTTGGGTTGGCTGGGTCAGCAAAGGCCGGTAAAATTGATGTCGATGCGATAGATACAAAAGTAGCAGCCGCAACAACACCACGGGTTATTTTTTTCATTTATTTTTCTCCTGTTTCTAACAAAGAAGATAGCTCCACACTACTTTTTGTCTGGATGTAATTATATCAAGCACGAGGTTCTTGGTCAATAGCATAATCATTAACATACAAAAAACAGACCCCGCGAGAGGCCTGTTTTTAAATAGATTATCTTGCAAAGTGTGCAAATGCGCGGTTGGCTTCTGCCATGCGGTGACAATCTTCTTTCTTCTTGAAAGCTGCACCAGTCTCGTTGTATGCATCGACGATTTCTGCTTCAAGTCTCTTAGCGTAAGGCATGCCTCCGCGTGCGCGAGCTGATTGAACTAGCCATGAAAAGGCAAAGTGAAGTTGCCTGTGGCCAGAAATTGGGAACGGAATCTGATAGTTAGCGCCACCAACACGGCGAGACTTAACTTCAAAATCTGGTGAAACATTAGCGATAGCTTTCTCTAGTACTTCAACCGGATTCTCCGACTCTAATTTCTTAGCAGCGCCTTCGATCGCAGCGTAAACTGCGCGCTCAGCTACCTGCTTTTTACCATCAAGCATTGATTTGTTAATCAATCTCTGGACCAAGATCGATTGATATTTGCGATCTGGATTTACTTTTCTCTGCAAAGATTTTGTAGTCTTACGTGGCATAATTAGTTACCCTCCTTCTTCGCACCATACTTGGAGCGACCTTGTTTGCGGCCCTGAACTCCTTGAAGATCAAGTGTACCGCGGACAACATGATAACGTACACCAGGCAAATCTGGTACACGACCACCACGTACTAGAACAACAGCGTGCTCTTGTAGGTTGTGACCCTCGCCACCAATGTAGGCCCAAACTTCCTGGCCATTGGTAAGACGCACACGAGCGACTTTACGCATAGCTGAGTTTGGTTTCTTTGGTGTCTTGGTTGTAACCTTGATACATACACCACGCTTCAAAGGCGCAGCTTTCTCATAACGCTTGGTTTTCAAAGTATTAACAATGGAACCAAGTGCAGGAGATTTCGATTTCTTCGGAGCCTTTTTACGAGGCTTACGAATCAACTGATTAATAGTTGGCATTAAAATTCCCTCATTAAATTATATTATTATATGGTGCCGATTTGCTTACAGCAATAACAAACCAGCTGAAACTCTTACCAAAATTATACCACAGCTTGACTAAAATGTCTATTATTTATTAGCTTTTACTAGAAAATCAATAGTAGCTTCAATAATAAGGCGGTTTCTGATGTCGTTTTTGACATTTGGGTCTTTGAGGCTCTTCAAGGCTTCTGGGGATTTCTTGTAAACATCACGGAGTTCTGCGATCTTTGCGTTTACGATATCATCTGGAACGGTAATTTTATTCTCTACTGCGAGAGTTTGCAAAGCGAGAGAAGCTTTAACGCGCTCAGTAGCAATCGCCTTGGCTTGCTTTTCCCAACTCTCCATCGTCTCATTGTTGGCTTTGAGGAAATCTTCAAAACTCATACCGCGTGATTCGGCGTTTCTCGTCATATCATCACGGACAGCGCGTACCTGATCATCGATCAAAATCTCTGGTGCTGGGACTTTTGATTTCGAAACGAGAGCTTTGATTAAGGCGTCTTTGTATTGCTCCATCAAGCGTTGCTCGTTCTGAGCGGTCAAATTCTTCTCGATATCTTTCTTGAGGTCATCTAGCGACTTAAACGGGCCGCACTTCTTAGCAAGGTCGTCATTGATTTCAGGCTTTACTACTTCATTTACCTGTTTCAAAAGCACTTCAAAAACGGTTTTAGCACCGGCCAAATCCTTCACGCCGTAATCTTTGGGGAAGGTTAGTTTGAGATCAAACTTATCACCAGGCTCGTGGCCTACGATACCATCCTCAAATCCAGGGATAAATGTCTCCGAACCGAGGACCAATTTATAATCTTTGGCCGCACCGCCTTTAAATTCCTTACCGTCTTTTTTGCCAACGAAATCAATAATTACCTCATCGGTCTTTTTTGCGGCTCTCTTGATTGCTTTCTTTTCGGCAAATGACTGAGCGATATTTTCTAGTACGCCGTCGATATCTTTCTTGGTGGTCTTTACCTCTGGTTTTTTGACGTCGAGTTTCTTGTAGTCACCAAGTTTGACTTCAGGAACGATGTCGGCGGTAGCGGTGTATTCTGCAAGCTCGCCAGGTACGTACTTCGTCACATTTACACTAGGAAGAACTAATGGTGATTTCTCTTCTTTTTGGAAAGCTTCTACCACGGTAGAACGAACAGCGTAATCGATAGTCTCAGCGTTCAGATCATTCTCAGGAATGAATTTCTTCGCTACGCCTGTAGGCACTTTGCCTTTCCTGAATCCTTCAACCTTGATTTCTTTGGCTAATTTTTCGAGCGCCTTTTTCTCGGCCTTTTTCAAATCCTCCGCGTCGAGAGTAACCGTGATTTCGGCACGTGAATCAGATATTTTTTTGTACTTTGTTTTCATAAAAACTCCTATTTGCAATATATTATAACATAATTCTCGTGGAATTCGTATTCCGAAGGTGGGTCAGAGTAAACTTAGACACCGCCCCGAGCTTGACGTCTGGGCTAAGAATGTTATTTTGATCAAACAACTTCTTGATATCACCGTAAAGGCTTTTCTCAGAATCTGACATTTCGGTGTTAGTCACCACGGCCTTTAGGCGCCCTTCTGGTTCACCGCCGGTAAGAAAACCGCCCTGACGTTTGATTATATACGAGCCAGCCCTGAGGAACGTTGTCATTTTTTTGTTGTAATCCTCTTCCTCGAGGTTAAATTTTGGCCGTAGGCTATAGATACCAGTATCATAAGATCCAAATAGCTCCAAATTGATTTCGAGTTTCGTTTTCAGCACCTCCAAATCCTTAACGAAGAATTCTAAATTCTCACCCGGAATATAAAAATTGGTTAGCACGGGCACCCTCTCGCCGTTTCTTACACCGCTGAGATAAGTAGCCAAAGAGTTTTCGAATTCATTTATCACTAATTGGTTTTCCGGTGTGTCGAGAATAAATTTACCATTACGTGAAAACTGATCCATAATCGTAGTCATTTTCTTCATATGATAATTCTTGCGCTCGTCAAAAGTGAGATAAACCACGAAGCCGTCATCGATCTTCTTAATCACGCCATCTAAATTCTTACCGGATTCGCGTGCCTCCTGTACGATTTTAAGATCGTAAATTTTAAGCTCGCGCGGGTGCAATGGCTGCACTGTGTTCATATAATCAATTGCGCTTTCGAGCGTCTTAAAAGTGGCAAGCACTCTGGTTGGCTTCTTCGGAATCGGCACTGCACTTAGGATCACTTCAGAAACCACGCCAAGTGTTCCCTGAGAACAGAAAAAGAGTGGCAAAAGATCCATCGATTCTTTTTTCATTACGTCGCAAATCTTCGGGTATCCTGCATGCTCGACGCGATTACCTTGCAATTTTTCAATCAGCTTTGGATTCTTGCTAATCAACTTCGCGGTCTTACGATAAATATCCCCCTCAAGAGATCTCTCGGCGGTTTTCTTGGCGGCGGCATATTTACGATACCGCATCGTCTGCAGTATTTCCCCGTTAGCGAGGACCACTTCGATTCGCTTAACAAAGTTATAGATTCCACCATATTTTTCGGTGTACTCATCGGTCGGGCAGTTTGCGATCAGCCCACCGATTGTTTCGTTATCGTGGCCACCAATCGGGATGGTGAGACCCGACACCGAAAGTGCAGTATTGAGCTCCTTCAAGGTGATCCCAGCTTGGACGCGTACCAGCCTTTCACGCGGATCAATTTCGAGCATCTTGTTCAGCTTTTCGGTGGAGATAATTAATCCGGTCCCGAGATCTGCGCCGGTCTCATCTAGCCCAGAGCCACGCACCGTGACAGTGACAGGGATTTCCTTGGCCGCGATTTGGTTGAAAAATCGCATTAACTTTCTAATGTCTTCTGTGGATTCAGGAAACGCTACAAATTTGGGCTTAATTTTGAGCGCCGAACGGTCGGTTGAATACAGATCAAGGATTTCCGGAGAATCAAAAACATTACCGACAATGAGCTGATTTAGGTACTTAGTAATTTTGCCCATATTGCTTACGATTATAGCACAAAAAACTATTTTTCAGCGTGCTTTGGCTTGGACTCGGCCTTCTCGGCTGGTTTTTTGAAAATCAGATCTATTTCCAAAGTTTTGCCGTTTGGACCAAAAAGAGTAGGTACGAACCCCACATATTCAAAACCTTTTTTCTCGACATACTCATTGATGACGTCGCGATGTTCTTTGATGTCGGCATTGATCAGCTTGTTGTTCGCATACTTCAATCTGACAAACTCCATAAACCTCCTTTTAGAGCCATTATACCATAACGGACATAAAATTGACAAAACACAAGGAGAATGATATAATAATAAAACTATACACATCGCAAATTAGAAAGGAGGGGGGAGTTATGGCTCAAGAACCATTAAGCCCTTGCCCTGAATGTGGGGGCGAAGCAAGGCTTGATAAGAACGTGCAACTAAGATTTAGAGGAGCACCCGCTAAAGGTAGCGGCAAACGCTTCTCTAGAGTGCGTTGCTTAGAGCCGGATTGTGGTTTTGCAACAAAAAAGTTCAAACCGGAAAAAGGCGAGAACAACAAAAAGCTCTACGCAAAAGCCACCACGTGCTGGGAACGCTTCTGCAAGGAGAAAAAAGAAGGATGCCTTAGTGATGGATACAAGGAGTCTCTCCGCCAGATGAAGCGGAAGCACGAGGAAAAGAAGAAAAAAGCCGCAAAGTCCTAGCATGCTAGGACTTTTTTCTGCAAAAAAGATAGTTGATTCAGCGTCTAGATTTCTACGAGTTCGTATTCTCTACATCAAAGCCCGAGAAAATTAGGTTAAATATTTCCAACCATTTGATTTATAGAAATCCATTGCATCCGGCCAGTCAAACACCTTAGACGCCAATAGATTATACACTTCATCAACCATCACCAATGCAAACAAAGAAATAGCTAGCGTCAAGAACGCACGTTTCGACATTTTTTGAGACAACCAAGCGAAGAACGGCACCACTAAATACATCAGTATTAGAGCCGAAAAGCCAAACACCAGTACGCTGCGCAGGCAGACAAAACCTTCGATGTTTCCAAAATTCCAAATCTCCGAGTTATAATCCCAATACCTCGTGCCGTTCCCAATCGTGTAAACTAGCCAGCCGGCCACAAATTCCAGTACACCGCATATCAAAAAAGACAACAAGAATACCGCCCACGGATACTTCCGAAGTTTGAAGCAGCACCCAGTTATAAGTAGCGCACCAAAGGCATAAATATTGATCCACGGCAGATAGTTCCCGCCCTGCATATAGAATTCACCAGTCCCCGCATCAAAATAATAAAAGATAAACTCATACACCCATCCAAAAAATCCAGCAAACGCAAACACGAGCAGCATTGTCCCGGCCCACTGCCACTTTTCTAGCCTTGGTCGCCCTTTCACAAATTCCCGCCAGGTATGGCTAAAACTCTTTTTTGCATCAGAATGCGCTTTTTTTACCACCATATTCAAGCTAGTTTCTCTAAAGTTTTATCCTCGTTAAATATTCTTTATCATTCTCGTCGACGATATAGGCACCATTTTTCTGCTGCACTCTGAGTGATGCTGGGTTTGTTTTGTGCACGCTCAAATATATTTCGTCTGTATCAATCGGTAGTTCGCGCGCCTTTTCGATAAGGAGTCTTAGCCCTTCCGTAGCATAACCGTTTCCTCTAAATTCCTTTGCTATACCATATCCAATATGCCCTGGGCCATTTCTTAAGAAATCATTCAAAACATGCCGCAAGCTATAAATACCAACCGGCTCATCATCAACCCATAAGAAATAATGCGAGTCCGGCACGAAGCCCGGCTTCAGATTAATTCCCTTCTCATGGTCGGCCCAACCAGGAATAACCTTATCGATATAGTCTTCATATGATACGCCATACCACTCGTTTGTAAGGCCATTCTCTTCTTCCGGAATGTCTTTTATGAGTTTCCACTCTTTCTCAGCAGTATCAAACGAAGGCTTCCTAAGCTCAATCATACTATTTTTCCTTCTTTTTCTTCCCAAATACTTTTCCAAGATGCGCCAAATAGCTTGCTTTCTGTGCCACGTCGATCGCTTCGCCCACCACCGGAATATCGCGCGCTTCGTCATAAGCCTTCTGGTGCACTGCGGCCCTTGTCGGCACGACAGTGTGAACGGCCTGGTTTAAGGCGCTTTCGGCTGCACCGGCAACCATACCGCCAGCCACCATTTTACCAACTCCGCCAGGAGCTGCGCCCGTCGCTGCGTTCTTTGGCTGCGCAGTAGTTGCGATTTCGGTAAATAGGTCCAAATACTTTTGGTTCAAAGGACTCTTTTGGAACTCTGCCTCGAATTCCGTCGCGTCCTTACATTTCTTCCCCAGTTTTTCAATCTCAGCAAAAACCGCGTCAACTTTCTTTTCTGCGCCAGCGTCAAGGTTGTAGCTGGCCGAAATAGCGTTCTTTCGCGCGTCAATGCTTTGTTTCACATACTTATCCATGAATCAAGTATAGCACCTGTTGCGAATTATTAAAACAAACCCAGTTGAATATCATTCAATTTCTTTTAAGCATAAAAGGCTTGACTTTTCTAAAAAGACGCGCTATAATCACACGTATAAAGGTTATACAAACAAACATAAATACAAACAAGGAGCTATTTTATGAAAGTAAAATGCAATAAAAGGAGCAAGGCTGCCAAAGCTGGTATTTTTGCGTCTCTTCTGATGCTGACCGCAGGCGGCATCATGCTAACGGTCCACCAAGTCATGGCGGCAAAAGCTACTTTGGCGGTTGCAACTTTGGCAGAAACATATACAAAGAAAACCAGGGCCGTCAACATGATGGGGGAGTCTACGGGTCCTTTTTCAGAAGAATATTCTCACGGGATCGTGTATAGAAACCCGAATGCCAACATGACATCTAACCCGCAACCTTTTGGTTATGAAAAGAAAAACAGCTACTGTAAAAACACAAAAAACACCAATGTCACCGATGATAAATACTTCTGTGCCGCCAATCGTAAAAAGGAAACCACTACATATATTAGGTATAAGAATGCTGCCATCTATAACAATAAATGGTATGATGTGGTTGAATATGACTGGCTCGAAGCTGATGGCAAAAATGGTTATTACCTACGCGGTTTGACTTATGGGGGGGTTAATTCTGATGAGGGTACCGATCCAAAATCGACACCGGTCAAAGTGCATAGGGAGTTTCATTTCTTCTACCCTGGGACGAATAATGAGCTAGAATCCTTCAAGGGGGTGATCGGGTTTAACGATTTCGAATGGGGGGAGGGGTATGAAGTTGCTCAAGGGTTTAGAAGAGCAATTCTCCCTAATAACCCAACACCACTTGCCCGGGTAGGTACAAAATGGATCATGACGGGCACATCGAGTAATAACTGGGGTGATCAATACAAAGGCTATGTCCTCTGGATAGAATTTGAAAGTACCAAATCAAAACCATTGACACTTGTATATATCGCTCCAAAGTATAGGCGGGGCTCCAACAATACCACCCCATTTACTAATGTAAATTATGCCGTTACCGGTAGCGCCCCGTCAAGCTGTGTCAAAAGCAGGACGTCTGACGCGATTGTGACTGGCGGGACACTAAATCTTCCTGCTGGGTCAACTATGGTGGCCGACACTGAAAAATGCGAGTTTAAAGGCTGGTATACCAATCCTATGGCAACAGAAGCGCAGAAAATCAATACCGACAAAATTACGGTGTCTGCTAGCAATAAGTACACTCTTTACGCTAAAATTGATAAGAAAACCACGGGCCTAGGTGGGGCTTCAATCACGACATCTATCGAAGGTGGCGAGATTTCTGGCGGCGCATCAGATGTAGACGCTGGTCCAGATGAAGGTTATAGCGTTGCTTATAACTGCAATGATGGGCTTAAGGTAGGGTCCATAACGGTGAACGGGACAGCTCTTTCCGAAGCTGATGTCGCCAATCATCAAGACGGGTATACATTTGCAGGTATCAATGAAGGTGAAAACTCGATAGCTGTTACTTGTGTAGATGCACAACGAGGACCAGAGAATGATGGTGACGCCGACCTTGACACTCCAAGCGTTGACACTTTCATTGAAAACGGTACTATTACTGAAGGCAAAGAAGATATTGAGGCTGGCGCAAGTTACAATGTTGAATACTCTTGTAAAAAAGGTTACCACCTATCATATATCATAGTAGATGGCGAAGAATTGGATAAAAACGAATACCCGTCATCGTATAAATTCGAGGATATAACCGAAGGACGCTCGATCGCGGTCATCTGTTCAGACAAGGATGAAGAAGCAGACGCCAAAGCACCTAACACTGGCTCGATCGTTTCCGGAAGCTATGGTGAAGACGGTACGGCTGGCGGGAATCTAAATATTGCAGCAATCATTGCTTCTTCCCTAGTATCCGTGACCGGTATTGCTCTTATCTACCGCTTCGTAAGGCGAAGTAACGCATATAGCTTTAAGAAATAACCTATTCTTTAATGCCACCCATCAATGCGAGGATGGGTGGCAAAAGCTCCGATTGTTTGTGAAACGCTGCCCATACATGGGCAGCTTTTTTATTGAAGCCGACAGCCCTTGTGCTATAATGATTTAAAGGAGTAAAAAATGAGTAAAGCAAAACCAATTATCTGGGGGATCGCCATAATCGCACTTGGCGTTATATTCGGTGGCAACGCTATCGGATTGTTTGATATCAACGTATTTTTTGACGGCTGGTGGTCGCTCTTCATTATCGTTCCGAGCGCTATTAGCCTCATCACCGAAAGAGAAAAATTTGCCAGCCTTGGCTTCCTCGCCGCTGGTGTTATTTTGCTTCTAGCCGCACAGAACGTATTTTCATACGATGTGGCCTGGAAAGCAATTTTGGCTGTATTCCTTATTATTATCGGTGTTAGCATCATTTTCAGAAACGTTTTTCATAGCAAAAACGACAAAGAAATCGCCAAAAAAATCGACGGCATGAAAGATGGCAAAACCATGGATTCCCAAACCGCCGTGTTTTCCGGCAGCGACAGGATCTACAATGACGAAGTATTCTCGGGCTCCAATCTAGTCGCGATCTTCGGCGGCGTAGACCTAGATCTTCGAAAAGCAAAATTCGAAAAAGATACCGTAATTAAGGCATTCTGCCTCTTCGGCGGTATCGACATCAAAGTTCCAAAAGATGTCCAAGTCAAAATCAAATCAGGCTTCATCTTTGGCGGCATTTCCGATGAGCGAAAAAGCGGTGACAATAAGGGTAAATATACTATCTACCTAGACGCCGGTGGCGGTTTCGGTGGGCTCTCAATCACCGATAAAGAAGGTAAATAATAAAAAAGCGCCCCCGGCAAAGGGGCGTTTTTTGATGCCGGGCTACATTACTTTGACTTTGTCGGCGATCCCCTTCTCCTCACAAAATTTCAAAAACTCATCCACGGTAGCGAGCTCCGGATAACCAGAATTCTCAGTCCGATAATGCATCGGAATAATACACTTTGGTCTCGACGCGAGGCAAATCTCGGCTGCAAGCGCGGCATTGATCGTAAAGAATCCACCCACCGGGATCAGCAAATAATCCGCATCAGAAATCTTGGCTAATTGCTCCTCATTCGGAAAATGCCCCAAATCACCAAGATGCACCAATTTCTCGCCGGACGGAGAAGTGATCACGAAAATCGTATTCGGGCCTCGAAGTGCTCCGTTTTGATCATCGTGAAAACTTGCCACTTCTTCAACTTTCAGATTACACTCTCCCGGCGCGATCGTCACACATTCCACCCCGCTGTGATCTGCATGCCCGTGCGTACAAATAACCTTAGCCGCTGATTCCCTAAGGGGCGCTAGTCCCGGCACAGACCCATCTTTGTACGGGTCGATCACAAGCTCGTCATTTATCTTAAAACACGCGTGCCCCAAATATTTAATATCCATTTTGCCCTCCATTTTGTTATTTTTTTCGACGTTTTTTCTCGCCTAATTTAACCTTTATCCTCTTCTCTTGAAGCTCAAAGCGCCATTTTTGATTCATATTTGGGTATTTGTCGGTATCTACTCGGCTGAGGAACATTTCGATCGGCCTCACGTATAGGTGTCCATCGCCATATAGCGGCCGATAAACCACCATATCTTCCTTGGTTTCTGAGTGTGTCGCAATATCTTCAACAAGATAGTAATTTCCTTTGAAATGCCGATACACCCCGTGTATTACTAACTCCCTGACCTCCTTCATGCTTCCATTATACACCATCGGCTACAGGTGTAAAGTTAGTTTTGGTTTTCGGCGGCCTTCTCAGAGTCGTCGTGGCTCCTACTATCTTTTACGATAAGATCATCAAGGTTTTTGTTTGGGTTCATAATATCAAGATCGATATATTTCTCATCGCCGGAATATCCTTCGAGCTCGCCGCGGTCCTTGTACTGCCAAATTGTCCAATCTCCACCAAATTCAATATACACCGGAAAATATACATTGCGTGCCCAAACCGGATAACCGGAGAAATCTTCTTTCAAATACTTATCATAAAAATCCTTCTGTGCATAAATCATTGGTTTCGTTTTATATTCATCCTCAAGCACCGCCATGAAAATCTTTAATTGCCGCACTAGGGCATCTTTATCTGGCGCCTCGCTTTCATCCCCCTCATGCATCTCGACGTCTACTGCAGGGATCAGCCTCCCCTTCAAATCTCCAACTGTGGATATGTAATTTTCAGCTTGGTCCTCACCACTGCTCTTAAAAGAGAAAAAATGGTATGCCCCAGACTTTATATCGGTTTGTTCGACGTTTTTCCAGTTTGCTTCAAATCTCTCATCCACATGGCTGCTCCCCTCGGTCGCCTTAATGTAGGCAAATCGCACCCCCTGGTTTGATAGGCTTTTCATATTAACATCGCCCTGATAGCTCGAAATATCCACGCCTTTAAGAGCATTGCCGATGAACCATTCATTCACAAAAAGCTTTCGCTCTTTAATCAGCGTATAACCGAAAAACCCGACCCCGATCAGCGCCGCAATCAAAAACAAATTGATCACAATGGTTTTAAATTTGATAAATCCATGCTTAACCATAACTATAATTATAGCAAAAATTCGATCTACATTCTATCTAAGCGGTTCTGTTTTTTCATTTTTACAACCGTAGACTCGTCGAACACGAATTTATCTGGGTCTATACCGTTTTTGGTACACTCTTCGTGAGTGCGTCTTCTAATATCGTCCAAATAGGACGCGTCGTGTGAAGCGATCTGCGGAGCAAGACCCCTTATGGTAGCGTAAAAGTTATCACCGCCTAACTGCAAAGCTTTATCGTATCTTCCGTTTACTTCGAAATCACAATTACCGCCAGCCCGAAACTGCTCTATTATATCCGAGAAATTATCGCGAATTTGACTTCTAAAAAACTGGAACATTTTTGAGTTTTCTTGCAGATCTCGCTGGCTAAAACCAAGCCGTTCGGCAGTTTTTTCCGAAGCTTTAGTCTCGTCAACCCAACCATTATTAGATAACTGCCTCCTTTTTTCTACATCCAAATGGAGTGAAAACCTTTTTGCGAAATCTTCCCTCAGTTTTTTGATCTCTTTTTTGGCCACGTAGTCAGAAAACAACATTTTCTGGCCGCCATGGCGTATTTCATCATTTTGGTGCGCTGCTACCCAATCCAAAGTAGCACCCCTCAATGCCGCGCCGAGTATTCTAGCTCTGACTTCACTATAGGAACCCTTTTCGGGCTCAGCACCGTAGCCTATATCTCCGTCAATCACCCCAGTTAAAACGGGTGGCTCGTGGAAGTGTTCTGCTAACTCTGGGCGCTCTTTTTTGAGCTGGCGTATAACCTCGAGGTTTTTAACTAGGTCCTTGGTCGAAGTATAAATCACTATCGTGTCAGCTCTTTTACCTGACTCATCAAACTTAAAATAGTAAGGCAAACCATTTTTCTCGTAAGTATCAACCAAGGCATCAATTACACCATAAGTGCTGGTTGAATCGGTGTTCAGATAAAGACGATGGTCTACTTCGATCCTATCTTCTTGCCTAGCATTTACGTAACGGGACTTCACATGTATCCAACCAGGATTTTTTAGATTCCAGTTGTATTTCTCGAAACAATCAAACATAGCTTCGGACTCGTTTTTGTCGGGTATTTGATCTATTGCTGCTATCAATTCCGATGCGGTTGAACATTCTGGATGAGTCTTTACGAAATTATGCAAGTATTTGAACTCGTTTTTTAACGTTCCGGCGGCCCTTGCGTTGATGAACTCCTCCTTCGTCATATCTGCCACGGAATGTCTCCAGCGTTCATACATCTTCTGCTCAAATCTCTGGCGATCAGTGGAGTTGATGAGACCAGTTTCTTTTTGTTCTACCCCAATTTTTTGTAAAGAACCATACAACCCACCAAGGTCAGAACCTTCTTTTGCATAAGCGTTTACGACCGACAGCAACTTCTCGTCGTTATTGAGCGGGTTGCTCAAGGCGTCATAAAAATCCTTCAAACTCTCTATGGGCTCCTGATCTATCAATCTTTGTTTTTCTTGTTGAAGCTCACGGGCCTTCGCTGGGTCAAACTGATCTCTCATATCAGCTAGCGATTGCAAACTCGAATCTATCCTCCTGGCGCCTTCGCCGTCCTTCACGGTTTCATTCATACAACCATTATAACTTGTAATAAAAAAAGTGCCAACTTACGCTGGACTTTATTAAAACAAGACTTTTTAAAGCACATCGATAGATGTGCTTGGTGCCCGGGACAGGACTTGTATCGAAGATTCAAGTCCGAAAAAACACACTGTCAAGTGTGCTTGGTGCCCGGGACAGGACTTGATTCGAAGAACAAGCCTAACTTTTTAAAGCACATCGATAGATGTGCTTGGTGCCCGGGACAGGACTTGAACCTGCACACCGAATGGCATATGCTCCTAAGGCATACGTGTCTACCAATTCCACCACCCGGGCCTGCTACTATATTATCACGAATTTAGCGAAAAAGCGAGCGTTTTACCATGACGCGTGAAGAAAGATAAGTAACTAGCATTCCAGCGACTAAAGCAATAGGGAGAAACTCTTCTGGGCCGGTGTTAGGCATGTTGTCACTTTTTTCGGTTGCGCGACTGGTCGAAATCACGCCGTTTCCGGTTGATTTTTTCTCAGTCTCAGTAGATAAAGTGCCGACAGTGGAACCACTCTTTTCCTTCTCGGTGGTTTCAGTTTTTGCAGGTTCTTCAGTTTTCTCTGGACTATCTACATTTTCATCAACAACCACCTCCGTATTTGAAGTTTCGCTCGTTACCGAAACGGTTTTAGTAGACTTCCTTGTCGCAACAACGATGATCGCAACGATCAAAATAAGAATTATAACGACGGCAGCCGTAGCAATGGCAATAATTTTACGTCGCTCTTTTTTATCAGTTTCTCCCTGGTAATACATAAATAACTCCTTATCCTATAATTATATCACACAATGGCAGAAAAAGCAAATACTTTTATAACATAAAACCGGGGAAAATCAACGAGCTACAACCCATTGACAAAACACAAGAAATATATCATTATGATTCGGGCGAGAAAATCGTCTTCGTAGATGGGAAATCTTCCAAAAGTTTAACAATTTGCTCTTCCAGGGCGTCCATCTCTGGATCGGAGAAATTGGAATCACGAGTAAACTTGATATCGTAAGGCTGGAAAGAAATTTTAAACGCATCTCGGTGGTCTTCGATTGCACCCTCTAGGCCCCGGCCAAAGCAAAACTCTAGACTGACGCTCAAGTCTTTCACTCCGTTTAATCTCCCGTCAGTCACTGCGCTACGAAAAGCGCTGTCGCTATCATAGGATGAACTCCCTCCGGCGCTCGTATAGATATAAACTTTGAAGAACGACCCGTACCTTTCTTTATAACTATAATTACGCTGGTTTGGCTCCAAAGCGTTGTTTTTTGATGTATCGTCCTCGACCTTCTTCAGGAAAACACGATACGCCTTGTCTAAAAATGATACCAAATTCTCAACATACTCACGTACTACAAGAATATCTGGGTAGTTATGCTCATGATTAACCGGTGAAGAAAACCCCATTTTACCTCCTTAACTTTTACTAATTATAGCAAAATCATTTTGCAAAATAAACCCACCGAGTGTCTTATTTTTTGAAATAGATCGAAATGGTAGCGCCAGCATATTTGCGGCTCTTATCGAGTTTCATCCCGGGTAAATCCGGCACCTCGCCAGGGTGAGAAAGCACGAATACGCCGCCTTCTTTCAAAAACTGCAAAAGATGGAATACCTCATTTATCCTAAAATCGTCATAAGGAGGGTCGGCTAAAACTACGTCAAACACCTTATCGGTAGAAAAGGTAGACACCTTAGAGCCAACTACTTCCCCTTCCGCCCCAAGCGCAGCGAGGTTGTCTTTGATTGTTTTGATCGCGTTAGAGTTGTTTTCGATAAATGTTACCTCTTCGGCCCCGCGAGAGAGTGCCTCTATTCCAAGAGAACCGGATCCAGAGAAAGCATCCAACAAAACGGCTCCCGGAATATAATCCGAAATCATATTAAAAAGCGCCAGCCTTTCCCTTTCGCCCATTGGGTGAGTCTTGCCGCCAGGCGTAGTAATGGCTCTACTTCTATAAATTCCAGAGGTGATTTTGATACTATTTTTTGTCATTGCCCTTTAATTATATCATGAATGATATTTTAAACGCCCACACTAAGCCACGACTAATTCAAAGTTGTGATCTGTTGATACTTGGAAATCCCCGCCATTAATTCCTTGTAATCTCCCATACGGGAAGGATCATTCATAAATCCCATCACGTCTACCTGCGCGCGGCTGATCAGCTTCGTATCAGAGAGCGAAGCGATACGAAGGTCCAGCGCTCCGTGCTGCAGGGCCCCATAAATCTCCCCTGGGCCGCGCATCTTGAGGTCTACTTCCGCCAGATAAAAGCCATCATTTGATTTTTCAAGCTCACGCAGCCGCTTCGACGGATAAGTATCTCCAGAGGTCAAAAGATAACAATACGCCTGAGAGGCTCCGCGCCCCACACGCCCTCTTAGCTGGTGCAACTGCGCCAAACCATACGATTCGGCGTTTTCGATCACCATCAAATTAGCATTTGGGACATCCACCCCCACTTCCACCACTGTTGTAGAGACCAAAATATCAATCTCGCCAGATGCGAACTGCTCCATAATGGCATCCTTCTCGGCCGGCTTCATCTTGCCATGCAAAAATTCCACTCTATATTCCGGGAAAACCTCTCGAAGTCTCTTGGTCCGGGTTTTTACAGAGGTAATCTCGGATCCAGTGTCGCCATTCTCATCAATTGCCCGCGAAATCCAGTAAATCTGCTGACCGCGCGCCAAGTCGCCGTGTTTTTTCGCATCGGGCGAAGATTTCAAAACTTCGCGCATCATAGGATACAGCCGTTCCTTAGTCTCCACCCCTGTTAAAATGCGCGTCGTAACCGGTTGCCTACCCGCCGGCAACTCGTTTAAGATCGACACATCGAGGTCACCAAACACCGTCAATTGCAAAGAACGCGGAATAGGAGTGGCGGTCATAGATAACAGATGTGGTGCCAGCCCAGCCGGTGATTTTAGCATCAACTTCTGCCTCTGTTCTACCCCAAATCTGTGCTGTTCGTCAATCACTACTAGGTTTAGCTGGCGAAACTCCGTATCATCCGTAAGGAGCGCGTGCGTCCCAATCACGATGTCAATTTCGCCCGCGAGAATCTGTTTTTTGAGCTCTGTTTTTTTCTTGGTCGCCCCGGTAAGTAGCGCCAACCTAACGCCAAATTTCTCTAAAACTTGAGAAAAACTGGCAAAGTGCTGGGCCGCTAGGATCGCCGTCGGAGCAAGCACCGCCACCTGCCCACCAGAGGTGGCCACAGCGAAGGCCGCAAGCGCCGCCACTAAGGTCTTACCGGACCCCACATCCCCCTGGAGCAACCGATTCATCGGCGTAGCTTTTTCCATATTCTGGAAAATCTCCCAAGCTGCCCGCCTCTGTGCATCGGTTAGCTTGAAAGGCAACCCCTTCACGAATTCCTGGACTTTTTCCTGATTAAACGGTACCGGTACAGCCTTTAATTTTTCATTTTCCTTGCGATTTAGCCTCGCCGCCAGTATCAGCTCAAATAGCTCCTCATAAGCCAAATAGTCCCGTGCCCCGTTTATGGATTTCGTAGAATTTGGAAAATGCGCGAAGTAGAGCGCTTTCGCCCTCGTTCCATGCGCCACTGAGGGTAGCAAATCCGGTACCAAGGCAAAAATATCGCGCGATTTATTCATCAAACGCTTAAAATCATTGGATTTAAGGCTCCCGTGGGCCACGTAGACGGGTGCGAGGCCGGTTTTTGGGTCAATATCGGCTACTTCAGCCGCGGAAGGCGAAACGATGCTATAACGCCCATTTCTGAGCTCATATAACCCGGTAAAATAGTATTCCTTATCTGGCGAAAACTGCTTCATCCGGTATTTTTGGTTGAACCAAACCACCTTCACCGCCCCTGTCGCGTCCCTGACCACACCTTCAGTGATCGACAAATTTCTCTTTCTCGCTCTTCGGCTCGTCAAGGAATCGATTTTTCCCTTTATCACCACTTTGCCTGGCCTAATCTCCGAAATAGAGGTCGGAGCCGCATATTGCTCGTAGTCTCTCGGCAAATTATACAAAAAATCTTTGACCGTTTTAATGCCATATTTATTTAAAACCGCTGCCGTTTTTGGGCCTACCCCCGTAAGCTCCTCAACCGGATCAGACAGTACCACTATGCTCCTCGCGCCACTTGGCGATTTCTCCGTGATTACCAGAGAGCAAAACCTCTGGTACCTTCATTCCCCTAAATTCCTCTGGGCGAGTGTATTGCGGATATTCCAAATTATCCCCATCTGAAAAAGATTCAATTTCGGCTGATTGTTCACCACCGAGTACCCCTGGAATAAGCCTTACTACGGAATCAATGATGATTAGTGCCGGCAGCTCTCCGCCAGTTAAAACATATTTGCCTAGTGAAATCTTGTAATCGACGATCGACAAAATCCTCTCGTCATACCCCTCGTAATGTGGACATAGAATAATGTAGTGAGGGTTCGTGTCCTGCTTCGGGGCATTTCGGAGCGCGGCAGCGCGAGAGTTAGCGCCGGCCGCCCATGGCGATGGGCCGGCCGGACGCGGCCCCGAGCAGGATACGAATTCTCGCGCCATTTTCTGTGTCCAGATTTCCCCTACAGGAGTAGGCAAGATTACTTTCGCCTCTGGGTCGGTCGCTTTCACTGATTCAATTGCGGCGAAAACCGGTTCGCAGCGAAGCAGCATCCCGTCTCCGCCTCCGTACGGTGCATCGTCGACAGATTTATGCGGCCCCAGGCCAAAATCTCTCAAATTCACAAAATCAAACTCAGCCAACCCTTTCTCTGTAGCCTTCCACATCATGGAAGTTTTAAGGTATGGCTCTAGAGCTTCCCGAAACAGTGTGATTATCGTAAATTTTATCATCTAGTACTCAATCGTGTTGCGTTTTTCGGCCTTCTGGTTATCCTCATCCATCATACCCACCAAACGATTCTTTACCTGTTCTTCGGTGTCGCCGGGGGCACCTTCGCAAACATAAACCTGTCCGTTTGGGGCGACCAATTGACCGCTTATTATATTAGTATTTGGATCAGAATGAATATTGAAACTCAATTTTGCTCCATTATTTTGGTTTTCTGCCTCAATTTGCGCCTGTCTTTCTGCGTCCACTGTTTCCTTGTAGCCTTTACCGGCTAAGACAATACCGCCAGAAAGCGCAAGTGTTGCCGCAAGAAATCCGAGCTTACGTAAAGTCTTACGCAATGCCTCATTCCTCTCGGCCTTAGATTGGTCGACTTGTTCTTGTCTTTCTTTAATCTGCTTTTTTTCGTTGTAATGAGTGCTCGCCCCACTTGGCATAACCAAAGCATCGGGAGAAATTTTATTGCCATTTTTATCTTGAGCCCCCTCCGCGTTGGCAAAACCTTTTAGTTGTTCAGTATTACTCATTCTCCTCCTTCATTAACAATTATAGCATACACAAAATAAAAAAAGCGACCTTTCGGCCGCTTTCCCCGCTGCTACGCGCCCACCCTGGGGCACATTGTTTTGTTTTAATCCGCTGTTTTTGTTTTTAATGAGTCTCCACACTCCACTAAAGTCAGTGGAACCCCTGTGAAGCGTATCAGCTTAAAACAATCATAAAGCATAACCAATTAAATGTCAAGCATTTTAATTATTAAAAAATATGTTATAATATAGTTATGTTTGTAGATAAAGCGAAAGTGAGTTTAAAGGCCGGAAAAGGCGGTAACGGTGCCGTTTCTTTCCGTCATGAGATTTATATCCCGAAAGGCGGCCCAGATGGTGGCGACGGCGGCAAAGGCGGCGATATTATTTTTCGCGCTGACCGTAACACTAACACATTGATTGACTTTCGCTTTACCCCAATTCTTGAGGCCGAAAACGGCAAAAATGGCTCCGGCCAGCGTGCCGCCGGCCGCTCCGGCAAAAACCTCATCGTCGACGTCCCCCTCGGTACAGTCGTGTATCGGATAGACGCCGGCGACACGCCCCCTGAAAGAATCTTTTTAGCAGACCTAACCCATGACGGTCAAGAGGCCATCATCGCTCACGGCGGTGACGGCGGCTTCGGTAATGCTCATTTTAAATCCAGCACTCGTCAAACTCCCCTGGTCGCCGAAGTTGGCGAGCCCGGTGAAGAGTTTGAGGCAGAACTAGAGTTAAAATCCATGGCCGATGTTGGTCTCGTGGGCCTTCCAAACGCTGGTAAATCCACTTTTCTCTCTGTTGTATCGAACGCCAAGCCCGAAACCGCTGATTATCCGTTTACTACTATTACTCCTAATCTTGGCGTAGCCACTATTGATGGCAAAGATCTCCTTATCTCTGATATCCCAGGTCTGATCGAAGGCGCATCTGAGGGTAAAGGCCTCGGTCACGAATTCTTGCGGCATGTCGATCGTACCGCCGTTTTACTCCATCTAGTTGATATTTATAACGATGACGCCGGCGAGGCCTACCAGACCATCCGAAACGAGCTAAATAAATACTCGGATCTTGCTTCTCGCCCCGAGATTATTGCTCTCACGAAGTGCGAAGGTGTGGATGAAGACATTATTAAAATGCAAATGGCTTCAATTCTCGCCAAAAACCCCGACGCCAAGATCTTCCCAATCTCCAGCGCCGCCCACCAAGGCATCACTGAACTCTTAAGAGAACTAGCTGAAATTACGGAGGAGAGAAAGAAGAAATCTCAGCATACTGGTTTTGTGAGTATTGAGCAAGCCCGAGAAAAATCTGAGGAGGCTACTCGAGACGAGTACGAAACTGGAATTTCGGCGCAGTCCCGATTAGACGACGAAGATTTTTCCCGGAGCGCTGCGAAGCACGAGCAAAACCAGTATGCTGGGATCCCTACTATTTCTCTCAGCAAAGATGCCTTAAAAGACACCTGGAAGGTCGAAGTATTGGACGACGATCACTTTAAAGTTACTGGTGAAAAAATCGAAAAATTCGCTCGCCGTACCGACCTCGATAACTATGCCAGCGTCAACAGACTTCGTGATATTATGAAGAAAATGGGCATTCGCGCCGAACTAACCACTAGAGGTGCCAAGCCAGATTCTATTATCGAAATCGCCGGCAAAGAATTCACCCTTGTCGAAGACTACTAATAATTAAAAAAGCTCGGCTTTAGTCGAGCTTTTTAGGTCAACATTAATGAATATAATTGAAGTTTCCGACCTTATCCGCTGGGATAATAGCCCGAATCACACGATATGGGACATAGCTATAGTTCATCTCAGTTACGGTAATAGAACCATCTCCGTTAACAGCCTCGACGTACCCCACGTGGCCGTACCAGCCAGAGGAAGTCTGGAAAATCGCCCCAGCTGAAGGAGATCTATTGACCGTGTAGCCCTTTGCGGCGGCATTACGCGCCCAGGCATTTGCGTTGCCAAGCATTAATCCACCGAGATCAGGCCTCATATAAGACGCCCAGTCCACACATTGACCGCGACCAATGCGGTAGTAGCCCACCACCTCAATATTTTGCCTTTCAGATGTATCGCCAAGGTAGGTATAGGTGTAAGTTGTTGTGGTCGTTCTCCTCTGCACTACTGGAGCCACATATTCCGGACGCTCCTTCTCTGGCAAAGTACCATCTTTAATCAAGATATGAGCCCCTTCAGTAATACCGGTGAGTTCTAGGTCGTTTAGGGCAATGATTTCCTCAGAATTTGAACCGTATTTCTCGACAATAGAGTCAATCGTATCGTCAGACTTTACAGTATAAACGATTCCCGACTGGCTTGGGATGAGTAGTGTTTTGCCCACCTCAATCTCTTTAGTTTTAAGACCATTCGACCAACGTACCTGATCAGCCGAAATATTATACTTCGCAGCAATTGAATCAACTGTGTCGCCTTCCTCTACCGTATATTCAATCACACCACGCGAAGCCGAAATATTGGTAAGGCTTGGTTTTTCGATCTTGCCAGCCAGCGAAATACCAGCATTATACATGGTGTTAGTGATTACGTAATTAGAAGCAGCATCCGAGGCGCTAGCAAGGCTTAGTGCGTCTGATAAATCCGCAATTACATACAGCTCAGACAACTGGTCAACAGAGACCTTATAGTCGCTAGCCGCAAAAGAATCAAGGCTCAGGTTGACGTCACTGTTCTGTTTGTCAAGAGAGCCGACAAAAACCACGGCCAAGGTAACAATACCGGTCAAAAGATAAGGTAAAACCCCCTGAATTTTCTTAAAATCGAATTTCTTCTTGCGTTTTGTCATAATGATACATTACAGAGCTCTTTGCAATGGTTGTAAATATTCTGGATATGCTCAGACTCTGTATAACCATAATACATCATACCATCGTCTCCTGTCAAGAAGTAAAGATAAGCTGTATCGGATGGCGCCGCCACCGCGAGTAAAGCCGAAAGACCAGGGTTAGAGATAGGCCCACAAGGTAGCCCCCCATAGACTCTCGTATTATAGCAAGAATCAATCTTTAGCGCACTCTGATTATCGACATAAATCTCCCTGTTAGGGTCCACAGTGTCTAGCGCATAAGTGACCGTAACGTCGCTTCCCATAGGTAAACCGTAGGCCAGCCTAGACATAAATACCTGTGCGACCGTAGGTTGTTCTGGCGACGGAGCTTCTTTCTGCACTACCGAAGCTAGTGTTACGCCATCAAACAGAGATAACCCCTGGGCGCTATATTTGTTGACCAGGTCATTTTCACTAATTACTCGTCCCATTTCTTTAAGAAACGCATCTAGCACCTCTTGAACCGTGCTCTCGCCATAAAAATTTAGGGTCTCAGGATATAAAAAACCCTCGAGGGTCGCCCCCTCCGGTCGTCCATCCAGGAACGCGTAATCATATTTCGCTGTAAAAGCCGCATTAATCTCTTCTGTGGTGTAATTTGGGAATTTTTCCTGAGTTTCGTTTGATACGCCGCGGTCCACTTTCATTAAATTATCCCTGATATCATAAATAGTCTCACCTGGACGAATCGTAAAATCAAAGGTCGCCGCTTTCATTTCGGCTTCCAGCCTGGCATATTCTTCGGCGCGTTTTCTGGCGTTTTCTTCTCTAATATGGTTCACTACAAAATAGCCACCGACGGCACCAGCTATCAAAATAAGCAAGACGCCAAATCCGGAAATCATTTTCGTAGAAGTTTTTACTTTATGCTTAACTTTTGCCGAATTAAGTTTGGCTTTACCGGCCTCTTTTTTGGCGACATTGCCAACCGCTGAACCAGCTCCAGCGATGGCAGTTTTAATATTTCCGCCAAGCCCTGAATTCTCTGTGTCAGAGGCGTTATCCTCAGCGAGATCTGCATTAGCTGCATTATTGACCTGCGAAGCGTTTCCAAGCCCTTCAAGAAAATCCTGTAGGATAATTGTAGCCGCCTCTGCGTCGATGTCACCTTTTTCGTATTTTTTGCCACTAGCCTTCAAACGTTCTTCCGCCATCACTGAAGTCAAAGATTCATCCTGGAATTTAATCCTGACCCCAGGAATCTTCTCGGTTAGGACCTTGGCGAAGTTCCGCACATATACAGATTGTGCCGTCTCATTACCTTCATTGCTGCGCGGCATACCGAGTACAAACAGGTTGGTGTTATTTAGCCTCGCAACTCTGGCTATTTCTTGCCACTCTGTACCATCTACCTCAATAAAACCGACCGGAACGGCAATCCGGGTGTCTGAATCTGCCTTAGACACTCCGATCCGTTTTTCGCCTACATCAAGGCCTACAATCTTCATTCTCGACTAGTCCCTGTTAATTCTTTTCGGATTTTTTATCCGCGCTCTTATTCTTGTCTTCCTTGTCTTTTGATTCTTCTGAACCGTCAGATTTTTCCGAATCTTTAGAGTCTTTGGAGTCCTTAGATTCCTCGTCCTCATTCTTTTGCTCAACCTTATTACCATTCTGATCCTTAACTTCTAGATATACGGTGATTTTGTTTGTATCGCCAGGCACAGTACTCACCCATGGGAACGAACCGTCAATCCTTGCATCAACTACGCCATCGATATCTTTCAGCATATGCGTTGCGTCACCGATACCATGTCCTTTGATTAGGTCAGCGATGCTGGTTTCGGTTAAATTCGGACCGGTGAGATACGAAGTTTTGAGTTTCCCGGTATAGCCACTATCAGTCTTGAGGAAGTTTTCGATAAATGGATCTTTCATCTCGTAAATCTTCTGATCGTCTTTCAGGTTCGCTTTCTCGGTGATGAATTCAATAACCTTTGTCTTATCAATTACGAAGATAGAGGTAGTCGTAACAACTTTGAGAGTCGCCTTAGCTCCATCTTTCACCTCTTCTCCAACTTTTGGTGTTATTTCCGGATCAGAAGTGTTCTGCGCCAAGCTTGATTCGATTGCGAGTGAGTCGTCGCCAATTTCCTCAAGCAGTTTTGCCTTGTTCTCATCCAAACCGTTAGTGGTCAACTGACTTTTTGCTTTCTCGACGTCAGATTGTTGGACGACCGTTACTTCTTTATCGGTACCGCCGGTTATAGCCTTGTCAGAATAAACCTTGACTTGCATATTGTCCCAACCACTATTCGATGGTGATACGTTGTACTTTGAACCAGGCTCTGCAGCTGTAACGTTAATCCTAGCGCTAATTAAGCACCCTCTCCCGAACGCAGAAGCTTGGCCATTGTTTTCGCAGGCGTCGGCCGTTTCACCATCCCAGGACAGGGTAACAGTTTTATCTGCAACAAAAGTGAGTCCATTGAAAGTAAATTGGGAACCGCTATCGACTTGGGTTACACCCCTAGTATAAAAGTAGTCATATATTACTAATTCTCCGCTCGCCTTATCGCCGACATTTTTCTTCCCAGTGGCCTCAAATTCCACTTCCTGAGGGGTTTCGATCTTCTTTTCTTCCAAATAGAATTTGCCAATGCTTGAATCTTCCTCAGACAGTTCAGTTGTGAACGTTAGCGCTTCTGAGAAGTTGTTTGATGAAGCCTTGACACCCACAGAGACAGTGACGGCAGGAGCTATAGCGAAAGCCCAAATCATAAATAATATCAGAAGAACTAGGCCAATGCCGCAAGCTATCGACAATTTTTTATGGTCCTTAATCCATTCAATGATTTTATTAAGGCCTTCAGGAAGGTTCTTCTTGGATGAGTTCTTCTTTTCTTTAGACTTTTTGGCGCTCTTCTTGTCTTCTTTTTTCTCGTCCTCGCCTTCTTCATCATCGTCTTCATCTCCCGCATCTTCCTTCGCGTCCTCGTCCTTGGCGTCTTTTTCGTCTTCCTCTTCCTCTTCTGCTTCCACTTCGCCATTCGGGCTTTCGACCAACTCTTCTTTGGAGACATTCTCAATTTCGCTCTCGTCGTCAATGGTCGGAATCACGGGAGCCGTATTTAGATCTTTCGTTACAGGAAGCTTGATTGAAGCCGCAAGTTTAACGATTGACGGGTCCACGGTAACAAGTACAATAGTTTTTTCGGCCGATTTGCCAGCCTTGTAAATAAGTTTGATGTTTACGATGCTCCGGAACACACCCGCCTTCTTTGGCGGTACTAGAGCCACGATTTTTTCTTTTGATTTCTCGATTTTTGCGATAACATCAGTAATGTCATCCTCGGGTTCTATATAAATAACATCCTTATTCATATATAAAATATAACACATTTTTTGATGCTTGTGTTAAAATATATATAAATGAAAATGTTTAAGCATGAAAATACCCAAAACGAGCAGGCCGAAGATTCCGGCATGGCTGAATTGGTTCTAAAATCGCTTCATGATGGCGTAGCCATTATCGACAAGGGTGGAGCCATTAAATTTATCAACCCAGCGGCGGTTCTTATGACCGGCGTGAGCTCAGCAAATGATGCTGTCGGGCTAGATTATGCCCTAGTTATCAAGTTAGAGAGCAAAGAGGGTCGCGAACTATCCGACCAAGAGAATCTTCTAACCCAGGCAATCAAAACTAATCAACCGCTCGAGCACTACCAAGCTTCACTTATCAATACGTCTTCAGACAAACGTGTCCCGGTATCGATTTCTGTCATTCAGACTGACGGGGTAAATACTGACCGTATTATTACTTTCCGCGATATCACTAAGGAACTCGAAGAAGAAGGCGAACAAACCGAGTTCATTTCTACGGCTTCGCACGAGATGCGTACCCCAGTTGCTACTATTGATGGATATTTAATGCTGGCCTTAAATCCGCAGACCGCCACTATCGACGAGCGTGCGCGCGGATATCTTGAAGCTGCCGAAAAAGCTTCAAAACACCTAGGTAAATTATTCCAAGATTTGCTTGACGTCACCAAGCTTGACGACGGTAAGAGCAAACTTCATCTCGAGCCGGTCGAAATGACTAGCCTGGTTGAGTCTATTGCCAAAGAGCATATTCCGCCCGCCGAAGAAGCCAAGCTTAAACTCACCTTTGGATCAAGCGAATCGTCATCCGACATGGGCCGCAAAATGCAGCAAGTTGTTTACAGCTTTGTGGACACCACGTATCTCCAGGAGATTGTAGACAACCTAATTAGTAATGCCATCAAATATACCCCCGAGGGAGGCTCGGTTTATGTAAATGTACGTGGCGACGGCGACCGTGTGCTTATTAATGTCACCGACACCGGTATTGGCATTTCCGCTGACGACCTCACGCATATTTTCCAAAAGTTTTACCGTGTTGATAATTCCGACACTAGGACGATTGGCGGTACTGGTCTCGGTCTATATCTGGTTAAACAGCGTGTTGAGGCTATGGGTGGCAAAGTCTGGGCCGAATCTGCATTCGGTGAAGGCACGACCTTCTATGTTTCTCTGCCGCGCCTAACCGCTGATGAATATGAAAAACGTATGATCGTAGTTAAGAATCAACAGATTCAAGACCAAATGATCGGCGGTTCATCTAGTTCTACAACCAATACTCCAGAGCAAAATCCGTTCCTCGCTAGCGCGGGCGCGGCGGCACCTGCGGCTGCTCCGGTAACTCCAGTGGCTCCCGCAGCACCGGCGGCAACACCTGCAACGCCAGCAGCACCAGCTGCTCCGGCGACTCCAGTAGCCCCAGCGGCTCCAACCGCTCCGGCAGCTCCAGCAGCGACAACGACGGTACCAACAGCTCCAGCAGCTACTCCGGCGGCTCCAGCAGCTCCCGCAACACCAGCGGCTCCAGCAGCAACACCAGCGGTCACGCCAGCTGTAGCTCCGGTAACACCGGCGCCAGCGGCTCCCGCTACTCCTACTACTCCAGCAACTACAACTCAACCCGTTACTCCAGCGCCAGCTCCAGCGGCGCCATCTATCCCGAGTTCGCCACCGGCGCCCCCCACACCGGCGCAGCCTACGGCGCAAGGTCCGGCAACACCCCAGCCTACGCCGCCCACTAACCCAGTTCAAACAAATGATAACAACATAAATGGAGGAAAACAATGAGTAAAGTAATGGTAGTCGAAGACGACGCAAACCTACGCGAAATCTACAGCATCCGCATCACCGCCGAAGGCTACGAAGTCGTGTCCGCAGGGGACGGTGAGGAAGCGCTTGCTGTCGCGGTCCGCGAAAAACCGGACTTAATCCTAAGTGACGTAATGATGCCAAAAATCTCCGGTTTTGACATGCTCGATATTTTACGTTCAACACCTGAAACCGCTAATATTAAAGTAATTATGATGACCGCTCTCTCCGCTGATGACCAAAGGCAACGCGGCGAACGTCTTGGTGCCAACAAATACTTAGTTAAATCACAGGTCGGTATCGAAGATGTGATCAACACCATCCATGAGACATTAGGCGATCGCGCCGGTGCTCCGGCTCCAGTTCCTGGTTCTCTCGCACCAGCCCCAGAAGCAGCTCCAGCAGCGGCTCCAGCCCCAGCTATGCCAGCACCGGAAATGGCGGCAGCACCTGCTCCAGCAGCGGCCCCAGCTCCAGCTATGCCAGCAGCAGCACCAGCTCCAGCGGCTCCAGCTATGCCAGCAGCGGCTCCAGCTCCAGCCCCAGCAGCCCCAGCTGCTCCCGAAGCACCAGCTATGTAATAACATATGGAAGAATCAAAGATTAGACTTAACAAATTTTTGGCCGAACGACTAGGTGTATCTAGGCGCGAAGCAGACGAGATGATTTCCTCCCATCAAGTCTCCGTCGACGGACGCCCCGCAATCCTAGGGGACAGAATTGACAAAGCTAGCAAAGTATGTTATAATGATAAGATCATTCCGTTCGAAACGGAATATCTTTATTTGGCCTTTCATAAACCTGTCGGTTACGTCTGTTCTCGTCGCTCTCAAAAAACCGCTCCGACTATCTATGAGATTTTGCCCAAAAAATATCACAAGTTAAAAACTGTCGGTCGTCTCGACAAGGACTCTTCCGGCTTAATTCTCCTCACCAACGATGGCGATTTTGCTTTTCAAATGACTCATCCTAAATTCCGCAAAACCAAAGTCTACGAAGTAGAGCTAGACAAGCCTTTGGAGCCTTTGCACCAGCAAATGATTTCAGACTACGGCGTCATGCTAGACGACGGTCTGAGTCGGTTCAAAGTAATTAAAGACGAGAAACCGAATAGCTACATCGTTTCGCTTACCGAAGGCCGCAATCGTCAAATACGTCGCACTTTCGCCGCCCTAGGCTATAAAGTCGTAAAGCTCCATCGCACTACTTTTGGTAAGTACGAACTGGGAGACCTCACCGTCGGTAAATATGATATAATAAAAGTATGAGCACTATACTAGGCCTAGATATTGGCACCGAATTTGTGAAAGCTGTCCTTGCCCGCCCGAATCGGAAGGGTGATCTTGAGGTTCTCGGCGTCGCTAAGGCCAAGCAGGCCGAAGGTAATATGTGGGGTGGTGCTATCTCCGACATTCCGGCCGTGGTTAATGTATGTGAAGACGCTTTGTTTAAAGTTGAAAAACAAGCCGGCGAAAAAGCCGATCTGACTGTAGTTGGTGTGGCGGGTGAGCTAATCAAGGGCTCTACTACTACCGTCCACTATAACCGCAAGAACCCCAACAAGCCTATCACTGACAACGAAATGCAGGAGATCATCAAGAAAGTCCAGCAAAAATCTGGTGAAGTAGCCAAGAAAACCGTCGCTCTAGAGACTGGTAATGATAATGTCGAGGTCCGCTTGATCAATTCTGCAATTGTTTCGCTAATCATTGATGGGTACAAAATCAGTAACCCTATCGGTTTCAAAGGCTCGGACGTCGTAATCCAATTCTATACAGCATTTGCTCCCCTAATTCACGTTGCCGCAATCGAAAAAGTCTGCGCCGAACTTAATCTCGACCTTCTTACCGTTGCCGTAGAGCCGTTTGCAGTCTGCCGCGCTTGCCTTGGTGACGATTTGGATTCAAATTTCTCTGGCATTGTGATGGACATCGGAGGTGGCACTACTGATATCGCCGTCGTCGAAGATGGTGGCGTCGAGGGCACCAAAATGTTCTCCATTGGTGGTCGCAGCTTCACCCATCAAGTTGCAGAGTCTCTAGGCGTTGATCATGATACCGCCGAACAGTACAAACTTGATTTCGAAACTACCAAACTAGACGACCGCGTCAAGGCCAAAGTCGAATCCGCCCTATCGCGTAACCTCAGCGTCTGGCTCACTGGTGTCGAAGTCGCCCTCGAGGAATTCGACAACGTCGGCAGCCTCCCTCGCAACGTCTTACTTTGTGGCGGCGGTGCTAGCCTATCGATGATTCAGGAAACCCTTGCTGTTTCCGATTGGTACAAATCCTTACCGTTCTCCCGTCGTCCAGTCATTCACTTGATCGACGTCGCCGAGCTCCCGAACCTCGTAAAAGAAGAAAAATTCGACCTCGATCATTCTTACGCCACAGCCCTCGGCCTACTTCGTGTCGGGGTTGATACGATAGCTGGTGCTCCCGAAGAAAACAAAATCAAAGCCAAAATCGCTAAACTTCTCCAAAAATAAAAACGGCGCCCTTCAGGAAAAAGTGTACCGTTTTTTTGTTTCTAATTATTCTATGACAGCCTTAATTCTTCGCACCCCAGCCGACGACGACTCTTCTTTTTTGATTTTGAAGTGGCCAATTACGCCGGTATGTTCTACGTGCGGGCCACCACATACCTCGCGCGAAATCGGGTTATCGAAATCGCCAATCGTATAAACTTTCAATTTCTCAGGGTACTTATCCCAGAACTGCCCATGCGCCTTAAGCTCGTTTCGAGCATAATCCTTGTCGTACTCATCATAAACCACCGGGAGATCTGCCTCAATCCACTCATTTACCTGTTTTTCAACCGCGGCTTTCTCCTCATCGGTCATTTTATGATCCAGATTAAAATCGAATCTTAACCTTTCGGCAGTGGTATTAGAGCCCTTTTGCATAATGTCAGGCGACACCAGTTTTTGTAAAGCCGCGAGCAAAAGATGTGTAGCGGTGTGATACTTCACAGTCTGCTCGCCGTGGTCTTCAAGCCCACCTTTGAACATTCCCTTCGAAGCCGTCTGAGATCTCTCGCGCTGCTCTTTCAATGCCTCCTCAAATTCTTTTACATAGTTTTCCGAGAGCTTAATCCCCTCACGGTAGCATTCCTCCACCGAGAGCTCCATCGGGAACCCATAGGTATCCTGGAGCTTAAAGATTTCACGTCCGTCTAGAGTCTTATTATCCCGAGTCATCTTACCAAGTTCCTTGAGCCCCTTATTTAAAGTCTTTCTAAAGGCCACTTCCTCACGAATCATCACCTCTAGGGCGTTTTCGCGAGTTGTCAAAATTGAATCAGGTAGATCCTTATAATTGTCTGCTACGATTGGCACGATCTCAGCTAGGAAATTATCTGAGATACCAAGATCGAGCGCCCTTAGAATCGCGCGTCGGAGGAGCCTTCTCATTGCATAACCTTGCGTCTTATTAGACGGCACTAGTCCCTGCGATGCCAGTAGATATGCGCCGCGAATATGATCCGCAATTACGCGCATCTCAGCAGTGTTGTTATCGTAAGATTTACCAGAAATCTCTTCCAACTTATCGATAATCGGCTTGATTAGCGAGATTTTAAATACATCAAATGAGCCGATCGCGGCTGCAGCAATTCTCTCAAGTCCGCCACCGAAGTCAACATTTTTCTTTTCGAGCTCCGAGAAGCTACCGTCCTCATTTCGTTTATATTGCATAAAGACTTGGTTACCAATTTCCATAAATCTAGCCCCATCTGAAGCTGGATGGGCCAAACCGTATTTATCTTCATCTTGCAGCATTTCGCCGAAATCATAAAATACCTCTGAATCTGGTCCACATGGGTCACCAATCGGTGTCGAATCGCAGCCACCGCTGCGGCTCCACCAGTTCTCCTTGTCGTCATAGAAGAAAATTCTCTCACCCGGCTTAATACCGCGTTTGTCACCATCTTCGGCAGAACCGATTTCAGCAATCTTCGCTTCGATCCCCGCCTCGTGGAACACTTTCTGCCAAATCTCAGCCGCTTCGGTATCGCGCGGGATACCATATTTCTCGTTACCGATAAAACAGGTTACATAAATCCGTTCAGGATCTAACCCTACTTCGCTCGTTAAGAATTCAAAAAATCCCCGAATCTGCTCTTCTTTGAAATAATCACCAAGCGACCAGTTCCCGAGCATTTCAAATACGGTGGTGTGCCTCGGGTCACCTACGTCCTCGATATCCTGCAATCTCATCGAAGGCTGTGAATCCGTGAGACGCGTACCCATGGGGTGCTCCTTGCCAAGTAGATATGGCAAAAGTGGCTGCATCCCAGACCCTGTAAAGAGAGTTGTTGGGTCGCCCTCGAGCACCAACGGTGCCGGCGCAATTACTTTATGTCCTCTTTTTTCTTGAAACTCTAAGAATTTTTGTCTAATCTTATTTGCATCATTCATAGAAGTTATTATACCATAACTATTGACACTTTAAAGCATAAGTGATAAAATAACCTTAAGTATTATCTAAAATAAAAAAGGAGCTATAATGGCACAAGCAAAAAAGAAAACTGCGACAAAAACTGCGAAAAAAGCCACTGCGGCTAGGACTCAGTGTCGCAAAAAGACTTGCACTCGTACTGCCAAGAAGCAGATCTCTGAGCGTGAGAAGATGCATATCTACGCTGTCACCGGTATGAGCATTCTTGCAGGGGTTCTCCTTGCCGCTAATGCCGCGATGATGATCGTGTAGTAATTAGATATACTTTGGATCCGAATAATGCCCCGCCTGGGGCATTATTCTTTTCATTTATTCTTTACGGATAATCCTCTAAATAATAACCCCGCCACCGAGACACTTCTCGCCGTCATAAACTACGGCGCTCTGTCCGCTTGCTGGGCGCTTGATTTCTTTATCAAAAGTTAGTTTTTTGCCATCAAATTTCGCAGCAATCAATGGTGCACGGTGGCGCAGTCTTACTAACACATCCGCATTTTCCTTAATAGCATCATTCCGCATAAATACATCTGTGAGCCCTAGTTCGTTCGTCCAAATTGCCTCGTGGTTAAGGTTCTTCGACACATATACCACGTTCTCTTTAATATCTTTTTTCACGACGTAATACGGCATACCGTCATTCACTACACCCTTTTTGCCGTTGAGATAAAGCCCGTGTCTTTGCCCGATTGTATAAAATACCGCACCCTCATGGTAGCCAAGAACCTCGCCGCTTTCGATCTCGCGAATTTCTCCCGGCTTGATATCGATGTATTCCTTCAAAAAATCCTTCATCCCCACTTCGCCGACAAAACACACGCCCATCGACTCTTTTTTGTAAGCATTATGTAGGCCTTTTTCCTCCGCCAACTTCTTCACCTCTGGTTTCAGCATCCCGCCGATCGGGAAAAGTGTGTGCGAAAGAGCCTCCTTGGAAATCCGATAAAGGAAATAAGTTTGGTCTTTATTCTCATCCACCGCTCGGAGCAAGACACTACCGTCTTTGTCATGCTTCACTCTCGCATAATGACCGGTGGCAATAAAGTCCGCCCCAGCCTCCATTGCTTTTTCGTAAAACAACTTAAATTTGATTTCTTGATTACACATAATATCAGGATTTGGTGTGTTGCCTTTTTTAAACTCCGATAACATATATTCAACTACTTTTTCATAGTACTCTTTTTCAAAATCCCATACATAAAAATCAATGCCGAGCTTCACCGCAACCCTCTTAGCGTCGGCCAGATCTTCAGCCCAAGGGCATTTCATGCCCGGAAGATCTTTGGACCAGTTTTTCATATAAACGCCGACGACTTTATAACCCTGCTCCTTCAAAAGTAGCGCCGACACGCTTGAGTCTACGCCACCGCTCATCCCGACGTACACAGTCTTAGCCATTTACCCTATTCCTCTCTTCCTGCACTACCTCGTTAATAATTTTTGCGGCCGCGAGAATCTGCTCTTCGGAATTCGTCTCACCAAGAGTTAGCCTGAGCGATCCGGCAATTTGCGAATCAGTCAAACCGATCGCAGTTAGTACGTGCGAACGCACACCCTTTGATGCGGCACAAGCTGCACCGGTCGCCACGTAAACTTCTCTTTCTTCTAATAAAAACACTAATCTCTCCGCGTCAATCCCGTCAAAACAAAGCACGATAAAGTTGTCCAGACAGTGTTTTTTGTTGATTAACTCGAAATCTTTCAAGTTTTCCAAGAAAAGTTTGCGCCACTTTGCGTACTTTTTGCGATTGCCGTTTAGGTGTTCTTTTGATTCCGTCACCGCCTTAGCAAATCCGACCACGCCCGGGACATTTTCCGTCCCAGAGCGAAGACCATTTTCTTGTCCACCGCCAACCGCGAGTGGTTTCAATTTGGCATCATGTGAAACATAAAGCGCACCCACGCCCTTCGGCCCGTAAATCTTAGCGGCATTTATCGTCAAAAGGTCCACGCCGAGTCTCGCCACGCTGATGTCAAGTAGGTTCAAAGCTTGCGAAGCATCCGAATGGAGAAGTAATTGCCTATTGACACCGCGTTTCATCCGATCTATTTTGATCTCGCGAATAATCGTTGCGACTTCGGCGAGCGGCTGAATCGTCCCCAGCTCATTATTGACGAGCGCGATCGAAATCAGTTCCGTCTCATCAGTAATTTTCTTTTTCAAATCATCAAGATCGATCAAGCCATTAGGAAGTACCTTGATAGCCTCTCCGCCGTGAAGCTCCGCCACGCGTCGGATCGAATCATGCTCCGTTGTTAGATATAACACCGAGGATCCGGTCTTGCCTTTAGTCCTCGCAGCTTCTTTTTTGCCAGCGCCAAGACAAGTAAAGGCCAAATTATTTGCCTCGGTCGCCCCCGCCGTTATTACGAGATCCGAAGCCTTAGCCCCGATTCCATGCGCAATTTCCGCCTTCGCCGCCCCATAATCATGTGCGATTTTTTTAGCGGGTAGATATGCCGCCGACGGATTAAAAAACTCATCCGTAAAATACGGCTTCATCGCCCAAAAAACTTTTTCGGAAACCGGCGTAGCTGCAGCATGGTCAAGATAAATCATTCTACTATTATACCATATTTGACAGATAAGCGCAAGTGTGATATAGTATAAGATACTGTAGTTGCCCATTTTGGATGTAATATATAGAGTTCTTTAGAAAGGAGCAAAATGATGAAGAGAAAGAATTTCTTTTTGAGCAACAATCAAATCACTCCGAATCAGGAATATCTGAACACAATATTGGAGGAAACCGACGCCCTTTTTCTTTGCGGGCTGCCGCTGTCAACCTTCCTCGACCCCAAGATCGGAGCTTTTAGCAAACTGTTTAACTATCTGAAAGTCGGGTCAAATTGTGAGGCGACAACTCTGGCGATGATTGCGTTAAAGAACATTCCTAGCGCCAAATTCGTGCAAGGAATCGTCGATGATGCTCCTCATTCCTGGGTAGAATTTACCTTTGGGAATGAAAAGTTTGTAGCAGATCCGGCATGGTATACCAATTTCATCATGAAGAAAGAGGAATACTACGACTCTATTCATTTCGTAACCCCAATGTGGGTCTGCACTTACAATGACTTCTGGGATCTTCCGCTTGTTCAGTCTATCTATAGCTGCATGCTGGAAAAAGAGACTTCAGAAGGGGTTTTCGTGTATTTGTCCGAATTCAAGAGCTACGATGTGTATTCTAGCTATGGATTTAGCAAAAAAGTGCGTGATGAAGTAGTTGATCCAGAGTTCTTCTGCCCTTATGAAATCAATGGAAAGCTTATTAGCTCTTCTATTATTAGGGATCTTATGACAAAAGGAGAAGTTGCTCCTCAGACAATTGAAGCAGCTAGAGCGCTGCTCCACGACGTCGAAAGCGTCGTCACAACATAAAACCGCCTCTGGCGGTTTTATTTCTTGTCTCAAATAATTATTTCTTCTCCTCGTCTTCGATTCTTTTGAATGTCACCGTCTCGTCGTCTTTTTCAAGAGTTAGCGTACCGGCACCCTTATCAAGCTTGTAGGTGTATTCATTATTCAAAGCATAAAGCCATTCCGTATTTACTTTAAGAGTGCCATTCTCGAGCGCCCAGATAAAGCTATAATCATTAGTGTGATTATTAGTCGTAAGAGTACCTTTACCGATATCGGTAAACTTCCAAATTACGCCAGATTCGCAATTTGCTCCATCGGAATTATTATCGGTTTTTCCTTCGCAATTTGCCCCGTCTGATAGTACCCATTCTTTAGCCGAGACCAAATACTCGGCATCGGATATACCCGCGCCTTTAGTAAGCTTCAAAATTAACATCACGAGCCCGGCGATCAGTACGATGATGCCTAAAACTAAAACAATGATAGATGCGGTTTTCTTTGTTTTTTTCTTTTCTTTAGGTTCTTTTGGTGCTTTGGCTTCAGGAGTTGGCTGTTTCTTGCTGTCATCCTGAAATGCGCTAGCTAGCGCTTCGGCACTGATCTCGTTATTCTTATCCATAACTCTATTTTAGCAATAGAGTTTTGATTTGACAAGCTCAAGATAAGCCTTTGCCGCGCGACGGAAATTAGCCAACTCGTTACCTTCTATTCTCTTGTAGCCGCCACTGCCAGTTTTCTTAAAAACACCCTCCGGTCTTACTTCGTATCGAATAGTCATCTCTTGGATCCCGCCTTTACCAGGGTATCTTTCGTGCCAAATCCACACATTGCTTCTTGCCATAAAAAACTCTCTCTGGTGGCCGTCCGGGACTGGCCCAAAAATAGTCCTACCAAGCTGGGATTCAGCATTCACTAAGTCATCGTAGGTGAGCCTGCTAGGACGACGCATCGAGTCGTCTAAGCGCACAAAGGGCAACTTTAAGAGTTCTTTAAACGACATTTTTCAATCTCCTCTGCGATAGCATTCAACTCTTCATATAAAGAAGCGCTATCATAAGAAACGGTCTCAAAATTATAGGCCTCCTTTTTGGCAAAGGAAGGTACTTTATATACTGAATAGTCCTCTTGCATTTTTCGTGGTCTCCTTCTCTATAATTTTGTGATCCAGGCCCAATTTAGAGGCTAGCCAGTTTGCTACCTCACCCACGTAGGCCGGTTCATTAATTATACCACGAAATGGCACTGGAGTCAAAAATGGCGCATCTGTTTCAAGTAGGATTCTCTCTATTGGCGGAGTCGGCAAGGTGGAATAAGTAGCTAGCCCATTCACCCCGACAAAGAACTCCGTTTCTTCCAAAATTCGTTTCAAAACCTTCTTGCTATCAGTAAAAGAGTGTACTACCCCACGCACCTGGGGAAAATTCTTTACGATTGGGAGAAAATCCTGATATGCCTCGCGGACGTGAAATGACGCCGGTAAGTCGTAGTCTACTGCAAGCTGCAAAAACTCCTCTAGTAATCGTATCTGTGCTTTTCTGCTGTATCCTTCGTAATGATAATCTAGTCCAACTTCGCCAATAGCAATCGGCTTTAGATCACGGGAAAAAGATATTTCGGCTGTTTCTTCGCTGGTCGCCCCCTCGGGGTGTATCCCGTATGTCCAGTAAACGTCTTTATGCTCCTTGGCAAAATCTCGCGCCACTAGTGAATCCTGGCGTGAGGTCCCTATACAGATGATCTTTTCTACACCCTTACTTTTTGCGCGCGCAAGCATTTCCTCCGCTTGTTCTGCGGTGAAGAATTCCCTGTCGTGCAAATGACAATGTGTATCTATTAACATAAAACAATTATAGCATGAAAAGAATTCACGGGGTTCACCCGTGAATTTTAACTTATGCTCTATTTTCACGTTTTCGCTTGATTGGATCAAGCTGGCGTTTGCGAAGTCTCAAAGATTTCGGTGTCACTTCAAGGAGCTCATCGTCTAGCAGGAAGTCTAAGCATTGCTCCAAAGAAAGTTGCGTATAAGGAGTGAGCTGAATCGCTCCGTCCGAAGCGTGCGTACGCATGTTGGTTAGCTGTTTCTCACGGCAAACGTTGATATCGAGATCGTCTTTCTTGTTCGACAAACCTACGATCATCCCCTGGTACACCGGCACCTGCGGTGGAATATAAAGAGTTCCTCTGGCCTGTGCCGCATCTAGGGCATAAGCTGTGGACACCCCAGTCTCAAAGGATATTAACGCTCCGTTTCGCTCCGGCTTGTATTTCCCTTCCACCGGTCGGTAGCCAGACGGAATTGAAGACATGATTGCCGTTCCGCGAGTTGCGGTAAGCAAATTATTCCTGAGTCCAATAAGAGCAGCAGTAGAAATTTCATAAACAAATCTAGCAGCCCCGGACGAAATCACTTCCTGAGATTTAAGCTCAGCTTTGCGAACCCCGAGCTCTTGCGAGACTGCACCCACAAATTCTGGCTCAACCTCAATCGTTAGCGATTCGATTGGCTCTTGTTTTACGCCATCAACCTCGCGGTACACCACTTCTGGTCTACCAGCTTCGAGTTCATAACCTTCGCGTCGCATCGTTTCAATTAAGACCGACAAATGCAATTCGCCACGGCCAGACACCTTATAGCCAAGTCCATCCGGCTGAATTTTAAGGGCAATGTTGGTTTCAAGCTCTTTTTCAAGTCTTTCCGCGATTTGCCGTGAAGTCGTAAATTCGCCTTCACGCCCCTTAAGCGGCGAAGTATTTGGCCCAATGTAAATAGACAAAGTTGGCGCTTCAAGCTCAATCGTCGGCAAAGCCTTCGGATTGTCACCAGTCGCAATCGTATCACCGATATTAGCATCTGTTGCGCCCGTCACAGCAACGATATCCCCGGCGATTGCCTCGGTAACCTCTTCCTTACCGAGACCCTTATAAACGAACAAGTTATCAATCTTCCCCTTCAAGACATCAAATTCGTCCTCCTCGGTAGCGCTCCGGGGCGCTAGCCCAAGTCTTGCTACCTCGGACGACGTATTTGATGTCTTGTGTAGAATACTGACATTTTGTCCTTTTTTTAGTTTCCCGCTAAAGACTTTACCGATGCAATACTTGCCGAGATAATTGTCAGACGCGAGCGCTGCAACGAGAAGCTGTGCCGAATCGGTGTCAGAATCTACCGTCGGTGCCGGAATGTCATTGATGATTGATTCAAAAATCACATGGAGATCGTTGTCGAGTTCTGTGGTTTTGCCAGCCTTACCCTCTCTCGCAATTGCGTAATAAACCGGATAAAACAACTGCGATTCATCGGTAGCGAGCTCGAGGAACAAGCTTTCAATTTCCGACAACACCTCAGGAATTCTCGCCGCTGGTTTATCGATTTTATTAATCACAACAACTGGTTTTAGGCCCAAGTCAAGCGCTTTTGACAAAACGAATTTTGTCTGCGGCATCGGTCCCTCCTGTGCATCCACAATCAAGAGCGCGCCGTCTGCCATATTTAAGGTTCGTTCAACCTCGCCCGAGAAATCAGCGTGTCCAGGGGTATCGATAATATTAATCTTGTACCCATCATAATAAACGCAGGTCTGCTTAGCGGTAATCGTAATGCCGCGCTCGTGCTCCTGATCCATCGAATCCATGATTAAAGTCTGTGACATCTCTGCTTGATTATCGCGAAAAGTATGTGACTGCTTCAAAAGCCCGTCAACCAAAGTTGTCTTACCGTGGTCAACGTGCGCAATGATTGCCACATTTCGGATTCTTTCTTTATCTAAAGTCATAAGAGCAATTCTACCATAAATTGACAAAATATGCAATGCATTATATAATATAAATATGGCTAATCGAAATAAACATCTAAATCCTAACCAAGTTTACACTCCGGAACGTTGTTGGGTCGGGGACTCTCATAAGATCTGTTACGCCACCCGCGAAGAGGCGGAGCTTGCTGCCAGAGTAGCCGAATATGATCATGGCATCAAAAATCTAACCGTTTACAAATGTGAATTTGGCGACCATTGGCACCTCAGTTCTAAATAAACCTAAGATCCAGACGGTGCAGGCGCATTTGTAGGATGAACCAAGACATAGCGCACTTTTCCAGTGTAGCTTCCGGCATTTTGAGAGGATGACACCCATACTGCATAAGTAGATGTGAACGAAGACCCCTCCGCAGTTCCGCCAGTAGGCGGTAAATCGGTGCTCGACCCGTATGATACAACCTTGGTGAATTGACTCGGAACGACGTGGTAGGATGAATAAGCTCCACTAGTATCCGAATGGATAGTGGGGCGATAAGTCCCATTAGTGGCTGTAAGCATCATGGCCCAATTAGAATCTGCACCCGATGTGGCTACGCCAGTATTAAAATCAAAAGTCGAAGTGGTTTCATGGAGCATCTTAGTGTTACCGTTCGTGTCACCGGAATAACCAATAGCGTAAATTGCATAACCATTAAAATCATTACAATAAGTGTGGAATGTCGTAGTACCAATACCTGGCACGTATTCACCGTTATGGATAATCGCCGAATGCTCTTCTCCGGTTTCGATCACAGATTCCATATAACATGATTGCGGTGTGGTGATGGTTGGAGTATCGACTACGTCCAAAGCAAAACAATTAGCCACCATCAAAGCGCTAGCCAACAAAATACACACTATAAACATAAAAGCCCAAGTGCTCTTCAGGTATCTGTTCGACTTATCGTACTTCATAACCACCTTGCTTATGTTAATTCAATTATAACACGTTGTAAAAAATGCACAACCATTTTTCTAAAAGAACTAAAGCACATCGCCTCTCGCAAAAAATAGACTCAGATGATATAATTAATCAAACGGAGGACAATATGAAAAAACAACAGGAATGGGATGAATATTTTCTAGGCATCGCCGATGCAGTTTCAGAAAAGTCAAAAGATCCTTCATCCAAAATGGGTTGCGTAATCGTCGATAAGAACAAACGCGTCGTCTCGCTAGGCTACAATGGTTTAATCCAAGGCGCAGAAGAATCCAAAATGACCATAAGTGAGCGCCCAATGAAATACCGTTTCGTTATTCATTCCGAAATGAATGCGATTATTTTTTCTCGCCAAGATCTCACCGGCTGCACCATATATAATAGGGTTGCAACCTGCGACAACTGTTTGAAACACTGCTTGCAAGCTGGCATTAAACGTTTCGTCTACAGAGAGCTTCGTGTCCATTCACACTCTACGGACCCGCGTCATTCCATGACCAATATCGAAACTGACGAAGCGGTTGTTCGTATGCTTGCAGCTATGCCAGAAGTAAAGACTCTCAACGTTTCGAATGGCAAAACATATATCGAAGATATCATTGATTCGTACCCCGAAGGCTCCGCAGAGCGCGAGCGCCTCACGAAGTGGCTCGAGCCAACAGCTGAGATTGCCTAAAGTTTCACCTTTCACACAGACTCAAATCATTTTCAATAAGATTTACCAGTCAATTGGTTCCAGGCCGTTTTTGGTGAGATACTCATTGCATTTCGAAAATGGTTTACTGCCAAAGAATCCATGATAAGCCGAAAGCGGCGATGGGTGAGCAGACTCTAGCACCAAATGCCGCGAAGTATCGATCAGCCCCTTTTTATTCCTTGCATCCCTCCCCCACAAAATAAATACTAGATGTGGCCTCGTTTCGTTTAAATAAGAAATTGTCGCAGTGGTAAAAGTTTCCCAACCTTTGCCGCGATGTGATCCGGCTCGATGCGCCTCCACGGTGAGCACGGTATTCAGGAGCAACACTCCTTGTTTTTGCCAATTCGCCAAACTCCCGCGCGGATTCTTATGCTGGCCAATATCCGAATCGATTTCTTTGTAAATATTAATAAGCGATGGCGGGATCGGCTGAGAATTTGGCACCGAAAAGGCCAATCCTTCTGCTGCGCCTGGAGTATGATAAGGATCTTGCCCGAGAATCACCACTTTGACCTCATTTAAGTCTGTGGCGAACGCCCTAAACACTAGTTCCTTCCGCGGGAAAATCGTTTTTGTCTCATACTCCTCATGCAAAAAATCAGACAAATCTTTGAAATACGGTTTTTCAAATTCCCCTTTTAAGAATGGTTTCCAACTCTCATGCATATTGCCATTATAATTCAAATTCATTCATTTCGAAACATTTTAGCGTATAATAATACTATGGCAAAGTTATACTTCCGTTACGGAGCAATGGGGTGTGGCAAGACTATGCAACTCCTTCAAGTCGCGTTCAATTACGAGGAGCGCGGCCATAAAGTCTGCGTGATTAAACCAGATACTGACACTAAAAACGGGACTAAAATTTTGACCCGCATTGGGCCCGAGCGTGAGACTGATTTTTGTTTCAACAAAAGAACCAATATTTACAATAAAATTAAAAAGGATTATAGAGACGTCCACTGTGTGCTTGTCGACGAGGCCCAATTCTTAACCAAAACCCAAGCCGAGCAATTGATGCTTATTACGATTGATTTTGATATCCCAGTTATGGCCTACGGTCTTCGCCTCAACTTCCGCCGTGAAGACGGTGGCTTCGAAGGTGCCACCAGGCTTCTCCAAATCGCCCACGATATCGAAGAAATCAAAACCATTTGCGAATGCGGCCACAAAGCAACTTTGAATTGCCGTTTTCTAAACGACAAACTAGTCACTGACGGCCCCGATATTTTAATCGACGACGGTAAGAGTAAAATTGAATATCGCGCCCTTTGCCCGGCGTGTTACGAAAGGTATTTAAAATGTATATAGTCATCGAAGGCCAAGACGGCACCGGCAAAGACACTCAGGCTAAACTACTCAAAGAATACTACGAGAAACAAGGCAAAAAAGTTGTCGCCTACGCCGAATCCGGCACTGCCAGTAAAGATAAATTCATTACCGAGATTGCTAAACTAAATTACGGTTCAAAACAAGATATTGATCACCGCACCAGGGTGCTTCTGTACGTTGTCAACCGTTACGAACAATGGCGTAAACTGGCCGAGCCAGCACTTCGCGCCGGCGACATCGTAATCACGACGCGCAACTGGTTCTCAACCCTAATCTACGAAGGCTACGCCGGCGGAGTTAGTCGATCACTTATTATTAAACTTCACAAATTAATAATGCCCGAACCATATTTCCATCCAGACAAAATCTTTCTTTTTACGCTAGACGAAAAAGACCAAGCCAAACGCCTCGGCACCCAAACCGATCAAAATTGGGATCGCAAGCAAGAAGTTTGGAAATCACAAGGTAATACTTTTCAACGCAAGATTAACAGTGCCTACCTTAAAGTAGCCGAAGACTACAAAATCCCGACCATCGATGCTTCCGGAACTATAGAAGAAGTCTTCGCAAAGGTATTAGAAGAACTAAATAAGTAATTTCTTCTGCGGTTTATTTCGCGCCAGGAATATTTTTGAAATTTCTTTACGAAAATTACTCGCGTCTCACGGCTGTCTTCACGGTTCGCGCGAGCTAATTTTCTAAAATTTCAAAAATACTCTTGGGCTCATAAAATGCAGAAGAAATTACTTATTTAGTTCTTATACTACCCTTCCGCAAACTGCGAATTATATAGCTCCGCATAGAATCCACCGAGTTTCAAAAGCTCTTCGTGATTCCCTTGTTCCACCACAGCACCATCACGCATCACGAGTATTAAATCGGAATTTCGGATCGTTGATAATCTATGCGCAATCACGAATGAAGTTCTCCCGCGAGTTAGTTTTTCAAACGAATCTTGAATTAGTTGCTCAGTACGCGTATCCACATTTGAAGTCGCTTCGTCTAGAATCATCATTGGCGGATTTGCCACCATTGCGCGCGCAATGGTCAGAAGTTGCTTCTCGCCAGCCGAGATATTATCCGAGTCCTCCGAAATCATCGAATGATATGCGCCCGGCAAGGCTTCAATAATATGGTTCACATTGGAGCTCGTGGTGGCTCTCTTGATATCATCAAGTGTCGCTGACTGGTTACCATAACGCAGGTTCTCCTCAACCGATCCACTAAACAACCAAGTGTCTTGGAGCACCATGCCGAACAGTTTCCTCACATCCGCACGTTTCATTTCCTTGGTTGGCACGCCGTCGATCGAAATATACCCAGAGTTTGGCTCGTAAAATCTCATCAAAAGATTAATCAAAGTAGTCTTACCAGCGCCAGTCGGCCCCACAATTGCAACCTTCATTCCAGGCTTTACCTTCACGGAGAAATTTCGGATGATTTGTCGTTCTGGCGTATAACCAAAGTTGACATTATGAAACTCCACTTCACCCTTCACGTTTTCTATCGTTTGAGCCGGTATAACGTCGGGTTCTTCTTCCGGCTCATTTAAGAATTCGAAGATTCGCTCACTAGCTGCAAGCAAAGCCTGCAACGTCGAAGTAGTTGAAGCGATTTCAGTAATTGGGCGGTTGAAGCGCGACACATATTGGATGAAGGCCTGAATACCACCGATATTGATTTGTCCTTGCACCACAAACACGCCACCAAGCGCACAAACTGCCACATAGCCAAGATTGGTAAAGATGTGAGTCACCGGGAAAGAAAGTGCAGAGAAGATTTGCGCTTTTCTAGTCACAGCAGTCAACTTCTCATTGATTTTATTAAACTCATTCATCGCATCGTCTTCGTACGAATTTGATTTAATCACGACTTGGCCCGAGTAGTCTTCCTCGACTTCATTATTGAGTATTCCCAAAGTATTCTGTTGCTCGCGGAAATATTTTTGAGCAAACATCATGATCTTGCCAACCACAATCACAGACAAAGGCACCACGATAAATGAAATTAGAGACAAAGGTACCGAAATAGTCAACATAAGAACCATAACGCCAATCAAAGTGGTTACCGACATCGAAATATCAGCGATCTCCTGCGACATCGAAGTTGTGATCACGTCGACGTCATTTGCCATTCTTGACAAAGTGTCACCGTATTGATGTTTATCAAAATACGAAATCGGAAGGCGTGAAATTTTGTCCAGAATCTTTTCACGCAGATCTCTCGTGTAGTTTGCGGAAACTACAGCCAGGATATAGGCCTGCGCATAACCGAGCGCTGCCGAAGAGCAGAATAGCACAATCACTAGAATTGCTTTTCCACCAAGCGCACCAAAGTCAAGATCTGGATAAGAATTTACCGCGATGGTAGTCATATCACCTAGGATCTTCGGGATGAATAGCCCAAGCAAAGCCGACCCGATAGTGAGTAACACACAACCTAGAATTGGCCAGCGATATTTGCCAAGCGACTTTACGAATACTTTAAATGAAGCCCACATATTTTTCGAATTACCCTTCTTATCTGCGGGTCCTTTTTTGGCGGTCTTCGGAGCTTTTACAGGTCTACTATTCTTAGGCATGGCTCGCCCCCTTCCTGTATTTCTCGGCCAACTTCAATTCATCTTTATACTCCTTATCCGAGAACTGCGACTTCACGATTTCCTGGTAAATCTTACAATGATTCAATAATTCCAAATGTGTACCCTTCCCCGCAACGCGGCCATTATCAAGTACCACAATTTGATCCGCATCTTTAATGGTGCTGATCCTTTGTGCTACAATTAGCATCACGGAATTCTCGGTCACTTCTTTCAGGGCCGCACGAAGTTTTGCATCGGTCTTCATATCGAGCGCTGAGAACGCGTCGTCAAATATATAAATATCAGGATCCTTGCAAATCGCCCGCGCGATCGAAAGGCGCTGCTTCTGCCCACCAGACACATTCGTGCCACCCTGGGCAATATGTGAGTTATATTTATTTGGCATTTTTTCAATGAAGTTTTCGGCCTGCGCAATGCGAGCGGCTTTTCGCATTTGCTCGTCAGTTGCATTCGGCGCGCCGAATTTAATGTTGGAACGAATTGTCCCCGCAAACAGCATCCCGCGCTGCGGCACAAAGCCGATTCTTTCAATCAAATCATTTTTTTCGTAATCTTTCACCGAAATACCATTCACTAGCACCTCCCCACTCGTAGCCTCATAAAATCTCGGAATCAAATTAATCAAAGTCGATTTCCCAGAGCCAGTCGAACCAATAAATGCAGTAGTTTTTCCGGCCTCAGCTTTAAATGAAACACCGTCCAATCTTTTTTCTTCGGCGTTCGGATAAATAAAATCTACGTTCTTAAACTCAACCGAAGCGTTCTTTTCGGGGACGCCCTTGGTTTTCTTTAGCCAGTTGATTTTAGTTGTCTTCGCCAAGATTTCGTTAATACGATGTGCTGATACGTTAGCTCTCGGTAACATCACAAATAGCATCGACATCATCAAAAATGAAATCATCACGTGCGTCACATACTGTGCAAACGCCGTCATATTGCCGAGATACGCAAAATCTTTCGAAAGAAGTGCAATCCCGACCCACGAACAAAGCAGTGTCGTCCCGTTGAAAATAATATTGATCAAAGGATTTTGTAGCTCCAAGATTTTATCGATAAAAATTAAAAGTTTTGTCATCTTCTTATTGGTCTTGGCAAATTTCTTCTTTTCGAGCCCTTCGTTGTTGAAAGCCCTAATCACGCGAAGGCCAGTTAAATTCTCGCGTGTAAGCAAAGTAATCTTATCAACCAAACCCTGGAAGATCTTGAATTTCGGTCCCACAATTGACATGATCAGGATCACTGACCCGAGGATAGCTCCTGCACCCACGAAAATAATCCATGACATATCCGGCGCCGTCTGTACTGCCATGATGATTGAAATGATACAAAAGAGCGGAGCCCTAAGTAGCATCTGAAGCATCATGATAATCACCATTTGAACTTGGTTCGTGTCATTGGTGGTGCGGGTTAGAAGCGACGCAGTACTATAGTCTTTAAGGTCTAGAATATTCAAATTAATAATTTTGGTAAAGACCGCCGTCCTGATGTCCCGCGTAAAGCTGGTCCCGATCCTTGCCGCATAGTAACTAGAAATTAGCGATGCGGCCGCAGAAATAATTGCGAGCCCTACCATTCTGAGCCCAGTTTGTCCAATATATTCGACGTCGCCGACCACGATCCCGTCGTTAATGATGTTCGCCATAAGAGCCGGCAATCTCAGGGTAGTCCAGACCTGTACGGCTATCGTTACTACCAGTATGATCACCTGCCACCAATATGGTTTAAAAAACCTAAAAAGTTTGAGCATATATCCTATTATACATCAATTATTTACATTTACCATTCTTTAAATCAGTCACGAGCCCTCGAGCTTTCAAATAATGCTCGAGGGAGTCGTATGCGCCATTATTATATTTACCCGTTGCAATCTCAGTAGCTGGCCCTACACCGACGTAGCGGTAGTGCCAGGTCTCAAATAAACCAGTCGAACCGTTTTCGTCCACGTTGATCGGCTCACTCATCGGTCCTCCGGCCCATTCATATGGGAACCTGTCGATAAAACCATATTTATATGAATTATTATAAAGCCATTGCCAGTCAATATGCGTGTCATATGTGTCGGTATCAAGCGAGGTCCCATACTGAGGATCAAGTAGATCGCAGGTCAGCCCGGTATGGTGGTCTGAAGTCCCAGTCGCAGCGCAAAGCCTCCCGCAAGTCGTGCCGCGCGCTCGGTAACAGGACCTAGTTTCAAAAGTATGTCCAGGATATTCAGCCTCGTATGCCTTCACCATTTCATTTAGATGTGCAGCTGCCTCCGCGTCTAGCAAATTATCACCATTATAGGGGTTGCCCTCCACGATGCCATACAGATTCGATACGCTCACAAGCTCACTGCGCCTCGCATCGATAAAACTGGTATCTACTACAAAATTCGGATTAATCAGCATCAAATAGCCATATTTGATGGTGCAATTGTCGGACGAAACATTCGTAATCGGCGAGAAAGTTTCTTCTGCGCTCGCGTCAGCCGACTTCTCGTTCGGATTATCCTCGGAGCTAACGGCGGCCTCTTCTGATTCGCTAGTATCGTTGTCTTCTTGCACTGAATCCTTAAATTCCCCGCCCTTCTCCCAGCCAAATACTCGCATCACTCTCTCCCAGAAGCTCGGCGCCGGATTATAATCATCTGCCTTTACGTCAATGCTGTATGTATTATTAGAAATTTTAAATTCAAGCTTACCATCCGCTCCATCCATTTTGAGATCGGACTCTATGTCCGCTTCTTCCCACAGCAGCTCCTCAAAATCATTAGCTGTCTTGATATTGACCGGCCCAGTCCACCAGCTATCGTAGTAACCAATAATTTGCCCGGCGGAGGCTAGCTTTGTTGTGGTAATCGTATCCTGGGCACTTTTAACTAGTTCCAGGCTTTCGTCAAAAGATGCCGCCCTAGTAGGCGCACCAAGCAAGCTAACAGTTATCACGTGTTCACCTTCAGTGTAGCCAGAGATTAGGCAATACCCCGATGCATCACCAATATATCCAGTCTTTACGCCAGAAATTCCGTAGTCTCCCAAGATTTTGTTGGTGTTTTCAATTAGCCCTGCCACCGGCACTTCGTAGCTCTTAGTCCCCACAATCTTTGCTAGCACTGGGTCACGCATCACCTTCTCACCCAGTATCGCTAGATCACTGGCTGAACTGGTCGTGGTATCGCTAAAACCACAGGCGTCCTCACCGATCGTAGTTTGCGTGAGCCCCATTTCAGCGAGCATGCTGGAAGCGTATTCCCGATAAGCATCGATCGAGCCAAACGCCCAAATTGCAAGAGAGTCCGCCATATTGTTAGATGACGCCAAAAATACCGACACTAAAGCGTCGTATTCCGAAATCTCCTCACCGATCCTTACTCTCGTGTTTGAACCACCATGATTCACATACCACAAATAACGATTGTACATATCCTCGTCGATCGTGATCGTCTCACCGACTTCGGTTTCTGCAAATGGCTTTTCACGCATCACGGCGAGCCCCAGGATCATTTTGGCTGTACTTGCAGTAGGCTGAGTATAGGATTCGCCTGCCTCGAAACTTTTCCCTGCGACAGTCACTCCATCGACCGCAAAAGCATAGTCTCGCGCTTCGATATCTCTCTCCCCACTGGCTGCACGCGATTCCGGGAAACTATATTTCGAAAACACCTGAATCGTAGTATCTAGCGTAAAGAACTTGATTAAAAACCAAGTAAAGAATCCGACCACTACCACGCCGATCGTAGTTATAATGATGAGTTTTTTCTTACTTAATGACTTTATTTTTTGAATCACGTTTTCTCTCCAAATACATTTTGAAATAGATAATCGGACCCATCAATATATAAATATAGTAGGAGAAGAATCTCCATACCAGCATTGCCCAGAAAACATAACCAGAAGACAAAGCCGAGAATACCACAAAGAAAGTACCTTCCGCTGCGCCAGCATTACCTGGTGTCGGTACAAAATAAACCGCGCTAGTTACTGCGACCGTCGTCACGAAACATGGCAAGAAATCTACCGCCCCGCCAAATGCGGTCAAGACAAAGAACGGAATCATCGCGACCAAAGTATTAAATACAACTGATAGCGCCAAAGTTTTCAAAAACAACCCGCGCGTTTTTAGGATCCGTCGCACGCACTTAGCGTATTCGTTGATCTCGTATTCGGTTTTTTCGCGGGTCTTTTTTACATTCTTAACAATATGGATCTTCGCCAAGAATTTAACAAAAAGACCAATCAACTCGGTAGTAGCTTTTGGCAAAAACGTAGCAATCATGACTGTGATTGGCCAGAACGCATAAAAGATTAAACCAAAACACGCGGTGCCAATAAGAACAGCATTATTAATCGTTAGACTTCCGAATAAGAAGCAAAGCACTGCGATAATAATAAAGCCCATTTGCCCGGATATCATGCCAAAAATCGGGATCGATGTCGATACGCCGCCCTTCAATTTGCTATTCTTTCGCATATAGTAGATCTGAAATGGCTGTCCACCGATCGCTGCCGGCGTAATGTTGTCGTAATACTTGCCAAGAAGCACGGTCCTGGCTGCAACTTTGCGAGCGTGCTTTCGATTAAACTCAGCTTTATCGTGCGACATTTCGCGCATCATGATGACATATTTGTGAATTTCTGCGGAGATGGCTACTATAAAACAAAGTGCCGCCGGGATCAACATCCACCAATTGATTTTGACTTCCGAGAGCGCAGCCGCATTTTCGGAATTACCAAACTCCGAAAAGGCAGTAATAGCGATCACGATAACGTTGATCAGGATAAACGAAATAATTAGAATCGGCTTCTTCAAAAGCTTCTTCGGTATTAGTTTTTTCTGGTCAATATCTGGATTGGCCGAATCGGAAACTAAGTCAGCCATTTCAATCTTTCAGCGCCTTGAAGTTCGGATATTCCTCTGCGAGCACGCGAATACACCCAGCGATAGGGATCGCGACGATCGCACCGAGTAACCCAAACATATACATACCGATAACGATGGCGCACAAAATCACGACTGGCTTTAGCTTTAGAGCGTCGCCCTGAATCTTTGGTGCAATTAGGTTGTTTTCAATTTGTGCGTAAACAATGTAAATGATCGCGAAGACTCCTGCCGCGAGCGGGTTCGAGAAGAATAGAATCACAGTTACTAATGTCCCACCGATAAACTGACCAAACATCGGGATTAGGTAGAACAGCATCGTGATAAGACCCATCGGAATCGCGAGGTTAGATGAAAACCCAAGTATCAGCGACAACACGAATACTATTATTGTCGATGCACAGCCATCAACAACGGCGACCATGATTTGTCTAGATACATACATTGATACTACGTTCGCCATCTTTGTGACAATGCGCCGTGCAAGATTGACGGATTTCTTGTCTTCGTCCCTTGAGCCGAGGCTCTTCCAAATACTATTAAGGAGATTCGGTCCTTCGAGCAAGAATAGCAAGGTCAGAATAAGTACCAAGACGATCTTCATCACTATATCCGCCACACCGCTAACTCCAGACACTAAGTTCGTCCCGAGGAAACCAAATATGTCTTGCGAGAAAGTTTGAACGGCATTAGTGATCTCGTGTTGTAGGTCATTTATGCCAAAGTTCTTGCCGAAGTTATTGATACCCTCCCATCCACCGATAGTGTTTTCAAATGTCTCTGGGAAGTTCTGAACAAATTTCGAAGTTTCGTTTACCACTACTGGGCCGATGATTGCGACCACCGTCCCGATCACCAAGACGACGATAAGATAGGCGAACACGGCAGACAAAGTTTGGTGCTTTTTATCTTTGCCGAGGAATTTCGTAAAGAATCCGTTGACTTTGCGAACTAGAGGCTTCAAGGCTAATGCTAAGAAAATTGAAGCGCCGATAATAACGAGCCCGGTCAATGCTTTAAAAATTATAAAAATAGCAATGCCGATACCGAGCGGTACTAACCAAAACTTAACGAAAGTTTTTAGATCAGTTTCTATTCTCTTTGACATAAGCCTCCTTATACACTTATTGTAGCATAAATGTTATAATAATGTAAAATATTTTGATGAACCAATTACTAGGGAGAAAACCATGAAATTATTGATGCACACTTGTTGTGCGCCGTGTAGCGTATATTGCATAGATAGCTTGCGATCGGAAGGCATAGAGCCGACGCTTTTTTGGTATAATCCCAACATCCACCCGTATATTGAGTACAAAACTCGCCGCGATTGTTTGAAAGAATATGCCAAGACTGTTGATGTTAAGTTGATCGTGGATGAAGAATATGGTCTAGATGAATTTTGTAGCAATGTCGTCTCGGATATTCCGAATCGTTGCGTGAATTACTGCTATAAAAAACGTCTCACCGAGACGGTTCGCTATGCAGCAAAACACGGGTTTGATACTTTTACGACTACACTACTGGTTTCGCCTTATCAAAAGCACGAAGAGTTGATTAAGGTTTGCGAAGAATTAGCAGCTTTATCCGGCGTCAAGTTTTTGTACCGCGACTTCCGAGTGGGGTTTCGCGAGGGGCAACAAAAAGCCCGTGAAGCTGGCCTCTATATGCAAAAATATTGCGGCTGCATCTTTTCCGAAGAAGAGCGCTACCAAAAACAAATCGCGAAAGACTTAGAAAAGAATACCGCTGATAACTTGTAGCCACCCTGGCAAATTTGGGAAAATATGTTACAATATTAAAACATGTTAGTTTCAGACTATAATTATGATTTGCCTGAGGAGCGAATTGCGAAATTCCCACCCAAGGAGCGTGGTACTACTAGGCTCCTAGTTCTTGATCGGAAGAGTGGGAAGACGAAAGATTCTTTTTACAAAGATCTCGATCAATTTTTGAACCCAGGTGACCTATTAATCATCAACGATACCCGTGTCATGCAGTCCCGCGTTTTTTGCTCACTACTGGATGGCCGCAAACGCGAGATAGTTGTTCTTGAAAAGCACGGCGATGAACCCGAGCGCGTGATGTACCGCGGCAAACTCCACGATGGCGATGTGCTGACGATAGACAGCGAGGACGCGCCCCAAGAAAACATTATTATTAAGCACATCCTCGGCAACGGCATCGCTGAGGTTGAGTCTGAAACTCCACTTGCCGAGCTCGCCGAGAAATACGGTACAGTTCCTCTTCCGCCATACCTCCACCGCGACGCCACCGAAGCCGACAAGAAACGCTATCAGACTGTTTGGGCTAAGAACATGGGGTCCGCCGCCGCTCCGACCGCCTCGCTCAACATGACCGAAGATTTGTTAAAGAGGCTAGAGCAAAAAGGTGTAATAGTGAAACGCCTCACCCTTCACGTAGGTCTCGGCACCTTCCTTCCGATGCGCACCGACAAAGTCGAAGATCACAAGATGCACTCAGAGTGGTTTAGCATTCCAGAAGAAACCATCGATGCAATTAAAAATGTCGAAGGGCGCGTGGTGGCGCTTGGTACCACGGTAGCTCGTACACTAGAGTATTATGCTAAGACCGGCAAGACCGAGGGCGAGGACGATATCTTTATTTACCCAGGCTTTGAATTCAAAATCGTTGACGCACTGATTACGAATTTCCATGCGCCAAAATCAACGGTATTGATGCTCGCTTCCGCCTTCGCCGGCTGGGACCATCTCCATGCCGCCTACGACCACGCCGTCTCCGAAAAATACAATTTCCTAAGCTACGGCGATTCAATGCTGATTGAATAAACAGCCTATGATATAATCAATGCATGAAAGTATTTTTAGCAGCATCGAGTAGTTTTTGGGACAAACTACCGGAAATCAAAAAGAAGCTTGAGGGTTTAGGGCACGAAGTCATGTTGCCTTCAACTGTTGACGATCCAGACTTGGAAGAGCGTACTTGGAAAGAAAGCGACGAAGCGCACGTTAAACTGATCCGTAAACTTTTTGAAGATAGTGAAGAGCGAGTTGGCAAGTGGTGTGACGCTTTTTACCTTTTGAACTATGACAAGCATGACACTCCGGGCTATGTTGGCGGAGCGGCGCTAATCGAACTCTATATTGCTCACCGCGAGCGCAAAAAGATCTTTATCGAAAACGACGTTTTTCCTGGTCCAATGTACGATGAAATAATGGGCTTCGGCCCCGTCTTCGTACGCGGTGATTTGAAAAAGATAACATAAGAATTAGCCATACAAGCTTCCACGCCGCGTCTCTTAAATGCTTATGCAGTATTGGCCACAATAATGGGTTGAATATCAATGACCAGTAGATTATAATGCCATGCATGAAAAAAGGTAAAATAATCCCAAATGGGGTAATCCTAGAAAAGCATGAGTACAAAACCATTCTATTTTTTACCGAAAAGGGAGTAAATGTCGAATTGATCCCGAAGAGCAATAAAAAAGGTATACGCACGGCCGATATAATTATGGAAGGAATAGAATGGGAATTGAAGAGCCCAAAAGGAAAAGGGCGTTGGCTTATAGAAAAAACATTAAAGAGAGCCGTGAGGCAATCTCCTAACATAATAATTGATTTAAATAGAATAGGGATACATCAAAACAAATGTTTGCAGGAACTGGAAAAACAATTTTATAAATCCAAAGGGATAAAATGGTTGAAAGTTATTACGAAAACCAAAAAAACAATTGATTTTAAAAAGTAATTTTGGTACAATGATCTTATCAAGATAGGACTTGTCTCGGAATAGACGAGTCCTATCTTTTTTTTAATCATGTGTTCATATACTCTAGTTTTGGCGTATAATCATTATTGTGTTATAATATTATTCTAGAAAAAGATAAAGGGACGCAGTTTGAAACCATTTTTTACGATAGAAAAAAGAGAGGGCTTGGCCCGCGTCGGGGTTGTTCATACTCCGCACGGTGACATTAAGACGCCAGCTTTTGTTGGCGCCGCAACTCGTGCCACCGTCAAAGCACTCACGATGAGCGAGATGCGTGATCTTGGTTCCCAAGCTATCCTAGCCAATACTTATCATCTTATCCTCCGTCCGGGCACAGATTTAATCAAAGAAGGTGGTGGACTTGCGGAGTTTAGTTCGTGGCACGGCCCGACATTCACGGATTCTGGCGGATTCCAGATTTTTAGCCTTCCGAATGTTAAGATTAACGAAAACGGCGTAAAATTCAAATCCCACATCGACGGAGCCAACTTTGAAATTACACCAGAGTCATCAATGCAGGCGCAATGGGCGATTGGCGCAGATATCCATATGGCGTTTGACCACCTCGCGAAGTCCGAAGACTACGATGATATGAAAACCGCAATGCTTCGCACTCACGCGTGGCTCGATCGCTGTGTCGCCGAGCACCACCGCATAAAAAATATCATAACTAGCAACGGGAATTCAAACCCTTCTTCCTCGGTAGCGCTCCGGGGCGCTAGCCCAAGTCTTGCTACCTCGGAAAAAGAGTTTGAATTCCCCCACAAGGAAATGCAGTATCTTTACGCGGTGGTGCAAGGCGGTACATTTAACGATCTCCGCGCCGAGTCCGCCAAGTATTGCGCCGATCAGCCCGTCGATGGTTTCGGAATTGGCGGCGTATTCACCGCCGACGGCATGGATGAAATGTTAAAGACTGTTAACGGCATCCTTCCCGAAGATAAGCCTCGCCATCTTCTCGGCATGGGCCAAGAGCCAATCGATTTATTTATCGGCGCCGAGTTTGGCTGTGACACATTTGACTGCGTCGGCCCGACTCGCATGGCCAGAAACGGCTCACTCTATACTCTAGACGGCCGCATCAATATCAAAAATGCCAAATACACACACGAATTCTCGCCACTGATGGAAGATTGCGATTGCGAATGCTGCAAAAACTACACCAAGGCATATCTACACCACTTATTCAAAACCGACGAAATCACCGCGAAGGTCCTCGCCTCAATCCATAATGAATATTTTATCGTTCACACGGTAGACAAGATCCGCGAAACACTTCTAGATGGTACTTTCAAAGAATACAAGGAGTCCTTCCTTTCCCGCTACTACCACAACTAGAAAAACGGCCTGAGATGCGAGAGGATCAGTTCTTGCATTGGACCGTAATCAAGTTTGAACGAAGCCTTGGATGCTTCGATCATTTCTTCTGCCGTGATACCGGCATAGGACAAATAATAATTGTTTTGATATGCCAGCTGCCGGATAAACTCGCGCTGGGCTCGACCATTCCCTTCGCGGAATGGATGGAGAGCATTAATCTCGGCGAGATAATAACCTAGTCGCTTTGCAAAATCATACACGGATAAATCTTTAAGAAATTTTTCAGCCCTAAGCTCGCCGAAAATCCGCTCCGCCTCGGACTCAATCGCAAAACAGCGGCAAAACAAATTACCTTTGGCTATATCAACCGTCCGCACTTCGCCCGCCCAATCATAAATATCTTGGAATAAATAAGCATGAATTCTCTTCAAATGCTCGAAATCAAAAACACCAACAATCGGCTCATTGATTAATTCCTGGTTTCGCAATATAGAAAGATCACGTTCCCTGTCATGTAGTTTCTCTAAGTCATGAATATTTAGTTTGTTTTTTAAAACGCGAGAATTTGGATAACAGTATGGATCTGACATATTTTTATTGGTCCTCCTTTATTTCTGATAAAATTCGTTGGCGAACAGCCTCGGTAGTAGTACGGCCGAGCTCGATATCTCGTAAATCCTTCATGTTCTGTTCGCTGAGTGGCATGTTTTCCAACTCAAAGTTGGCAACTATTTCCCTAATCCGCTCATTTGCGGAGATCGGGTAGGCTCCCGTTCGGATTGGGAATGGGATGCTTTTGGTCTCGTCTGCACGAAGCAGCATCATCCGGATTACATCCGAAGTGTTGGTCCCAAGCTCCTCAAAAAGCTTCCCTACCCGCTCTTTAAGATCGGCCGGGACTCGGACCTGAATTAAATTGTTAGTAGTTTTTTGCTTAGTTGTTGTAGTAGTACTCATACTACTATTGTATGACAGTGTAATACAAAAATCAAGCATATATTATATTATATATGTCAAAAAAGAAACCCCGGAGTAGAAGACTAGCAACTTTCGGGGGTTTCTATTATTTACTATTGTAGCACATAATCATTTAATGTCAATGAGTTCACTTGATTTCGAAACATACCTAAGCTTGGCAATTTCTGGAACCTCTTTTATGCTCTTTTTTAATTCTCTTACAATTGCTTCGTTCGGCACGCCTTTCATTCTTCTAGAATCTAAGACTACGTTCTTGGATTGCCATTTTGCTTCTTTTAGATTTTTTAGTATAGTTTTTGTGTGATGAGCTGTAGGAGATTTGAACTCCCACTTCACGCCGTCTACATAGACATCTGCAGAATGCTCACGTTCGCGGTTACTTTTTCTTATAAACTCGACATTATGCCCATAAAGCGCTAAGACTTTAGCCGTTGCTTCTTCGTGTGGCCATGGGCTAACATCCCCGGGTTTAATAATCTTCCCAATCGGTTTTTTCATTATAGCCAAGAATATATCATTGGCGGTTATTTTTTTCAACCCCAACTAATATATATATTGCCAAATCGGGCCATCCGGAGTGTCTTTGACGGTAATCCCAGATTCAGCTAGCTTGTCGCGGATCTCGTCAGAACGCTGGTAGTCCTTTGCTTCTCGGGCTTCCTGCCGATCTGCGATCAGCTTGTAAATATCTTCCGAAACATCGGCCGAATCCTCCATGAGTTTCAGGCCAAACAGCTCATCCACCATCTTCCAGTCGTCAAGCGACAGATCGTTTCCGTCAACAACCGCAAAAGCTTCGGCGGAATTCAAATTCTCATTTACGGCAGCCAGAACCTTTTCGAAAGTATCGGTTTTAAAATCATCCTTTTGGTAGCATTCTGCTATGCGGTTGCGCCAGTTCAAACGGCGTTGCTTCGCTGCTGCTAGCGAATCAAAAGTAAAGTTTCTCGTACCCTGGTAGTGCCCGGACAAGACCCACATCTTGTAGTCCATCGGCGAGAACCCACGCTCATCGAGATCGGACAATAGGTAAACATTTCCAAGCGATTTCGAAATCTTCTCGCCATCGATCGTAATAAAATTACAATGCAGCCAGTACTTGGCCAAATTGTGGCCATACGCACCATAACACTCCGCAATTTCGTTGGTGTGATGAATCGGAATATGGTCAATGCCGCCAGTATGAATATCGATCGGCTCACCGAGCTCTTCGTGAATGATGGTTGCACATTCTAGGTGCCAGCCTGGATAGCCAGGGCGGCCGAGATAATCCCAGCGCATTGCGTGATTCTCACCCGGCTTGATGAATTTCCAAACCGCAAAGTCGGATACATTCCGTTTATCGGAATTAAAATCAACCCTCGCGCCGGCTTTGAGCCCCTCAAGGTCAAGCCTAGCAAAATCAGCGTAAGCTTCAAATTTGCTCGTGTCAAAATACACACCATCCTCGGTCTCGTAGGTGAATCCATTCTCGGTCATTTTATCAACCGCATCAATGTCACCTTCTATGTAATCCGTAGCGCGGGCCCACACGGCCGGCTGGCTGAGCTCTAATTCAGAATAGTCGCGCTTGAATATATCGATATACTTCTCGGCGACATCCCATACGCTAACGCCTTCGCGCTTTGCGCCCTTTTCTAACTTATCTTCACCATCGTCGGCATCTGACACCAAGTGTCCCACATCGGTCAAATTCAAAACTCTCTTCACTCTAAACCCATTAGCGAGTAAAGTCCTCACCATAAGATCCCAATAAATATACGCCGTCAAATTCCCAATATGCGCCTCGCTATAAACTGTCGGGCCGCAGGTGTAAATCTTCACTACGTCCCCGGATGGCTTAAAAGCCTCAATCTTCCTACTCGCGGTATTATAAATCTTCAAATCACTCATGCTACGTCACCCTTCAATATTTTTTTCAAAATCGAAGCAAGCTTCTCGTACTTGTCGTGCGTTACGCCATGTTTGCTTTCAGTTTCAATCGCAGTAATATTATCATTTTGCTTCAAAAGATACGGAACATTATATGAAGCAATCAACTGGTCGCCATTTCCAAATATCAAAGTCGTCGGAGTGGTGAGACCAGCCAATACATCAAAATTGGTCTGGTCTAACACGATTTTATCCATAGAATTAATAAAGGATTTCTCTTTTAAAATCTCCGGGGCCTTTGCGCCTACCATTTGCTTAAAGCCCTCAATCCCAGCCGCAAAAGCTGGATTAGCAAAATCTCGCTTAGTGAAAATCGGCGGAGAAAGAAGTATCAATTCGCTAACCTTATCAGGATAAATCGAAGTGTAGCGAGTGACGATAAAAGTCCCGAGAGAATGTCCAACCAGCACGAGCGGCGTGTCGATCCCGAGTTCGTCTATCGCATTATTGAGAGCCTCAACTTGGTCGTCGTAATCATAATTTAAATTCTCGTCGTCCTTCAAGGATTTCCCCGCTCCAAGCAAATCAAAAGTCACAAAACGAACACCCTTTAAGCCCGCATCCTCCTTGAAATGCTTGAGAGCTGAGTCGTAAGTATGTGAATCGGAAGCGATCCCGTGGATCATAACCACAGTAAGTGACGCAGAATCGCCAGATAATAAATCTGAAGTCTTAGCGAGTGTTAGTTTATTCTTCATCATTTGCCTCCGTTACTACTTTAACTAATTCTTTCAAAACATCTTCATAGGTCATATCATAAGTGCGAAATCCTGCAGCATAAGGATGGCCGCCACCGCCAAAATATCCAGCGATCCTTTCGGCGATTGGTAAATCAGAAGAACAGCGAATCTTGCCAGTCACTTTGCCGTCTGGGTAAGTTTTTACCGCCACGGCGACCCTGACACCTTCCACCATTCGCATCTCCTCGAGAATCAATACATTCGGATTGTATTCATCTGAATATTCCTTGATGTCATCCCAAGGAATATGCACAGTAGCGAGTTCGCCGTCCAAAGAGTAATCAATCCTTTTGATAAGGTCAGCCTTGTAATCAAGGATACGCGGCGACTTCTTAGAAAGCTCGCGACGATTCTCTTCGAGCTCGGAAATCACAGCGCCAGCCTTAGTAAGTTCTGCCATGATATTAAACGTCTCATCCGTCACCGAAGCACTGGTGAGTCCTAAAGTATCGGACATAATTCCCTGCATCATCGCCTCAGCCGCTGGCTTATTGATTTCAATTTTATTCGCCTTCGCAATTCTATAAATCAATTCGGTGCAAGCTGGCCGTACCTCAATAATCGACTCGTGTGGGAAATTGATATCGTCAGGCGTCTCGTGGTGATCAATCACGAGCACAGGTGCAGAGTACAAACGATTCCGGATTGCCGCATCGTCGAGCAGTTTAGATAACAATATCTCGGCCGCAGTATCAACGATAATATAAGCCTCAGCATCAAAATCAAACTCATTAGTCACTCTAGACCAGTCAGGAAAATAGCGCAAGTATTTCGGGATATCTACTGGGCAATACAACGAGTTTTCTTTCCCATCCAAAAGATAATCAAGCGCGATAGCGCTCCCAAGCGAATCACCATCCGGATTCTCAGCCTGGATGATGCAGACTTTCTTTTTATCCTTTAAAAAACCTTCAAAAATATCGTACATATTACCATTATATCATGTTGTATTAATAAGATTATCTAATCATCATGCATGATGCAGCGAACGGCCATACCTAAATGTTTGTAGTAGTTACTACTACCAGGATAAACATTGTGTCCGTTGTAATCTACGTAATATGCAGTTTGCGTACCGCTGTATGTAGAAGTCCAGTAATAACCGCCACCGCCACGATAACGCACATCGTTATCAGAAATAATACCGGAAAGAACAAAGTTATTTGGATAAGAGCGAAGAGCTTCAGTGGCATTCTGACCTTCAGGTTCACCGGTATAATATGAATTTGCTTCAGTTGAAGAGTTTGCTGGAGCGGCACCTATAATTGCAACGCTAAGCTTCCAATAATCACTATACAAGGCATTAGCGTTATTTCCACCAGTAGGAAGTGACCAACCAGTGGGGCAAATGCTCGTACCCTGGATGGAGCCATTGTTACCGTAAGTTTCACTCATGTCCGCATTAGCCGCAGACCAAGTATAATAGTTCCCATAAGAATAGGTAGCGAGATCAATGCCAGTAGAATAATCTATCCTGGCAGCGGTATTGACATTATGATAGCGCGGCATTCTCTCGGCGATGTAGTTGCCGGTTACCGTATTTACGGTGCTACCATCAGTGCTATATAGGCTATTCGCTGTCGTCACCTCATTAAAGTTAATTGCAGCTTCAGAATTGGCCAAACCAGTGAACCCGTAATCATAGCCCTCGGCCATGTTGGCATAAGAGCCGCTAGTAGTCCTACTATCAAGTCTCAAATTTTCAATCGTCCAGCAGTTACCATCATCCAATTTTGCTACCGCATATACTTGGTTGTCGCGCGCATCCTTAAGTGCAGTGACGTCACCTTCACTAAGATCCGAGCAGCCAGTCCAGCTCTGCAAATCACCGGCCGACTGTACCCAGACAGCATAAAGGCTAAATCCTTGCGGCGAAGCGATGTTGGAAGGGGTCGTAATGGTTTCATTCGGGCCATAGAATGTACCAGAGTAATCAGGCTCGGTGTTCCACCCAGCAAAACCATATCCATCGCGAGAATAATTTGAAGCATGCAATACTACCCGGTCGTTGGCAACAACGGAATGTTTGGCCATTGTGCCTTCAACTGGGTCAAGCGAATTGGCGTGGTAGCAAATTTTGTTAGATTCACAGGCCATCGGAGTGAGCTCTGGTTCTGGGCTTGCAACGGCATAAAAATTGATAGTATTGGTGTAATTACCGGAAGCCTGGGTAGCACTAGCTTTGGCGCCAATCTTGAATTTGATAGTGTTTCCACTATTTGGGCCATCGACAGTGTTCATTAGGATGATACCACCATTACCGCGCTCACTGGCGCTAGTGTTGTCGTCGAGCGGCAATGCTCCGTAGCCACTATAATTCGTAAACCTATTGCCATACACCCAATATTCACCATGAGAGTCACAATCTTCTACGGGTGAATAATAACAGTATGAATAACCCCAGGTGTCGTCACTGAATGACGCTAGCGAACTCTCTCCACTAGACAAATTACTAAATGCGTAATTGTTGTTGCTAGTATTCACGAGAGCATCGGTGCCATTTTTTGTACCCACCGTAGCACTAAGCTGAAAACCATATGCAGCATTCGTATCAACTGTTATAGTTACGTGGTTACTGTCAGCGTAGGAACCTGGTGCTAAACTCGGGATAACGAGATCAGATGGCGAAGACATCTGAATAGATAAAGTCGGATTAAAAGTAAAATTCACATCAACGTCAGATGAATAGGTCAATGCACTGGCGCTACGATAGGTGAGTGACAAAAAGAAAAATGGTAGTCCCAAAACAACAAAAGCACCAAGAAATTTGGAAAATATTTCAACACTTCTACCTTTGTACATAACCATAACTAACTTCATTTTAGCACAAATATTATCATTGTAAATACAAAAGTAAAGTTTTCCACAATCTACAATTCCGCCAGGATTATGTTAAAATAGTTCCATGAGCATTTTTCGTGCAGATAGATATTTCGAAAGATTCGAAGAAGTGACGCCAGAAATACTAAAAGAAGAGGGCGTCAAACTTTTACTATGTGATCTAGATAATACCATCAGGCTTCATTCCGAGAAAGAACCTGCCGACGAGTTGCAGGGCTGGGTGGCAGACTGCAAAAAAGCCGGCGTCGAAATAATGGTAGTCAGTAATAACGGACGCAAAAAAATGATGAAAAAATTTTGTGAACCAATCGGCGTAGACTGTATGTGGTGGGCCGGGAAGCCGATTCGAAACACCTTACAAAAGGCCATGGTCAAAAAAGGTTTCAAGAAAGAAGAGACCGTAATGCTAGGCGACAAATGGTCCACTGATGTACTTGCGGCAAAATTTGCCGGCGTCCGTTCCTGGAAGGTTGACCATAGAAGAAATCTCAAAAAATCATAGATTAGTGCGATTTTCTAGCGCCGCACTAAGCGTTATTTGATCAGCATATGAAAGATCAACCCCGAGTGGTAATCCGCGGGCAAGACGGGTGAGTTTCAAATTGGGATTTTGTTCATGCAAAATCTTTTCGAGATAAAGTGCCGTTGATTCCCCTTCCACAGAAGGATTTGTTGCTATAATGATTTCCTTGGCGTTGTCATTATTGGCGCGCTTAATTAGTTCACCAATATGAAGTTGCTCAGGCGTAACCCCATCGATTGGCGAAATCGCACCGCCGAGCACATGATATGTCCCCTTGTACTGCTTTGTGGCTTCGATCGCATAAATATCGAGAGGCTCCTCTACCACCATAATCGTCGTTTTGTCACGAGACTCGTCCGCGTATAAAGGTGAAATCTCTTCACTGGCGTCGATCAGAGCAAAAGTAACTGGGCACGACTTAACTTTGTCGTGCAAATTCTCTAAAGCATCACAAATACCATCCGAAATTCTCGGGTTAGCTTTAAAAAGATAGTAGGCATAGCGCTCAGCAGTTTTTGGCCCTACGCCAGGAAGCATAGCCAGAGCGTCAATGGCATTCGTCAAAGCTTTTGGCAGCATATTACATTCCGAGGCCGAGATTGCCAAGACCACCCATCAGTGGCTTCATTTTGTCAGTGGCAATTTCTTGTGCTTTAGCAAAACCGTCACGCATGCAGTTCTCGATCCAGCGTTCGAGTTCGTGGATATCATCGAGGTCAACTTTTTCGGGGTCGATCTTAACTTTTTTGACTTTAAGTTCACCGTTAATCTGAACGATTACGGCGCCATCGCCAGCTTCAACTTCGACAACTTCGTTTTTGAGTTCTTTTTGAGCTTTACGTAATTGATTCAATAATTTCATTTGGTCCATCTTCTGACCCATACTATTCTCCTTGATTTACTGTTGCTGTATATAGATATATTATATCAGAATTATCTTTCCTTGGCGAAGTGATTATGCGGTAAAGCGAGTAATTCTCGGGAACTTCCGATCGATCACCCATAACCGCAATCTTCTCGGCAGAAGTATTAACCTTGTTGGAAACCCTGAGGCTGGTTTTGTCCTCCAAGATCTTATAAAAATCAAAATGATCTTGCACCACGAGTGTTTCGTCTGTGAGATTCTTGCTGATTATCGACAGATTATTGTTGAACGAATCGGCAATGTTCGGGTTGTAGCGGTAACCATAAATATACTGCAAAAGCCCAGAAATAATCATAATCCCAAATAGTAGAGTGATCGGGAAAAGCGCCGAAATTCTAGCATAAGGATTCTCCGGGAATAGACCATACCACTTTTCAAGCAAGTATTTAATACCGTGAGCGGTCAAGATCGACAAAGGTAGAATAATAAAGATAACGGCATTTGGATTGAACCCAGTGATGATAATACAAAAGATTAGGAGCATCGTGGCGATGGAGTTGCGTGAAGCAAAGAATCCCTTAGTGGTCGAAAAGAGGCCAATGAGAGCTAGCGCGAGAGTCGGCAGGCTAATGAGCGGTGAAAGGAAAACTCCTTCGCTACTATTGTGCCATGAAAACACTGGCGAGAACCCATAGCCGATATTTCGGAAGAAGGATCCTGTTTCAAAACCGGAGCTAAACAATAGTTCAGAAATAGTATCCGGGCGTTGGAAGATATTAACGCCAAGCAATACAAATCCAGCCAGTATTATTAACCCAACTAGGACCAAAGGTAGCTTCGGCAGACTCTTTACCACAAAGCGGAGATGCGGTTGAGCTAGTAGGAACACGACGCAAAGAATTGCAAAATAAATCATATAAGGCGTAAACAACGAGAAGAGCATTGCGATGGCAAATACGAAACTATACATTGGTTTTGGACGCTTCTCGCCTTGGATTTTGGACCCGAGCCACAACAATAGGGTCGGCCAAAAGACAATCATGATGAGTGGCGTGCCAGACCCGGCTAGGAACAAAAACGGGGTAGACAAAACAATCAGACACGAGGCTATGAGCGAAACATTGCTCTTAAACCACCTATTAAGTAGTAATATCAAAAGTAAGCCAAGCACTAGCCCGATAATAATACTCGGCAGTTTAATTGCATAAGCAGTTAGTCCGAATAGCTTAATCGAAACCTTCTGCAAAGCGTGATATGGCATATCGACCATATTGCCGGTAAATAAATTATCTGGGCTAAGATAATAAGAAGTTGTGGCGGAATCGATTTCTGCATCCGAAAGCCCGTTCTGCGCGATTAGCGGCAACGAAATAAGCAGCGTAATAAAGGCAACGCCAAGTATAATATAACCAATCAAAAACCGATAACGGTACAGAAAAAGTTTAGAAATAGTTCTTTTCTTCACATAAGTATTATACTACTATTCGTGTGTAGCATCAAGTGACATAAAACGTAGAAGTTCTGGGTGGAAGTATAGCTCAATTTTACCGACGGCGCCATGGCGGTGCTTTGCAACGAGTAGTTCTGTTATATGGGTCTCTTCGTAATTGTCGTCGTTTTGTTTGTAGTAATCAGGACGGTGCAAGAACATCACAAGGTCGGCATCCTGCTCGATAGAACCAGAATCACGAAGATCCGATAGCACCGGTCTCGGGTCGTCACGCCCCGTCACATTACGAGAAAGCTGCGCCAACGCAATCACCGGGATACTTAGTTCCCTGGCTAGAATCTTTAGACCACGTGAAACCTCGGTCACCTCCTGAACCCTATTTCCCTTGTAGCGGTCCGAACCCTGAATAAGCTGCAAATAGTCCACGATCACGACACCGATATCGTGGTCATGCATTGCTCTTCTAGCTTTATTACGAAGTTCCACGACCGTCATCGAGCTAGTATCGTCAATATAAATCGGTAGCTCGTCCATCTCATCCATCGCATCGCCAATTTTCTGGAATTCCTCATCCGACAAATTACCAGTTCGCATTTTCCAGTTATCTACACCCGATACATCAGAAATCATTCTGTCCACAATTTCGTTTGCCGCCATCTCCATCGAGAAGAAGAGTACGCCTTTTTTGTTGATGGTAGCAATATTGTAAGCCAAGTTTTGCGCGAAAGTCGTTTTACCCATTGCTGGGCGGGCGCCGATAATTATAAGATCACCTTTCTGAAAACCAGCTGTCTTCTTATCGAGATCACGGAAGCCAGTTTTAAGGCCGCGGAGCGCTCCTTTATTTTTATGCAAATCATCAATGCGATCAAAAGCATCCGCGAGTAGTTGATCGATCGGCACATAATCGCTTTTTACGATTTTGTCGGAAACTTCAAACAGTTCACGCTCGGCATGACCAATCAGGTCATCGGTATTGGCGTCATCTTCATAAGCTTTCCTCACAATCTCGGTGCCAGCCGTAATAAGGCGACGCCTGGTGGAGGCTTTCTCGATAATCTCTGCGTAAGCTTTAGCGTGGGACGCAACCGGTACAAAATTTGACAAATCAGTAAGATAAGACGCAGAACCAATTTCGGATAATTTCTTCTTGGATTTCAGCTCGGTAGTGAGCGTCAAAAGATCAATCGGTTTGTGTTTGTCATATAGATCGATAATGGACTCATAAATGATCTGATGTCTTTTTTCATAAAAATCACGAGGTTTCAAAATCGTCAAAACTTCCGGCAAAACGTCGTTGTCGATTATGATAGCGCCAAGAACAGACTTCTCTGCAACTTCATCGTACGGCGGCATGCGGCCGTCTTTTTTAGAATGGGTTTCCTCCTCTGTCATTTAATACCTCTCCACCCATTATATCAGATAATCTAGATAGCGTAGCATCATTTTTTGTATCGTTCGGGGAATCCGTCACGTCATGTATTGTAATTTTTACACCGACGCCAGCCGCTTCCTGTAATATCTTTTTGTTATTTTCGCGTCCGATAATATTTTTCGTAATTTTCTTAGTGGGATAAATATGTAACGCCTCACCATCAAATGAATGATTCGTGCGGCCTAGCTGCGAGTGAAGAACATCACTTTTCTCCATTACGATGGCTAGAAACTTTTCCCAGTCAAAACTTACATTCTCGCTGGGCTTGGGTTTCTGGATAGGCTCTTCTTCGGCTATAACTTTTGCGGGTTGACTGACAGGCGCAGCTGGAGCTTTCGGTTGGGCGGAAGCGAGTTTAGCGCGATCTTTAAAAGAAGGCTTCGCAGCCGGTTGCGCAGAAGCCTGCGCGGCGGGATGCGCTGTAGTTTGCGTAGCAGCATGCGTCGCCGGCTGCAGAGCGGCTACACTAGTTTTTTTAAGAGCACCGCTGAGTGCTACTAAGAGCTTTGCCTCGGAATAAGGTGCCTTTACGTTCGGAAGCTCTGCAAGCAGTCCAATTAGATCGGGCTCAGGTGATTCGATAATGGTCGCTATTAATTCATCGGCAATCGTGTCGGCCTTAATACCAGCAGATAGAAGCTCTTTAACGATATTAAACACACCACTAGTGTCGCTAGATTTATAAGCAGCAAGAAGAGTTTTGATTTTTTCGTCTTCAGGAAGCCCCATAGCATTAATCACCATCTCTTCCGTAATTTCGTCCTGGGACAAAGATGATAATTGGTCAAGCAGCGATAAAGTGTCTCTAAACGAACCGCCACCTCTTTTTATAATAATCCTGATGGCGCCGTCGGTGATTTTGATTTTCTCCTTATCGGTAATCTTCTTCAGGTAGTCAAACATCACATCCGGCTCAGCGAGTTTAAAAGTAAAGCACTGAGCTCTCGACGTGATAGTGACCGGTACTTTGTAGGCGTCCGTCGTCGCCATAATAAAGATTACGTGCTTCGGCGGCTCCTCCAAAGTTTTAAGAAGCGCGTTGAAGGCTTCCTTGGTCAACATGTGGACTTCGTCAATAATATATACCTTGTATTTACCGCTCGACGGAGCGATCGCAACTTTTTCGCGGAGCTCCCGAATATTATCAATACCGCGGTTAGACGCGCCATCGATTTCGATGATATCAATATATTCGTCCTCGATATCATATTTAAAACCATTTACTTCGTGGGCCAAAATCCTCGCCACGCTAGTTTTACCGCATCCCCTCGGACCAATAAAAAGGTAGGCGTGGTTAATTTTATTCTGTTCGAGCGACTTTATGAGCGGCCCAGTAACCTGTTCCTCACCAACAACATCAGCGAGAGAAAGTGGCCGATATCTTCTATAAAGACTTTTCATTCAGCTAATTACAAAGCCGCCTCTACTGCAGCCCAAGTGGCATCCTCATTGTCAGCCGGGATCACCACCGATACCTGAGCGCCTTCGTGCAAATGGAAATATGTCACCGAAGCATAGAGAATCTGATATTCTTTCCCAGCGACCTCTACAAAATATTTATCATCGTGATGTGAAAGCGTACCAATTACGGTCTTACGCTCCACTGGACCAATTTGCTTGTACATGAATTTACCATCATCGCTAATGGTGAGCTTCATAATGTCGCCCTCAACTAGCTTTGACTTAGATGCGTAGTTTGCCGGGACAGGATAATTCTTACCATCAGGACCAATCATAATCTGGCCATCAAAGATCCCTTCGATCACTTTGCCTTCTGGTGTGGACATAACATTATCACTTGGCACAGCGATAGTATCGCCATCGCCCAAAATGGAAATCAAAAGTTCTTTTGCAGCTGATAAATTAGTCTCTGCTTCTCCAAGCAAACTTCGTAAACGTTTTATTTGTTTTTCTGGTATTTCAGACATCACCTCGCATTCCTGTCTAAATATAATATTAATATTATATTATATCCAACGACAAATAAAGTCAATAGAACACAACCAAACTTTTCCACCAAATTAACATCGGTCAAAGCTAAAATGTTGTAAATTTTACAATACTAGTTATGCTTCCAAAGTCCGGTGTGTTTTTGTCCGTCGTAGACCATGGTCGGGATACCCTTGACCCTTAATTCATCCTCGACGATTCTCTGATTTTGGTCTAATTTGTCACTCGTCTCGGGATATCCTGAAATCTTCTCAACCTCCTCAATTTCTGTGTCTTTGAGCCCAAAGCTTTTTAGCCAGGATTTCAATTTGAGGACTGCTTCGTCGTGATTGTATTCGTCGTTAAATAACGATTGATAGGATCTACCTTCGCTGTTTTCTCCTACGAAAACTTTATCGATAATTTGCATTGCTAGCCCAGATTTAACCTGCTCGGCAGCGAACATATATCTCACGATTGTCTCAGAATTCTTAAACTTATAATTCCCGTCTCCGTCACGAATTGGGAAAGGCACCAAGCGCACGTTGTAGTCGTCAAAGAACCCGGCCTCCTTTTGGTTGCGATATGAAATCATACAAACAGAGCAACCCGGGTCAAAGATATCGATAGCAACTGACTTTTCATCCGAAGAAGCGGGCGAAGCGGAAATATAATTAAAACTATAATCCTCAGGATTATAAGTCCTAAATTTGTCCGGGATCGCTTCAAAGATTTCGCCCCATTCAGTGAACCAGCGTCCAGTCGCTTCGAGTGGGTTCGATGGCTCGACTTCGTCAATCGAGCAAACCTCGGCGCCCATCGTACAAGCGGAAGGCTTCGTTACATTACAGGAACCAAGCGCCCAGAGCGCGAGCAGCGATTTGATAGCTGTAAGGATTGCCCAGACGGCAACCACGACAATCACGATCGACAAAACTTCAATAAGAATCGACAAAGGTTTCACCCACTTAGGGTGCTTCAACATAATACGAGAAAGCAGAGTATTCTTAACGTCGTCCTTAAAGCCAGTTTCGCATTTTTGTAGGCGCACCTTTTTCCAGAGACAACCCCAAGCTTTCTTCATGGCTTTGAGGTAGGCTTTACCAACTTTTGGTTTGAAAATCGAAATAATCGCAACAAAAACACCAATAAGCCCTAGTATTATAAAAGCCGCTATGCACACCATAATATTATTATTCTAACACACCTAGAGAATGTTATCCATAACTTTTTTGACCTTGGCAATTTGGTCAGGGGTGTTTTGTAGCCCAAGCGAGAATCTGACGAGTGGCGGCAAGCCCAGTACGTGGTCGAGATAATAGTGAGCACAGAAATACCCAGTCCGAGCCATGATATTTTCGCGGGATAAAGCCGCACCTAGAAGATGCGAATCAAGCCCATCAATGTAAAATGACATTGTGGGGTTCGCTTCTTTGTTTACAAAATGCACCTTATCGGACCCAGATAAATAATCGTAGAGTTCGCGGTATGAACTCTCGAAATTTTTCCAGGTGGATTTCGGCATTTTGTTAAGCCACTTAATAGCGGCACCGAGCCCTACGATCTCGCCCCAAGCTTGGAGGCCGGCCTCAAATCTCGTATAGCGATGTTCTTTGCCCTCTGCAGATAGTAGATAAGAATCGAGTTTCACGTCGTCCACCATGCCACCGCCGAGGAAGCCTTGTTCCATCTTGTCCATCAAAGAATCTTGCCACACGATTACACCAAGGCTCGGCGCGTACATTTTGTGAGCTGAGAAACAAATCGCATCGGCCTCCACACCGTTTACGATATCCGCAGAATGCGCCATGGCTTGCGCTGCATCGATAATAATAATCCCGCCAGCCTTATGTACAGCTTTTACGAGTTCCTTAATATTTGAGAGTTTGCGACCGTCAAAGTTGGCGGCGCAGTTCACTACCACCACGGCGTTCTTGAAATCGTAATCAGAAATATTAATCGAGCCGTCATCCTCCCGCTTCATCACTTCGCGCAGCAGTCCAGTTCGTTTCGAAAATGCAATCGTCGCGAGAAACGGCGAATTGTGTTCTATCTCGCTCGTCATTACTTTGCTAAATAAATCACCTTTAAGTTGAGACAAAATCAAATTAATCCCATAAGTAGTATTTAGGGTAAATGACACGGTGTATTTTTTGGATTTTAAACCAACATATTTTAATACTAATTCCCTAGTCTCTTCTACCTTCTCGTCGGTCTCTACTCCCCATTTATATTTCACTCTTTCGCCACAAGAATTGTGCTCGGTATAATATTTATCAAGGGCGTCGATCACGCACCTTGGTCGCAGACTCTGGCAGGCAGCGTCAAGGTAAACGTCTCCTTTTTTAAGATAATCAAAATCTTTCATAACGAAATTATATAACAAAAAACACCTGGTGGCCAGGTGTTTTTGCCAATTAGTCAACCTTTATGATTTAAGCGAGCTCAACAGTAGCACCTGCTTCTTCAAGAGCTTTCTTCATTGCTTCAGCGTCAGCTTTTGTAACTTTCTCTTTCACGGTTGCAGGAGCACCGTCAACGATAGCTTTGGCTTCACCAAGACCAAGGCCAGTAGCCTCTTTAACAGCCTTGATTACAGCGATCTTCTGAGCGCCAGCGTCTTTCAAAACGACGTCAAATTCGCTTTTGCCTTCATCGGCAGCAGCACCAGCGTCAGCAGCAGGACCAGCAGCAACAGCGACAGCTGCAGCAGCAGGCTCAATGCCATATTCGTCTTTTAGTACATTTTTAAGTTCGTTTACTTCGAGAACGGTCAACTTAACCAATTCCTCAGCTAGTTTTTTGATATCAGTAGCCATAATAGTTCCTTTCATTTAATAATAAACGTTGCTAATTAGCGTGAGCTTCAAGCCCAGACACGATTCCAGAGAGACCTCCAGAAAGTCCAGAGATACTGTCGGTAACCGGCGAAAGAAGCTGTGCCACGACCCCGGCGATAAGTTCGTCTTTGGTCGGCATTTCAGCAAGAGTTTTAACGTCGGCGTCGGAAAGAGTATTTCCGAGATCGTTAAAACCACCTGCGATGCTTAGTGCTTTGTGAGTTTTAGCAAAGTTAGCCAAAACCTTAGCAGGAGCAACTTCATCCTCGTCGGAAATTGCGTAAAGCAATTGTCCGGTCAAACCGGTGGTATCGGTATCTTTGTAGACGGCAATCTGTCCCATAGCTACGCGAACCAAGCGGTTCTTCACAACCTTGATTTTAACACCAGCTTCCCTAGCAGCTTTTCTAAGCTCCTGGAGTTCAGCCACGGTCAAACCTTGATATTTTGCATAGACGGTAGTCTTTGCGCCTGTCAAAAGCTCAGTTAAATCAGCAACCAATGTGTTCTTTTTATCCTTTGAAATAGCCATAAAAAAGTTCCTTTGGTTTTAATTTAATAATTTGGTCGACTAATTGTTAAAATTCGTCACCAAATATAATTACAAGATAATTCCTCGGCGACATGATTAAGGATCACTCCCGTCGCTGTCTTTGGTAACTCCCCCAATTATATCACGAAAGGAATGAAAAAACAAGGGCTTATTATGACATGTCTTTAGTTGTGGAGAATTGGACAAGAGATCCAACTGCAGTGAGCCCAATAATAATCGGCCAATAAAACACCGAAAACTCAATCGAAGGAACCAGCGCCATAAGTATTAACGTAAGTAAATACGCCCCAGCAAGAGAGGTCGAGACGATGATTGCCGGCTTCATCAGCATGACGGCAATTGCGGCAGCGATCACGCCAACTACGCCACCAATGGCTAAAGTTTGCACTTCGGTGCCGAAGTATCTCACGGTCACCATCATTACGAGCGCAAAACAGATCCCGCCGACGCAGAGTTTTTCGATCGAGAATCCTAGCAACCCGAGCAACAAACCGCCGCCAACCGGAAGCAAGATTTGCCAAAGATTATTCTCGGCGATCTGCGGTACCCATTGATTTAGGGTCGGCAAAAACAGCATCATTAAGTTATAGCCTAAGATAAACCATACTAGGAAGAATGCGATTTTCTTGATGCGATAACCGCAGAATAAGATAAGAAGCCCGATCACTGCGAAAATGATCAATTCATAGATTTCGAGGCCTCGTAAAGCTTCCATGCTTAAATTATAACACAAAAAATCTCCCAGGGCGGGAGACTTTTTGCTCTAAACTAATTAGTTGTAGATGTTCTCGATTTGAATTGAAGGACCCATCGTAGTAGTGATAAAGATGGTCTTAATGTAAGAGCCCTTAAGCGATGCTGGTTTTTGAGCCTTCAAAGAATCAAGAAATGCATTGATGTTCTCAACCAATTTGTCTTGGCCGAAGGAAACTTTACCAACACCGATGTGGACGATAGCTTGCTTGTCGACACGATACTCAACTTTACCAGCCTTTGAATCCTTGACGGCCTTCTCAACGTCAGCGGTAACAGTACCAGCCTTTGGATTTGGCATCAATCCTTTAGGACCAAGTAGTCTTGCAAACTTACCAAGCTTTGGCATGTATTGCGGAGTTGAGATTAGGACGTCGAAATCAACGTTGCCTTTCTCGAGTCTCTTCAAGAATTCTTCATCCTCAGCGATATCGGCACCAGCTGCCTTAGCGGCTTTGCAGACATCTAGCGGAGCAAATACAGCTACGCGGACAGTCTTACCGTTCCCGTGAGGGAGCACGAGAGTGGTGCGGATGTTTTGATCAGCTTGACGTGGATCAACACCGAGTCTGGCGTGAACCTCGACACTTGCATCAAACTTGGTAGGATTGGTATCCATTGCGAGCTTAACGGCTTCGCCTAGATTGTAAAGCTTGCCCTTCTCGACGAGCTTGTGAGCTTCTTGGTATTTCTTGCCTCTGCGCTCGATTTTTGGTCTAGTAACAGGAGTAGCACCCTTAGCTTTTGGCGCAGCCTCGGCGGCTTTTCGCTCAACTTTGCGAGCTTGGCGCTCTTCTTCAGCCTTGACCTCTTCGATATGCTTCTTTGATTTCTTGCCTGACTTTGCAAAAGTCTCAGGAGTTTCTTCTGCTTTGTCAGCGACTTCCTCAGCAGCAGCTTCTTCGACTGGAGCCTCTACGGTAGTCTTTTCTTCTAAGTCTTTGACCTCTTCTTTGGCCATAGTATTCCTTTCTGTGGTAATAACGGGCCGAACCCTCCCACGGTTAATAAAATAGTAAAATTATTATAACAAAAATTCTAAAAAAATTCAAGGGGCCCCATAAGGGACCCCGAGAATAAGGTACTCGACTAGGAATCGAGAAGGCTAAGATATGAAGTTTCATATTTCATAGCACCGCTCGATTCGGGTGACATCGTCATCTGCATCTTTTTGTAGCCCTTGTGCCTCAGTTCGTATTTGAAATCCAAAACCAAGGCTTTAAGGTCATTGCGGACCTTGCTTTCTTTGTAAAAGCGAACACTCATTAAGATGCACTTAATTGAGATGTCGGATTGCCCACACAGATACTCTTTTGCCTTATTCCTGTCGTCGATAGACAAAAATTCAATTTCAGGAAATGAGCCCATAGCATCTTTAGTTAAATGAACATAAGGGGGGGATCTTCCGCTCCCTCTTTTCTTCAAGTAACTCTTCGTAGGTCGTTACTATTGTTCGGTATTCCAGGCTATAAATATCCCAGCAATTCATAGCCCTATCGAGCAATATTGATCTCTGCGACACCTCATGTTTATAACGTACGCCCATATTTCGTTTCCTCCCTTTTCTATGGTGTAGTTTTCTTATCATAGCATAAACGAAACAAAAATCAAGCCCAAGCGGCTTGATTTTTAAGATTTACTAGATATTATTCTTCGACAGTGACGCCCATTGAACGTGCAGTGCCGGCGACAATTTTGATTGCGCCTTCGATATCAACAGCGTTCAAGAATTCCATCTTTTTCTCGGCAATCTCTTTAAGTTGATCTTTCGTGATGGTGCCAACCTTATCGGTGTTTGGCTTGCCAGAACCTTTGTCGATCTTGATAGCTTCGCGGATCAAATCATCCACTGGCTGACCAAGTGATTTCCAATCAAATGTTCTGTCGTCGTAGACACGAATATGAACGATCACATTCTTGCCCATAAGGTCTTTGGTAGCTTCGTTGAATGGATTAATGAAATCCATCATGTTGAGGCCCCACTGACCAAGTGTTGAACCAACCGGAGGACCAGCAGTCGCTCTACCGGCCGGAATTCTAAGTTTAAGATTGCCAATAACTTTCTTTTCTGCCATAAAAAACCTTTCTAGTGCGTAACTTGACAATTATAACAAATAATTAACGAAGAGTCAATAAAACACTTACCCTCGGTAGCGCTCCGGGGCGCTAGCCCGAGTCTTACTACCTCGGGTAAGTTTTTATTGACTCTTTGGCTAGTTCAATTGTTTTACTTGTAAAGCATCGAGCTCGACAGGTGTTTCACGGCCGAACATAGAAACCATGACTTTGAGTTTGCCTTTTGCTGCGTCGATTTCGGAAATCGCGCCATCAAAGCCCTTGAAAGGACCATCAGTGATCGAGACCACTTCGCCCACTTCATATTTAACTGAGAATTTCGGATCTTCAACGCCCATGCGTTTCTTAATCTTCTTGATTTCCTTTTCGGAAACTGGAGTTGGCTGCGTGCCAGTGCCGATAAAGCCAGTCACGCCCGGGGTGTTGCGGATGATGTACCAAGTTTCATCCGAAAGCTTCATATCAACCAGTACGTAACCTTGCAAAATTTTGCGGTCAACGATTTTGCGCTTACCGTTTTTGATTTCGATTTGTTTTTCCTTCGGCACGATTGCCTCGAAAATCTTATCAGCCATTTCAACAGTGCTAGTACGTTGGTTGATCGAGTCTGCAACCTTGTCTTCGTAACCAGAGTAGGTAGAAATAGCGTACCAGGCCCTAGTGTCATCATATCTGTTTACTGCCATTTATAGTCCTTTCTTATTTATTAAGTATTAGATTAAATAACCACGAGAAGAATAGATCGAGCAAAGTAATTAATATTACGAAAATTGCGGTATAAACAATTACTGCTAGCACCATTTTCCAGGTTGTTTTGCGATTTGGCCAGCGAACTTGCCTTAACTCATGCCAAGATTCTTTGAGATATCGGCCAAAATATACAAAAGGTCTGAAGAGAATAAATGGTTTCTTTTTGGACCCTTTGTCCTCACCTACCTTCTTGATTTCTTTTTTTAATCTTTCGCGTTTGATTTTATCCTGCTTTTTGTCTTTAACGACAACTTTCTTTCGAGTAATCGTCGGCTCATCGGCAGACTCTTTTTTGGGAGAGTCATCTTTTGCCTTAATTCTTGTTATTTTCGCCATTTTACTCCTTTTACTAAGTATCAAAAAAGTCTGATACCAGACTTGTCAATAGTATAGCAAACTTAGGAGCAGAAATCAAGAGAAATTTTATTTCGGGAACAGGTATTGCAAATAATCGTTCATCATCCTAGTTCCGGAAATAACCGGCAGAAATGCAGTGAGCTGCTTACGGGTCATATATTCAAGATCGAAATCATTATCCCAGGTCGAAATCGCATCCTCGAGTTGCTGATAAAGCATATCTAACTCTTCGTCTTCATTCCCACCATTGACGCAGAAATACGCGCTCATCGGACCATCCGCTACGCCGCCATCGTGAGTAGAAACTAACAGATTCAAATTTGCTACATCTTTCATCCAGCTGGTTCCGCAAGCTTCGCAGCCTACCACCGGCACGTTGATGGAAACATTCGAACCACAAGACAGTCCGTATGCTAAATTCTCATCATAATCAGCAATATAATGCACGTGCTCTCTGAGATAATCGTCATGCTTACAGGTTTCAAGCAAGGATTTTAGTTTATTATACATAATATGGTCACCTGGATGCACGCGTCCGGCTATAATATAATGCGCATTTCTGGATTCCAGGATGTTGCGAAGTCGCACCGGATCCTTAAAAGGCATTTCGGGGCGTTTATAGTCTACGAACCTACGTTTGAAATCAACTATAAAATCGCTATCTCTAAACGAAAGAATTTGCCCATTTTGATCGGGGCGGTTCTTTAATGTCTTATTCAAGACTTCCCGGCCACTTAGCTTGAGTTGACGAATCGTATCGGAGTCTAGGAGTTCTAATTTCTCAGTAAAATCTGCTGACGGCAAATTCAGATTATCCAAAACACCGATTCTTTTATACTCATCCATGATTTCGGGGAACACCCATTTGTCCATATCGATACCGTTCGTAATGGCTTTGAATTTCACTTTATTCCCGGCGATGTCGCGGTAATTGGCAACCCTAGTATGGAGCTTCGAGACGCCGCTTCTGAGCTCCGCGATTTCAATCGTGACGGTCGAGAGCTTGATCGATCCATCAGTGAATTTATCTGATAGCCACTTCTTCACGGCCGGTGATTTCAAATTTGGGAAGACGAATTTTTCAAATTGTGAGTATTTAAACTCTGCTTCGGCCGCCTGCACCAGAGTATGATTCGTATATAATGTGTGTTTACGTGTGTACACGACGGCTTCGTAAAAATCCATACCGTTACGTGTGAGCTCGTCAAGTCGAGCCAGTGCGGCAAAGAAAGTCGCAACTTCATTAAGCTGCATAATCGCAGGCTTTAATCCAAGAAGCTTCAAAGCAGCGTAGCCGCCAAAACCAAGCGACACTTCTTGATAAAGGCGATGATCGGAACCACTGAGCCCAGAATAAAGCTCCCCAAAGTTTGGTTCCGTGACGGAAATGATTCTGGTGCTACCAAGGCGCTTTTCGATCACGTCAAGCGAACAAATAGCCCCGGAACATTTAATGTTGACTTTATCGATAAATTTATAGCCAAATTTTTTATAATCAACTGGGATATGGTTTTCGATAATTTCGCCGTCTTGTAAGGATTGTTTTGTCTCGGAAGGATAAAAAGGTGTAATTAGCGCAAAAGGCACACCCATTTTCTCGGCCACGCGCCTAGTGTCAGCAGCAAGCACGCCAAGACCCCCGCCACCACGGATACCGTTTTGCTGATCGTATAGTTCAATAGTCCAGTAAGTATATGGTCTTTCGGGCGAAATAGCTTTGGTCAAGTGGTTTCGCTCAACCGCATCATAAAAGAGATCGACGTCTTCGATATTTTCTAGCGGATGATAAAAATATTCTTGCCCATCCATAACTCTTATGATTATAGCATAAATCTAATTTAGTACCAAAAAGACTTAGGTAGCTTTTCGGCAAGGCGCATATGAAAGTCCCAATCAAGCCCCTCGAGCTTGGTTGGTTTTTTGGTTTTAAAGTAAGTTTTACGGATATAGTCCGCCGGCATTAATTCGCCAGGGATCAGCTTATACTTTTTCCCGAAGTTCAGTCCACGCTTATAATTCTTTGGTGGCAATACCGCAATTGGTAAGAAACTGCAGTTCATCTCCGGGTCTTCAAAAAGGCTAAGTGCCAGAACCGACATAGTTGGAATAATGTCTTCTTTCTTGTCATAAATTGCCTTAGTCTTAAATACGGTAGCCTGACGGGTAGCAGAAGGTGCCACGAAAACGACGCCACCTTTCTTTAGGCCATCGTGGGAAATCTTAGTATAGCGATCACGAAACTCCTTTTTTAATCTATTCCCTGCTTCGTAAAGTGGCGAGCCTTTTTCAAGATTCATTTTCTTCCAGGTTGAAGGGGTGATGGTCGGTGTAATAATGATACCAAGGCGCTTAATTCTCTCAAAATTCGGCGCAAGTGCCTCATACCACGGCAGATTTACTGGGAAATACATAGGCTTGTCACCCATGACGTCAATCTTCATGGCTAGGATTCTAGCAATTTCACCAAGCGATGGGTGATTGAAGCCGATAACCAAACCACTCGGTTCATTAATTGGCATCCCCTCATAAGATCCAGGCGTAAATCGGGATAGAACTTTAACCAACTTCTTGCGAGCCTCTCTGTCGTATTCAGTCTGCGTGCCTTTTTTGCGGGTTGTCCTAAATATATAATTAATGACAGCATTGCATACCTTTCCGACCGGTACCATTTCCTTACGCAAATCCTCCGCACCAAGCGAAGTGAGCAAAGAATAATTCTCATGCTGAATCATATCAATAATTTTCTCAGCGGAAAGCTGAGACAATTCTTTTTCAGAAAAAACGTTTTTCTTTTTACGCATATCGTAGTATATTATAGCATTTTTCAGCAAAATGTGATAAAATAATAAAGCTTGGGGATTCGCCAAGTGGTAAGGCAGTGGGTTCTGGTCCCACCATTCGGGGGTTCGAATCCCTCATCCCCAGCCATGAGAATTATAGCCAGAAGACGAGAAAATGCAAAGCATCTTCTGCGGTTACGAAAGGAACGAAAAATTCAGAGCTTGCTCTGATATTTTTAGTTTCTTGAGTAGACGCAAGAAACGTAGTTTCTCGTCTTCTTATCATAATTATCTGGCTCGCTGGGGATATAGGGATCATACACCCCTCATCCCTCATCACTATCCCCCCTTGCACTCAACCATCTTTTAATGTACAATAAAAACATAACCAGTGCAGTTCTAGAATTACACTGGAATGGGTGATCTAGTTCGCTATTCGCGAACTAGATTTTTTCTTCGGCTGCCTCGCCGAAAAGATAGTTTTACGGTGATCTGTAATCTCCATAATGAAAATCGTACACCCATCTCACTCCTTTCCAAGCTTCTGGCATATCTAGAATAGCTGTTTAATGAAGCTCCACACCCTCACGAGCATAGGCTCGTGCTAGACCACACTAAACACCGAAGTCAACCCAGGTTTATAATTAACACCTGGGGAGAATTTTTGCAACCAAAATTTGAAGAAATATTTGCATAAGCATAAAGGAACGAAGATCTATGATTATTCGTAGCGCAATGCATCGATCGGGTTCTTCTTGGATGCTTTGCGGGCTGGAAGCGTTCCAGCGAGGAAAGCGATCAGCATAATAATTGCCACGATTCCAATCATCGTAAGCGGTTCAAAGATCGTAAGAGTGAAGGTCGGGAAATCTTTCAAGAAAGTTTCGTGGGCAAGGTTACTAGCAACAGTGCCAAGTATTATGGATACGATCACGCCGACAAATGATCCCCAGAAACCAAGCAAAATAGCTTCGGCCGAGAAGCTAAAGAACACTCGCCCGTTGCTCATGCCAAGGGCTTTGTCAAGACCAATCTCGCGAGTACGTTCTTGGACCGACATAAAGAGAGTATTGATGATACCAATAGAAGCCGCGATAAGAGCGATGGCGCCAAAGATATTAAATACAATCAAAATTGCGTCAAAGAAAGTCCGGAACATTCCAACTTCGTCATCCACCGACATGGCTTTAAGACCAATTTCTTCAAGAGCAGCCTTCACTTCATCTATTTTATCGGGTTCGACATCGGCCGTAGCTTGGTAGCTACGATTAGTCTCGGCTGGCATACCTTCGAAGTTGATTTCGTTGATACGATTCCAGAGCGAGAGACTTCCACGGCTACCACCCATCGAAAGGATACCAGGAGCCTGAGTGCCGGTCACCTTAACATCTAAGATGGTTTGGCATTTGCTGCGCTTAGTTGCGGTGTAGCACTTGAGGTTGCTCGGTACGGCAATTTGGATGGTTTGGTCGACTATTTCAGAAACATCCTCATAACCTAGGGCGCGAGCTAAATCTTCATTTACAGCAATTTCGTATGGACCATCATCTTCAGTGCTTGGAGTGCGACCGTTTGACATATCAAACGAAATGCCTGGCACTACGAGGTTGAGAGCGAGGCGATAGCGTTTGTCGGTGCGATCGCTGGTCACGTAGTCAGCGGTAGAGTTGGCGAGCACGTGGAAGGATTTGATGCCTTCAATGTCACCGATTTTCTCAATCTGTTCATCTTTAATATAAACCGAAGCGTTGGAACTATCTTTGTCTTCAGTATATTCCTTTACGCCGTTGCTGCCCAGCAAATCCATCGCGGTGTCATAGGCCTCGGTCGGCATCATTTCGAGATAACCATCGCCACCCATGTTTGAAATTTGCTTGTCCATGAAATCGTTGACGCCGGCATTAATGGCGGAGTTCAAAATAATCGTAAAACTACCAATAAAGATGGCGAGAATAGTTAGAAAGCTGCGGATCTTGTTGCGCCAAAGGTTGGCGTTGGCGTCGCGGAGAATATCTAGAGTTTTCATTTTTTGCCTCCCTTCTTAACTTTTTCATCCGAAACGACGAGACCATCTGCGATGCGGATTTGACGTTTACACTTGGCCGCAAGCTCTTCGTCGTGGGTAACAATGATTAACGTAATCCCCTTTTTGCGGTTCAAATCAAAAAGGATTTTCTCGATCTTTTCACCAGTAGCAGTATCAAGGTTACCGGTCGGCTCATCGGCGAAGATAACCTTTGGATTATTAACGATGGCGCGCGCGATACAAACACGCTGTTTCTGTCCGCCCGAAAGATCACTGGCTTTGTTTTTAAACTTATCGTCGAGCTCAACCACTTCAAGCGCTTCCATAGCACGGCGCTTGCGCTCGCGACGGCTAATCCCAGCGATTTTGAGAGGCAAAATGACATTATTTAATACGGTGTCATTCGCGTTCATAAAAAAGCTCTGGAATACAAAACCAAACTCTTTGTTGCGCAAACGATTTAATTTGCGGTTTTTAAGCTTGCTGGTATTTCGGCCGTTTAAATATATTTCGCCTTCGGTTGGTTTATCGAGTAAAGCCAAAAGATGCATCAAAGTCGATTTACCGGAACCAGATTTACCGACGATTGCGACGGATTCACCGGCCTCGATTTTGAGATCAATGCCTTTTAATGCCTCAAAAATAGTATCATTTTTGCCATAAATCTTCTTGAGGCCGTTAGTAGATAATAATGCGTTTGTCATAATTTCTAATTATATCCCTTTTTGCGGGGCGCGGCAAGTAAAGGGGCATAAAAAAGAGCCCGCAAACTTGCGGGCCTTTTTTTAGACAACGTACTGTAGAAAGTAATTAAGACAAGAATTCTCATCTCTTTCTTGCCGCTCGTACTCAGCCAAAGGTACTGACACTCTAGAATTGGCCCTGGAAATAGGGCGCAACTCTTCGAGCGATTCGCCACGCTCGAAGCGCATTTTGGTCTGCGCGTCGAGGCCGACCATCATTTCGTCTGTGAGCTCTTCCTTGTTTGGATTACTGAGCCCAAGCTCTTCACCCTGATAGATCACGATAGTGCGCGGCTTAATGAACTGCTCACCATTATAAATCCCGTGCAGGATGTCGATAGCCGTCTTGCCGTCGACGCCAGCCGCAGTTGTAAACCGCGGGCAATCATGCGACTCTATCACATGTGCGAACCCTTCCGGGCACCGCTCAAAGGCAGCTTTTACCGCAGCGAGATAGTCGTCAAGATTGCGACTAGTAACGGATTGGTCGTCGGTAATACTAAGGGTATTAACCGGCGTGTTGTCCATCACAGCGTCCACCGGCGTGTTCTCGTAATAATACTTTACGAGATTACCACTAAGGTCGAGGCATTCCATTAGGAGATACATATTCGCTCTTTGGTCGTTGAAGACCGAATTGATCACCTTCGCCGCGAGCTTGCGGTGCTCAGCGTCAGCAGTTGCAAATGGGTCAAAGACGTCCGAAGACGGGTCCTTGTTGATGCATTGCATCGCATCGAGACGGAACCCCGCGACGCCTTTCTTGGCCCAGTAGTCGACAATGCTCCGGAACTTGATAACGAGTTCGAGATTCGGGCTCTTGTCCAAACCTTCCGGGAACCAGTTCAAATCGGCCTGATCATCACTGAACAGGTGTAGATAACGGCGACCCTTATAGGGCGCCCATGAAGACTCCCCGTCAAATAGATTCTTCCAGCCCGGTTTGTCGGCTTTGCTCCAGCAGTAATACTCAGGTTGCGTTTTGAACCACCGATGAATCGTCGATGTGTGATTCAAAACAAGGTCAAGCAATATGCCGATACCGTAACAATTAGCCACGGCTATCAGCTGCTCAAACTCCTTTAAACTCCCGAAACGAAGATCAATTTCAGTGTAGTCAGCCACATCGTAACCATGATCAGACCATGGAGACGTAAAAATCGGGCTGAGCCACAAATAATTGACGCCAAGTCTCGCAAAACGCGGAACGAAGTCAATGACTCTTTGCAATGCAGAACGGTCATCGCCATCGTATTGCGGATCGAGCCAAGAAATCGGCCATATTTGGTAAATCTTTGTCATGCTGAAAAATTCCTCCTTTTTTCTTTTTTTGTCGCATGATAGTAAAAATGTACTAGGTCATATAATTATAACATAAAATGTATAAAAATCAAGAATAGCCAATATATTCATGTATCTCTGCCTTTGTTATCGGGCTCCAATTATATATTTTCAACTTCAACTCAGGTTTTTGATATAATATAACCAATATGGATGGTAAAGTATTCAATCGTGTCGAGAAAAAATACCTCATCACGAATTCCGAAAAAAAGAAACTGATGAGTCTGATCAAAAAGCATATGAAGCCGGATAAATACCATGAATCTTTGGTTTATAATATATATTTCGATAACGATTCTTTTGATTTCATCAACCAGTCAATCGACTGGACCGATTTTAAGGAAAAAGTCCGCGCCAGAAGTTATGGCGGATACGACAGAGTCTTCTTAGAGATCAAAACGAAGATCCGTGGCAAAGAAAACAATATCGGCTACAAGCGTCGTGTCATGATTGCGCATAGCGATTTTAAGAAACTAATCAAAAAGAAAGCCTCTGTCGAAGAATTATCTAAGCAAGCCATCGAGACCGGCAACGATATCCAAATTGCTAAGGAAGTAGATTATTTAATTAACTATTTCGATCTATCACCAAAAATTCTAGTTATATATAATAGGACGAGCTATAAAGGCGAAAACGATCTTCGTATCACGTTTGATGAAAAATTAAAATACCGTGACCATAATCTAGAACTAAAAAACAAAAAAAATGATAAAATATATTTTAAGGACGACCGTAATATTATTATGGAGATAAAAGCGGGCGGGGCCTTGCCGCTCTGGTTGGTGAAGAAACTATCAGAGCTAAAGATCTATCCACAGCGTTTTAGCAAAATAGGCAAGATATATCAAAAAATAAGAAAGGAGCAGAATGTTTAATACAATATTTGATAATACCGTGGCCGGGATGAGCATTACTACGGGACTTATCTGTGCTGGCGTGGCGCTAGTTCTCGGTATCGTTATTGCCTTGACTCATATGAAGACCTCCCAGACCACAAAGGGATTTCTGATTACACTTGCCACTTTACCTTTACTCGTAATGGCGGTCATGATCATGATCAACGGCAACCTTGGCACATCGATCGCGATTCTTGGTGCGTTCTCGCTCATTCGTTTTCGCTCGATTCAAGGCCGCGCTAAGGATCTCCTTAGTGTATTCTTTGCCATGGCCATCGGCCTCGCCTGCGGGATGGGCCACATCTTATTCGCTGTCGTGATTACGGCAATTGCTGTCGTGGCAATTCTCTTCTTCTCCTACACCAAATTCCTAGAGCCCAACAAAAAACAACGTGTTCTTAAAATCGTTGTTCCAGAAGATTTAGATTACGAGGAAGTATTTGATGATATTTTCAAAAAATACACCACCAAAGCAGAGCTAGTGCGCATGAAAACCATGAATATGGGAAGTCTATACAAATTAACCTATGATATTACGATCAGAAAAGGTATCAAAGAAAAAGAATTTCTCGACGAGATTCGCGTCAAGAATTGCAATCTCAAAGTGTTATTATCTCACCCTTGCCTAGAAGAGGAGATTTAAGCATGGTATCGGGTGAGGATTCAAAAAGTTATCAAATCGATTCGCAAGATTATACGAGAGCGCGTAGCCATAAAAACCATTCTTTTGATGCCAGGTGGATTGTTCTGTTAGTGGCGCTAGTTGGAGTTTTTGTTCTGGCGATTGTTTATAATAGTTCTCACTCTGGTATCGATGCGAGTAGAATCGAAACTGGGCTTGATGTTGACAACGGTGACCTCGATATTAATTGGGGAAAATATGCCACAACGGACATTAGATTACAAGATTCGGTAAATATCACAGAAGCCGGTATCTATCATATCTCGGGTTCTCTAAGCGGTGGCCAAATAAAGATTTCCGTTAAAGAGAACGAGCCTGTCAAACTGATTTTGGATAACATCAGCATTAGCAATTCCGATGGCCCAGCCATCATTTGTGAATCTGCCGATGACCTAGTGATTGATTTATTTGGAAAAAATGAATTAGAAGACGGCACTAAGTATAGCGTTAACTATGACGAAGATGTAACCGGCACCATCTATAGCAAAGCTGACCTGACTTTTGAGGGTGATGGTACATTAAATATCACAGCAAATTATCAAGACGGTATCGTGGCAAAAGATGATCTTAAGTTCGTGAGCGGTACTTATGACATTGCAGCGGTTGATGACGCAATCCGCGGTCGCGATTCGGTTTATATTAAGGATGGTGATTTCATTTTGTCGGCCGAATCCGATGCTATAAAAACTACCAATGAAGAAAACCCACGTAAAGGATTTGTATTAATAGAAAGCGGGAACTTCAACATAACTGCTACGAAGAAAGGCATCAAGGCTATTTCGAGTATTTCGATCGAAGATGGTAATTTCACGATCGATTCCATTGACGACGCTTTGCACTCAGATAATTATATCGGCATCGCGAACGGTAAAATCGATATCAGCACAGGCGACGACGGTATGCACGCTGACCGGAAATTAATTATTGAAAATGGTGAAATCACGATTAGCAAATCATACGAAGGCCTGGAAGCGCAAAGCGTCAGCATCAGCGGTGGCACAATCAACATTACTGCTTCTGACGACGGCATTAATGCGGGCGGCGGCACGAATTCTGAAGATCAAACTATCGAACGTAAGGACCCATTTGACGCAGATGAAAACTGCGAAGTATTAATAACAGATGGCACTATACGCATCAATGCGTCAGGTGACGGAATTGATAGTAACGGTTGGCTATATATTGCTGGCGGCAGTACTATTATTGATGGCCCAACAAACGACGGCAATGGAGCCTTGGATTCAGGTATGGGTATCGTGATGAGTGGCGGCGAAGTGCTCGCGATCGGATCGAGTGGCATGGCAGAAACAATGAGTACTGCTTCGGCCGTCCCGAGCGTTAGCATATATCTACCCACCACGAAGCCATCAAATACCTTAATTGAGATCAAGGACTCCGATGGTAAGCTGATTCTTTCTCATACTTCGGCCAAGACATTTAGCCACATCGCGGCGGGAGCTCCAGGGCTCAGCATTGGTGAAGAATACACAATTTATTTCAATGGCGAGGAATATCAATCATTCTCCGTGACGGGCGTTACAAATACGGTTGGTAATGGCGCCATGAATAATCAATCAGCCCCACAAAGGCCAGGCAGAAGATAACTAACGCATTATCATGATTTTGGAAAAAACATTATAGTTATGCTATAATGAAAAAAAGGAGGTACTCATGCAATTAATTGTCATATTGCTTTCGACAGTGTCGGTACTTACATTTTTGTCCGGCGCAATTGTCTATTTTGGCTCAGCCAAGGCTGAGCGTGCGAAATCGGCCTTTTATTTTCTAGCGGCTATTTTTGCAACGATATGGATGACCTCAATATCCCTATTCATGGTTGCAACCCCGGAGCAAGCAGAGATTATTAATTGGCGAGTCAACTGGACCTTTATTAGTGCAATTTTCCTTGATATAGCATTCCTTGGTTATGGGACGTGGCAAATGAAATACGGCAAATATGCTACGTCGTTTTTCTTTATACTGGGCCTCATCATTAGTATTATAATTGCACTTCATCCGGAGTATCTCTATAGTTCTATTGCCCTAGCCAATACAGGCAACAGTGTTACGATGAATATGAGCCCGCTCTATTTCTGCTATGTTGGATTCTTCGGTGCAATTGTCCCGGTCATAGTAGCTTCATTCTTCCATCAATACTTAAAAAAGCGCAACAAAAACAGGAAAAATGGTGAAATAATGACAATGATAAGCTTTGGCCTATCGAGCCTAATGGTACTGATTTTTAACCTAATTATGCCACTATTTGGTAATTGGAGTCTAATCTGGATCGGGCCGCTCTCGCTTGCTTTCACTATCCTCACTGTTTACCATACTATTCTAAGATACAGAATGATTAATCTATCATCGATTTGGCTCCGCATTTTCTCCTACGTAGTTGTAATCTCGACGATCGCAATTATTTATATGATCGTCTTTTCAATCGTATTCGCCGCCTTGTTCAGAGGATCAACCCCATCGGTGGAAGTGATTGTGCTGAATTTCATCATGATTCTATTCTTCATCGCCTTGATACCAGTCCTAAATGGGCTCACGGCATATATCAAGAATTTAATCAGTGGACAAAATACGAAACAATCCATAGCAAAAACTGACAACGACAAGGACAAAAATGGAAGAACAGCCAACGACGCATAAACACAGTAGGCTTACCATACTTCTATCCATCAACGCTGCTGTGATATTAATAGTCGGCGTCATGGTGTCTAGTGCCATTAGGTCTGATAGCGACACCAACTTTAGGGTGGTCGACGAGCGGTCCGATACGGTTGAAGAGACGCCGGAAGAAATTACATTATTCGAGTCTACGACCAGTTCAGAGAGTAATGCCTCGAATGATATTTACGCTGTAGGCAACGACGATTACGTATCGACTTCCAGTCACGAATTTGACAATACTCCCGTCAGCCCGAGTGAGTTATGGAATGAAAAAGCCATCACTATCTACGCTACTCCGGATATAGACATTTGTGTGGGCGGTGGTCTCAAGGATCTTGGTGAAATGTATTGGCAAACCTCCAACTCCAACGTGATTTCCGGTTTTTATGGCTCGGCGCGTACCTGGCTAGGTTATAATAATGAAACTTGTCGGTACCCAGTCATTAGCGGTCTCGGAGTTACCACAATCACGGCAGGGACATATGACGGCAAACGCAAAGATTCGATAGTGGTTAACGTAATTGCGCCACCAGTTCAGCAATGGGAGCGTGAAGTACTAACGATAGTGAACCGAATTCGTATCAAAAACAACCTCAACCAACTATCATGGGGTGCCACCTGTGAGGGCGCGGCACTTGTTAGGGCGAATGAAGCTATGGAGCTTTATGCCCACACGCGGCCAGATGGTTCGGATTGGTCTACGGCTTGCCCAGCACCGAATGACAATGGTGCTAGTGGAGAAAACTTAGCTATTGGCAACGCTGCGGTTTCGCCAGCTACAACAGTAGCGTTGTGGATGAGTAGCGAAACGCACCGTGCGAATATTTTGAGTCCGGAATACACAAATCTAGCCGTAGGATTCGTCTTTGATCCAAATTCCACCTACAGAACGTATTGGTCACAATTCTTTAGTACGTATTAATCATTGAGTGAACTATAATAATAATCTTCAATCTGTTTCCCTAGATTGGTGATTTTGGAAAACGGTACTTTATTTGACATCACGACCACGATAAAATGTCTATTAGTTTCTGGGAACTCCACGATAGCTGCGTCATGATAAATATTCCAATAGCCGCCATCGGGATTATAGTCCCAACCTACTTTATTGTATACATTTGCTTTCGAGAAACCACTAGGAAGTCCTTGGCGCCAATTGTAAGTAGTAATTGGCTGCACTAAGAAAGAGTCCTTCATCCTTGCAATTAATTCCTCGTTGGTGATTTCTTCGTGTTTGTAAAATATCTGCATCATTTTCAAGATGTCGCGAGGATTCGAAATAAGACTACTGATGTCTGAGCCGGCGATATGGTAATCATCGGTAATAATCGTAGCTAAATCATCGCGCCCAATCATACCCCAAAGTGTCTCGGCGCAAGAGGAGTTCGATTCCCTGATCGCAAGATCTAAACATTCAATGATAGAGTATCCGGTACTACCAGCGGGACTGTCAGATTGCCATTCCCCGCTTTGGACTTTACGGTAGCCGTCGTATACTACGAATAGTTTATAAAGCGATGCTGTATTATAACTCTCATCTGGGTTAAACTCACCGACTATTTCATCTCGATCCAAATCATATATAATCACACTTTTTGGACCACCGACAGAATTAGCCCAATCGTCGATCACGGTCTGGAAACTAATCGCAGGCGGCAAAACCGGCTCTGGTTCCGGTTCAGGTTCGGGTTCAGCCTCATAAATAGAAGTATCTGGGTCGGGCGAGGTGTTATCATTTATACCCTTGATGATGTAGCACGAGATGAGAGCTCCTGCGAAAACAAAAATAAATAAAAGACTAACGAGGAGTACAATGTTTGTCTTTACGGTCTTATGCTGATTAGGCGATTTAGAAACCATCGTGAAGTCTCCTTGTCTAGTGGTTTAGTTTGCAAGCTTTTATCATAGACTGTGGGGACAACCTTGGTTTGTAAAAGCTTCCCATTGTAGAAATAGTGAGCCAAAATCAAGCTTCGGGTCGTACCTGGCCACCATGCCTGGTCAAAGAATAGGTTACCGAGGCCATAATATATAGCACCGTTGCCATACAATTCAAATGTCTGTGGTTGATGGGCGGAAGTACCTACCACGAGGTCAGCGCCAAGATCGATCAAATGTCTAAAGAAGCCGATTTCGTCACCAGGAACATTTTGCGGATAATCGCAAATTGGGTCCTCGTATTCCGAAGCATAAGCACTACATTCATAGTATTGAACATCGACAATCACGAAATCACCCCGTTCTTTCGCGGCATTTATTTCGGCAATTGCGTTTTCTTCGTAGTATTGATTTGCCCCCGGCAAATCACCAAGCGTGGCACCGCCAGTAGACTGGTTATAAGCTAGGAAAGTAATATTTGAACCTTTCTCGTTTAGTTGCAGAGGTTTCGCAGCATCATTGGCATCGCTGCCGCCACCGACTGTTTTAATTCCATTCGCCTTATATGTATCTAATGTCTCTAACGCCGCTGTTGCGCCACAGTCCAGATTATGGTTGCCAGTAAGCTCAACGATGTCTAGGCCAATTGCGAGCAGTGTATTAATAAAACGTTTGTCGGAGCAAATATTTTCGGAATTTGCATAATCTGTAAACGAAGATTCGTTTGATGTATGAGTGAGGTCAAAGCCAGAAAGATAGTCAGAGATTCCCTCAGCGAAGTATTCAGCATCACCAACTTGGTATAGCTTCGCATTCATGCCGCGAGAAAGAGCGGTTACGCCAGTTTGTGCAAATGTAAGTACCGAATCTTTGGATGGAAAATCCTTACTAAACAAGTCGCTAACAAGAGGTTTTATTTCTTCATCATATTTCTCAGAATCAAATTTTATAGTTCTAAAAATCCCGCCTTTATCAAACTCGTCAAGATAATAATTGCCATCTACGCTCAGGAGTTTTACTTTCGAATCTAATTCATCAATTGATATATACTTGTATTCTCCTTCTTCGTACTCGCTAATATCTTCCCTGACGTCATAAAAATCAGCAACCGGAACAAATATATCAACCAAGAATTCGCCCTCGGCGGGTTCGGGCTTAGTGTCGGACTCGCTAACACTAATATACACGTCTTTGTCTAGGACCAGTTCTTCGGTAAAGGCTCCTTCAAGTTTGAATTTCTCGTCATCCTTCAAATCCTCAGCATAATATACTACGCCAGGTATTTTGAAAATACCAGTCTTAGTAAAGAATTGAATGCCAAAAAAAGCCGCAGCAGCTACGACTATAAAACAAATTATTAAGATTATAGGCCTACCCTTTTTTCTCGATTTCATCTCCATAACTTTATTATACTACTTTTTTGGTTTTTAAGAAGTAATATCTTTACTACGCACGCATTGAAGCGAAAAAGTGTTATAATATACTTATGTTTTTAAGGCTTAAAAATGACCGGTTAGATAAAGATATTTTCTCGCCAAATGAGAACATTAGATTTCATTTTCCATTAAAGCTCATCGATTGTACTATTCAGTCTACAAAGGTGACAAAGAAGTGGTTAAGCCTTCAAGGCTGGGATTTGTTATCTGTAGCCACAAACCATCATTTAGTAGCTTCACTCCAGTAAAAGAGTTCAAGAAAAAGAACAAAGGCGATATAGAACTTAAGTGGGGCGAAGATAGGCTCGTGGATAACACTTATAACGAGACAGCTTTTTATTTAGTTGAAAACAAAGAGCCAAAGAGATCAATGACTTTTAGAATCAGGGTATTTGATAATGCGGTTGCATTTCGTTACGAAATACCGCCCCAGCCGAGTTTTTCTCAGCTGACATTAAAAGAAGAATTGACCGAATTCAATCTAGACCCAGAATCTACTGTTTGGAAAATCCCCGCCTATCAGCCAGATCGCTATGAATATAATTATGAGCGAATATTGCTAGAGAACTTGAAGGGTTCTGTCCATACGCCATTCACGGCTCTCACGCCGAACGGCGTATATTTATCTATCCACGAGGCAGCACTTTATAATTACGGATCAATGACCTTAAAACTCGGCAAAGACGAAGTACTGAAAGCCGACATTACTCCGCTCTCCGATCATACTGTCGCGCACCTTAGGCTTCCCTTCCATACTCCATGGCGCCTCATCATGCTCGCAGATTCCGCCATCGAGCTGACCAAGAACCGCACTATGTTTGCACTAAATGACCCACCTAAAGGGGATTTTAAATGGGTGGAGACTCTTAAATTTATTGGTATTTGGTGGGCGATGTACGTTGGCGAATGGACTTGGGCGCCAGGAGAACGCCATGGTGCTACGACTGAGCACGCAAAGGAATATATCGACGCAGCCGTCCGTCTCGGTATCTCGGGACTCTTGATTGAAGGCTGGAATGATGGCTGGGAAGGCGATTGGCTCGAAAATGGCATTTTTAACAAATTTACGGTTTCGGCACCCGATTTTGATTTGGAAGAAGTAGCGAGATACGCCAAGCGGAAAAGAGTCGAAATCGTTGGTCACCACGAAACGGTAGGATTCATCGATAACTACGAGCGACAACTAGAAGAAGCCTATAATTATTATGCTGCAAACGGCATTCATTACCTTAAGACCGGCTATTCTGGCTCGATGATGCTCATAAAAGGACGTCGCGAATACCATCACTCACAGTTAGGCGTCAAACATTACCAAAAAACTGTAGAACTAGCCGCAAAGAAACATATTTGCCTAGACATTCACGAACCAATCAAGGGTACCGGCATCGAGAGGACGTGGCCGAATCTTCTCTCCCGTGAGGGAGCTCGTGGCCAAGAATACGAAGGTGGTGCAATCTCGCCGTCGCACGCTTGCTACTTACCATACACTAGACTATTGTCAGGTGGCATGGATTACACTAGCGGCATTTTTGATTTAGCAAACGAGGCTAAACATATTGCGACGACTCTGGCACGCCAACTAGCGTACTTTGTCACGATCTATTCCGGCATGCAAATGGCCGCCGATCGCCCATATATCTACGAAGACAAATTCAAAGAAGAATTTGAGTTCATTAAAGTAGTGCCGACTAATTTCGAAAAAACAATTCCCCTTGCCGGCGAGATCGGAGAGTATTACGTTGTGGCCCGCAAAGATCGCGACAGTAACGATTGGTTTATTGGCGGTATAACAAACGAGAATTCTAGGAGCGTAAAGCTTAATTTAGATTTTCTGGATGACGGGCGATACAAAGCTAAACTCTATACGGACACCGATAAGTCTCATTACAAAGAAAACCAATTCGCAATTAATAAAGAAGTCAGGAATCTAAATAAGAACGACAACCTAGATATTTATATGGCGCCTGGCGGTGGGTTTGCTATTTGGCTTAAGAAAACCTAATTATTCACGAATTGCTGTAATTATTAATCGATGTGTAGCATCTTTGTCGCCTAAGCTTTCCCCCGCGCAAGTCATTAGGACTAAAGTATCGCGATCCGCTCTCTTCAGTAGTTTGCTCATATTGATATCAGATTTCGGTGCGACATATTTAGAAACGATTCTATAAACACCATTATTATATACAACTATGTTATTTAGGCTCGCTTGGTTTAGTTTAGAAAATACGGTTGTAGCATGGCCGATGATTAAAGTTTTATTCTCTGAGCGTTGAAAGCTTCCGGCGATGTAATCCGGAGTTTTTAGCTCACCGTCTACAAGAGAAAGCTGTACGACATCAGCTTTTAGGTCAATATCAGGAATCAGTAAGACACTGTCGGCATTTAAAGCTTCTGCGCTGGCGAGAGTATTTGAAGTATCAGCAAAAATAACATTCATGGCGATAAAGCCAAACAGAAACACAAAATACACAATGCCAAAAATGTATCTTGAACGAATCCGGTGTCTTAATTCCACACTCTCCTCCTTAATGCTTATTATAGCATAAGTTTTATAAACCAGGACTGTATTTTTTTAGTACTTTTTCATGATATTTGTAGTTAGGATCATGCTTGTGGACCTCAGCCCAAAAGCTCTTAGAATGATCCATGTGGTTTAAATGCGCAAGTTCGTGGAGGATAACGTAATCGGATAGTTTTGGCGGAAGCTTCATAAGCCCAATATTTAGAGAAATAGTCTTGTTGCTAGAACAACTTCCCCACCTTGTATTTGCGTGAGACAGGCGACACTTGTCATAAGTATAACCGTATAATTTAGCAAAATACTCCAGGCGATAAGGCAAGTATTCTTTGGCCTTTTTCATCATGATTTTTTTCTGGTAATCGCGGGCTCTTTGTTCGTTTGGGTTTTTCAAGGGAAGTTTCTTCCGAATAACGTCTCTATTTGAGTTGAGAAAACGCTTTGCGAGGAAATCAGAAGTATACTTCGGTACTGACATCATTAGTCTACCAGAAGTAGACACGGAAAACTTTACCCCACGAGAAAGAGCATTCTTGCGAACGATGACTTCACCAAATTCTTTATCTTTTATAACCACGGTTATTTCTTAGTCTCGGAGAGCTCAGCTAGGCCTTTAACGACGTGACGGCATTGTGTTTCAAAAGTATGTTTTCCAGAAAGAATAATCGGCTTCTCTGCCTCGGAAGGAGCTTCCATCTCGGCGGTTGCATGCTCAAAGATTTCTTTTGCTTTGGCGACATTGCGACAGCGTTTTTTGAGTCTAGCCCTGATAGTGGCGACGTCAGTTTGCACCCACACAAGAGCAGGCTCGTAGCCATAGTTTCTAAGTAAGTTTCTGATCTGTAGACGGTCTTGTTCTGTATCGATACCGCCTTCGACGACAATCGAAGCCTTTGTTTTTAAAATTTGTTCTAGGACAATAATAGTAGCCTCTTTTGAGAAACCGTAATCTTCTTCTAATTTGTTTAGGTCGTAATATGCTAAGCCGAATTTTTTCGAGAATGCTTCTGAAAATGTAGACTTGCCGCAGCAAGGAGCACCGAACACCAACAAGGCTCTTGGTTTTGTCGTTGTATTATTACCTTCCATATATAGATTATTGTAACACACTATTAATAAAAAAAGCAAAAAACATCGAAGAGCAGAGAAGTTTAGTTGTTGACGCCATGATGAGCGGTGAACGAAGAAGCGTCTAGTTTTGCAAAAATGTAGCCATGTTCTTTACCAAATAGAATAATGTTTTCTACGGCATCAACTGAATATCCTTTGATGTCATGCTGTAGAACAACGGAACTACCGCCAGGCTTCAGAGCATTAACTACTCGTTCATATACGCCCTCAGGTGTAGTTACGCCTGCCGCATCGCCTGAAGTCACATTCCAGTCAAAATAAGTAAAGCCACGATTCTCGACTTCACGCGCCAGGTAGCTCATAATACGAGAACCACCGTCGTAACGAGTACTGATGGTGTTTGAGCTACCGCCGGGGAAGCGAATTAGTTTGGAGGTATATCCAGTAAGATTTTTAACTCTATTCTGTACGGCGGCAAGATCTTCAAAATAGGCATCTGGACTCGAGTAAATACTACTATAGTTGTGAGAACAGGTATGAAGCGCAACACTATGCCCTTCGTCATACTCTCTCACGACCATATCGTCCGACCCAGCACACGTCACAAAGAAAGTCGCTTTGACATTATGCTTTGCCAGAACATCGAGAAGCGCCGAAGTGTATGCTCCAGGGCCATCATCGAAAGTTAAATATATAACACCGGTTGGCTCAAGTACGTTAACCTTTCTGGTCACTGTAGTGGAATTCCCATGTTCATCCGTCACGATATATTCAATCGAATATTCGCCTACGGTATTCGTATCGACTTCACCGTTTATATCTACTGTGACATCAGTACGATCATCGTAAGCAGTTACGCCGTCGTCTTCGAAAGTGGTGCCCAGAGCAACATTTATGTCATCGCCGCCGTTTATAGTTACAGTTGGCGGCACATCGTCAACCGGCAGAGGAATAAGATGCGCGCTAAGATAGGTATCGCTATTAATATAAGAATTAAAACAAAACAAATAAATATCAGCAAGCAAAAGTATACCCACAACAACCAAAAATATAATACGCAATGTAAATAGTAAATTATTTCGCCTTGCCATACCGATTAATACTTTACTGGCAGGGATGCTCGGAATCGAACCAAGATCTACGGTTTTGGAGACCGCTATACTAGCCGTTGTACTACATCCCTAAATGTCCCAGGGTTATTTTACCACAAAATGGCGACAAATCATACTATTTATGCTAAAATATAAAAGATGAAAATACTTATGCTCGGGTGGGAGCTCCCTCCCTATAATAGCGGTGGTCTAGGAGTGGCCTGTCTTAACATGGCAAAATCCTTAGCGAGCCAAGGGGCAAGTATTGATTTTGTGGTGCCATATTCTGCGGAGCATGAAGACGCTAAATTCATGAATATTTTGTCTGCGACTAGAGTATCACCTTTTCTCCGCTACGGAAATGGCGCATACGCTTCATCGGAAATCGAGAAGCTATTTATTGAGAATCAAGACGCAGGCGATTGTCAGTCGATTCGTGATATTCAAAAAGATTATTGTGAGTATGTCGAAGATTATCTAGAGGATCATCATCCCGACGTTGTGCATGCACACGACTGGTTAACTTACGAAGCTGGCCTAATAGCTAAGCAGAAATATCACATTCCGCTCATCGCGCACGTGCACGCCACCGAATTCGACAGAGCAGGAATGAGGGAAGGCAACCAGCTTATCCATGAGATCGAATACGAAGGCCTGATGCATGCGGACCGAATATTTGCGGTGTCCGAAACTACCAAACGGATCATACATGAAAAATATCATATTCCCTTGTCAAAAATTGAAGTTATTTACAACTCGCTAGACTCTCGTTATGAGGAAGATAAATATGAATTCGACGACTCAACCTATAAATACATCGAAAGCCTCAAAGATTCTGGCTGGACAATCGTTTCGACTGTGAGTAGATTTACAGTCCAAAAAGGTCTCACTCACCTTATGCGCGCAGCCGCTATGGCGATTTCCGAAAACCCTAAACTACTATTTATCTTCGCAGGTGATGGCGAAGAAAGAAACGAGTTGATAAAACTATCCGCCGAACTCGACATAACCAAAAATGTCATTTTCACAGGCTTCATCCGCGGCAAAAGACTTCGCGACATCTATTCCCTTTCGGACATATTCGTAATGAGCTCAGTCTCGGAGCCATTCGGGCTGACGGCGCTCGAAGCTGCTCACCACGGCGACTGTCTTATCCTTACTAAGCAATCTGGTGTTTCGGAAATAATCTGGTCGGCACTAAAATACGACTACTGGGATGAACACAAACTCGCCGAGCAAATTTTAGCAATTTCAAAACAGCCCGCCCTAAAAAAGGCACTAAAAAGCAGCATCGAACAAGAGTATCATCAAATCTCGTGGGACAAAATTGCTAAAAAGTGTCTTGAGATCTACAATGATACAGTTGAAAAAAGGAGAAAGAAATAAATGCGCGCAATCTGCCTTTATCTCCACATCCACCAGCCAACTAGGTATCGTCAGTACTCAATTTTTGACGTTGGAAATAACTCCAATTATTATAACGATCGCATCGACGGTCGCCAGTCCAACGAGAGGATTTTTAAAAAGGTAGCCGAAAAGAGCTACCGCCCAATGCTAAAGTTGTTAGAATCTAAGGTAAAGCAGAATAAACGATTCAAAGTTTCTTTCTCGATCACCGGCACCTGGCTTGAGCAGGCCGAAAAATGGGATCCAGAACTAATTTCTGCTATTAAAAGAATGGTAGATACCGGACAAGTGGAAATTGTCGGCGAGACCTACTATCATTCCTTAGCCTTCTTTTACGATAAAGACGAATTTAACGCACAAGTTAAATTGCACGAAAATAAGGTCAAGGAATTGTTTGGCAAAAAACCAAAAACCTTCCGGAATACCGAGCTGGCCTATAATGACGGACTAGCCAAATGGGCCGACGAAAAAGGCTACAAAGCTATACTAGCCGAAGGTTGGGGTAAAGTTCTCGGTTGGCGAAGCCCAAACCATATTTACCGCCCGATAAATTGCGATCACATTAAACTGCTGCTCAAAAACTATCGTTTATCTGATGACATAGCCTTTAGGTTTAGCAATCGCGCTTGGGAAGAATGGCCACTCACGGTGCCAAAATATATTGATTGGATCAATATGGACGCCCTCCGCGGCGGTCTCATAAATCTTTTCATGGACTTCGAAACCTTTGGCGAACACCAATGGAAGGATACTGGAATTTTCGAATTCATGAGTTCGTTCATCGATAAATGGCTTTCGGAATACGAGAACGTCTTCGTTACGACATCAGAGGCCTGCGATCTATATGAACCTCGAGACGAGATATCGATGCCAGAGACGGTTACGTGGGCGGACACCGAAAGAGATCTGTCGGCGTGGTGCTCAAATTCTATGCAAACTTCCGCCACTGAGGCCTTATACGGCATGAAAGAAGATGTCCTAAAATCCGGCGACGAAAGACTGATCGCGGATTGGCGGAATCTCACAACCTCAGACCACCCATATTCAATGTGTACGAAGTACTGGAATGATGGCGATGTACACGCATATTTTTCCGCCTATGCGTCCCCATATGAATCATATATTTTCTTCATGAACATACTAAGAGACATGGAATATCGTCTGAATATACAAAAAACGGCAAAAAACCGTTAAATACCTTAGTTTTGGTAAAATTACTTGTAAAATAAGATTATTCGTGCTATAATAACAGGAATTATGGCAAAAAAGAATAATACGAAGCGAAAATTGGTAGGCCTCGTCTCAGAAGAGTCAGGGGTACGCGCTTACTATACTAAGAAAAATACGATGAACACTCCAGATAAGTTGTCTCTTCGTAAGTATGATCCGGTTCTTAGAAAGCATGTCTTATTTGTTGAAACCAAGAAGAATCTTGGCCGCAACGAAGTCAAGGAAAAGAAACGCTAAGTAGTACACATGAAAAACGGGGCCAGGGCGCCCCGTTTTTGTAGTTGCTTTTAATATGGTATTCTGAATTGTGAATTTTTCAAGCAAAAACGCTTATTTTGTTTTGTAGGTAATTAATGGAGATCGAGACCGGCTCTAGTCAGAAACGCGCGAACGCAATTTGGACATAGAACTAGAAACAAACCTCGCTTGCATAAGTACCTACGACACTAGCATAAAAGCACCACCCCTTCCTACGTATATATAAAGAACAATAGTTCTACAACTATATACCATAAAATATATTACAATGCAAGAATGAGTTCGATAAACGAAATAATATTTTTGACGCCGAGTGAATTATTGGGGGCGACAAAAACATCCGAGTTGTCCATAAACCCGAGCGTAGTAACAAGTGAATAGACTTTCTTCATCAACTCGACTAGCATTGCGCTGTTTTTGTCATCAAAATCATATTCCTTATCGTATACTTCACCAGTTTTTTTATCTGGTATCACGAAGAGTATATGGGCTTTTTTGACGGTGTATTTACGGTAGGTAGGAGAATTATTAAGGAGTAGTTTGTAGAATTCTAGTTGCAGCATATATTTATATAATGAAGCGTGCGATTGCCACTTCTCTTTATGATATCCCGCAGTCTTATAATCATAAATCTCGATTGTTTTATCGTTTTCATTTATAGTGATATGGTCAATTTTACCTGTTATCGGTACGCCAGAGACCACAATCTTCTCAGAGCTGAAGTTAACCTCGGCCTTGCCTTGATGCAAAATATCTTTGAAGGTATTAAGCGACACGGTGAGGTTAGTAACACCTTTTTCCTTTAGGCGTTTTTTTAGTTTTGAATCAAGCGCCATCTTATCAAGTTCATCGAGGTAATATTTGATAGCCTCTTCGTCAGACAAATCATTGTTCGTGACTTGCTCATAAACTTGGTGTACCAAAGTCCCGAAGGCCAACGATTCGTCCTGAGCATCGCTCGGAACGCGTAAAACCTCGCGTTTAAAGAATTCTTGCGGACCGGCATAAACAACATCGATAAAGGTAGTGAGCGATGTGGCCGACATCCGATACTGCTTCACGCGCTCCTTATAAATAGACCGCATATCGGGGTTAGCGTTATGGTAGACCGAGAGCCAGTTTTTAAGGGTATTTTCGGAAATTGAAACCGCGCTTCCATCGTAGAGACATTTCACTTCTTTCGATGGCAAAAATGGGGATATTACCTTTCCGTCTTCGACAAATTCCTGGAAATACTCTAATCTATCTGGGTTCTTGCCATTAAAATCGTTTAACGAATTCGTGATATATAGATGTGATTTCGCCCTCGTGAGAGATACGTAAAGGATACGGATTTTTTCGCCATCAGTTGTTCCAGTGTGACGAATTTGCATTAAGTTTTTTGGTAGAGATAAGGTATTATTATTACCTTTTCCTTTGCCCCACGCGGCGTGATCAGCGGAAATGATAAACACGTGTTCAAATTCTAGGCCTTTGGCTTTATGCGCTGTCATGATGGATACGGCATCCTCGGAATCTTTATATGGCGAAGTGGTATTAATTGGCATTTCGGCAGCCTCATAGTCTTCTACCATCGAGACGAGGTCGGCAATCTTGAGACTCTTATCGCCAAAATGTTGCCTGAGCTTACCCCGAAGCGCAGCGAGGTTTTCGTATAGCGAGAATGCTTCGTATTCGCCTTGTTTTTCGTGGTAGGCTAAGAAAGGCGATTTATAGCCATTCAGCTCAGCGGCGCCGATCAAATAGTCCCACATGATTTCAAGCGGCTCAGTAAAAGATTTAGCAACCAGATTGGCTAAGAAGTTAGCAACTTGATTAATCTTTTCATCAGGAGAGGAGATCAAATATTCAAACACCGATTTCTTATCATTGCGAGCTGCACCGATAATTTTGATAACTTCGAGCATAGGGAGGCCAAAGAAAGGATAGCCGAGCACTTCAACCAGAAGTGCGTTATTTGAGCTCTGCTGAGACAATTCATTGATTAACTTAGCCAAAGTAATCAATTGATGGATTTTATTATCTTCAAGTAAATTATTTTGCATTTCATAAGAAATATTGATCTCGGGGTAAGACTTTAGATATGGGAGTAAAGGTACAAAATATTTTCGCATATAAGAGATAACCGCGATGTCCTTTTGCGGAACGCCAGATTTAATTAATTCAGAGATCTTCTTGGCGATAAATGAAAACTCAACATCTGAAGACCTAAACTCCAACCGCTCAATTTGGGTAGATTTGGGGGCGGGCTTATGAGCGACCAACTCTTTGTCAGCGAACCTGTCAGGAGCTTGATTGATGACTTCGCGAGAGAAATCGAGGATTTCCTGAGTGCTACGATAGTTTTCGACCAGCGGAATAACTTCCGCTCCGTAGTATTCCTGGAAATCGGTCAAATTGGTAGCAGAAGCACCCTGGAATTCGTAAATCGCCTGGTCATCATCACCCACCGCCATAATATTTGGCTTTTCATATTCGGTCAATTTCTTGATAATCATAAATTGAGACGGGTTTGTATCCTGGAACTCATCGAGCATGATATATTCGAAACGCTCCGACAAGGTCAAACGGAAACCTTCGTCGGACGAAAGAATCCTGACCGCTTCCTGAATCATATCGTCGTAATCAAATAGCCCATTTTCCTTCAAATACTCGTCATACTGTTCCATTACGGATGAAATACTGAGGAGTTTCTTGTTGGCAACGGTATCTTTGAGGCGATAATTCCCTTTTTCGTCCTTTTCGAAATATGCGTTACGCCAGGCTGTGAGAGGTGTCACTTTCTCCGAAGACTCAGCTTCACAAATCGCTGTTTTAAGATCGCGGGATATTCCGGCGATTGAACGCTCGATTCGCTCTGTGATGGTCGGAGCATCAGTGTAATCTTTCAAGAGTTCATAAATTGGACCATAGGCATTATCATAAGACTCGCGGAATTTACCTGCGACTACGTTCTTAAGTAGTGGCGAAATAGCACCAGACAATACTTTAGAGTCTTCCATATTGGTTTCGGCAATTTTCTTAAGATCGGCTGAAGATAATCCGGCAGACTTAGCGGAAGAAATTACGCTTATGATATTCTTAACATTGTCGCCGTGTAAAATATCTAAGGCAGGTAAATTATCGCGAATGGTTTTTACAATCTTAAATTGTGTTACTTCATCAATCGGGCTATCAAGCTGGCGGTCATATTTGTCGGAATAATTCTTATAGAGAGATAAAACGTCAGTCCCGAAAGCGTGATAAGTAGAAACCTGCACCTTAGCCCCTTCAGCGCCGACAATGGTCTTAAGACGCTCGCGCATATTCGAAGCCCCAGACTCAGTAAAAGTAATACACAAAATATTTTCAGGATTAGTGTCGGTGTTTTTTAAAATATAGGCGACTTTTTCTGAAAGAAGCTGAGTCTTGCCGGTGCCAGGCCCAGCCAATACCAAAAGTGGCCCATCCAGATATTCTACTGCTCGTTTTTGATTACTATTTAGTCCCATTTGATACTTTTTTGATTATATCTTTTAGTATAGCAGCATCCTCTGGTATTTCAAGCTCACCTTCTTTAATGGATTGGATAGTGGAAAGCCCTTCCAGAGTGTCGCGCGTCTTGTAATTCGGGTCGTCGCGAAGATTGACGCCGAATTGATAGTTCCGCGAAGGCGTGTCACAAGTGAGCATAAGGTCGCCAACGCCGCAGGCGAGATCGACGGTGTCTGGGTTAGAGGCGTTTAAAGTTAGGATAGATTTAAGTTCGCGATATACTTCTGTAATGTATTTCCGCCACAAAGGAGCACCGTGGTCTAGACCGAGCAGCCCAGCACCGATTGCGTAAACGTTTTTGAGTGACCCGCACATCAGAACGCCATTAAAATCATCGGTGTAATCAAAGGATAAATAATTAGCAGAAAACAGATCGATCACCCTATGATCTGTTGCCGTTAGTTTAGTTTTTCTTTCGAGGACGATATCTTTGGCAAATCCGGGCCCAGAGATTAGCATTTTGTCACTGAACCCGTCGAAAACGCTACATGAAAGAATTCCTTTTGTGGCAATAATGAGAGGGAGATCTTTTGGTAGAAGCGGCAAAACATGCTCGATGGTATTAGAAGGAACAACAAGCAGGATATAGCTCGCCCCGGACAAGGTTTTTGAGATATCGCTTTCGCGAAGCTTCGGATCATAATACGAGACACTGTATCCTTTGACCGAAAGAATTTCACCAAGCGCAGACCCATAGGCCCCTGCGCCGATCACTGCAATTTTGTCTGCGTTCACTGGTCTGATTCCTCGGAGTCTATTTGAGTTTGGTAAGTTGAAGCAGAAGAAGTTTTGAACGTGGCTTTTTCGAGGTCCTCATCGCTAAGAGTTGTTGAAACGAAGGCTTCAAATGTAAACACATCATCAGGATACATACCTTCAGCATAAAGTGAAGAAGTGTCAAGAATTTGTCCGTCTTCACCAATGGCAGAAACGATAATACGAATTGATTGCCTCTCGTTCGTTTTATTCTTAATAGAAACTTTGACAATTTTATGGTCAAGGTCCATAGTTTCACTCTTTTGAACTCCAAGAAACTCAATTTCGGCGGCATTATTAATGGTTTCCTTTGTGACAGACTCATTTTTTTCCGTAGTTATATCAGAGAAGACACTAGGGCTTCCACTACTCGCAAAACGAGTATCATTGGATGCGCTAGAGTCGCTTGAATCACTGGAATTGTCATGTGGGACTACTTTAATTAAGATAATCGCAACGACAACCGCAACGGATACAAATGCGATGATGGCAAATAAGATTTGGGACAGCTTCTTGTGAGTCTTTTTTTGTCCCTTTGGAGTAATGTTGGTAGCATTGTTTCTTTCGGCAGCAATTGTGGTATCAGTAACGCAATTTTGTGTTTCGAGCTCTCTGGTGGTAATTTCCCCGGTTGGCTCAACGACTGGCCTGGGACGTGTGGGTGTAGGGACTCTGACCGGGCGACCATGCATTGGAGCTTTTCGCACCGGACGCCTTCTGATGTCCATCCCGAGTGAACGTCGTCTATTCTGGGTTTCGGGCAAGCTTCGCAGTGGCCTTCTGGCCGCCCTTCTTTCGACCGTTGGGGTAGTTGCGGGTCTCGTAGTGATAGGTTGAGTTTTCGCCGCAGAATTTTCAAATGCAGCGCTTTCTACCGGTTTGTTGTCAGCCAGTTCGTTATCGGATTGGTTTTTAAGAGCATCAAAAGGATCGGAAGCAGACTCTTTCTCCTGTTTCTTTCGCATTAAGGGGTTCGTCGTCAATGGCTTCTTTTGATCCATAAGTATTATTTCTCCTCTATATTTACTAATATAATTTTATCACAAACTGCTTATGCAGTAAATCGACAAGTTTTACACAATTTCAAAAATTAAACATAAAAAGTCTTGAAATACCATATATAGTGTTATATTATATTCATAAGGCACTAAATGTAGGGTAGCACAAGCATTACCATTAAGTTATCCTAAAAAGGTCATAGAAATAACAAATTGAACTAGAAAACACATTAAGGAGGTATATTTCATGTTCAAAAGAATAGTAAAGCGGGATGGGAAAATCGTAAAATTCGATCCAGAAAAAATTACCGATGCCATCGCCAAAGCCGGACTCGCTACTGAAGAATTCAAATATGATAGAGCCAAAACTCTAGCTGATAAAGTTTTAAAACGTGCGGAAGAAACCATTACGGTCCGTACTCCTAACGTCGAGCAAATTCAAGACATCGTCGAGGAAGTATTGATGGAGTCTTCATTTAAGAAGACCGCAAGAGAATACATCAGATATCGTCAGGAACGTTCTCGCCGACGCGAAGCTAAGTCTGATCTCATGATGATTTATCGCACTATTTCTCACGCCGATGCAAGTGAAGACTCAGACATTAAACGTTCAAATGCTAACGTCGACGGCAACTCCGCAATGGGCAAGATGCTTCAATTCGGCGCTGAAGGCTCAAAGGTTTTCGCGAAAACACTACTGATTCGCCCCGACATCGCAGCCGCCCATGATAATGGTGACATTCATATCCACGACCTTGATTTTTACGCTACTGGCACTTTGACTTGCTGCCAGTCCGATCCATTTGTGCTGTTCGAAAATGGCGGTTTTAACACCGGCCACGGTCACCTCCGTACCCCGAACTCAATTGGATCATACGGCGCCTTAGCTGCAATCGTCTTGCAGGCGAACCAGAACGAGCAGCACGGTGGCCAGTCTATCCCTAACTTTGACTATGCCATGGCCCCAGGCGTTAATAAGTCATTCAGGAAGGCTCTTAAGAGAAATCTCGCCAAATACAATAAATTCACCGGCAAGAAGCTAGATCTAGAAGTTAAAGATAGTTATGACTATGGTGAAGACGACAAATTGAAGAAAGCGAAATGGCCAAAAGAGGTCATCGAGGCGTCAAACGAAGACGTCGAGCGCGAAACTTTGCAAGCTATGGAAGGCTTCGTCCACAACCTAAATACCATGCACTCCCGTGCTGGTGCACAGGTGCCATTTACTTCAATTAACTTCGGTACCGACACGACTCCAGCTGGCCGCTTAGTTTCGAAGAATCTCCTGATTGCGACCGAAAACGGCCTCGGCAAAGGCGAAACGCCAATCTTCCCGATATCAATTTTCAAAGTCAAATCAGGTATAAACTACGAGCCAGATGACCCGAACTACGACCTCTTCAAGAAGTCGATGGAAGTTTCTGCCAAGCGCCTCTTCCCTAACTTCTGTTTCATCGATGCACCATTTAATTTGCAGTACTACAAACCAGGCGACTATCGCACCGAGATCGCAACCATGGGTTGCCGCACCAGGGTATTTGGCTCAATCTTCCCAGAATCTGACGGTATCGTCACGAGCCGTGGCAACTTGTCATTCACCACAATCAACCTAGTCAGAATTGGTATTAAACACGGTATCTGTCTCAAAGAAAGAAAAGAAGGCGACTGGGATGGATTCTACCGTGAATTAGACGAAAAAATGGATCTAGTTAAAGACGAATTACTCGAGAGGTTTGAATTCCAAGCCAACCAACACGTTCGCAACTTCCCATTCCTAATGGGCCAAGGCAACTGGTTTGGTAGCGAGAAATTAGGTCCTAACGACACTTTGCGTGAAGTCATTAAGCATGGTACTTTATCAATCGGCTTTATCGGCCTCGCCGAGACGTTGGTCGCGATGACCGGCAAACACCACGGTGAAGACGAGGATTCCCGCGAACTCGGTCTTGATATCATCACTTATATGCGAGAGAAATGTGACAAGTATAGCAAGAAATATAAACTAAACTTCTCCCTTCTAGCTACTCCGGCTGAAGGTATCGCTGGCCGCTTCACTAAGATGGATCGTCGCGAATTTGGCAAAATCAAGGGTGTAACTGATCGTGAATTCTACACCAACTCATTCCACGTACCAGTCTATTATCCGATTTCCGCCTTTGACAAGATCGAAATTGAAGCGCCTTACCACGAACTCTGTAACGCAGGCCACATCACCTACATTGAGCTAGATGGTGATCCATCCCAAAATATCGCAGCATTTGAGGCAGTGATTCGCAAAATGCACGACGCTGGCATTGGCTATGGCTCAGTGAACCACCCAGTAGACCGTGACCCTGTTTGTGGTTTTTCTGGAGTTATCACTGGCGACAGATGCCCGCACTGCGGTAGACTAGAAGGTGATTTACCATTTGAAAAAGTCAGTAGTTGTGCTAAAGGAGAATAATGACCGATTGGCACAAATTAGCGCTCGAAAAAATCGCAAAGCAAGAAGAATTGCCAGAAGATAAAATCAGGCTATCTGGCCCGATCGAGCATGATAGTATCGTAAATGGCGATGGCTTAAGGGCGGTCCTCTGGACCCAGGGCTGCCCCAACCATTGCCCCGGCTGCCAAAACCCCGAAACCTGGGATTACTGCGGCGGCATGGTTGTCCCGATCGACGACGTATTAAAACAATTATCTGAGCTGAAGGGCCAAACTGGTCTGACATTCTGTGGTGGTGAGCCATTTGTCCAACCAAAACAATGTAAAATCATCGCAGATTACGTCCGAAAAGAACTAGGCTGGGACGTTTGGAGCTTCTCGGGCTTTACCTATGAAATCATTAAAGAATATGGCAAAGAACCATGGGAATTCCTTAAATCCCTCGATGCAATTATTGACGGGCCTTTCATCCTGAAGCAAAGGGACCTCAGCCTTCGTTTTAGGGGTTCTAAGAATCAAAGGCTAATCAAGCTAGAATACGGTACCGGTAAAATCTTAAGTATAGAATAAAAAAATCCCCCCGATCAAACGGGGGTGATTTTTAGAATTCACGTTTTTTGCGTCTTGCTTTTTTAATTCTAGTCACAATAAATGCGACGAGCGCAGCGATTGTAAGAACCACAAGGATCATGAACCAAACCGGGCAGATGATTACCTGCTTTTCAGTTGTAGATACCTTGCCATCAAAGTGTATCGTTTGATTGACGGTTACAACACCGATAGAAGGCAAATTACCAATCTCACGGCTTGTATTGTAGGTTGTATCAGGCATAACAAGTTCGCCGAATTGGCCTTGCTGTTCATCTTTTGGATAAATTACGTCACCGGTAAAGAAATTCGTGACCTTGAGGACGATTGTAGCAGTTTGATGAATATTACCCTTGTTCTGAAGCTTTGCTGTAACGGTAATTGGAGGAACAGCAGTGAATCCTGGGACGTTGTTTTCTAGGATCTCACCATCTTTGACGGTATCACCAGAAACAGTCCCATAGATAAGGCTAGCCATCTCGAAGACGTTTTGGACAGAAAAGCCATCATTTTTGCCACCGTCATTATTACTCGATACATTAAGAGAAGCGTACTGGCCACCAGCAGCAGCATCCGAAGGGGTAGCGATTGTGAATTTGACTTTCTTGGTACCATTAGGCGCAATGGTACCCGTAGGCTCTTCGATCTTGATCCAATCCACGATCTCATTGCTTTTATTCTTGGTTTGTAAATCAGCCGTATAATCCTCGCCAACCACACTATATGGCGAAACGGTAACTTTGTAATTAAAGTCTGCCTTGGCATCGGCCGGATTCACGATTGTGATGTAGCCTTCATATGTCTCACCAGGATTCAAATCAACCTGTTGATTCATAGGCATTATAGTGAATGCGTTTTCCATAATACTTTTATCTTAGCAGTTAAAAAAGATTTAGGCAAGAGGTGATATAATTAATAAAATGGTCTATTTAGATTACGCTGCAACCAGCCCGCTTCTACACGAGGCAATTAAAGCTATGCGCGAAGCAGAGCAGAGATTTTTTGCGAACGCATCGGCGTTACACACGCCAGGCCACCTTTCCCTAAACAAAATAGAAGAGACGCGTGAGCTCCTCGCGCAGTTGATCAATGCCGAGCCTGACGAGATTATTTTTACGTCTGGCGCGTCAGAATCCAATAATACGGTTATTCGTACTTTTGAAGGACACAAAATTATTACTTCGCCCCTGGAACATCATTCTATTATCGAGTCGGCAAAAGCCCTCGGCGGCAAGAAGACTCCTGCGCTATACTCTTATATGCTAGCAAATAACGAAATCGGCGAGTTTTTGCCTATAAAAGACATCGTAAAAAAGGCACGTAAAGAAGGCGGCTTTGTCCACTCCGATCTCACCCAGGTACTCGGTAAGCTACCGATCGATGTTAAAGCTTTAGACCTAGATTACGCAACATTCAGCGCGCATAAAATCGGCGGCCCAATAGGCGTCGGCGCGCTTTATGTGAGAAATGGTGCACCGTTTAAACCCCTCGTCATCGGTGGGAACCAGGAGAAAAAACGTCGCGGTACGACGTATAATACGGTCGGAATTATTGGTTTTGGTGCTGCTCTGAAATACGCCGACGAGCATAAAACATGGGAAATATACGATACGAAAATCCGCGCGCTTCGCGACAAGCTTGCAAGGCGCATTTTAAAAGAAATCCCGGGCAGTAGCCTAAATACTGACCTCAAGAATTCCCTGCCAAATATATTAAACGCCTCATTTGAGGCAGCCGAAGGCGAGTCGATCCAGTTATATCTAGACGCTGAAGGCATTATCGTGTCCACCGGCTCCGCCTGCGCCTCTGGCGATATTAAGCCGAGCCATGTCTTGATGGCGAAAACCGGCGATGCCGAAGTCGCACACTCATCCATTCGCTTCTCATTTGGCTTAGATAACACGGAGAAGGACGTTGATAGAGTTATGGAAGTTTTACCAGGGGTTATCGATCGTTTACAAAAAATCAGCACCCTAGAAAGGAAAAAGAAATGAACGAAGGACAAGATTGGGTTTATTCGGATATTGTCAAAGACCACTTTTTAAACCCGCGTAATTTCCTCTTTGGCGACGAGTCGAAATTTAAATACGATGCGGTAGGCCTAGTAGGTAACCCTATCTGTGGTGACCAAATGAAAATGTATATCAGGGTCAAAGACGACAAAATAATTGATCTACGTTGGAAGACCTACGGTTGCGCCTCAGCTATCGCCTCAACCTCGGCATTGTCAGAACTCGCAAAAGGTAAAACCCTAGATGAGGCCATGAAAATCACTGCCAAAGATATCGACAACTATCTCGGTAACCTACCGAAGCACAAATTCCACTGTTCCATCCTCGGCCACGAAGCTCTCGAAGATGCAATCAAAAATTACCGCTCAAATAGTAAATAAGGATCAATCTGGGGCCTAGCCAGATTGACAGATATGAGAATATATGATATAATGATAAAATTAATTGAGGGAGACCTTGGACATTAATTTTTTATGCTGGATTAGATACTCTTAGGTAGCGTCGAGCAAATCTATAAGGTTTTGTTCAACGCTGCCTAAGAGCAGTGTCTCGACGTGGGGATAATCCCCTTAATTCAACAAGGACGTCGACTTTCCCTGCGGGGAGGAAAGGAGCACAAGATGCTGTATACTAACAAGGGTCTCAAGGTAATTTCTAGGGAGATGAAATTTGGCGCCGTTAAAGGAGTCGCCATTGGCGAGTACGGACGCGGACGTCACGAAATCTTCCTGCCAACGCCTAAGTCCTTTAAAGAAGAGGAAGAAATCAAAGAGTTCAGCCCTAATTTAACGATCGGTAAAAGCCAGTCAGGGCGGCCACGCATTCACGCGGAAAAGAGTGACGATTTATATCTCATTCTCAGTTCCGAAAGGAGATACACGCGCCGTGGGGATGGCTACATTAAGGCACCGAAAAACCAGGAAATCGAGATGATAACTCGCGGGAACGGTGCAGATGGAGCGGCTGGACGTATCGGCAGCTGGGACGTTGTTGTCGTAAAAGCAACAGATGGCGACGTCTTCAGGGTTACCTGGGGTGGATCAGGATACGGTATCGATGCTACGTTCTACGTGGTGTCGGGCGGCAAGGTTTACGTCGCCGATCAACCCGATGTCGAAGACCTGTATGAGAACCTTGGGGTCGAAGCACCTTTTACGCTCAAATATGACGAGCAGGAAGGCCGCCTCGTGATTGACCCCGAAGAGTGGAGGGTAATCTAACCAGCACACCCCTGGACAAATAGTCCAGGGGTATTTTTTTGGAAAGCTTCAGATTGTAATTGTGTTAGAATAAAATTATATGGAAAAGACATTCGATTTTTTAAAAAACCACACCAAAGTAAACTTCGTCTCAACGATTGACGGCGACAAGCCTAGCTGTCGTCCGTTTGGGGATCCAGTCCTATTTAATGGGCATTTATATGCAATGACAAACGCTAACAAAAATGTAGCCAAGCAAATCGATAAGAACAACAACGTCTGCATAGTCGCGTATGATGGCGAAGATTGGATTCGGATTAGCTGCCAAATGATAGACGAAAGCAGCAATGTTGAAGCGAAGAAAGCAATTATCGCGGAATTTGAATGGGCAGAGCAAGCTGGGTATACTCTTGATAACCCGGATTTTATTGTTTACCGTATAGCAAACGGCAAATCAACAATTTACGACGAAGCTGGCAATATATTAGCAGAAGAAACGCTCCCATAGAGTAGATAGATTGACAAAAATAAGCATGTGTGGTATAATAGTAAGAATAGTTATAGAGGTGACAGCTTAACTAGTAGATTAAAAAGTTGTCGACATACTAAAGGAGGGCATGAGTATGAAAATAATCGAAACCCGGGGAGAAAACCTGGAAAGCACTGTGTATTTACTGTTAGCGGCCCGCGCACGCGGCGAGCATGTATATGCTGAATTCAATAGGCATGTACTGTGCTCTGATGATGTAACTATGGACTCAGCTTACATTGCTGTTATAGGCTGTACCAAAGCAGAATATGATGAGCAAATCAGACGAGAAAGAGAAAATTGGAAAAAGATAGAGGAGGAACGCGAAATCAGGGAGCAGCGCTACAGAGAAAAGGTTAAAGCCGATCGTGCTGCGAAGGGTCCAAGCGAGATCACGGCCGAATTAGTCGTGGCAGGTCTCAAATTCATTGCGGAGCATCTAAGGAGCAGCCATGATGAACTGCTCGAAGGGCTGCTCAGTCTTGGGTGTAATTTTACACTCCAAGATATCAGGGAGCAATTCCCGGAGTGCGAGAGTGTAAGGCTGTTTGACGGGATGAAGCGAGCAGACGTATCCTGTGGGGCATCCATAATAGTGAATGTTAGGGACTCGGAGTTTGGAAGAAGTTACGGCGAAGACCGCTTCTTTAGTGTCGATGACGAAATATCAGCCTATCACTTCGTGAGAAAAAGAGGGGACAAGAAATACACGAAGGATAAGGTTGACGTCATGGTAGCGACAACTAATTAATGAATCCCCCCGACTTCCACACAGCCAGTGTGGGTAGAGTCGGGGGCTTTTTGTGGATAATTTGTCAAACTATCACCAAGCCGCCGATTGTATTATAATAATATAAATACTAATTATTAAAAAGGTTAACCATGAGCGAATACCTAAAAATGTCCAACATAAAAGCAAATATCAAAGAATTCGAGCAGATCGATAAATACGATATCGCTGTTGCTGACGTGATGGCAGATTATGCGGACAAGACGGCTTTTGAGCAAGATGTAATGCGAGACATCATAATCAACGAAAGAATCACAAAGGATTTTATCGAGAATGAAGAAAAGCGTTTATCGAATCATAACAAAATATTATCTAGCGAGAAGATAAAGGAATACTTCGAGCACGACTTTAACAATGGTATGAATTGCGGAGGTTTTGCCCTTGGAATATTTGGCTGCATTTTCACACATACCAAAAGCCTGGAAGAGGCGACGAAATTATTGCTGGAAAAATTCCCTTTTGTGAGGCTGCAAGATGATGAAGAAATAGGCCCGGACGAGTACCGTGTGCTATATCGTCATCAAGAAGGAGGATTTTCGCACCATTTTGTTAAAGAAGAAGGTGGAAAGTTGATAGAAAAAGACGGCAGTGGTCCAGTGAAAGATTTTGAAGAATGGCCAGATAATTTAAAAGATGCACCCGAAGTTACACTTATAGTAAATCGTAACCACAACATAGAGCAATATGATGAAGATGGACACAAAACGTGGACATTCGGGATATAGCATAAATAGATTGGGGTTGCCGAGGTTTTTGTCGGCCTCTTTAAAAGAGTTACATGATGCTTGTGGGTTCGTAGAGATCAACAGTGACCGCTAGTCGCTTTTAAAAATAGACCCCGCCTAATCATTATGGCGGGGTATATTTTTGCTAGGAACTTAACAGTCAATTATCAATAAAAAATCGGCTTTAAGTGCTGATTTAGATACGTTATGTTGGAGCTTAATTAATCAGGCTTTGCAGACTATAAAGAAGCTAGCTAAAAATGATATAATATAGATATGATTGGTGGATTATCGTTTCCCAAAAACGCAACCGAAGAAGAGCGACAAATAGACTGGCAATCAATAGTTGAAATATCAGATAAAGATTTTGGTTTTAATAATCTAAAGCCGAAAAGTGACAAGACTAGATTTAACGTACGTTGTATATTGCAAAATAGAAATGGCGAAATCTGTGTTATTAAATCTGAAAAGTTTGGCTACGTACAAATCCCGGGTGGCGGTATAGAAAATGAAGAAGCTATCGTAGACGCTTTACGCAGAGAAGTCCAAGAAGAAACAGGTTTTTTGATTATGGATATAAAACCTATTGGCTATATCTTAGAAAGACGCGAAGATGTTCGAAATAAATACGATTGGGGTAAAGCTATTTCTTATGTTTTTAGCGCTTCCCCTGAGAAAGAAATAGGGACAAATTATACAGAATACGAAAACACAGAAGGTTTTAGGCCGATTTGGATGACGTTAGATGATTTTATTGCTGAAAAAGAAAAATTAGGAAACAAATCTACCAGCTATAGTGGCCGCTTTTCAGATAAGCGTGATTTAGAAATCACAAAGTATATTAGGAATAACACATAGGACAAAATTTTAAGGATTTAACAGACAAATAATTCTATAAAAAATGGTGGACCCAGCAGGGCTTGAACCTGCGACCTTACGAATGTGAATCGTACGCTCTAGCCAACTGAGCTATGGGTCCATAAATGTGCTATAATTATAACATGAATCTAGAAAAATTTAAACAAGAGTTATCAGATATAGAATCGTTCCTGGCACAGCCAGACGCTTATAATTCACCAGATTTTGCCGCAAAAAGCAAGCGCGCTAGTATTTTACGCGAAATCATCGAACACGGTGACAAAATAGAGCAATTAAAGCAAAATCTTACCGAAGCAGAAGCATTGACCGAAGACCCAGAGCTTGGCGAAATCGCAAAAGAAGATATCAAGACCATCAAAAAAGAACTAGAAGTAACCGAGGCAGAATTAGAAGAGCTCTTGATCCCGCGCGACCCCGAAGACGACAAGCCAGCCATCATCGAAATCCGCGCTGGTGCCGGAGGCGACGAAGCTTCCCTGTTCGCTGGCGAATTATTCCGTATGTATCAAAAATACGCTGAAGCGCATGATTTAAAATCAGAATTGATCAGCAAAAACGAAAACGAAGCTGGCGGCATGAAGGAAATTATTTTTAAGATTACCGGAGATAACGCCTATGGTCAGCTCAAATTCGAAGGTGGCGTTCATCGTGTTCAGCGAGTTCCTGTCACCGAATCTCAGGGCCGTATCCATACTTCAACAGTTACAGTCGCCGTTCTCCCTGAAGCAGCCGAACAAGACCTCGAAATCAACCCCGAGGATCTCCGCATTGATATCTATCGCTCAGGCGGCCACGGTGGCCAGGGCGTAAACACCACCGACTCTGCTGTTAGGATCACGCATTTACCTACTGGGATCGTAGTTGCGATGCAAGATGAGCGCTCTCAGCAACAAAACCGCATCAAAGCCATGAACGTCCTAAGAACTAGGCTCCTAGAGCGCAAGAAAGAAGAAGAACTAAAGAACGCCAGCGAAGCGCGTAAGTCCCTCATTGGCACCGGTGACCGCTCCGAGAAAATACGTACCTACAACTTCCCGCAAGACCGCGTCACGGACCACCGCATCCATTATTCTCGTTCCAACATCCCAGCGGTTATGGACGGCGATATTGACGACATCATCCACGAATTAGTAATGCAAGAGCGGAACCTCACCAAAGAAGCAGATGCCTAGTAACGAAAGAATACCAGAAGCATATAGGACAGGTTACCAAGATTTTTATGGTCGCGAGTTCAAAGTAACTCCTGACGTTTTGATTCCCCGCCCCGAGACGGAGCAAATCATTGACCAGGTCTTAATTCTAGCCGGGAAGCCATATCTTCCCGGCGTCAAGCCAACAGAAAGAGAACTAAGCAAAAATCCGATCATTCTAGACGTTGGCACCGGATCAGGCTGTATTGCCATCACGATCAAAAAAGAGCTAGAAAACTCAAAAGTCTACGCATCAGATATCTCAAAAGAGGCCCTAAATATCGCCAAAGAAAACGCCAAGAATCATCAAGCAGATATAACGTTCGTAGAGTCAGATCTACTTAAAAATATAGACATCACCCCAGAAGTACTAATCGCAAATCTCCCTTATGTTGACCCAGGATGGGACTGGCTAGATAAAGATTCCCTTTCGCACGAGCCAGCCCTAGCCTTATATGCCGACGACCATGGGTTGAAACTAATTAAAGACTTAATAAAAGAGGCCAGCTCCAGGAAGGTTAAATATCTTATCCTGGAGTCCGACCCCTGTCAGCACGAAGAAATCGAAGCCTTCGCTGAAAGCCACGACTACAAATTATACGAGGAACGTGGCTTCATCCAAACATTTAAATACGACTAAGAACTATTTCTTATAAGCACCAAGCGTGACGTTGATGGCGATTTCCTGACCTTCACGGATGATAGTGAGTTGTACGGTATCACCAGGTTTATATTCGCCAATTAAGTCAGATACGGTCCCAGCAGCGCCAACTTTAACACCATTTACAGCAGTGATAATATCTTTGTCTTTAACACCAGCTTCAGCCGCCGGGGAGCCATTCATGACTGCAGAATGGAGTGATTGACTATAGATATACTCACCAGTAGAAACTGGAAGGTTGTAAGCCTTGGCAACGTCAGGAGTAATCTGGGTCGAGTAAACACCAAGATATGCCCTCTCGGCTTTACCGGTCTCAACCAATTGACCCAGCATGCCTTTAACAGACGAAATCGGAATAGCAAACCCAACGTTCTCAGCGGAAGAAGAAGTAGCGGTATTGATACCAATAACTTCACCAGCCGCATTAACGAGAGGTCCACCCGAGTTTCCGGAGTTAATCGCAGCGTCAGTTTGGATCATGTCAGTCAAAGTTTCAACATTGGTGCCACTACCGTCAGAAGCAGTCACTGAGCGTCCGGTACCCGAAATAATACCAGCGGTAACAGTGTTTTGGTATTCACCTAGAGCGTTGCCGATGGCTATCACCTGCTGGCCAACGCTAATAGTTTTTGAATCACCAAGCGTTGCTGGAGTTAGATCAGATACTCCCTTAATCTTGAGATAAGCAATATCATCAAGCGGGTCAACGGCTACGACTTCAACGTCTTCGTACTGAGTGCCATCATCAAGTATTACAATAACTTTATTCGCACCGTTAATAACGTGTTTATTGGTTATTACATAGCCGTCAGCGGTAGCAATTACACCAGTACCAGCAGCTGATGAGGCATAGTCTTGCCCAAAGTAATTTTTGGTGGTCGTAGAAGTAATAATGGAGACCACGCTCTTCGATACTTTCTCGGCAATGTCAGCAATTGAGCCATCAGTAAAGTTAGCCGAATTACCATCAGTCCCACTATTTAAGAAAGTAATTGGAGTAGATGCCTTCTGGAAGCCAATCCAACCAAGAGCTAAGCCGCCAACACCAAGCACCAAAGCAAGTGATGAAATAGCGATAGCGACTTTTGAGTTGCCTCCCGTAGAACGAGAATTATCAGAATCCTTATGAGATTTCTCGGTCTGAGGCAGTTCCTCATCGATTTTTTTTGCTTCAACAATTTTGCCCTTTTCTTGATTGTCCATTTTCCTCCTTATATATTAAATATTGGGTTGCTGAAAAATATCACTATAATACCAATTAATAATATACCAAACAGAACTGGACCTGAAATATGCTTAAAACGAAAATCATCTTGGTACTTAATCATGGCTTGCCGCGCATAGTTGTAAACGAATGCGAAAATAGTCATTATAATCGCAACTTGTGGGATACGAATACCAGTGTTACCAAAAGTATAAAGAATACTCCAAGTGCTACAAATCCAAGCAGTTTCAGCAAAAACCAAGCCACAAACAAGGGTGGTTAATCTGAAATCCTTGTCGCTACTCTGGATTAAGACGTGTCGGCTAGCGGCGTAGCCTACCAAGAACTCTAATAATACGAATACGATAGAATTAAGATTTGCAGTCATAATTGAAACGGCCGAAGTTCCAAGAAACACTGCAATAAGAGATTGTGCGAGAGTAGCGTTCTCGGAGGAAAGCGGTTTGATAAAGATAAGCCAGATACAATAGAACCCAGCCAAAATAAAATCTACAGGGAGAAACGACATTCCGGCATAATAAGTCAGAAGGACGATACTAAAACCAACAATAAGATCGACGAGATTTGACTTAATGTTAAGCCACAAATAGCGAAATCTCACCGCGAACACGCGCCATTTCGAAACTAAGACCAAGAGAAGCCCGAGCACAGGGCTACCCGAAAGCACAGTAATAATCACGGAACCAATGCCGAGAAGTATATTCAAGAAAAGATGAACGAGTGAGCTCGCAATGTTCCTAGATTTTCTCGCCAAAATATAATCAGCCATATATAGTATTATATCAAATTTTTGTGAGAAAAGATAAATAAACTATAGGCGCTTTAAGACGGGGTAAATGTGCTATAATAAATGACATGGAACCTACTTTTTTTCAGAAGCATCCATTACTTAAAGATTTCCTTAGTCTAGGGGGATTCATCGTTTTGATCGTACTGCTTACGGTCTTTTTGAATACTTTTATCTATAGGTCGTATAACGTAGTCGGTGGCAGCATGGAAAACACCCTCCACCAAGATGACCGCGTGATCGTCAATCGCGCCGCAGTCTCGTGGGCACACTTCTTAGGCCAAGATTATGTACCGGATCGTGGCCAAGTCATCGTGTTCTTAAATGAAGACGAAGAGGCTGTAAAGAAGTACAAAGAAGAGGGCGTCGAAAATCCAATGACTTGCTCAATTCCTTCAAACGTTAGTGACCAATATATTATCAAGAGAGTCATTGCTTTCCCAGGCGAAAGAGTCACCGTAAAAGACGGTATTATGACAATCTATAACGACGAGCATCCAGATGGCTTTGTTTATGACACAGAGTGGCGTAAATCTGAAACCGATGGGCCCAAAGAGTACACTTCTGGCGAAATTGATATTACTGTCCCGTCGGGCGAATTATTCGTTTCTGGCGATAATCGTGAAGGCTCAAATTCCTGGGATTCCCGTAACGGCCTCGGCACAATTCCTTACTGCCGAATTATCGGCCCAGTTATCTTTAGGCTCTTCCCATTTGATAAGCTAAGATTTTTCTAATATAATTTTATACTTCACCAATTAATTTGACCGATTCAGCTTCGGGGAGCTCTTCAACGTTTTTTAGTTTCCTCTCGATTTGACGGGAGGTTGTTTTAGCGGATTCAATCTTATTCGCGGACTCTTGAAGCTTCTTTTGTACACCTTCGAGGAGATCAGAGAATTTACCAAACTGGGTCTTGACGGCGCCCAGCGTCTGCCACACTTCAGCAGAACGTTTTTCGATCGCCACAGTTTTAAAGCCCATTAAAAGACCGTTTAGGGCAACGGGTAAAGTGGACGGACTAGTTATTGAGACATGATATTTTTGGCGAATCTCATCCGAAAGCCCAGGAATACGGAGTATCTCAGCATACAAGGATTCGGTCGGCACAAACATCATCCCAAAATCAGTAGTCATCGGCGGATCAAGGTATTTAGAAGAAATCTTCTTAGCTTGTTCCTTCACGTCGTTCGCGAGAGCTTTCGAAAACTTATCAATTTCAGCTTTATCGCCCTTATCGTAGGCCGCAAGAAGCCTAGAATAGTTCTCAATCGGGAATTTTGAATCAATTGGAAGATAAATAATATTCTCCGCATCTTTACCGGGCATACGGATTGCAAATTCAACCCGATCAGAACTACCCTTCTTAGTGATGGCGTTTTCTTCATACTGAGACTTGTTCAGGATATCCTCAATGATAGCACCGAGCTGTACTTCACCGTAAATACCACGAGTTTTGACGCCCTCCATAACCTTCTTGAGATCACCAACGCCAGTAGCGAGGTTTTTCATTTCCCCGAGACCCTGGTAAACCTGAGTAAGCTGAGCGGAAATGGATTTAAAGCTTTCGTTAAAGCGTTTTTCTACTGAAGCCTTAAGTTTCTCATCGACGGTCTCGCGCATTTCTTCAAGCTTCTTTTCATTCCCTGTTCGAAGTTGCTCGATACTTTTTGCATTACTGTTTTGCATTCTTTCGAGATTTTCTGAAATCTCTTTGCGGTTCTCGCGGAAATTGCGGTCAATCGCCGGATTAATCTTTGAAACTTCACCCTCAACACGAATCAAGCGCTCTTCCATTGCCTTGTAATCAAGTCCTGGCTTGTTAGAACTTTTTTTCAAGAAAAGAACGATCACTGCAACGAGCAATACAATTATAATTACCCCCATTACCATAAACACTATATCCATATGGTTATTATACCACAGATAAAACCGATAAAACTAATTAGGGATGACCATCTTGCTTCGGAAGGTCGAAATTACACTAGCATCTGCATTCGGATTAGCCATGTACCAGTTGTAAATCTGGGCAGTCGTCCTGAGGTAACCCATCATATAAACAAACTTCAAATTATTGGTGGAATCTTTTTGCTTATAATATCTGGTTCTGTCGAAAAGCCCAGAAAGGTGCGTGAGAGAGTATTCCTCATATCTAGCTTCGTCGGGAACGCCGAGTAGACCCTCGAGAATATAAGCTACAGTACCAGTCCTATCGGCTCCCACTCTACAGTGGAAATAAATATTTTTATTAGCATTTACGTCTTTCATAATATCAGTAACTGCATCCCAGGCTTTCATGTAATTACTGCCAGCAGTGAGATCAACGTCGAAATCGTAATGAACGACACTATCCTGTTTGTACTCAGAAAGCTTAGTGTCACCAGAAAGCTCGTTGCTATCGCTAAGGTCGTACTCTTTATTAATGCCAAGGTTGGTTAGCTCAGTAGCGTTGCTAGCGGTAGACCAAAGTCTTTCGCCGCGGAACAGTTTGCCATAGGCAAGAGTGCCATTTACAGTATTACCGCCCTCAATATAGACCGCTGGTAGACCACCAAGATCACGAGTATTCCTAATTTGGCCGGTATCAACCAGACGCCTACCGTTAGGTGAAGTTGCAGTCACGTAGCCATATACAGTATTGTCCCCGTCCTTTACCCAATAATATGTCTGCCCAGGGATCATATTGTGAATCACGCCAGTTTCAGCCTTTGCGTAAGAGACTTGAGAGCCAAGAGTGTGATTAGTTAAATCATATAAATAAACATTTAGCGGAGCCTTGATGCCAGTGTCATAAGCATCAGGCTTCGAGCAGTCGACATTGCCACTATCCCAGGTAGTCGGGTTAGGAGTAGTTGTTTTTGCGTCACCGTAGCTTGGGACCAAACAATCATTGGTTTCGAAGTTATTTTTAAGTGTAGACCAGTAGTCTGCTTCGGATAGCTCAGAGGTGTCGCCCCAAGTAGAACTATTAATTGGTGTGTTTTGGTTAAACGTAGTTAAGTTTACCGGACTTTGCGCCCAATTATTTATGATAGTCTGGTATCCGCGTACTGCATTATTCGATACATTAAACGAAACAGGGGTGTCAGAAGGGGTATAAGTATAATGTGCGACATAAGTCTTGTCGCCAGTCGGCACCGTTGAAGATGAGACCTGAACAGCGGGTGTTACAGACTCGTCATACCAACCATCAAAAGTGAATTGATTATTAAGTGGTGTCGGTGTCGGGAGTGAACCAAGTGAACTACCAACTGGAACGGTGATACTATTTGGATTTACAGAACCACCATTTGCATTAAGATTAATAATATAATCCGTCTTATGGCCAAGCCTGACATACATATCAGTCATAATACCAACGAACGGACGCTGTGCAGTGCCAGTAGATGAGGCGCCCATGCCAAACCATACTTCAGTATCAAAGTAGAATCTTGTGACGCCAGTTATATCCTGGAATGGAACGAGCTCACCATTATTAATAGAATAGTATATATAAGTATGGTCTGCCCCGTTAACATTTTCAGTGCGGCGTATAACCCTTACCGTCTTAGTTTCTGGGTAAGTAAAGGCTTCCGTATTGCCATTGTCGCCATACCATTTTTGCGTCAACTCAATTTGGGTTGCGCTATTCGTATAGCGACGGAAGACGAAACCGGGATAATTATTTGCCTTAATCTCCTGTTTAGAGTTCACGAATGTAGCTTGGTTACCGTTAGCCGAAGGATCATATTCCACGATTGTAAAACCAACTTCGAAATCTTTATCATAGTTCTCTTCAATAAACAGTTGTTTGTCAGTATCAAGATAGGCTTTCGAGTTTTCAGGGTGAGTACAGTACGTGCCTGTAACCTTGCCCGAACCAAACGTACAAGCATTCTTCTCCGACCAAACAATCGGGAAGGAGGAGGTGTTCTCGACCCATTTAGCGTAAAATGTCGTGTCGGAATTGATTACGGTCTCAGGGGTGACTTCTTCATACAAAGTAGCATCTTTGTACCAACCAAAGAACTCGTAGTTTGCTCTAGAAGTTGTCGGCAAAGTTCCAATCGGATCGCCCTCATCAACGCGTACAGGATTTACGCTGCTACCACCATTAGCCTCAAAGGTGACTAAATGATCAATTGTAGGTTCGGGAGTTACCTCAACACTGAGAGTCTTAGTAAGGTGTGAATCATTACCTGTCAAAATTATACTCGTAGTTCCAGCCGCAACACCCGTAATAACCCCAGTAGAAGAATCGATGGAGGCAATATTTGAGTTGCCAGAACTAAATGAATATCCTTCAAGCTCAGCAGTATTAGTAACGATAACTCTAATTTCCCCTCCCACAGAAAGCGTCAAATCGTTATTGGAAATAATAGCTTGAGTCACATCCAGCTTCCAATGCGCATAGTAAGTCTTATCGTCGTCAGGGATCGTAGCAGATGTTACTAAAGTGCCACCAGTAGCTTCGGTGTACCAGCCCTGGAACACATGGCCCGTATAAGTCGGATCAGGCGAAGGATAATCTGGGCCAAGCGCGTTGCCAGCTGGCATAGTAACACTACTTACAGGAGAGCCACTTTGGGGATCAAAGGAGATGGTAAATGTATCGCTTGTGGTGACGACCCTGACATTAATCGTCTTCGTCGCATCCGAATCTACACCCCGCATCGTAATAGTGGTATAGCCAGCAGATATACCGGTGACTACACCAGTGGTTGAATCAACTGTGGCCTTAGAAGTGTCGTTTGATGCAAATGTATATCCTTCGAGTTCAGCTGCATTCGTAACCACGATCGAAGCAGTATTTCCCTCAACTACGACAACGCTCGAGTTAGCAATTTCGGCAAGAGCTACAGACTTCTTCCACTGTGCATAATATGTTGTACTACTATCAGGAACAGTTGAACTAGTTACCAGGGTACCACCAGTCTCGCTCGTATACCAACCTTGGAAGACATGATCAGCGTATACTGGATCAGTAGAAGGATAATTGGTCCCAAGCGAATCGCCGTCTTCAATATATCTAATAAGCGAGGCACCGTTATTTTGCGGATTAAAGGTAATGGTATGAATCGGAGTAGGAGAATATGGCTCGATCATGCTAGAAGGAAGCTCAATTACAGGACGCGGTGCATTTTTGCTACCATTGATTGTGGTAGTCACCGAATTAATATTTACTGCCGTGGTGTGGATTCTTCTACCGCCTGTTTCGCCATCATTAACTTTTTGAATCCAAACGCCATCCTCAAGCAGAGTGTTTGCGTAGTTGGTCTTTTCCATGAGATAGTCGCACATCTTATTCTTTAACCCAGTTACACCACCACAAGCATTTTGGACCTCGAGTAGAGTCGGATACCGAGCAATTTTGCCATCGTCTTGCGGAATAATATCCGTCCTCCTCCATTCATTTGCATCAGGAAGAAGTGTAAGACCAGACGGATAGCTCATACTGACGTCAAACATATTCTTATACCAAATAAGAGACGTTTTGCCGTTGTTTGTTGCGAGATAATAGAATCTTTCGGTTTCTTCATCGAATGTATTATCAGCATTTATATCGCAGGTATAAGCAAAACCAGGTGACTTTGTGGTAGAATTTGGAATTTTACCATAGGTAATAATATCGCCAGTTTGATAATTATTATTAGCGCGACACCCAGATGAAGTTCGATCGCAGGTCTCAGTATGGAGTGTAGTCGCTATCTTACAAACATAAGTGGTCTCGATCCAGTTCGCATAGAACTGAGTCTCTTCCATAATCGGAGTTGTAGGGGTAAGTTTAGTGCCAGTGCCATTTGAGCCGGTATACCAGCCCTCAAGTGTGTAGTGTTCCTTAATGGAGATTGGTAAAGTACCGACTGCAGTGCCAACACCAATATTCATTGCAGGAATAGGAGAGCCATCACCGGCATCAAAGTAAATCGGCACCAACTGATCAGAGACCATAACGTCAATCGTCATAGTAAAACCAGATTCTACACCGGTCATAGTAATAGTTGTAGAACCAATACCCACACCAGTGACTTCGCCAGTATCAGGATCAACTGTAGCAACAGAAGTATCGTTCGAAGTAAATGTATACTCCTCGAGCTCATCTGGATTAGTAACCACGATAGACTCAGTGCCATTGACGGCAATACGAAGATCGGTGCTTTCAAAGAATGCCTGAAGCACAGATTTAACCCAATGAGCCCAATAATCTTCATCACTATGGGGTACAGTACTTGCACTAATCTCAGTGCCACCCTCTTGTTCGGTGTACCAGCCTCTAAATACCCAGCCTGATCTATTGACGGTAGGTAGCTCGCCCAAAGAATAGCCATCCATCACCATAGTGGAGACTGACGGTGGAGTTCCACCGTTGCTATAGAATATCAAATTATGAACCCTGCTAGTGTCAATATCACCAAGTCGAATATACATATTGCTAAATGTAGCCTGAATGTAGCGTTTTGCGTTAGTACAAACACCCTGAGTTTCATTACCAGTACAGTCATCAGCAGGATAACCGCCGATCCAGGCGTTAAGAGCGAAAGGCTGATCGAAGTTCGATATATTTTGGATTAATTCAAGCGGACCATTGTTGAAGCTCACATAAATAACACCATCAATTCTTAATACACTGATGTCGGTGATAGTGTTTGCGGCTCTAATTTTGTCTCTATTGTTCTCGCTATCTGACCCGTGGCCAGAAGTACTCCTAACTTGAATATTGTCGCCACTACGCCGAACGATCATACCAGGCGCTTTCCCATCATATGGGGATACGGTGGCATCAGTAGCTAATTTGTCAGAAACAAATGTCTGTTGCGAATCTTGAGTGTTATTCTGTTCCGCTGGATCGTAATGATCAATCGTCAAATGAACCTCATAGTCTTTGGTATAATTATCTGCACTATATAGCCCAATTCCAGTATCAATAAACTTATCATTGTGGTATCTCGTACATTCTGAACCAGTGATATTTCCACTCGTTGCACCGTTGAAATTACAGGCCCCCATTTGACTCCACACTACCGGGAAAGGATCTTTAAGCCAAATAGCATAAAGAGTAATATTGCTCCCATCTACAGTCTGATCGATAGGATAATTGTCGCTAGCAGCATAAGTTGTACCCGAGCACACATCACCCTCTGTAGTAGAATTGTAAGTTGGCTGCACATCGCACCAGCCGCCAAATGATTTATCGGCACGGATAGGCTCCATGTTACTAAGCTTCGCATAACTCTGAGCCGTAGGACTACCACCCTCGATCGAAAGTGTCTGCGGATTTGGCGACGGCATATTTGACACAGCCTCCTGCGTGTTTGCGTCGTAATAGACGTTGTATTCGACCATATTACCAAGTGCGGCGACAACGAAAGCATACTCATATTCGCCAGGCGGCATTTCTTTGTTCACCTTCACCCCAAATGAAACGGTGTAATTATTGTTGACAGTATTCGCTGCATTTGTTTTGTCAAGCAGCGTACCGGCCTCATCGGGTATTGGTAAGAAATTAGTATTGAGTACGACGGAATTCTGCGACGATATGTACTGGCTAGGTTTATAGCCAAACATATTGTTATAGCTAGGATCCGTCCTAAACGTTTGTTCGGTAATTGAGCTACCAATCGAGGAGATAACGGCATCGCCATTAACGAGATATGTAGAATCCTCCGAAGCAATCGTAAGATTGTATCCCGTATAATTGTCTGTATGCACGCCAATCTCTAGATCAGACGTTTTCCCGAAACTGTTGCCCGGGAGAGTAAGCTCCAAAGATTCAGAGCTTAGAGTCATGGAGATAGTGCTTTCCTTAGCGACAGCACTAACTTCAGAGGATAAAAATATAAAAGAACCTATAAATAGAAAAACAGACGAAAAGGCGACAAGGCTCTTCGTAGATATACCGAACCTAAACAACCTGCGAAAACACATCGTTGCTTTTTCCTCCATAACTCTATTTATATATAACCATTATAAGTCTGCGCGAGATATTCTGCAAGTGCTTAAATACCTTTTATTTTAAATAAAAATGTGCTATAATAAACCCACGCCGTGATAGCTCAGCTGGTAGAGCAGCCGCCTTGTAAGCGGCAGGTCGTCGGTTCAAGTCCGACTCGCGGCTCCACGAGGAAAATCAAAAAATTGAGCACCTAGTGCTCATATTTTTTGTTTTCCGAGTGGAGCAAGAGTACGAAGTACTCGCGGCTCCTTAACTTTCGGAAAGAAAAGCTATTTTCGAGTGGAGCAAGAGTGCTACAGCACTCGCGGCTCCTTACTATTCTGTCGCGTATTTTTGTTTTCCGAGTGGAGCAAGAGTGCTACAGCACTCGCGGCTCCACGACTTTCGGAAGGGTTAGATTTTTAGTAATTCTTCGCCTGAACTTCAAAATACGCCTGCGGATGATTGCAAACCGGGCAAACCTCCGGAGCTTCTTTTCCGATCACGATATGCCCACAATTACGACAAACCCAAATCGCATCACCGTCTTTAGAAAATACTTTCTTTTCCTTGACGTTTTCGAGCAACTTGCGATATCTTTCTTCGTGGTGTTTTTCGATCTCAGCCACACCTTCAAATTTCTGGGCCAATTCTTCAAAACCTTCCTCGCGCGCAGTCTCGGCAAAACCTTTATACATATCGGTCCATTCGTAGTTTTCACCCTGCGCTGCAGCTTCAAGATTAACTTCGGTTGGCTCTACAGAACCCTCGTGAAGCTCTTTGTACCACATTTTAGCGTGCTCTTTCTCGTTGTCGGCTGTCTCTAAGAAAATAGCAGCAATCTGTTCATAGCCATCTTTCTTAGCCTGAGAAGCATAAAAAGTATATTTATTTCTAGCTTCAGACTCACCGGCCAAAGCCTTCTTTAGATTTTCCTCGGTTTTTGTACCTTTATACATACTTGCTCCTTTCATTTATTAAATTAAACAGCAGTGTATCCACCATCAACCGGCATGATTAGCCCAGTAACGTACGAAGCCTCTTTTGAAGCGAGGAATACCACGGCGGCGTCCAGCTCGCCCGGTTTACCATACCTTTGCATCGGCACATGTGTCTTAGCGAACTCCTGGAATCGGTCGGTATCAAGCACCGCCTTGGTGAGCTCGGTCTCGAAGTATCCTGGACAAATCGCATTACAAGTAATTCCCTCTGTTGCGAGTTCAGCCGCCACAGCACGCGTGAAATTAACTACAGCGCCTTTTGACGCATGATAGGCGACAGTATGAATTTCGGTGTTGCCGACTAGTCCATACATCGAAGCGATATTGATAATGCGGCCATAATTATTCTTTTTCATGATGTTAGCAAAGGCGCGAGTCATCTTAAAGACACTCGTCTCATCTGTGGCGATAGTAAAATCCCATTCTTCGTCAGTCATCTCGAGAACACCCTTATCTTTCGATGCCCCAGCACAGTTAAGCAAAATATCTACTCTACCCAAATCCTTTTCGACAGATTCCGCAACATTATTAATGTTATCGGTATCAGTCACATCACATTTATAGATAAAAACAGCAGGAGAACCAGCCTCCTCCAACTTAGGTTTAAATTCCTCTAGTCTTTCGATTCTGCGTGCCAAAATAGCGAGCTTAGCACCTTGTCTAGCAAGAGCCAAGGCCATTTGCTGCCCAAGCCCCGAAGAGGCGCCTGTTACAACGGCAACTTGATTTTTTAAGTCAAACATAAACTCCTTTCTGATTCAATTATAACAATAAAAAGCCAAAAAATAAACGAAAAAGAAAACTAGCAGCCATTAATGACTGCTAGTTTCAAGATTATACATCTGGAGCCGCGAACGAGACTTGAACTCGTGACCTCATCCTTACCATGATAGCACCTAGCCAATTGCTAGTTCTATAAGGTAAGGTACGAGATTGCAGTTCAATACCGCTCGACGACTCAACGTCAACTTACCGCTATTGGTTTTGTAATCTTTACCGAAAGCTTAAGATTCGCACCTGTAAACTACGAATCCTTTTTATTAAACTTCCTACACTAATTATACCATAGAAAACGAAAAAAATTCCAAATTCCATTAAAAATCAGCCCACTTTTGACTGATTTTAGTAGGCTGCATTATGCGACCGCAATAGTAGTATGTTTGGCCATATGAATCGCTTTGAGATCCTCGTCGACAACATGAGTATAAGTCATTGTAGTTTGGATACTCTCATGGCCGAGAAACTCCTTAACGTAGACAATATTAGTATTATTGCGAAGTAGATCCGTGGCGAACGAGTGCCTCAATGTGTGCGGATGAACTGACTTGCGTAAACCTGCTTTTTCAGCACTATTCTTAACTACCATTTGGACGACTTCATTTGAGATCCTGGCATATTTATTCTTTTCCGAAACAAACAGCGCCGGACAATTATCGTTCCGTAAGGCCATATACTCATCAATGTATTTATGGGTTTCGTCATCCATAAAACAAAGACGCGATTTATTGCCCTTTCCGATAATAGTGAATGTATTATCCCCTGGCTTAATCTGACAGGCATTAATTGCGCACAGCTCACCATTGCGAACACCGGAACTAAAAAGCAACGAAAGCATAGCGCGATTACGATACCTTTTGAATTTCGAGTAGCCGGGAGATTTCTTAAATGTAGCTTGGATCAACTTCTTAACTTCATCTACCTCAAGAAAATCGACGACCGTTGCATCCCTTTTTGGAATCCCGATCAACTCGTGGTTAATAACTGGATAACCCTTTAATTGGAGATGCTTAACAACGACGCGCAATTTAATGATGTAACCGCGGACCGTGTTGGGCTTCTTATTTTTGGATAGCCAATCTTTCCACCTACGAATCTTGTCAAAATCTAATTCGGACATCATGATATCCTCGCCGAAAAACTCAAGGAGTAGCCTGAGAGCTAAACCATGCATTTCTTCGGTACGATCCGACTGATTCTTATATACTATTTGTTCCACCCTAAACAGCTCGAAAGCCTCAGTTAATGAAATATCTGGCTTCATTATTGTCCTTTCTGCTAGGCGAAGCCAGTCTCTCAAACTAACTGCGGCTAGCGTTAGTTCCTAATTGATGAGATAACAACCAAGACAGATA
>JAFZSN010000001.1 GCA_017619315.1 Candidatus Saccharimonadota bacterium
CATTGCCTGCCTTCTCGTCAAAGCCTGTTCGCCGTTAAAGTATTGGTTGCTATCTGTGATTTTATTGTATACGGCCCAACTTACGGCCTTTTTACTAATTTCATCACCGGGCATATCTAAGAAACCAGTGTAAGTATCTACATCCTCTGACAAAACCGCGTAATTACATACATCAAAGACTACTCTTGCATGTCGGCCTCCTTTTGCATTAATAGTCTTAACCGATGCCGCAAAATAGTTTTTTAATGGTAGCCCATAGAAAACAGCTGAATCCTGGTTCCCGTCAACTTCCATTTTATATTCCTGCTTATCTGTGCTAGCAATAACAATTTCGTATTTCAAAACCTTTAATCCACCAGTATCCTTAGGCTTCTTCCAAGCCACCTGAATTCCGCCTTTCGCTTTTTCAACCCTCAAATCCGTCGGAGCTTCAGGCAATCTCCCGACTGCATAATTAAACGTTGTTCTTCCAAAATTTGAACTAGACTTCGTAACCACTCTAACAGAAGTAGCAATGTATGTCCCCTCCGCCAAATTGCTAAACGTATACTCTCTCTTATCGCCATCCACGGTCACCTTTAATTCTTTTCTGCTATCATCTGCTAGCACTATCTCGTAACTAGCTTCCCCAAATAACCCCAAATTGCTTGGCTCATCCCAGGTAATCGTTATAGCCTTGTCGTTTTGCGTAGCCTTAATGTTCCTCGGAGCCGAAATGGAACCACTCGTAGTTATCCCACCGAACCAATCTTGAAAATACAAATAAAAGTTCCTATTCCCATACGCACCGCAATACGCCATCCCATATCCAGCAGCAAGCGCACCTTCATTTGGCTGATATGGGGTATATCTATACAGTGCGGACGTAGCCAGTGAACGAATATTGACCACCGACCCGCCACATCCCGCATTTGGGTTATATTGAATATAATTATTTCCCAAGGGGTAGTTTGTCCACCCGCCGTCCAAAACCGTCCTGAACAACGCAGCAGCTTTCCTGATTTGATTTTTGAAGCCATAATATTGCGATGAACAGGGCGCCGTATCCGGACACCCATACCCAGTCGCCTTACGATAGTCACCATCGTTAGGAATTGGGTCGGTTATGAGACCAGTTTCTTTCTGCAACAATACTAATAAAACCTGCGGATTAATTCTGTAGTCCTGCGCCGCCCGCCAAATAATATGTGCCGCCGTGTCACCTGAGCCGATCACCTCGCCGTCTCCAAACCTCTCCTCGGACAAGCACACAAAATGACCGTCGCTCCAATGCCACTTATACTTAGTATTTGCCGATAACCTTAAATAATAACTATAATCCGAGTTAGAACAAGAGTTTTTTCTGGTCAAAAAAGCCTGGATGTCAGATTCGCTCATTGAATTATAGTTCCCCATTTGATAATCTGAAATAATATATCCCGGATCGAATCCAGCCAAAGAAGCAGCTTCGACCTCATTGTTAGTATTCATTCTTTGAGCCAGAAAACTAAAAACGAACACTATTACAAACATCCCTAGCGCTAAGTATCCAAACTTCTTACTTCGTCTTCCCACGGTTAGCCCCCCTTCTTGCACGTTTCTCATATACTAACCTCACTTCGAATTAATCCACTTTTTCCGTTTGATGTAATATTTATTTCGATTTCTATGTTCCCCTGTCCAAGCCCAGCCGCTGGCACATCGAAACCTTCACACGTCGCTGTTGTCACATTGCTTATAATTCCAGTACTGCTACTATATATGTTTTCTCCATTTCGAGTTAATGATAAGGCGCATTCACCGACCTCAAGATACTGGTCAATATTTATCCTTATCATCAATTTATCTTCTACTACTCCAGCATAAGTCACGACGCCAGACAGCTCATCTAACGTGTTAGGATCATCACCATCGTACTGTACAACCTTTGGCTTCTCACCCTCCTTACTTTCATTACTCTTTTTGCCATTATTCTTATCCTCAACCCACGAATTATCACTAAGTTCAGGATTCTTATTCTTACCTTTAAAATATCCATTGCACACAAAATACACAACTATTGCAACCGCAACGAAAAGAACTACCAAGATCAATCGCGGAACCCATTTCTTATTCTTTTTTTGTTTTTGTGCCATAAAATACAATTCTCCTATAATAATTCTAGACCAAAATGCTCATCTTGTAAACCCCTAATCCAAAATACTATTCTCCCGAGGTTATTATATTGCCATATATTCCATCAAAAAAATTATATCTTTCGCCCACCCACTCTTCCATTGTTCCAACTTCTAGTTCAAACCCTTCCTTTTCCCATCTCGCTTCGTCAGCCAGCGCAGCCTCTTGGATCAAACTCTTTTGTCTTTTAATTTCCTGAATTAATCCTCCTTCTTGCCCCTGCATTGTGTTTCTATAAACTCTCTCTACCTCATCCTGAAACTCTGGAATATCCATCAAATCAAACAATATATGAGATAACCCAAGACTCCACTCATGCCAATCCATCCCACCATCTTCTATCAGCCCCATTTCCTCATACATTTCTCTCGTCATTATTTCATCTTTTCTCACCATCGTTTTATTGGGTGAGTAAAAATCCTCCCCCATCCAGTTTCCCCAAACCCTATTTGCAAGCGACATATCAAAATCCCAACCAGGGCCCGCATGGATTTTATCCCCACTACCATCTTTATACATATAAAAACTTGTCCAATATGCATCCGGATTAACAATAAACTCACTGAGCAAATAATATTTAACAAAAGAATCTACGTCAATCAATTCTTTTATCTTGTTGTAATCCTTTTTTGCCACTGCCTTTTCTAATTGATTATAGGAATCAACAAACCCATTCAATGCTGCCCCAGCATTATCCTTTTTCACCACATCCTTTATCGCCAGAATATCCCCATTTCCCGTTTTAGTATGATTTTCTCCTTCCCCATAAATATTATCCAACTCCACCAATATCCCCATCGGATCTCTCAAATCAACAATACTTTTTCCAATCCCTACTGCATGCGCCAAATAATATAACCCCTCGTATTCTCCGTCTATATATAATTCCACGAACTCTCCATCAAGCGCATACTTCATCCCAAGCATTCTCTCCAGATAGAAAGATATATCGGTTCTCATATTTGTTGCGTCCACTGCATTTGCAAGTAGCACCCACTTCCTTGCCTTCCCTAAACCAAATAAATCAACTTTGTTTTTGAACCTAATTTGAAAGGGTTTTTTCTCCAAATTCCACGTACCATTCCCCCTCCCCTTCACCTGCACGCCATTAAACTTCTGCGCCTCATCTTCATCATAAAGAGTCAACTGATTCCCCTCATACTTCTCCTCTTTTGACCCCTCCTTAATCTCATCCAAACTCACGCCATTCAGATCAATATTAATTCTCGGCACACCCCTATCTGGGTATTTAGCCAAAATCGCTTCCCTTTCCAAATTTGGCCCCACTATCAGCCCCATCGCTAATGCTATTATCGCAAATGCCAAAAAACATCCCATACCCACCAAAATCAAGACTTTCTTCTTCATGTCTCTATTTTATATGTATAGTTATTTTTTTACAACCTGACTACAACAAAATCCTACCCTAAATCCAGTCCCAAAATCTCCGCCGCCCGAATCAAGACTTCTTTCTCCTCCTCCGTACATTCCTCCATCTTTACCTTAAACAAATCCACCGTCTCCGTATGGCGATAATCCAAAATTTCAAGCGATCTTGCGGCGCCTGGCACCTTACGAAGCGCGCCCTTCGCTACCAAGTTATCTATATGCTCCGCAACCGCCGAAACGGAAGTCAACCCAAGCCCAGCCATAATCTCTCTATAAGATGGCGAGAAACCATTTTCCTCTGTAAAATCCTCCAAATAATTCAAAACCGCTAATTGTTTTTTTGTTAGTTTCACGCTCATTATGCTATAATTATACATAATGGATACGAATAAATCAATTGATGGGCTGGCCCCGCGTCGCTCTAAAAATGCCGCGGCCCCAGTCAAAAAAACAACAACTAGAACCCCTGCTAGTATTAAGCCAGCAGTTAAAAAAGTTACAAGAACCCCTGCAAAAACAGCAGTTAAAGTTACGAGAACCACAAAAACCCCAACCCCAATCTCCCCAGCGTCAAAACCAGTTAAACCAGCAACCGCCACAGTAAAACCCGCTAAAGCCCCTACCCCTTCTCAGGCTGATATTACCGAAGATTTCCTTAAACCAACCCAGGTTTTCAATTTTGACGAGCAAAGCGGTGAGCTTACAGCTTCGTCGGAACCCGTAGACACTAGTTTCAAAAAGCGCAAAAAATCCAAGAAAGACAAGAAACCAATGACCAAAAAGAAAAAAATCATCCTTACCATTGTTTCAATCCTAGGTGTCCTCCTAATCGGTACAGCTATTGCCTTTATTATTTGGGGCAACGATATTATTGCTAAAATCACTGGCGGTCAAGGCAACGTATTTGACCTCTTCACCTTCGTAGAGCCTACCTACGAACGTCTCAAGACCGACGAAAATGGTCGTACCAACATCCTGGCCTTTGGTACTAGCGGCTACGACATGGACGGCGACGAAGGTAATGGTACCCATGATGGAGCTCAACTCACTGACTCTATTATGGCTATCAGTATCAACCAAGATACTGGCGATATTGCCATGATTTCCCTTCCCCGTGATCTTAAAGCCTCCCCAACATGTACAGCCACTGGCAAAATTAACGAAGTTTATTGGTGCAATGGTGGTGGCGGAGATGTCTCCACTGAAGAAGAAGCTGCTGCCGCACAAGCCTTAATGGATGAAGTCGGCGGCATCCTTGGTATGGATTTCCAATATTTTGCCCATCTCAACTGGGGTTCCCTTGTTGAAATCGTTGATACATTAGGCGGCATCAATGTTACGCTCGACGAAGACATCTTAGATTATGGTTGGACTGGCGCAGTCTTTGAAGCAGGCATCGAATATACTATTGACGGCGAACAAGCTCTTGGCCTTGCCCGCGCTCGCCATGGTACATCTGGCGGTGACTTCTCCCGCGGTGCTTCTCAGCAAAAAATCCTCGTCGGTATTAGAGATAAAATCTCCGAGCAAGGTCTCTCTATCACTGATATGATGAGTCTCGCTTCAACTTTAGGCGACAATCTCCGTACTAATTTCTCGCTCGAAGAAATCAAATCCCTTGCCCATTTCAGCTCTGAATATGATCTCGACAATATGCGTCAAATCTCTCTCATCGAGCCAGAACGCTATATGACTACTGGCACCATTAATGGTATTTCTTATGTCCTCCCATCTAGCGGAGTTGGTAACTATACAGGGATCCAAAACTTTGTCGCTAAAATGCTATCTAACGATCCTCGTGTCTACGAAGATCCTACCATCCTAGTACTAAATGGTACTGAAGAAATCGGTATTGCTTCCAACGAAAAAGCCACACTCGAAGAGGATGGCTACAACAGAATCGACGTTGCAGACGCCCCAACCAGTGACTACACCGACAAGTACACCCTCTACGTCCTAGACGACACCACTAAAGGTACCAAGAAAATGCTAGAAGAAAAGTATTCAGTCACAGCTAAATCCTACGACGAACTAGCAGAAGACATTTCACGCGACTACAACTTCGTCCTCATCCTCGGCAGCGAAAGCAATAATAGTAACGAAGAATAAAAGAATTTATAATAATATTTTGAGGCATTTTGAAATTGCCCAATAAAATTTAAAGTAGCTACGGACGAGGAGTCGGTACTGAAATACCGAGACGAGTCCGCCTAGCTACTTAAAATTTTATATGGCGAAATTTCAACGCCGAAAAATTATATTATAAATTCTACTTTTCTTGCCTTGTGTTGCAAGTTTTACAATTAAAAAGTCAAGCTATTGTATAGAGACTATAATTTTATTCTACTTTACTTATTATCAACTTCCGCTCTCGCCCAACCCCTTCCGAGTGCGTCTCAATATCTGAATAATCCCCCGCCACCTTATGCACTACTCTTCTATCCGCTGCATTAAGATTAATCTCCATTGGTTCCCCACTCTTCCTAACCTTCGCAATCCATCCCTCAGCCTTCTCAGCGATTCTGTCAGCTCTTTGCTTTTTATAATTAGCTACATCAACATTTACTCTTGTAACCTCAGCTTCTTTAGAAACCAAAGCCATTGATACAACGTGTTGCAAAGCTCTCAAATTATCCGCATTACGCCCAATCAGTAATGAGTTCAGCGAAGTAGATGGCACTACGAGCTGTATCACATCGTCATCAATTGTTGAGTTTACCGCTACGTTAATACCGAAAAAACTGAGTAGGTCTTCCAGATATTTCGCCGCAAAACGAATTGACTCATCTTTATTCATATTGTTATCTCCTTTTCTTTTTAGTGTCTTTCGCGGAGATACGTGTTATTTTTGTTCCTGTTTTTTTGTTTTCGACCACTTCGGCCTCTTTAATGTTTCTAAGTTCTTTTAAGACTGCTTTATCAGTCATATCATCAATCTCCTGGTTCACTTTTCTAAGAACCACTCTTTGAATAATCACAGTCATCACGTTGCTAAGGAAGTAATAGAATGCCAACGCGCCATTAAGGTTAAACATAATTACAAACATCATAATAGGCATCATCGCCGACATCTGTCCTGTTGCAAAGCTAGACACCTCAGATTCATCGACTTCCTTACCATTCTTAGCATCGCGAATGAGATCACGGAATTTCTTCTTCTTTTCAGATTTACCCGAAGGCATTTGCTGCTTCGTCGCAATATATTGCACCACTGATGCTGATATCGCACAGATCAAGATAAACAGAGCGCTCCAAGAGAATTTCCCCATTAGTACATCACTTGCCTTTACATCCAAATTAATTACACCAAATAGTCTTGGTTCAAATTCATAAGGCACCTTTTCTTCTGCTGGGATATCCTGATTTACTAAATCCTCAAGATAAACAGTCTGCTTCTCTTCAAGAGTTCTAATCTCACTCCCTTCATAAGCCACAATCTCATAAGCCCTGTTATTAAGGTTATCTTGCGGCATAGGTGTAGCAATCACCCGAATCGCCGAGAAGATTGCAATAAAGATAGGAAGCTGAATTATAAGGGTTACAATCGAGGCAAATGGCTTCACATTGTATCTCTTATAAAGATCCATCGTCTGCAAAGATTCTAACTGTTTATTACCCTTACAATTCTTCTTAATCTGAGTTAACTCTGGCTGCAACTTTCTCATCAGCTTTGTTTGATTTAACTGTCTCTTAGTAAGAGGCCACATACAAAGCTTCACGAGCACTGTGAATATAATAATAGCAAGACCAAAGTCATGCACTAAGTTAAATATCACAAACAGGATGTTTACAATCGGGCGCACCACGATCATATCTATAAAATTAAATGGACTACCGGTCGCAATAGAACCCGCTACAAGAATAGCGAAAATCCCAAGGTATATGTATTTTTTTACACTCTTTTTATCCATTCTTCTTATTATAACACACCTTACTCTCTTCTACCAGCTTACCTAAAATCTCTTCCACCCCACTAAACGGCATTCTCATAATTTCTTTAGAATAAACCACAAATATATAATCAGTTTTTCCTGGCACTAATTCCCAGTTCTTTCTTAGTGCCTCATATATTCTGCGCCTAATCCGATTCCTCCCCACCGCAGACTTCTCAACTTTCTTAGATACCACTACAGCCACTCTAGTGAACCCCTTAGAATTTGGCATAAAAACAAGAGACATCTGTTGATCTCTTATCGTTTTTCCGTGCTGGTACACATATCTCACTCCTCCCCTCGAATGAAATCTGAATTTTTTATTTAACATATATATATTATATACCAAATAAGCCCCAGTCGGGGCTCATTCATTCACTAATCTAGGCAGCGAGTCTAGCGCGGCCCTTAAGGCGTCTCCTAGCTAGTACTTTCTTACCATTCTTGCTAGCATTTCTCTTCATGAAACCATGTTCAGCTTTGCGCTGCCTCTTGTGCGGCTGGTATGTTCTTTTTGGCATATATTATTCCTTAAACTTTAATTTTTTTCAAATTCTTTATATAGTATACCGCATTTTTCCACAATTTTCAAGCAGTTTTCCACATACTATTTAGGGATATTAAGCTTATTGTGGAAAAATCCTTATCTGTTAATTAAAACCCATACTATAACATATTTTTAAAATCCCAATTTCCTGTGGAAAACTCGCCCCTTCCATGCTATAATAGGAATCACAAAAAGGAGGTCTATCTAAAATGTATGACGTTTGGAAAAACGCACTTGCTGAAATCGAACAACAAATTTCTTCTGCTAATTACTCTACGTGGTTCCAAGACACTTCCCTTGCTTCCGCGACCAACGGCCAAATCGTCATCAATGTCAAAAACACCTTCTACGTCAAACAACTCCGTAACCGTTATTATGATATTATAAAAACCGCTCTCGAACATAATGATATAAAGGTAGATAATATCACCTTTGAAGTAAAAACCACCAATAAAACCAAAGTCCGCCCTCGCGAGATCACTGCCACCAACGCTATCAAAGACCACATCCGCACTATCCGCCAATCCACCATCAAGCCACCCTCCACCGAGAATGGTCTAAACCCCAAATACACCCTAGAGACATTTATTATTGGTTCCAATAACGACCTTGCCGTCTCAGCCGCCAAGAGTATTATTGAAGCTCCGGGCACTCGTTATAATCCATTCTTCCTCTATGGTGGACCGGGTCTTGGTAAAACCCACCTCGTCCAAGCTATTGGAAATGAACTTATTAAACGAGACCCCTCCCTTAAAGTATTCTATACCCCAATTTCCCACTTCTACTCAGATTTTATCGAAGCTATCCAAAACGGCAAAGGTAAAGAATTCAACCGTAAGTTCCAAAAACTAGACTGTCTCATCATAGATGATTTCCAGTTCATCGTAAACAAAGAGAAATCCCAAGAAGAATTCTTTAATATTTTCAATGACTTATACCAACTCAATAAACAAATCATCGTTACCTCAGATCGTCTCCCAAGTCAGATTAAAACCGTAGATGAACGCCTTGCAACCAGACTCACTATGGGTGGCGCCTTTGATATCCAACTCCCTAAATTTGAAGACAAGTGTGCAATCCTTCGCGCCAAAGCTGAACAAATCGGCGCCGAGATTGAGCAAGAAGCGATTGAATATATCGCCGAAAACGTCACCACTAACATTCGTGACCTTGAAGGCGAATTATCCACCATCCTCTTAATGTCAGAAGTCCGTGGCCTCACTCCACTAGAACTTATTAATAATGGTTCTGTCAGTGTCAATAAAACCACCAAACTTCGCCCCACCTCACCTAAGCAGGTTGTCGAAAAAGTAGCCAAATACTACGGTTTATCCGTAAGCGAACTTAAGAGCAAATCTCGCGTCTCTAATATTATGGTAGCCCGCCAAGTAGCTATGCTTTTATTATCTAAAGAACTAGGCCTCAGTACCACCAAAATCGCCACCGAAGTTGGTGTCAAAGATCACACCACCGTAATGCATGGCATCAAGAAGATTAATAATAGCCTTAAACTTAATTTCATCCTTCGCGACCAAATCGAAGAAATCAAGGAAAAAATCTATGGCTAGTGTGGAAAACCAGTGTATAAATATATGGAATTCTCCGTGTAAAAGAAATGTAAATCTTTGTGTAAAACATTTAGTCTCTAAAAACATGTGTAAACCATACACTTTTTCACAACACTTTTCCCACCTTTCCCACCAACTTTTACACCACCTCCTCACCCCAGTAACTCAACTATTTTTTCCACTATTCCACATACCCTACTATAACTACAACTATATAAATATTATTAGTAAATAATAGAAAGGACTATATGAAAATCACAGTCACACAAGAAAAACTAAACAAAGCCTTAAATAATGTTAGTCGTATAGCAATTAGTAAGTCCACCTTACCTATCCTCAGCAACGTCCTTATTAGAGTAGATAAAAAGAAAGTATCCTTAATCACTACTAACTTAGATATGGCTGTTAAAGATTTTCTTCCTGTTTCTAAGTCTGATGATGGTGTTATTACGATCCCAGCCAAGCTCCTTTCTGAATTCATCTCAAACCTACCAAAAGGTGAAAATATTGATATAACCACCAAAGATGACAAAGTAACAATTAAATCTGGAAAATATTCCTCAACCATTAATGGTGTTCCCGCTGACGAATTTCCCGATCTACCAGAAGTAGACGAAAAAAGCGCGGTTATCTATAAAATAGGAGTAGATGAATTTAAGGCCAGCCTCGGTCAGGTCATTGTGGCGTGCTCCAACGACTTAACTCGCCCAGCCCTTACTGGTGTTTATTTCAACACTAATAATAATTCCCTACGCGTTGCAGCCACTGATGGTTATCGCCTCGCCGAGAAAGAACTAATCAAGAAAGTAGAAAGTGAAGTTAAAGCCATCGTTCCCTCAAGCTCTATCCAAGAAGTACTCCACTCTATTAATGATGATACGGAAGAGGTAGAAATCTCCTTCAATGATGATTTAGTTCGCTTTAGATTAGGTGAAGTGGAAATTATCTCCAAATTAATCGACGCCAGTTTCCCAGATTACCAAAAACTCATCCCTAAAAACAGTGATGTAGAAGTCACTCTAAATAGGGAGGAATTAATCCGTGTTACTAAACTAGCCGCACTCTTTGCTCGCTCAGTTGGTGGCTCGATCATTTGTGAAGCTATCCCTGAAGACACCTTCTCGGTTAAATCTATCGCAAACGAATACGGTGAAAATGATTCCAAGATCGAAACCTCAGTTGATAAACCAGGCCGAGTCAATCTTAATTCCCGCTTCCTTCTAGATGCTCTAAATGCTTTGGAGGAACCAGAAGTAATCTTCAAATTCTCCGACCGTGTCGCCCCCATCGTTCTTACTAACAAAAAGAACAAAGATTACACCCATATCATTATGCCACTGAACTCATAATCAAAGAGTAAAACAATGATTATTAAATCAATCCACCTAGTAAATTTCCGAAATCATCAAGAATATCACCTAGATTGTGATAAAGAAACCTCATTAATTCTAGGTGAAAATGGGTGTGGTAAAACCTCAGTTTTAGAAGCAATCTATATTTTAACTAGGGGCAAAAGTTTCCGCGCTACCGACCCGGATATTATAAAAAGGGGCGCAGAGTTTTATCGTATAGAATTAAACTTCGTAAATGGTGAACAAATTGCCGCCACCTATGATGGTAAAACCAAAAACTTCACCGTAGTAGATAAAAAAACCAAACGCCTCCCATCAAAAAACAAATACCCAGTAATTCTCTTCCTTCCTTCAGATTTAAATCTTATCAGCCATTCTCCGGGTCGCCGTCGCGAATATTTTGATCGTATTTTTACCCAGTTTAATAACAAATATTCAAGCAGCCTTAGTAAATACGAGAAAGCCTTAAAACAACGAAATGAATTACTAAAAAAAGAGATCCTCAATAAAGATTCACTCTTTTCATGGAACTTGTTATTATCTCAATATGGCGTAGAAATCCATAAATTAAGAAAAGAATATATAGAAGAGTTTAATCAAAAACTCACCCACATCTACCAATCTATTGCCAAGAATAAAGACGATATCTTAATAGAATACAAATCAGAGGCTAACTCATTAACTACTGACACCTATTTAAGAAAACTCGAAGAGGACTACCAGAAAGACCACTACTTAGGCCATACCTCATTCGGTATCCATCATGACGATTATTTATTTTACTTCAATAACAAATTAGCCAACGGTTCCGCTTCTCGTGGTGAAACCCGCTCTATTATCCTAGCTCTCAAATTCACCGAAGCCACCCTCCTAAACGAGAAACTAAACCAAAAACCCCTCATCCTCCTAGACGATGTTTTCTCTGAACTAGATGAAACCCGCCGCCGCAGCCTAATAGATAACTTTAAAAACCACCAAGTTATTATTACGAGTGTAGAATCAATAGATTAATGATTGTTAGCTAACTGATGATATTCTTCCAGAAAAGCCACCACTGGGTTTTCAGTGCCTTCAAAGAAGAGCAAATTATTATAAGCAGTCTTATCGTTGGTGTACATCTTTAAGTTTTCCGCTGCCCGCGCCAAAGAAACATATCTTTGTGCATATTTATAAGTTTGCCACTCCGGGTTGTTGCTAGAGTTTACAAAATCACCACCCTTTGCAAACCACACATCTTCATCACTAGCCCCTAGATAATTCTCCACTAATTCAAGAGGATCACTTTCAAAACCAATACTTGAAGAATCTTGTTGCCTAGACTTAATTATCCCACCATCAATTACACCGAGTGGAGTTTCCCTCTCGTTGTTATATATTATATAATCCGCAAGAACAGAACCCTCATTAACCTTTCTTTCACCAGAGCTATTTAGTGTAGTATTGTTCTCGACAAACTCTATAAACTCAGGATTACTGTAGGGGTCATCTAGGGTTGAAGTGTCAAAAGTAACTATTTCCGAACACCCAGCTGTCCCGGCCGCATTAACCGAGGCATAATGTTCGCAATCTCCAAAATTAGACAAATAACCTTCCGCGCTATCAGCATAGCTTTTAGGCATTAATCTAAGCATAGAGGTGCCCACAGATTTCAAAACATTACCAAACAAAGTAGTAATATTTCCTATATTGCTTTTGTGGTGTGAAAACGCTAGGTTATAAACAATGGACCCGAGGAAAGTGTTTTTAGAAGTGATATCAAAAGGACTTTTAGTATTTCTATCCACCATTGCATCCATCGCCGCGATCTCGGAACTTAGTTTCAAATAAGACCTCACTGCCGCCTCGTCAGCATTAGCGCCTCCACCCGCCCTACTAAGGGTTTTACTAGTTTCTAGTGCGCCTTGGACCAGGGCCTGACCCAAATTTATACCCTGTATATCATCAAAAGAATTATTTACCAAGGATTTATCAACGATTGATTCAGAATTCTTTAATACGTCTATATTTGCCCCACTCGCCCCATTATCAATATATCTACCGATTGTACCCTTTGATTTGTTAGTAACCGAAGCAATGGTCCCACTCGTGGTCGCATCTTGTTTGTTTAATAAAGTCTTTGTTAAATCATTTATCCTCTCAGTAGAGAAATTCTTTACTTGCTTAGTGTCAAGTTTTTCACCAGAAAGTATTGAGTATAAACTTGGCGCGTCTAGTGCTGATCCCTCCAATTCGATTGTTTTTCCGGTTTCGGTATCCTTTATTTCGATCTTTTTCTTCTCTGTTAAATAATTCATCGCATCATTAATACAAGAAGTGTTTCCATCCCCCGCTTGCATTTTGTTAATTTGCTCCACAAATGTCACAAATATTTTACTAGAGGTTTGGCTTGTTGAGGCAGTATCGGCTACTCGTAGTGCGTCCGCAGCATTTAAGGTTGCCTCATCTTCGGAACTAGCAGAGTTTTTATTGCCAACGGCAGCAATAAAACTTAGCGCATCGCTATCAGAGTTTGCATTATCACCACGTGTCTCGAGCTCGTAGTAAGTCTCCATTTCGCCAGTAGTTTCGTTTTGCCTCGTCTTCTCTACTAGCGCCACTGTATTAATATTGATATCGCTTCCTTTTCCTAGGATATTATTCATTACCTCTTCAAAACTATCTTGGCCATTACAAGAATTACGGTTTACCCCCATTTTTTTAAATACCTCATTGGCGGTTTTGTCATAATAGTAGGCCGTCTTTTTATAAGTCGCTAAATTAAAAGCATCATATAGTTTCCAATTTTGGCTCACTTCATTTACAAAATCCTTAGCGGAGATAGTTTTATCATCTATCTTAACAAATAAAGGATTTCCGTCGTGTTCGTTGGTTTCAATAAATTCCCCGTTATTTTCATAGCCCACCAATACACCCTTCCTCTTTAGGATATTAAAAGTGTCCTCGGGTATATTTCCTTGTTTCAATGCTTGTTGGAATTCAATCGCCTTACTCATTACCCCATCTGCAGATTGTGTGTCAGTTTCCTCAACCAACCATTCTGGAATTGCCGCAGTAATAATATTGCCTGAACTAAATAATACCGCTATCAATACAATGATACCAGTCAAAATCCCGGTCACCGAAAGCGAACCGAGTCGGCTCTTCTTTTTCTTTTTACTTGAGCCCTTAAGTTTTCCATTCACATTTACAACAAAATCTCCACCCTTTAAGGCGTTGGCTTCGTTTTGTTTTAGGATTCCTTCAGCGCTCATCTTTGACCTTATTGATGTATTTATATTATAACATATTTTTGCTATAATTAAACTATGATAAAAATAGAGAAAATAATCCCTGGCGGTCAGGCGCTCGCCACTATGCCGGATGGTAAAAAAGCCTTTTTCTGGAACGCACTCCCTGGTGAAATAGTTAACGACTATAAGATTACAAAGACAAAATCTCATTACTTGGAAGCTATCGCAAATAATATCACCAACCCTTCCCCTTTTCGGGTAGAACCCAAAGATCTCTGTTTTTTGTCCACCTCACCTTGGCAAATCACTAACTATGATTATGAATTAAAACTTAAATCATCTCTTGTCCAAGAAGTTTTTCGTGAACATGACATCAAGATAGAAGAACCAGAGATAGTAACGGACTATCACGACTATCATTACCGCAACAAAATGGAATACGCCCTCTATTGGGATCATGACACAGGCAAAATCCGTCTTGCCTTTCACGAGCGCGGCTCCCATCGTAAAATTCCTATCACCACCTCCTCTTTGGAGCGCCCCGAAATTTTTAAGGCTGCCACTAAAATCGTTGATGATCTAAATAGCCGCCACGAGGAAGCTCGCAAATACCAAACCCTCCTTCTTCGTTGCAATCAAGAAGGCGAGGTGTCTGGCGGTCTCTATGAAAACCACAAGCCCCACCCAGTCTTCCCTCCCCTTTCTGATACCATCCTGGGTCACACTTATTCATACTCGCCAAACGGCTTTTTCCAGATCAATCTCCCCGTTTACGAACTAGCCCTAAAAGAGATCAAAAAACACATCGCTACCGACAGAGTTCTTGACCTCTACTCCGGTGTCGGCACCATCGGCCTTTCGGTCTCCTCCGACAAGAACCTCACGCTAGTAGAATGTGATAAATCCGCCTTCAAAGAATTACAAAACAACTGCGAACAGATCAAAAAGGCTAACTCTAAAAACTCCACCCCAGAAGCTATTCTTGCAAAATCAGAAGACGTCATTAATTACGTCGAGCCCGACATGACTGTTATTTTAGACCCCCCTCGTGCCGGTTGTGATCGTAAGTTGATTGATCATTTGAACGAAGTAAAACCCACCAGAATCATCTATCTTTCTTGCAACCCAGCCACCGAGGCCCGCGATGTAAAACTGTTGCTCGACAACTATAGGATTGATTTAGTTAAGACTTTTAACTTCTTTCCTCACACTCCCCACATCGAAAACCTCGTCATTTTATCAAAGTAATTGTCTACTGAAGTAAGAATATGCTATAATAGTAATACACAAGAAAAGCCTCTCTAGGAAAAGCTTTTCTTTATGGGTTGATCTAACTAGCTTTCGCTAGTTAGATTTTTTACTTCGGCGTTTTTCTAGCCTTTTAAAAACGATACACAGAATGTTTAGTTCTATGGTCATTTTACCGCTCCCTTCCGGCAATCTGGATACCTAGAATACCGTTTAATGATCACCTCACACATCACGAACATTGCTGCTCCTGAATTATTGGGACCACTAAACTCCGAAGTCAACCCGGACCCATTAACTCACATAGCAAATAATAATACAAGCACCAAAAACAAAAATTTTTGCACAAGAATTTTACAACTAAAAGTTTTAATAAGAGTCGCACGTTCTTCATTTTTTCCCCCAAACGTGCTAGAATATTTCTAAGACGGAAAGGTGGCCGAGTGGTTTAAGGCGCACGCTTGGAAAGCGTGTGTGTGAGCAATTGCACCGCAGGTTCGAATCCTGTCCTTTCCGCCAAATTAAAAACCTAGAAAAGTACGAAAACCGCAGGTTTTCGAACCAGACTGAGGAAAAATAAAATATTAAAATTAGTTTTAATATTTTATTTAGACGAAGTATGGAAGAAGCGAAGCTTCATACTTTTCCCAAAAAAATAATTTGGCGGCCCTAAAGGCCCAGGATCCCAATCCTGTCCTTTCCGCCACACGATAATAACCATGGAGTAAAAGGTGAGCGAAAAAAACACACTAATAGAATTAAAAGGTCTAACCAAACGCTACGGCTACGGTGATACTGAGTCATTTGCGCTTAAAGATTTTGATCTAACTATCAAACGCGGTGAATTTATTATGATTATGGGTCCCTCAGGTTGCGGTAAAACTACCCTCCTCGATATTATTGGCCTACTAGATCGTGCCACTCGTGGCGAATATTACCTAAACGGCGAAAATGTCGCCGGCATTTCCAGTCGTCGCCAGGCCAAACTCCGTGCTAAGAAAATCGGCTTCGTTTTCCAAAACTTCAATTTAATCGAAGATCTTCCAATCATTGAGAATGTTTCCCTTCCCCTAGTTTATGCTGGCTATTCCAAAACCTCACGCCTCAAGAAAGCCTCTTCGGCCTTGAAGCGCTTCCATCTCGAAGAACGCGAATACTATCTTCCCTACCAGTTATCAGGTGGCCAACAGCAACGTGTTGCTATTGCTCGTGCCATCGTGGGCAGTCCCGAAATCATCCTCGCCGATGAGCCTACCGGTAATCTTGATTCCCGCGGTTCTCATATTGTCATGGAAGAACTGAAAGCTATTCATAAAGAAGGCAACACTATTATTATGGTCACCCACAACCCGGCTCTAACGGTCTACGCTACCCGCGTCATTAATATGTTGGACGGCCAGATTGATACCGATGTTAAGACTGTAGCGGACGCGAATCTCCCTCAGCCTATCAGCGTCCGAATTAAAAAGAAAAAATCTTCCGATGTTTCTATCAGCATTCCAGAAGACTCAGGCAAAACCACTAAGAAAACCAAAAAACGCAAAAAATCTAGGAGGAAAAACTAATGGCGATGTTACTTAGAACTCATTTCAAGCTAGCCCGCACTTCCATCAAAGAAAACCGCGGTCGCTCTTTCCTTACCTGTCTTGGTATCGCGATCGGTGTTGCTAGTATTATTCTTATTCTCTCTCTTACTGGTAGTGTCTCCAACCTAGTCGAAAGTGAAGTTGACGAAATCGGCGCCGATCTCATGGTTGTCCGACCTAGCTCTACTAAGGATTCTGTTACCAGCATTGTTGAAGAGCTAACCTCCGCGAATTCATTCCAAAAATCCAGCCTAGCGATATCCGATGCAGACACTATTAAAAAAATCGATAACGTTACCGCTGCTGCACCAATCGCTATCGGCACCAACACTGTTGTTTCGGAGAAAAACACCTTCGAATCGGTCCCAATTTTGGGTACTAATTTGGATTATATTAAAATAGAACCACTCCCTATCCGCTACGGCGCTTTCCTAACCGAGACCAACGAAGAGAATTCTATCGTACTCGGCCACACTTTGTCACTGGCTTTGTTTAACACAATCAATAGCACCGTCGGTAAGATGGTTACTATTATGGGAGAAAAGTTTATGGTGGTCGGTGTTCTTGATAAAATCGACAAAACCATCAACTTCGACAATATCGATTACGACAACGCCGCCATTATGAATATCGAATCTCTAGATAAAATTACTGGTTCCACTCAAATCCAACAAATCAACGTCAAAGCGGCTAATACTGACAGCCTCCAAACTATCAAAGAGCAAGCCACCACCGTTCTCACCGAGTCGAAGCACGGTGATACGAATTTCACGGTAGCTTACGGTGATGAAATCACTCACCCGGCCGGTTCCCTCTTCTCGATCGTCTCTGGCATGTTAGCGATCGTTGCCGGCATTTCTCTCATCGTTGGCGGTATTGGCGTTATGAATATTATGCTCGTCTCTGTTTCCGAACGCACTCACGAAATCGGCGTCCGCAAAGCGGTCGGCGCCTCTTCCCGCAATATCCTCATTCAATTCTTGTTTGAAGCACTTATCCTCTCTGTTCTGGGCGGCGTCTTTGGCCTCATCCTTGGCTACGTTCTAGCCTTCCTACTCTCCACTATTACGCCATTTAGCCCATATATCAGTTGGGAAATTATAGCCGTCTCATTCCTTACGACCTTGGTTATAGGCATTATCTTTGGTATCTATCCAGCCCTAAAGGCGGCCAGCAAAGATTCGATTGATTCACTTAAACATTATAGATAGTATGAAAAAACAACTCGAAAAACTACCATTTTACAACAAAGCGGTTCTGCCCTACCACTACGTGCAGGCAGAGGTAGCAGTTACCAAATACCACCATCCCGCCAAAAAACTCCGCGTTATTGGTGTCACAGGTACTAACGGCAAGACCACAACCAGCTTTATGATTTGGCACATGCTCCGCTCAGCGGGCTACAATGCTGGCATCATGACTACCGTTGCTTACGGTGTTGATAAGCTTCGCCCTGAATTGAATCACATGACCACTGTCGACCCATTTACTTTAAATCAGCGCATCAATGATCTAAAAGACCAAGGTATTGAATTTCTTGTTCTTGAGGTCACATCGCACGCCCTTGTAGAACACCGCACCCTCGGCGTTCCCTTCGAGATCGGAGTCTTCACTAATCTTACTCACGAACATCTAGATTACCACAAAACCATCGAAAAATATCGTGCCGCTAAGGGTAAATTAATCAAGAAAGCCAAATTCAGTATCCTTAATGCCGACGATCCGGCCACCAAATATTACAAAACATTAACAGATGATTATATCACATATGGTATAAAATCAGGCCAGAAGCGTGCTAAAGATATCAAGCTGAGCATTTCAGGTGTAGAATATTCGGTTGACGATATGAAAATTAAGACCAGCATTCCGGGCGAGTTCAATGTTTATAATTCCCTTGCCGCCGCTCTTGTCGGTGAAAAACTAGGCCTCACCAAAGACCAGATTTATAAGGGCATTCTTTCGCTTAAATCCGTCGAAGGTCGCATGAATATTATCGACGAAGGCCAGCCCTTTACTGTAATTGTTGATTACGCTCACGCTCCTGATGCCCTAGAGAAAGTTTTTAACTCAGTTAAAGGCCATAAAGGCAAAGTTATCTCGGTCCATGGTGGCGCAGGCCGTCGCGACCCATCTACCCGCCCTATCCGCGGTGAAATTCTCGCCAAAAATTCCGATATCGTGATTATTACCGAAGATGATTCGCGCGACGAAGATCCAGAATCAATCGCTGCCGGCTTCATTGAAGGAGCTACCAAACACGGCAAAACCTTGGATAAAGATTTGTTCAAAGAATTAGATCGCGAAAAAGCTATCGCCCTCGCCTTCGAAAAAGCCAAACCGGGCGACCTTGTCCTAATTCTCGGCAAAGGCCACGAGAAAACCATTCTCCGCGCCGACGGCCCGCATCCATTTGAAGACACCAAAGTGGCCACCAAGCTATTAAAAGCCTACAAAAAAGCCCATTAATCAGATATTTATGATATTATTGTATTAACATAAACGGGATAATATATGGACGATAATCATCTTAATGATGAGGGTGGTGCTACGCCTAACCCCATCACAAATACAACTAAACCAGTTAGCGGCGCTGCTCAGCCCGCTGCGGCACCAAGCCCAGTTAGGCCAACTGCAACCGCACCGGCTCCAGCTAAAACAGTTACAACGGCAAATGCCACACCGGCTCCCGCTAGTACTCCAGCCCCGACCCCAACCGCTGCTATTGCGACAACCCCTACCACGTCCTCGGCCTCAACGGTAAGCTCTGACGAGCCAACAGCCGAGCCGGCGACTGAACCAACCGCCGAACTAAAACCTGACCTATATACAGAACCAACCATTGAACCAACCAAACCAGCCAATCCCAAGAAAAACCGCACCGGTCTCATTGCCGGCATTATTTCCGCAGCCGTTGTGTTGATTCTGGGTATCTGCTTCGCAGCTTTTGCAATGATTAAAAACCAACCCGACAACATCGCTGCAGAATCATTTGCTAATCTATTAAATGCTAAGCAAGTTGCAGTATCCGGCGAGTTGTCTTTAAGTCCAAAAGGCGATACGTTAAGCACGATGGGCCCCATCAAAATCACCCTCGATTCCAAAACCGCTGACAGCAACCAATCTATGAACACCAACATTACCGTTAGCCTACCCGAGCAGAACAAAATCTTCGAACTCGGTCTCGGCGAAGTGATGCTTAACAACGGAGTTTTCTACATTAAGGCTAGTGGTCTTACTGAAATCTATCAAGAGTTCCTGCAATCACTAGTAGATACTTACTTGCAGTCAATGATTAGCCAAAACCTTACCGCAAGCACATTCGAGGTCTGCTACGATATTGAAGATTTTGACGAGTACTCGGAATGCATGAATCGATTTGACGCGGACGATATCATAAACGCTTCGAAGAATATGTTGAATCAAGACGTGACCGCTAAAATTAAAGCCGAAATAGCCAAAATTATTACAAAGGTTGACGACCAGTGGTTTGAAATTTCCATCAAAGATATTCTAGAAAGCGATCTCGTTAGCCAATATATTGACGAAACCACGAAAGAGTCTATCTTGAAGTCTTATGATTGCGCAGTTGATATGTTAAACAAAAAATCCGATTATTCAAACGAGTTTTCGAATCTTTATATGGATAATAAGTTCATCAAAGTTACTCCGGCTGATGATTCGTACTACAAAGTAGCATTTGACGAAGAAAAAATGGCCAATTATTTAAATGCTTTGCCGGACACCAAGGTAGTCTCAGATTTCGCCAACTGTAGTAATGTCAACCTAGGTAGCAACGACAAGGCTGTTTCCGCCGAAAAACTAGGCAACATTACGAAAAATCTCCCAGGCATCTATGCTAAATTCGACGGATTCTTAAGCCACAACCTTACCGCCCTAAAAGTTGAGCAAAAAACAGACTATTACGAAATGATGTCCAACCTAGACATTGCTTACCCAACAAACCTAACCGTTTCTCGGCCGGCTGATTCAAGGCCTATCATGGACTTAGTCCAAGAAGTCATGACGGAGATCGAGTCGCTCAGCCAAGAACTCTTAGCGATCTAAAATAAGCCCCGGTAGGGGGCTTATTTTTTACAAGAATTTTTTGCTAATTAGGGTTCGTAATTAGCGATGCCATCAATTATATTCTTAGTAGAAATATCAAGACAGTGTGCAATTGCTACTGCGCAGGCCATATAGGACACAGCGGTCTCCCCTGTTACGAAGGTAGCCACCGAAATAATGTCAGAGTTGATCGAAAGAGTCGCCTCAGTTCCCTTTGCATACAGTTTAGAATTAAGAATCTTTATATCTGTGCTGGTCTGCCCATAGTTAACAGTCTTTTCGGTGCCGCCAAAATCAGCAAATGCATCGAAATGTTTGTCGTCGCTATTTAAGACAACGATATTTGGGTTCATCCTAAACAAGGTCTTTTCGGTCTCAACATATTCCTCTGCGGTCATATCTTTAAGGCTGGCCGTCATAAAATTAGTCATAGCGGCAACGTGTACTGGTAGTCCATGAAAAACATTATCGCGTAGACCTTCCGCTGGCACAGTCACGACTACATAATTAGCGCCCGCTTTCCATGCGTCAGATAGAAACTTATGTAGCATACCCATTTTGAAAGGTTGATCGCTAGCAAGCACTGCCACTTGTTCCCCTGCCGATTTAAGAATTTCGTGCACATAATGTGCCACGGTTACTTTACCGGCCGTACCGGTAATAGCAATAAGCTGCATATCCTTGGTGGGGTTACCATAATATGATTTTAAGAGTTTAGCCTTGATTTTTTGTGACTTACCCTTGAGCCCACCATTTTTGTTTTTCTCTCTCGACTTATTACTCTTTTCCATACCCCTATTATATCACACCGATGTATTGTCTCTGGAAAAAGAGTTCCCACCCCAGTTGTCCCAAGCCTCATGAGAGCAGTTTGCAAACCAGGCTAACGACTAACTTTTTCTCCTTCGGCTCACTCTCGGCGATCAAAAGCGCGATTGCGGTGAGTGCCTTATCCGATATCTTCGTATCGCCATTATTCGTCAAATGGCAATCATTCAAAGTCAAAAACAGAATGAAAAGAAGCGCCCCTATCCTCTTATTTCCATCGTAAAACGGATGGTCCTTGATAATAAAATATAGGAGATTCGCCGCCTTTTCCGGCACACTTGGGTATAACTCCTTCCCATCAAAACTCTGAAAAATCGCCACAAGATTCCCCTCGAAACTCTTATTGCGTTCCTTCCCAAATAGATCGGAACCGCCAATACTACCCCTCAGTTTTTCTACGGCCGACCTACACATCTCGACCGTCAGTCCTTTTACTTTTTTCTTGGCGCTCATAAATGACAAATCTATATGTCCGTCATCAAACTCTTGCAAAGTTTCAAAACTCCCTGCGTATTTCGATATCACCTCAAGCACACCGTTCGCTTCGCCCGCATCGAGCTCATTTCTAATCGTCAATCTCTTAACTAGCGTCATCACATCTTCGACATCGTGGAGTTTTTGGAGATCTTTCTTCTCTTTCAGGGCCTCTAATCTCCGCTCATTAACCGCCACCCCAGTAGTTAGATATCGTCGTAGTACCGAAGTAGCCCACACTCTAAATTGCGTCGCTTTTTTCGAATTTACCCGATACCCCACCGAAATAATCGCGTCGAGATTATAAACTTTCGTCTTACGCCGTATAACACGATCGCCTTCTTTTTGAACCTGCGTAATCTCTTTGCAAGTTCTTCTCTGCCCCGGGATAGCGTCATCCGCGCCAACTTGTTCCATTTTGGAACAAGTTGGATCCATCACCAGTTCCCCGCTCTTATAGATATTGCTAAGATGCTTCACGATAGCTGGACGCTGCACTCCAAACACCTTTGCCATCTGGTCAGGCGTAGCCCAAATAGTCTCTTCGTCTGCATCAACATTAAAAATCACTTCCCCTTCTAACCCCTGATAAATCTCAATCCTTTTATCTACGTTTTCATCCATCATTTCGGCCATCCTCTCCCTTAATTACTCCCATTATATCAGACAAACAAGAAGCGCTCTAGGGGGTTCGATCGTTCTTGCTGCAAACGGCGCTAAGCTCTAGCGCAAACCTTGAAATAATAGAGGAAATATGATATAATAACAGAGTAGATTTTAGTCAATACAGTTTCTTGAATCTAAGTATTTTGAAAGGTTGGTGATTTATTTGAATACAAGAAAACTTGGGATAGTTGTATTGTTTACGGCATTTTTTATCGGATTTCTGATAATTTGTGCCCCAATAGTCAAAGCCGATCCCGTCAAGAAGGATAGGGTGAGGTCGGAGCATCTCCGGACCAGTATAGCAACACCGTTGCAGAGCGGAAATGTGGACAAGGCTATAAGTTCTTACCTTCTGCCACTTTACAGAGAGCTAGCAAAAGGCGAAGTTCTGGGGGACAAGTATTCTTGGGACTTCGAAAAAGCCCCATTTTATGCTGAACACATGGTTGAAGGCCTCGCAAAGCAGAATATGAAAAACTTCTGTTTCGTGTATGTCAACGATGTCAACTACTGTGCTTTTCTCCAAGGCGAAGAGCCGATTGGTTTGTTCGACATTTTCAAGGTAGAGTACACCTCGGAGATTCGAAAAATAAAAGACGCCAATGGCGATACCGCATATCGCTGTGCATTGACCAGTATTTTTGTCAAGGAGTGGTGCACGCCAGACGGCATTGTGTGCTCACGCGAAAAGGCAGTAGGGTATTTCAAAAAGGCAGAAAACCAGAAAAAAACTCTGGTATCTAAAATTATCAAATGTAGACGAAAAGGTAAGCCTCTCACAATCTGTCAGCGGTTAAAGTATATACACGATTGGCTGGTACTGAATGTTGACTACGACTGCCAGGCTTACGAATCGCTAAAGAAAGGCGGGAAGAAGAAAAGCGCTTACAACGAATATGGCGCCCTCATCAAGGGCAAGGCTATATGCCAAGGTTATGCCTATGCATTTAAAGCTCTCGTTGACGAGTTGATAAAACGAACGGGGGCAAAAATTGAATGCGAGATCGTAACCACGACAGAAAACTATGGTGGTGAGGGGCACGCCTGGAACCGGGTTAAGATCAACGGCAAATGGTACCATATCGATGTTACCTGGGACGATCCTGAGTACTACGAAGGGGAGTCGGAAACCATGTATTTTCTGGTAAGTGACCGAGCATTATCGGGAGTCCATCCGGGAGGGTACGGATATTGTACTTACAATCCGATAAAAGCCACAGATCGAAAATACGAGGGCAAGAATTGGCCCATACTTTTCAAGGAAAAGATCAGTGGCATTGCAAAATCTACCAAGAAGTATAAACTTGGTAAGAAAAAAGCCGTTCGCCCATTTGACGCCCTGCTCTACCCGTTTACCAGATCACTTAAGTACGCCAAGAGATCAACGAATCTCAAGGTGAGCAAGCTTCTTGCCCTGCAGCAGGGTGAAGATTACACGGTTAAGTATAAAAATAACCGTAAAAAGGGCTGGGCGACTGCCATCATAAAATTAAAAGGCAGATATGAAGGCAAAATTATCATACGATTCAAAATCGTGAAATAATATGCTGAACATTCCAAAAAAATCACCCAACCTAGCTCAAAAAGGCTAGCACACTGCTAGCCTTTTTATATCAGTGAATTTAGGCGGCCCATTGGAGCCGTGGCGGAAGCGAGAGGATTCGAACCTCCGAGACTATTGCTAGCCCACACGATTTCGAGTCGTGCGCCTTCAACCACTCGGCCACGCTTCCGCCCCCAATTCTACCACACTCTCCCCTATTTTACAATTGCAGCCGGCATTGGCACGCGTCTTCTTTTATGCTATTTTATAGAGAAGGAGATAATCAAATGAAGTCAATTTGCCAATTATATATGCCAAGCTTCTTCCGCTCGTACGATAAAGACGCGGTAAAAGAGGCCGCAAAGCTCTTGCCCGACCTGAAAAAAATCGGTTTCTCAGGCGTATATCTAATTGCTCTCTGGGAAGACGGCGGCTACGACAACGGCTTCGATATTGTTGATTATCGCGTAAATCCCAAATTTGGCAGCGACGAAGATTTAGAAGAATTAATCCAAACAGCCCACGAGCTTAACCTCGAAGTCGGCGTAGATGTAGTCCCAAACCATGTTTCGGACAAGAATATTTTAGCCAAGAATTGCCTAAACAACGTCCCGGGCTACGAAGATTGCCTCTATGTGGTTTCAAAAGAAGAAGCTAAGCGCCTCACCGAGGCGGGCGTTCCGAGCACCTTCGGAGAGCTAGCCTACTCCAAGATTGGCGACAAATATGTAAGAACCACTTTTGCCGACTATCATCAACTTAATCTAAATTGGGACAGCAAAAAAGTTCAGGAATATTTTGCGTCAGTGTTTAAGCAATTGAAAGAGATCGAAATTGATTTTATTCGCATAGATTGCGGCATGTTGCTGCTCGAAGACGTATCAAAAGCAGACCCCAAAAATCCGATGGCCTGCATGCAGCCCAAAGCCTCGATCGAGGCAATCCGCAAGGTTTCTGGTGGTACGCCACTCTTCTTTGAGTGGTTTGACCCAAAATCAGCCAGCCTTTTCGACGACTGTCCGGAGTGCTATGCCCTGGATTGTTCGTATGTAATGACTGGAAAACAACCCACAAAATGGGATCATAAGAAACTAATCCCGCTGCTCGGCGGGCACGATCAGATGACTGCGGCTGATAGGGGCATTGATATCAAAAAAGCTCTCTCGGAAGCAGCGAGGTCGGAGTATGCCTTCCTTGACATAGCGACGTTGATCGGATGGAAGACGAATCCCAATGTTCTGCCCGGCGACGAAGAGTACGACGCTGATTTAAATAGCCCAAATCAACGCTACCGTGCAAGAAGGCCGGTGGATCCGATCATTGAGGAAATGCGTCAAAAATTATTGCGCTAACAAAAAGCCGGTATTAAGCCGGTCTTTTTTAAATCATTTCTTTTTACTATCGGGCTTCTTAGCGGACTTCTTCTCAGTTTTCTTGTCGCTCTTCTTGATGTACTTGAAATACTCATAGCTGCTCTTTTTACTCATCTTCTGCATGCTCTCAAAAGCCTTCTCGGCGAGCATTGCGCGATTCTCGTCCTCGCTCTTCTTTGGATCCGGATAAAACGGCCCATCAATGTAAACATCCATTCTTGGTAAATCACCACGCTTAGTGTCTTTCCGTTTGTGGTAGGTAGTAGTCATCGTAAAAATCGGCAAATCATTTCTCACGGCATATTTAAACGAACGATCCCCTGCTGGGAATTTGCGGATATTTGTCGCAAATGGCCAAACGTGCGCCTCCGGATAAACCACTAAGCAGTTTTTCTGTGCGAGTCTCTTATCAACAGCTTCGTTAAAAGCAGCTTTTTCCTCTTTACTTTTACCAAGTGGCAAGCCACCAATGAGTGGCAGATATTTGCCGATGCCAGGCACCAACAAATTCACAGGGCTAATGATTGTAAAAATGCGTCTATCTGCTGCAATTCCTGGACCAAAAACGTCGTGAAACGGATTTGTGTGGTTTGCATAAATAATATAACCTTTACCACGAGCTTCTTTTAGCTTTTCTCGACCGTGAAACTTTGTTTGCCAATAGCCACGCTCGTAGTACTGCCCAAAAACTTTAAACCCACGATAAAGAATAGAACCATACAGCCTCTTAAATGGATTTTTGGGGATGAATTGATAGTTTTCTGGTAAACCGACTTCGATATGGTTGTCTTGTTCCTCAGTCTTTATTGGATCATCTTCTTCATTTTCGTAATAAAAGATCCTCTCATTTTCCGGTATATCCTTTTGAAATAATTCTGCTTTTGCCATAGTTTTCCTTTGATTATGTTTTCATTCTAACACCCGGCCAGATCTAAGTAAAGAAAACCAAGGTTAGCCAATCTTGAAAAAACAGTACACAAATTTAAAAAATATGTTATAATAAAAACCGTCATCTATATGGTGATGTTCATTTATATTTTCTAGGTGGATGTCGCGATTTATCAAAGCATCCACATGTGAGACGGCGACCCCTAAAGGATTGTCGACTCAATCATCAAAATTTGTGTGTGCCCGTAGCTCAGCTGGATAGAGCGTTTGCTTGCGGAGCAAAAGGTCGTAGGTTCGAATCCTGTCGGGCATACCAAAATAAAAAAACAAGACCTTTAGGTCTTATTTTTTTATTTATGGTCTGCTCCAACAGGATTAGAACCGTAGGTTCGCCGCCCCAAGGAAGCGAGAAAAACAGAAAAACAACGTTTTTCTGTTTCCGAGTCTCCGCAGGGGCGTATGGATTTGCGCAGCAAATCCAGTATCCTGTCGGGCATTCTTTATTGTGCTATAATAAACCCATGCAATGGGACAAAATCACAAACATAATCTTAATATCATCATTCGCCGTCTTGGCAATCTTCGTAATCTTAGCTATTTGTCAGTGGATTTCTCGTAAATCCCTCAAAAAAGTCGACAAAGAGCTCCTCTGGTTCCCTCTTCCTCTGGCTCTCATGGCTGCGACTTACGTTATTTTTGACAAATTCTTAGTTTTGAATACTCGCCCAGATGGTTCCGGCGAGTCCTCCTTCCCCTCCACGCATGTTATGGTCGTCACCACAATCTTCCTTCTTGCCGCAATCGTTTTGCCAAAATACATCAAATCCAAAGCCGCTTGCGCCGTTCTCTATGTTTTTATGCTTGCCTTCATCGCGCTAGTCAGCGCCGGCCGTGTTCTCGCTAACAAGCACTGGCTTTCGGATGTTCTAGGCGCGCTCGGATTTGCCATAGTCTTTGCCCTAATCTACTATATAATCATAAGGAGATACAAAAATGCCAAGCATCTTCACAAAAATAATTAACGGTGAAATTCCCTGCTACAAAATTTACGAAGACGATAAAACCTTCGCTTTTCTCGACATCAATCCCGAGACCAAAGGTCACACTTTGGTTATTCCCAAAAATGAGGTCGACAAAATCTACGAGCTCCCCGACGAGGATTACGAGGCTCTCATGTCTACTGTGAAGAAATTATCCAAACACCTAGAAAAAAAGCTCGGCGCTCGCACCCTCTGGAAAGTCATCGGCACCGACGTTCCTCACGCTCATGTTCACTTGCTCCCATACGATGAAACCTGGGAACATGGCCGAAATCTCAAACTCACCCCAGAAGAATTTGAAGAAATCCGCCAAACTTTGGAATATAAACCCGAATAAAACAAAGAAAAAGTCTCGCCCGAAAGCGAGACTTCGTTATTGGCTAGTTTATTACGGCAAAGTAAGAGTTTTTTTAAACTCCGACTCGTAATGTGGCCTGCCATCGTCAACGACGATTCGCCAGCCGGGTTCCTTCTTGCCATAATTCTCGGCATAAGGTGTAGACAATGCGCCGGCCTGATAGTTCATCCCATGGGTGATTTCAATAATCTTGTACCCATTTTCCTGAAGCATCGCAGCCTTTTTCTTCGCACCTTCAAAACCAAGTTTTTCTGGCGAATAAAAAACTTCCTGAGCCAATAGGCTCACCCCCTTTCATATTTTGATAAAGGACCACTAGAAACTATCTTCATATTATACCACAAAACCCAGAATTATGCTATAATGAACCCATGAAATTTGCATCTAGTTACGAGCCTGGGGAGTACGAGTCGGATATTTATGCCGCCTGGGAATACGCAGGCATATTTAACCCAACCACACCTACTAAGCCAATCGATGACGACGGCGACGGTGTCGACGATCGCGAAGAAGGTAACAAAAAAAGAAACACTTATTCAATCGTTATGCCACCCCCGAACGCCAATGGCAATCTTCATATCGGCCACGGCCTCACGGTAGCCCTCGAGGATTCCCTCACCCGCTACTATCGCCTAAGAGGCGACTCCGCTTGGTATATTCCTGGCGCCGACCACGCCGGTTTTGAAACCTGGGTTGTTTATGAAAAATTCCTCGAAAAGCAAGGCCACACTAGATTCGAATATGATCGCAACGAACTATATGCAAAAGTCTGGGACTTCGTCGCCGAACAACGCGGCAACATGGAGCTTCAGCTCCGCGCCCTCGGCGCTTCCTGTGCCTGGGACGACCTCACCTTTACACTGGATGAAAATGTTATTGATCGCGTCTACACTACATTTGAAAAAATGTGGAACGACGGATTGATTTACCGTGGCGAGAAACTTGTTAATTACTGTCCGAAGCACCGCACCGCTTTCGCCGACATCGAGGTGACCCACAAGGACGAACCTGGTACTCTCTGGGATATCGAATACAGATTAGCAGATGATCCCGAGAAATCTTTGATCGTTTCTACCACTAGGCCAGAAACCCTCTTCGGTGATACTGCCGTAGCCGTTAACCCCGAAGATAAACGCTACAAAGACCTAGTCGGTAAAAAAGTTAAACTACCACTTACCGATCGTACCATCCCGATTATTGCTGACGAGCACGCTGACCCCGAATATGGTACCGGCGTCGTCAAAATCACTCCAGCTCACGATTTCGATGACTTCGAAGTTGGCGAGCGCCATGATTTGGAGCGTATTCAGGTGATTTCTGAATCTGGCAAAATGATCAATGTCCCCGAGAAATACTACGATCTCACCACCGAAGAATGCCGCAAGCAGGTCCTAAAAGATCTTAAAGAAGAGGGTCTACTAAAAGGCGAACACAAGATTACTCACTCCGTCGCTCACTGCTACAAATGCGACACCGTCTTGGAGCCAATGCTAAAAGAGCAGTGGTTTGTCGATGTTGAGAAACTAGCAAAAGAAGCGGTAAAACATATCGAGGCTGACGAAATCAAGTTCTTCCCTGAGAATAAGAAAAAAGTCCTCTTAAACTACTACAACAATTTGAGAGACTGGAACATTTCCCGCCAAATCCCTTGGGGTATCGCTATTCCGATGTTCAAAAAAGCCGACGAAGATGCCACCGACGAGCCAGATTGGGTTTTCGATCGCCGCACTAATTTGAAAGAAATTGAAAAAGGTGGCGTCAGATACGTCCGCGACGAGGACACCTTCGACACCTGGTTCTCGTCGAGTCACTGGCCTATTGTTTGCACCAACTGGACCGAAGAAAACTACAACCCTTACTACCCTCTAAACGTCATGGAGACCGGCGCAGACATTCTCTTTGCCTGGGTCTCTCGTATGATTATGATGGGGCTCTACGTCACCGGCGAAGTTCCATTTAAAGAAGTATATCTACATGGACTTGTCCTTGATTCTCATGGCCAAAAAATGAGCAAAAGCAAAGGCAATGTTATTAACCCGATGGATCTTGTCGCTAAATACGGCTCCGACGCCTTCCGCCTCGGTATTCTCCGTGGTCGTTCCGCCGGCATGAACCAAGCCTTCTCTGAAAATTCCGTCATCTCCGGCCGCAACCTCTGCAACAAACTCTGGAACATCTCCCGCCTCATCCAAACTTTCGTAGATGATGAGTGTGATGATAATGAAACCGGGAATACTTTCATCGAAGGGGATCCGGAGCCTGGCAAGGCGAGGAGTAGCGCCGAAACCCCTGTGGCGACAGGGGTTTCGGACGCGCCCCGAGAGGAAAGTATTCCGGTTTCATATACTACACTCAACATGGGTGAAGACTGGATCTGTCGCGAGATCAACGAATGCCTAGACCAGGTCGAATACGACATGAAAAACTATCGTTTTTCCGAAGCCGTCGATACCCTCTACCAGACCATCTGGGATAAATACGCCGACTGGTTCCTCGAATCCCAGAAAATCTTCAAAAACGTTGGACTACTAAAAACCACGCTTTCTACGCTTTTGATAGCTCTTCACCCCTTTGCCCCGTTCGTCACTGAGACTATTTGGCAAAGCCTTAGCTGGACCGAAGGCTTCATCGCAACAGCTAAATGGCCCGCCAGGCTTGAATTTGACCCTATTTCAGCCGAGGAGTTTGAAAACATAAGGATTATCGTGTCTGAAGTGAGAGGTACCCTCACGGCCCTTCCAGGTACCAATAACGCCAAAAAATATAAGCTATTATACGATAACGACAGCCTCGTAGAAGATAACCAGTTTCTTATCAAGACTCTCACCAGGGTTCCGGCCATCGATCCATTAGAAGGCTCCCCGCGTGGTCTCAGACTCGCTCTCGCGAATCACGAGCTCTACCTAGACGTCCCAGAGAAAGTCGTTAAGGAGTACAAAGATACCCTCACCGAACGCATCCTTAGTGTCGGCCGCGAGCTAGATGCCCTAAATCTTCGCATGGAAAATCCAAATTACGTCAATCGCGCCCCTGCCCACCTCGTCAAGGAGACACAGGATCAGATCAAAGAAAAAGAGGCCCTCATCTCTCGCCTCAAGACCGAACTCGAATTAATCTAACCAGAATCCAGCATAGCCAATTCTTCCATAATGTTGGTTTTTGTGCTTAAATTAGCTTATAAGTATCCGCTTCGCATCATTAAAATAAGGGGGTGAAACAAATGAGTATTAGCAACGCAAGATTAAACCAAATCATCAAAGATCACGAGCTTTGGTTAAGTTCAAGCGGTAGAGAGGGGCAGCGAGCAGATTTCACCGGCCAAGATCTAAAAGGCGTAAAGTTTCCCTTCAAAAATCTTAAAATGGCAATTTTCCGTGATGCGGACCTGACAGGCGCAGACCTCTACGGAGCCATCTTAAGAACAGCAGATTTTACAGGCGCAATTTTGAGATATGCAAATCTTGGTATTGCGAAAATGGAATGGGTGATCATCGAAAACGCTGATTTGAGAGAAGCTAGGCTATTTCAGACTACGCTGAATTTCGCCTCTCTTAAAGGATCCGATTTAAGAGGAGCTGATTTTAGCGGCGCAAGCCTTTCCTACTGTGACCTGAGAGGAATCACCGTTGAGAGTATTTCGGTCAATAAAGAATTATGGCAAAATACCAGACTTGATCATTGCAAGATCAGCGAAAAAGTCTTGAGCCAAATAGTGCCAAACTACTGTCCGGAAGGAACGATAATAGGTTACAAGAAAATCAGGAGGATTGGGGCTCTCAGTAAGGAAGATCCAGACGGGATCCATCTCATAGCAGAGCTCGAGATCCCACCGGATGCTCTTCGCGTCAATTCGACCTCGCGTCAATGCCGTTGCAGTAAGGCCAAGGTTTTGTCTATCACCAATCTTGACGGTACGCCCGTAAAGAGCGGTGAAGGAGCAAGCTGGCTCTTCTCGACGACCTATTATAGGGTCGGCGAATGGGTTGAAGAAAAGGATTTCTCCGATGACCGCAGGAAGACCTGTGTCAAGGGCATTCATTTCTTCCTCACCCGAGAAGAGGCCGAAAAATACCAGGTCTAACAAATTAAGCGGTACTTAAAGTACCTTAAGAGGCCCCAGTATTTAAACTGGGGCCTTTTTCAAACCATTTTGCCAATAAAAAGCCACGGCTGGATTGCCGTGGACTTTTTTAAGTAAAGAAAGGAATACTATTCTTGGCTATCCGACTTAGGCCAATCGATATAGCCAAATGCATGCATTTTTTCCGTCAGCGCTTCTATGGCTCCCTGGCCAATTCCAGGGATTGTTTTGAGATCGATCCGAAGATCCAAAAGGTCCTGCACGGTATGAATGCCCGCACAAGACAGGGATCGGACAATATAACCAGATAAACCCAAATCTTTTATGGGCAGCTCATCAGCCGTTCTATCATGGTCCTCCCGAATCCTGAAAGGAGCTATCTCGGTGTATTTTTTTAAGTCACCATAGAGTCGCCTTTCCTTCCGGAATGCAGGGTCTTTGTGCAACTCATCCAATTCAAGGTAGAGTTTCCTCTCTTTCTCGAAAATCGGATCTAAATGCAGCGCGTCGATATCACCCTCGATTTTGTATATAGCCTCCTTTATCCAACCAGGGGCCTCGAAAATAGGAGGAAGAAACTTCCCTTCGCGTCCTGTTTGGCAACTCAAATGCTTCAGTCTATCGATCGCATCCTCTTCAACGTTCATGGCCCTGTTCTGAGACCAGCCAAACTCTTTGCCTATTTCGGCAAAAGATTTTGCTCCGCGCTCAGTTAAGCCATATCTAAGGATCAAAACCTGGTAGCGCTGTACACTAAGGTTTGATGACAGCACGGATTTTATCGACTGAATGTCAGCGAGCGACAAAGCAACAAAGTGCTCATACCACTCGTTCGTGATATCTTGTATTTCCGTGACAAAACAGTCACGAAAAGAATCATACACCCGGCGGTAGAGCCGACCAACATTGAATCCCAAAATCAGATCTTCAGAAGGATGAATAAAACCTGCTTCTCGAAGATAAGAGACGAGCTCAGACTCTGCTTTTTTAAGTTTCCTACCTGAGATATCCTGCTGGAACGCAAGAATTCTTCCCTTTCTAATGAGGTCATCAATGGAACTGGAGTTTTTCAAAAAATACGCCCGAGTAGGCGACAATACGCCCAATTCCGTGATTGCTTTAATAGATGCAGCTCTTCTTACCATAATGGCACCTCCCTTTTTAATCTTAAGCTACTCTGTTTCCTTTCAAACATTAAGGTCCTCGTCCTGTGGTAATAATCCAAAGAACGTCAACTAATTGCCGTATTATAACATATATAGTTATTCACGTCAAGAGAAGAAGGCTAGTGCCACCCCAAGAAATAAACTTGACACGCACATAAATAAATGCTACAATAGTACGCGTACTTTAAGATTTTGGGAATGAAAATCAGCCCATAAAATAGAGAATAGCAACCTGTTCCCTGTTTTATGGGCTGATAAAGTGTCAGCCTTCAAAACCCCACGTAGGGAGTACAGGAGGAAGAAACTATGGAAACTTTATTAATCGTGTTAATCTGCGTCAACAGCTTGATCCTGCTTGTAGTCGGCTTCATGCTGGTATGTATCTTCGAGCTACTGAAAAACGGTCGAACTGCAGATGAAGTCCGCATGGATCTCAGGGAAATCTTCCATGAAGAAGTTGAAGGAAGGTACCGCGAGCTAGCTTACGAGTACGCTGAGATCGAAAAGCTTAACGAATGGCTCGAAGCCATGATGCAGCAAGAGGAGATTGACGTCGATCAACTCTCCGAAGATTCCAAAAAACGCATCAAAGCTTTAGCCATCAAGAACGCGGAAAGCGGAATCGCCATTGCACTCGCAGACAACGATCATCTCAACCAAAGGATTTCAAGAGTTCAGCAAGAACTTAACGACAATTCTTCGTATGAGATGAAAGTCGAGAGCTGCAAGAAGGAGCTAAGGATCTTGAACGGGCAGACGAAACACGTTGCAGAGAGAATCAAAAGCTACGAGGATCTCCTCGAAAGCTTAAAGGAACTATAGTACTAGCTAAACCAAAAAAAGACAACCCCAAGTCTATAAAAGGGTGTAATTCCGCGGGGAAGCTCCGGGGGGCTAAGATCGGGCCGACACAGAACACTCCCAAAAATTCTCGGCAACAGGCCGAGAATTTTTTATGTAAAAATCTATTTCTTATTGAACTTATCTAAATTAAACAAAGAAACTTTATCAGCGTCGATAATTCCCTGCGCCTTGCGCATTAGTTTCTCGAGCGCCACCTCAGAATTTGCCGAACCCACATGTATGGTTTTCACCACCTTGTTCCCTTCCTTGTAGCATACCTGCACACCAGTCGCTCCCGAAGTAGTCTTGAATTTTCTGATATAAGCCATATCTAAATTTTAGCATACATTTACACACGCATTGCACAAGAATTATCCACAAAAGCATAATCACGATAATTCCCCTCCATCGGTATCCTAGCACACTGCGGGTCTAGCAACCGCGCTTGACAAACCAAAAAGCATACGCTAAAATCAAAGTAACAATTGCCACCAGGCAATTGGGAGTAGTTTTAGCAACCAAGAACGAAAGATAGAGTCTCCACAACTTTAACGCTAAAACAGGGAAAATTCGAAAAACAACCGGCAAAATAACCAAAAGTCGGAGATTTTGCATAAGCATAAAATATAACGCTTATGAAGTCAACTAATTTCACAGCACAACATGCTATAATGATGATATGGAAATTCCTATTACACAGTCCAAAGAATGGCTAGTATTGCAGCAGGACTTAAAAGAAGAATCAGTTTACGTAGACGAAAAAGACTACAAATTTCTAGCAATAGTCAAATCTACCCCTGTTGGGAACTACCTTTACTTGCCCTACGGCCCTGTTTACAAAGACGAAATAGCCTTTCAGAAAGCCCTCGATAGTCTTAAGCAGATTGCGGTCACCCATCAAGCATTATTTATCCGCATCGAACCTCGAGACAAAAACTTCACAGACTATTTACCGAAAAATACCAAGAAAACCAAAGATCTAAACCCCAAGGAAACCTGGGTGCTAGATCTAAAAGGCAGCGACGAAGAGCTAACAGCAAAACTCCCCAGCCGCCTTCTTCGCTATTACAAAGGCGCCGCGAAAAAGGGAATCACGATCGAGAAATCCAACAATCCAGACGATATCATCCACCTCTTAAGACTTCAGCAGGAATTAGCCAAAGAAAAGGGGATCAGCACTTTCTCAGAGAACTACCTCAAAACTGAATTATCCCAGCCCTTCGCTACGCTTTATCTAGTAAAATATAAAAACGAAGAGATGGACCGCCAAGAAATCGTCGCCGCTGGCTTAGTATTTGACGATAAAACCACGCGATATAACCTCCAGGGCGCCCAGAATGACACCGGTCGCAGCCTCCACGCCACCGGAATTCTGACGATCCAGCTAATCAAAGATGCCAAAGAAAAAGACCTAAAAATCTTTGATTTCTGGGGTATCGCCCCAGAGGGCGCACCACGTAGCCACCCCTGGGCAGGCTTTACCAATTTCAAGAAGACCTTCGACGGCTATGAAAAAGATTACGCCGGCACCTACGATGTCATTTTAAACCCAATAAAGTATCGCCTCTACACTGTAGTCCGCAGTATTGGGCGAAAACTCGGGCGCTTAAAACATTAACCAAAACTAAGTGCTATAATGGAATTATGAATTTTATTGCTTTAGAAAAAACTGAATTCGAGAAGTTTGCCAAGAAATCTCCTTACAAATCCTTTATGCAAACCCCCGAAATTGCAGAGTACAGAGAGAAAAATGGCTGGACGCCTTACTATCTAGGCGTAGAAGATGGTGGCGAGATCAAAGCCGCCTCAATGCTAGTAGCAAGACCCACCTTCCTAGGCAAATCCACCTATTTCGCCCCTGGTGGCCCATTACTAGACCTCGAAGACACCACCCTCACTAATTTCTTTATGCGACACCTAAGACACTACATCAAGACCCACAACGGCTACAACCTCCTTATCGACCCCTATTATGAACTGATCGAACGCGGCAGAGATGGCGAACCAAAAGAAAATGGCTTCAATCACAAAAAAGCCGCCAAAAACCTAAAACTAAACGGCTTCAAAGAGATAAAAGACGGCAGCATGCCGAAATATCTCTTTACTCTCACTGTCAAAGGCCGCACCCCCGACCAGCTCTTTGCTGAATTAAAGCGTAACACCAGGAATCACGTCCGCAAGGCCGAAAAAGCCGGCGTCAAAATCCGCGAGCTAAAGAGGGAAGAACTCAGTATCTTCAAAAAAATCACCGAATCAACCAGCAAACGCCGCGACTTCCAAGACAAACCCCTGAAGTACTACGAGCAGATGTATGACCTCTTCCACGACAAGAACGAAATCAAATACATCTTAGCCGAGGCCCCAGACGGCACACCTCTGTCAGCTGCCATGTTTATGCTCTACGGCGACGAGATCGTTTATCTGTTCTCCGGCTCAGAAGAGCAGTACATGAAGGAGTACAACGCCCAATATCTCATTCAGTGGCATATGATCAAATACGCCAGTGAGCACAAATTCACGACCTACAACTTCTACGGCATCAGCGGCCTTCCTGATAAATCCGACAAAGACTACGGAATTTACGACTTCAAAAAAGGCTTCACTACTGACGAGACCGGCAAAGTTGTCGAGCTAATCGGCACCTACGAGCTCCCGATTAGTCAAATCTTCTATAGCTTACACAGTCTCCTCAGTAAAATCAAACACAGAAAGTAACACGCCAGGCCCAGCTCAAGAAAAAGTGCCGGCATCAAAGCCGGCACTAGTATTTTAGATGTTTGAGGGTCTCGCCCCTTTGAGTAAGATATGAGTCAAAAATGACTCAAGAATCAAGTCAACGGCAGGGCTTTTTATGGCACTATAAAAGGCTTTATAGCTTACGAACTCCTTACCATCAGGCTTGCAATGCTTTGAGTAAAAGGGCAACTTTAAATAATTCTTCCTATAAAGAAGCAGCGTCCTGAAAATTATGTTTTTTCGGACAAGATCAGAAAGAATCCCTTTCGCCTCTCTTTCAGAAAAGTATTTCTTCGTCACTCCTTTCGATGGCTTCTCGAGGAAATAGATCTTAACCGGACGATCGTTCCCAACTATGCAACCAATCTGACCGAGGGTCTCCAAAAGGTCTGTCAAAACATCGAGATCGTATCTAGTCAAAAGTGGCGTAACCACCTTGTACTCGGCCATTTTTGTCCCAGCAGGCCCAGGTTTCTCTCCTAAGAATTCAAAATCCCAAGAACCTCTCGCATTGGTATTGTGGACCTCGAAATCGACGCCGAGCGCCATCTCCACGATAGTCTCAGAAGTCCCCCTGAAAATCAACTCAATTCTAAAATACTTCATAATGTACTCCCCCTTCCTTTTTAAAAATGTAAAGAACAATGCGAATATCATAACATAAACATGGAATAAAAGCAAACACACCAAAACCTCACCATGTTATAATAAAAAAATGGAATTGAAGGGTCTAAACAAAGCGGAAGTCGAAAAACGCGTCAAAAACGGCGAGGTGAATACTGTCCCCTCGAAAAACAAAAACACCATTCCGAAAATAATTCTAAAAAACACCCTCACAATCTTTAATCTCGTCAACCTCATTCTCGCTGTCATGATAATCCTCGTTGGTAGCTACAAAAACCTCCTCTTCGTCCTCATCGCTATCGCGAACACTTTAATTAGTATCGTAAATGAAGTTCGCGCCAAACGCACCGTAGACAAAATGCGCCTCGTTTCCGAGCAAAAGCCAACCGTCCTAAGGGATGGCAAAACCATCCAAATCCCCGGTAGCGAGATCGTCAAAGGTGACATCATCATCTTCTCGCTAGGCGACCAAGTTCTAGTAGACTGCGAGGTAAAAGAAGGCAAAGTCGAAGTCAACGAAGCCTTCGTCACCGGTGAACAAGACAATATCGTCAAACAAAACGGCGACAAACTCGCCTCCGGCTCATTTATTGTCTCCGGCACCTGCAAAGCCAAAGCCACCGCAGTAGGGAAGGACAGTGCTCTCAACAAAATCCAATCCACCGCCCATACCGTGAGGACCGCCAACTCTAAGCTCTTTACCCTCATGAACAACATCGTGAAATATATCTCAATCGCCCTCATCCCAATCGGAGCCCTCGTCCTCTGGAGCCGCTTCCGGGTGGCCGACAACGACACTACTACCGCTGTGACGAGCACCGTAGCATCCCTCATCAACATGATCCCCGAAGGCCTCATTCTCCTCACCTCGAGTGTACTAGCCCTCGCTACCATTAGGTTGAGTAGGCGCCAGGTTCTCGTCCAGGACCTCTATTCTGTCGAAACTCTGGCCCGTGTCGACACCATCGCCCTAGACAAAACCGGCACTCTCACTACCGGCCGCATGACGGTCCACGATTATACCCCCACCGAAAAATCCTTTGAAAAGGCCCTAGCATCCATTCTGAGCCATCAAGCCACCGAAAACCAAACCATAACCGCCTTGAAGAAAAAGTTTGCGAGAACCTCAAATACGCCCGAATTAGACGAAATCACCGAAATCATCGATTTCTCCTCTGATCGTAAATACTCCGGCATCAGGAGCAAAACCGCCACCTATCTCCTCGGCGCCGTTGATTTTGTCACAAATGACAAAGCAATCATAAAAAAGGTCAAATTCGCCTCCGACACCTACCGCACCCTCGCTCTCGTCAAGAAAACCGACAGCAAAGACACCCTCCTCGGATTTATCCGCCTCGAGGACGAAATCCGCCCCGACGCCAAGCAAATTATCAAATACTTCTACCAAAACGACATCGATATCCGAATCATCTCTGGTGACGACCTCGATTCTGTCGTCTCTATCGCCTCTCGTGTTGACGTTAAAAACATCAAAGGTGTCAATCTCTCAATCCTAGAAAAAATAGATTACACAAAATTAGTCAAAGAGTATAATGTATTTACTCGCGTCACCCCATCCCAGAAAAAGGAACTCATCAAGGCCATGAGAAAACAAGGCAGCACTGTTGCTATGACCGGTGATGGCGTCAACGACATTTTGGCTATGAAAGAAGCCGATGTCTCCATTGCTATCGGCGAAGGTTCCGACGCTGCTCGCCGCAGCGCTAAGCTAGTGCTTTTAAACTCCGGCTTCGAATCCGTCCCTTCGATTATCGACGAAGGCCGCCAGTCTATCAATAACCTCGAGCGCTCCACCACCCTCTTCCTCGCCAAGACCGTCTACGCGAGCATCCTCGCTGTTATCTTCATCTTCGTTCCTATCAAATACCCCTTCTCTTCGCCGGTCGAAATGTCATTACTAAACTTCGCCTGCATCGGTTTCCCGGGCCTCATCCTAGCCCTCGAGCATAACACCGAAAGGATCAAAAACCGCTTCGCCCGCAACATCCTCGAATATTCCGTACCTGTCGGCCTCACCATCTCAATCGCCATGCTAACTCTCTCACTTCTCTCCCACTTCGGCGTATTCCCATCCACCGACCTCGCCACCACCGCTATATTCGTTACCTTCGCCATCGACCTCATCCTGATCTATTGGATTTCCCGCCCAATGAACAAGCTCCGCGCCAGCCTCCTCATCGCGATCATCATTGTCATGATCGGCGCATTCCTCATCCCATTCTTCCACAAATTCTTTGACTTCGTCTTCCTCACCCCAGAAGGTCTCATCACCACGTTAATTGCCATCGCCGCAGCATTTGCTATTTTCGAAATCCTAAAAACCCTCATGGGAAGACTCGCGAACCGCCTTTTCGAAGCCTCCAAAATTTAAAAAACCAATCAAACATGCTACAATAAGCATAAGTTAAAAGGAGACTTCCATATATGGAACCAAGTAACGCAGCCCCAGCGGGTGGGAACCCAAGCACGGCTTCACAGGATCAAACAGCGCCAACTGAGACTATGACGCCAAAACCAGATACGATAGGTAGCCAGGCCTCACCAACAAATAAACCAGCCAGGTCAAAAAAGCCACTAATCTGGCTCCTCGCCTTCTTAGCGATAATCGGCATTGTCGCTGCAGGTATTTTCGCCTACCTCTATTTCACTAAGCCGACCACTCAGCCAACTGAGCCGACCCAGGGTTCCAACCAAGAAACCCTACCAGATGAGACGGCCGAAGAAACCGAAATCACAGACACTTACATCCTCCGCGATCTAGACGAAAAAATAGCAATTCTGCATAACACAGAAGAGACGGGTCCACTAATCAAAAAAATAGGAGTCGGGTACGGATATGTCGAACCCCTATATAAAAATGGAACACTCAGCGAAATTGCGAGACTGGCGCACATTTCTGCAGCAACAGTTCCAGATTTTATTATGACGAGTCGCGAAACTGAGTCAGCTATTGCCGAACAGGGATATGACAAAGATTTTGCCCAAGACTTTAGAAATACGGTCCACGAGGGAATAAAAGGGGATACTATGGCTGCAAAGTATAAGGACCTTTTTGGAGAAACACTTGTAAAAGGTGCCGCCAATGGCGAGTATTATTGCCCAGGAGCATACTATAATTCGCAGTATGATTTTTACTATAATCCAGCGCTAGGATGTGGTGGAACCGGACCATACACTGGCAATTATTATAAAAACAAGTATACGTCTGACGGCGAGCATGCTTATGTTTATATAAGCGCGGGGACGTTTAATGGGGCAGACGATAGAATCTATTGCGATGTTCTTCCTTATGATTCATCTGAACCAGATCCATCTACTGCGTGTGGTGAAGCAGAAAATAGAGAAGACACAATTATAAACGAGGGCAATTATCAAAAATTTGCAGAGTATCGCTTTGTCTTCAACAAAGCAGATAACGGTACCTACTACTTCGTTAAAGCAGAAAAGCTCTAATTCTCGATCGATATCCTCGGATAAATATTGAGTTTATACGGATCCACCGGTTTCGCACCGGCTTGGATCTCGTAGTAGCATGCTGCCCCCACCATTGCACCATTATCACCAGATAGCGACGGGGCAGGGAAAAACGCCTCTGGCAACATCCCGCGCAGCACCTCGTTGGCGCTAACGCCACCAGCCACCACCACCGATTTGGCATCAGGATATTCTTCAAGCGCCAAATCTAACTTTTCACAAAGAATCTCCATCGCAGTCTTCTGGAAAGAAGCCGCAAAATCCGCCACCTGCTGCTCATTAAGAAGCTCTTTTAGCTTATGAGATGGGTAAGAAATTGGCACACCCACCTCTTTTTGCACGGCACGTAGCACCGCTGTCTTAAGTCCGGAAAATGAGAAATCTAGCCCCTCCACCTTCGGATGCGGGAACTTATACTTGTTTGCATCACCGTTTTTTGCCGCCTTAGCAATCGCCGGCCCGCCCGGATATGGCAACCCTAGAATTTTCGCAGCCTTATCAAAACATTCCCCAACCGCATCATCCTTCGTGGTCCCCACGATCTCAAACTGATCATGCCCCTTCATGTACAGAATCTGCGTATGCCCCCCTGAAATCACCAGCGCCAGCAGTGGAAATTCCGGAAGGAAATTAATCATACCCGACTCGAGGGAATCCGAAAGCCAATTTGCATACACATGTGATTTCAGGTGGTGCACCGCATATAGTGGTTTGTTATGGAGCACGGCAAGCGTCCTCGCAGTCAAAGTCCCAATCAGAAGCGACCCCAGAAGCCCCGGCGCATGCGTCACCGCAATCGCGTCAATATCATCCCAGGTACAGGAAGCATCCTCGAGCGCCTTATCGATCACCGGTAGCATCACTTCGAGATGAGATCTTGCTGCTACTTCTGGTATCACGCCCCCATATTCAGCAAAAATATCAATCTGGCTCACCACCACATTGGACAAAATCTTAGCGCCGTCTTCTACCACGGCCGCCGCAGTCTCGTCGCAGCTCGTCTCGATCCCGAGTATTTTCATGAGACAATTATACCACAAAACCGCCAAAAAATCCGTCTTGACAAACTATTTAACAGAGAAAATATATCACGATATGAATATTACTCGTGGTGATACTTGCCACCAATAGCGATTTGTGAGGCGCGGTATATCTGTTCGCACACGATTACTCGCGCCAAAGCGTGAGGAAACACTAATCTAGAAAAGCTCCACACGAAGTCAGCCTTCTCTCTAACGTTCTCTGAAAACCCATAAGCTCCGCCAATCAGTATCACTACATTCCGCGAGTCAACAAAGGCCTTCGTGAGCAGAGAACAATATTCGTCCGATGATATATTTTTGCCACGTTCGTCGCAACAAATCACAAAGTCTTTGTGATCAAACGGCCAATCCTCAAGCCTCTTGCCTAGTTTTTCTTCTTCAATAAACTCCCATTTTACTTCATAAGGCTTCCTCAGCCTCTTCTCGTACTCGGCACAGGCTTCCGCCCACCAATCCGCGTTTTTCTTCCCCCCAGCAATTATTCGTATCATACTTCCCCTAAAATTATGCAACTATTATACCATGCCAGGGGACAACAAAAAACACTTATGCAAATTATTCACAGACCAGAGGTAGTAAATTTTTTTCATCTGTGCTAAACATATCGTTGGGCTGGCTTCGGTGTTTAGTGTGGTCTAGCGCGAGCCTATGTTCGTGAGGGTGTGGAGCTTCATTAAACAGCTATTCTAGACATGCCAGAAGCTCGGAAAGGAGTGAGATGGGTGTACGATTTTCAATTTGGAGATTGCAAATCACCGTAAAACTTTCTTTTCGGCGAGTATGCCGAAGAAAAAAAGTTAGTTAGCGAAAGCTAACTAACCCCAACCACACCAGTGTAATTCTAGAACTGCACTGGTTATGTTTTTATTTTACATCACTTTCTTTTAAAAAACAATGCAAATTATTCTCTCGGGATTGACAATCTCAGGATGTTATCATTGTCATTGTAGGATACCAAACCCTCTTTTCCATTCACAGTTACTGGGCACTTTACAGACAGATGAGACCCTGATGCAGCGGTTCCGCCATCGGCAGTACAATCCCCAATCTTAAATGCTACACGTGTCCCATTATCATCAAGTTTGGTTCCGAGCGATATAACAGCTGTATCGTTACTCTGGTCAGAGGGGGTTTCGTTGTTAGTGTTTTCATTGATAACGATTGTTTCTTCGGTGGGCATATCGAGAAGCGAAATAGTGTTTTCTAATTCCTCGATCTTCGCGTCCTTCTCCTTAACTTCGGATTCTAAACTGGAAATCTTTGAGTCCTTCTGGTTGGAGCCCATTAATTCATACACACCAAAAGCAATACCTGCAACAGCCAAAACAGAGCAAATGGCCGTAGCGACAATTAAGCCGGTAGGCTTCTTGCTGCTCGGCACAGTTAGTGGCCGGGGTGCAGCTTGGGCTACGCTATCATTGATTTCCGGTGCATTATTATCCATTTTTTCCTTTCTATTATGTGTTGGCTTAATTATAACATAAGCAGTATCGGATTCTTCGACCACCGATTCTAAATCTGGACCGGCAGGATTCGTGATTTTGCTAACACAAAATCACTATGCCGGGCGTCGTCTCGGAGAATCTTGAAGCATATTCAAGATTCTCTCTCGTCTCCTACGGCATCCGAACCTACGGTTCTCATCCCGCCGCACTAACAATAGAAAATACCCGACCAGAAAGTCGGGTATTTTCTATGGCTGGACCGGCAGGATTCGAACCTGCGAATGCTGGGACCAAAACCCAGTGCCTTACCACTTGGCGACGGTCCAATCTCAGCCATTATACCACAAATTAGCCTATAAATCCAAAGACGAACCAAAAACAACACTACGAATCACAAACAACTGAAAACCCCCGGCCCATTGCATAAAAGCGGGTCGGGGGCTTCAGAAAGGACATATATGAAAAAAAGAAGCTGTCAAATTAGGTTTGAGCCCATTTTTGGGCTAGCCTAGGGTCGGTTATTATTTCATCGTGGCTGAATGGCACGGAGAGCAATGACTCTCTATAACCAGCCTCTCTGAGTTCATCGACGATCGGTGCAACTCTCGTTACATACGTATGGCCGTCTCTGTAAACAAAGACGACTCGTCCGTTGCGCTCGCAAAACGTCCCAAGTTTCGACAGCACGGTACAATCTACCGAGAGCTCCTTGCAGGCTGGAAGTACAATAGCCTTAAGACCATCATACTCTACTGGAACACCGGCCTGCGGGATCATGAAGCAACGGCTCAGCGTAGCCTTTTTCAGGGCACCAATTCCGTTCCTGTCACAAAACTCCGTACAGTCGCGCTCATAATCCTGGCAATTCGAGCCAGATGCTCTTAATTTCATCCGGTGCCACTTTTCCCGGTCATTGGCGGGGTAAGATCCATCCGCAAACGGCACATCAAACTCTGCGCGTATAAATCCAGCATCGATCAAATCAGCCAACTTCTTACGAGTAAAAGGGGTTACGAACACTCTCCTACTATCAACGAAGCAGATTACGGAATTTTGCACGCAATAAGTGCGATTAAAAATTGATCCGAGCTTTGTCGTACTAAGAGTTTTCACCTTAAGCCCTCTAGCGACAGTAATTTTGCCTGTCACGTCAAGGCTGTTTTTCTTCAGCCTATTTAACCTATTAATAGCATTACCCATACTCATGTTTCCTCCCTATCGTTTAACGCCCGTCGGCAAATTTTAGCCACGGACAGTTCCGCGGTTTAGTCTAGCCATTTACGAAAACAGCCAGGCTAAACCGCAGAATACGATAAAGAAAAAATCGTCCTTCCTGTAAAAGTGCCAGTAAACCTACTCAGCTATATTATAACATAAATCCAACAAAACACAAGGGAAAACACCACAAAATAAACCCACTCCATACCCCTTGTGTTTATCCTAAAAGTGTGCTATAATATCACCATGGCAAGAAGCAAAAGAAAAACCACAAAAAAGAGCACCGCTAGATCCTCTAGAGCCCCTAAAGCCACGAGGCGCACCAAGGAAGCGCCAGTTGAGCACGAACTCCCCGGTGGTTTTTGGCGACAGACTGTCGCCGTCCTCATGATCGCGCTTTCTCTCTTTTTTGTCATTACTTGGTTCGGCCACGGCGGCTCAGCCCTTAACGCTGTCCACGACACTATCACCAAGGGCATCGGCGTAGCAGCCTATTTCATCCCCGCCATCTTAGTTTACCTAGCAGTCAAAATTTTCCGTTCTGAGAACAACCGCGTCGCCATCCCAGTCTACATCGCTTCAATTCTCATGATCCTATGGATCGCTGTCATCGGCGCCATTTGGCAAAACGGCGGCATCGTTGGCGGTTGGCTGAACGGCATCTTTACCCAGGCTCTCGACCAAGCCTTCGTCATTTGTATATATATTTTACTCATTTTCATCACTCTCGCTTTCATTCTTCAAATCTCCCCCATCACTATGTTTAAGGGAACTAAAAACATGGTTAAGCCTGGCAAGAAATCGGCAAATGGCGACGAAGATGACGACAAAAAATCCAAAAAGCTCGGCCAGCTCGAAATTAAAGTCAACTCAGGCGTTGGCACTCAGGAAGCAGCCGCTGCTCCTACAAAAGGCGGCCGCCTTCTCCACAAAAACAATATCAACACCCCAGCGAAACCCGAGCCAGTTAAGGAAAAAGAACCCACCGCTCTCGTTGCGGTCAACGACCCCGACTGGAAAATGCCTAGTGTTGAATTATTAGAGAAAAAACAATCCCCAGCTGACGCAGGGAACATCCAACAAAATGCCTACATCATCAAGACCACCCTTGCCGAATTCGGCATCGAGGTCGAAATGGAAGGCGCCAACGTTGGCCCGCGCGTTACTCAGTACACCATGAAGCCGCCCGCCGGCGTCAACCTATCAAAGATTCTAGCACGCGACAAAGAACTCGCTTTAAATCTCGCCGTCGACAAAATCCGTATCGAGGCTCCAATCCCTGGCACCCGTTCTGTTGGTGTTGAGATTCCAAATGCTCGCTCGGCCGAGGTTCGCTTGAGAGGTGTCCTCGATTCGTCCGAATGGAAGAAGACTAGCGACCCATTAGCTTTTGCCGTCGGTAAAGACATTTCCGGCAAAGCCGTCGTTGCCAACCTCGCCAAAATGCCACACCTCTTGATTGCTGGTACCACTGGTTCCGGTAAGTCCGTCATGACAAATACTTTAATCAGCTCACTCCTCTACCGCAACGCCCCGTCCGATATGAAGCTCATCATCGTCGACCCTAAGCAGGTCGAAATGGCCCAATACCAGGATATTCCGCACCTTCTCACTCCGATCATTACCCAGACCGAAAAAGCCCTCTCTGCCATGAAATGGGCCGTTGGCGAAATGGAACGCCGCTACTCCCTCATGGCCGAAGAAAAAGTCAAAAACATCGCCGACTACAATGCCAAAATGGCCAAGAACGAAAACCCCGAAAAAGAAGGCAAAATGCCATACATTGTCATCATTATCGACGAGATGGCTGACCTTATGATGATGGCAGGCAAAGACCTCGAAATGCTCATCGTCCGCATCGCTCAGAAGGGTCGTGCCGCCGGTATCCACCTTGTGCTAGCCACCCAGCGTCCAGAGGTTAAAGTCATCACCGGTCTCATCAAAGCCAACATCCCAGGCCGCATTGCCTTCGCTGTTGGTTCCCAAATGGACTCTCGCATCATGCTTGACCAAGGCGGCGCCGAGAAGCTCCTCGGTAAAGGTGACATGCTTCTTCTTACCACCGAGATGATGGGCAAGCCTCGCCGTATCCAGGGTGCTTGGGCCTCCGACGACGACATCAGTAAAGTCACAGACTTCCTCCGCAGTCAACGCCCACCCGAATATAATGACGAAGTTATTTCTCAACAAGTTGCCATTAAAGGCATGGGTGGCGGCTCTGGCGACATGGACGGTCTAGGCCGTAAATTCGATCCAAATGATCCTATAGTCCGAAAAGCCGTTGAAATCTCTCTAAACAAAGGCAAATTCAGCACCGCTATGCTCCAAACTTACCTCGGCAAAGGTCACGGTTTTGTCTCTGGTCTCGCCATCTGGTTCGAAGATATCGGCGTCATTGGCCCGCAAAACGGCAACAAACCACGCGACGTCCTCATCTCCTCCATGGAAGAATTTGACGCGCTAGCTCAGTGAGTGAAAACCAAATACTAGTATTTGGTTTTCCGAACGAGCGCCGCGCAGTCCAGTTGCAAAGCAACTGGATGCGCTAGCTCAGCAAACAATTATCGTATGTTATAATATAAACATATGCAGAATAGTGACAACGTATCGCCACTTAGCAATATCATTAAGAGTAAATGGTTTAAGGTGGTCGTAATTGTAGATATTTTGGCTTTTATTGCTATCATTATTTTGGTCGTCTATAATTCTCTCAAAAATGCAGTTATATCTATAAATGTTGCCCCATTAGACGCCAAAGTAGCCTTAAACGGTAAAGCCGACTACAAGAACGGCCAGTATTCGCTTCTACCCGGCAAATATGAAGTCACCGTTTCGTACGACGGTCTAGATTCAAAAACCATTTCAATAAATCTTGAACCGCACAGCGTCACAACCGTATCACTTTATTTAACCAAAGACGGCGATTTTGACTATTACGAACAAAAAGATAACTACGCCTCCTATCAAAAGCTTTATTCAATCGTTTCGTCAGAGAATAACCGTTCTTCCGACAACGATACTTCCGCTGAAAAATTTGTATCAAGCTTTGAAAAAAAGTACTCAATTTTCAAAGACCTGCCAATTATCGACAAAACACCTTCGCCCTATGGGCTAAGTCTCGGTTCAAGATACCAATATGATATCCTCACAATCAAAGACGGCCGCGCGTTAGAAGAGTGCACTAAGACCCTCTGCCTCCAAATCACCGACACTTTAGGTTCTAAAGAGGACTATGCAGAATCCGTGATTGATAAATTCGGTTACAATCACAATGATTTCCAGATAATCTATCAAAAGGTGGGCTATGAATCGGAAGAGTAAACTCGCATTCCTAATCGCACTAGTCTTCATTGTTGATGGAGCTATCCGTATTAGCAACGCGTACGCTAGAGATCCGGATCAAGAGGCGTTTAACGCACAAAACAATGTCTTATTCTACGATGGAGACGAATGTAACGACGGGGATAGCACAGGTGATAGCGGGGTAGTGGATGTGTGCGACCAAGAGATCCTCAAAGAAGCCAAGGAAATGCTGGACAACGAGGACATAAGGAAAAAAGCCAAAGCCAATCTCGAAAGATACAAATATGCTGAAGAAAAAACCGGCCTCCCTTGGCAAGTGCTTGCCGTCCTTCACTATAATGAAGCAAGCATGGCGTCAGACCAGAGTATTACAAACGGGGAGTCGCTCACCGATCACACAAATGTGGATGGCGTAAAAATTTCGTCTGATCCCAACGAAGACGCGGTTATTGCTGCTAACCTCTTCATTGAAAATGCTAAAACTTTCTACGATATCGATATTGTTAAAAACAAGTCAGAAGAGAATTATGGTTGGGCTTTTCTAGCCTATAACCGCGGCGGCTTGTATAAATGCCACGGCAACGTATCATACAAGAAGTCTCCCTACGTCATGAATTACTACGATAGTGAACATAAAGACATGAAGTGGATTGCCGGCGTAGATGACACTACTTGTGAGGGAGCAAGTCTCGATAATGGTGTTGGTGGTCAAGTTAGTAAACGTCCCGGCGCTCTCACGGTCATGGCATATCTCTGTGGTGGAGAGTCTGATGGTGAAAAAGAAGATTCTAAAGAAGATTCTAAAGACGATTCAAAAAAGGACTCTAATAAGGACTCCGACACTGATACCGAAATCACATTGATAGGCGACTCCATTTCTGTTACCTCCGAGAAGCAGCTCAAAGAAAAGTTTAAAAATGGCTTTCTTTCCATGGTTGGCTCTCGTCATCCCACAAGCAAAGGCGAATGTGACGGAGATGAGGGCGGCCTCAGTATCCTAGAAAAACTAGTAAAGGGCTCCGGCAAAGTTAAAACCGAAAGCTACGACTCTGGCTGTAAAGATTTGAATATCACCAAAGAATCTCTCAGAAACAATATCGTATGGGAACTTGGTACTAACCCCACTGGAGCTGACGAAAAAACCATCAATAAAGTCATTGACTTAATTGGCGATCGTAATTTATATCTTGTCACCATCTACAATGGCCTCGATAAGACCAGCGCCGATAATATTAACAAAACATACAAGGATGTAGCTTCGAAGCACGACAATGTCTTTATAATTGATTGGAACAAAGAAGTCGGTGACGATGAGTCAAAATATATCACCAGAAGTGATGGAATGGCGGTCCATCCCACCGAAGAAGGATCAAAACTCCTCGTGAAACTGATATCAGAAGCTATCTCTTCCCAGGAAGACTGCGGCCCTCAAGAAGCAAAATACCCAGAATACTCCCAATGCGGTGACGCTCGTTGGAATGACAAGTTGTATCCATATCCGGAGGGTCTAGATGCAACCTATTGTAGAGCAGGTTGCGGCCCATCATCTATGGCATTAATTGCGACCTATGTTACAGGTAAGGAAATCCTCCCAACCGATATCGGCAACCTTACTCTTCCGTCAGGCCATTATACGCCTAACGGTCTTCAGCAACTAGATCAGATCGTTGCCGAGAAGTACGATCTAGAACTTGTCCAATTCCTTCCAAGTTCCAAAGACGAATACATCAAAGAAATGAAAAAATATCTCAAAGATGGATATTCTCTTCATATTCTTGGGAATTGTCTAGGATCATACGTGAGTGGTGAAAACTGCCCATTCACAGAGCTCGGCCACTATGTGGGTGTTTTTGAGATGACCGGCGAAGATACTGTGATGGTGGGGGACACACATCATACCAACAAGGAATATAAACTAAGCGACATCGTGAATTCTGGCATCAAAGGCTATGTCTCGGCCTTCAAAGGCGACGCCTCGCACAAGGGATGTAATAAGTCAGATTATTGCGACGGTGGCGATGGTGGTAATGTCGGCCCAGTCAAAGAAAGTATGACCGTCGAACAAGCCCAAAAACTTGCCGATAATTACAACAAAAACGTAGGTAAGTGGCAAGGGAAAGTCGCCAATCAAGGCAACTATGCCCAGGGCTTAGCGGGAAGCACCTGCGGGCCCCAATGCAACTGCGTTCTCTTCTCGGCTTTCTTTAGCGAAATGTTTACGGATATGCCATTTGGCAACGGCTGGCCAGACGGTGGAGCAGTCGCGGGGAGTATGGTTTCTAACCATGGTTTTAAGGGCGGCACCACCCCGAAGCCATATTCTGTCTTTTCAATCGGCGGCCACACCGGCGTCGTTGTTGCAGTAAACCCCGATGGCACCGCCACGACGATTGAGGCGGGCTACTACTCCGATGCCGAAATTCTAGCTGGCGCACAGGCGTTTGGTGCTACCGTGTTCGAGAATAAATCAGTAGCTGGCTACACTTTTGCATACCTAAACGACGAAGGATCAAAGTATAAAATGGACGGCAACAGGCTTAACACCTACTTGCAGTCAGGGAAGATAACTGAATAATATGGAACCCAAGATCAAAATCTCACCACTTGCAGCCATCTTCGTAGTTATACAGATAATGGTGATCATAGTAGTAGCCTCACTTCTCATCAATCTAAACCAAAGCGAAGAAATTGACGAACAGGATGTAGCTCGCCAGCCAAAACTCGTAGTTGAGGGGTTGGAAGACGCAGGCTTTAGCTTGCCAGAAAGCAGCCTACAAGAAATCGAGAAAGGATTACTTGGCATCGCAAAATACAACAACCAAAACATCGATACGCTTGTTGCAACCGGCAAGGTTCGTCCAGAATCTCTTAAAACAATCCGTTTCGAAGACCAGGACCTGTATTTTGTTAGCGCGGTTATCGATATCCCAGAATTAAAACAAAGCTATCAGGTTTTCCATGATTTTACAAAAACAGATGCAAACCCCTATTATAATGCCTATTTCGCCACAATAGCCGTATGTAGCTCTGGCATCGTAGAGAACATCTACGAGGACTTCGAATGCCAAGATATGCATGACAAAAAAATCTACGGCGAGGTCGTGAAAAAATATCTAAACTACCTCAAATTTGAAGGATTTAACGTTGATTTTATTGATGATTCACTTAACACACTTCAGATTTTCATGGCTAATCCAACCGCTGACGAGGCGACGCGGAAAATCGCCGTCAAAAGAGTCAAGGAACAGATTGAATCACTAGGTATTCCAGGAGATCATTTCACCTACGACGTAGTAGATATTTCAAGCCTTAATTTCGAAAAACACTAATGCTTTAATTTCTTCCCAATCTGTGGTATAATCATCCCAATATTAGCTCAGCAGGTAGGTCAACCCGCTTTACGACAAAGCGAAGAACAGTATCTGCTTTAACCAAAGGAGTATTCATGAAAGACTATGAACTCACAGTCTTGTTTCATCCCGACCTCGAGATGAACATAGACCCCGCCCTCGAGAAGGTCAAGAAGACCATCGAGACAGCTGGCGGCAAAATCAACAAAACCGAAGAGGAAGGCAAGAAGCATCTTGCATATTCTATCGAAGGTCAAGATTTCGCTGTCTATTATTACTTCGACGTCGCTTTGCCAGCCGAAGCTCCAGCCAAAATTTCATCAGTTTTCAACATTACCGATGAAGTTTTGCGCTATCTTCTAGTTCGCGTTGACGAACGCAAAGCAAAATTAGCAGCAAAAAAAGCTAAATCTGAGTCAGAAGAGGAAGATTCAGAAGAAAAAGGAGAATAATTTATTATGCGCGGTTTTAGTAAAGCAATCATCACAGGTAATCTCACAAGAGACCCAGAACTAAGAACTACCCCAAATGGTTCTACCGTTTGTGGTTTCTCAGTCGCAGTTAACAGAGTTTATCGCGACGCTAGCGGCGAGCAAAAAGAAGACGTTTCGTTTATTGATTGTTCGGCCTGGGGTAAGTTAGGCGAAATGATTGCGCAATATGCCAAAAAAGGTTCCGGTGTTCTAGTGTCTGGTCGTCTCGATCAGCGCAGCTGGGAAGACAAGACTGACGGCAAGAAACGCTCACGCGTTGAGATCGTCGTAGAAGATTTCAACTTCACTGGCGCAGCCAATAATCGTGAAGGTGGCAGCTCATTCCAGTCATCAGACGCCGACCAAGCGGCGAATGATATTCCGGATGACATTCCAGAAGGCGAAATCGACCTCAGTGATGTCCCGTTCTAATACAACAAAATTAAGGAAGGATAGAATAAATGAAAAAAATTAAGAATGACCCAAATCTTTACTTCGATTATCGCGATGTAAAGACTTTGAGCCGCTACATCGATAGCTACGGCCGCATTGAGCCTATCGCCAAGACCGGCCTTTCAAGCAAGCAACAGCGTCAACTCGCGACTGCCATCAAGCGCGCTCGCCACTTGGCTCTCTTGCCATTCGTATCAAAATAAGGAGAAAATATGTACGGACCAACAGATCTAAAGAAAAATACCCTTATCACTTTAGACGGTCAGCCGTATAAGGTGGTAGAATACTCTCAAAAAGTTATGGGCCGAGGTGGTTCCATCGTGAACGTGAAGGTTAAGAACCTAATCACCGGTGCGCTTCTCCCCAAGACTTTCAAAGGCCAGGAGAAAATCGAGCCAGCAGAGGTGACCAACAGAAAGGTTCAATACCTCTACAAAGACGACGAAAAATTCTATTTCATGGATCCAGAATCCTTTGAGCAATACGAATTGTCGGCTGACATGGTTGGAGATTCTAAAGACTTCATGAGAGATGGCGACGAAATGGAAATTCAGTTCTATAACGGAAGCCCTATCAACCTAGAACTCCCTAAGAACATCTGGCTCAAAGTTACTTACACCGAAAACGCCGTCAAAGGCGACACTACAAGCTCAGTCATGAAAGACGCCAAGCTTGAAACCGGTGTGGTAATCAAAGTACCTGCGTTTATTAAAGAAGGCGATATCGTCTCAGTGGATACTGACACCTATGCCTATCGAGAGCGCAAAAAATAGGGGTTACTTCAAAATTAAAAGCGCCGCAAGCGCTTTTAATTTTGATTTCAAAGGCAAAACCGTCTTAGATATCGGTTCCTCCACCGGTGGCTTTACTCAGTACGCTCTGGAACACGGCGCCGCGAAGGTTATCGCGGTCGAGAAGGGAACCAACCAAATGGTCTCTCCCCTCCGCCATGACCCCCGCGTTGAATTACACGAAAAGACCGACATCTTTGACTTCGGGATAACAGACATACCTTCCTCGGGACGTTCGGAGCGCCCGTCTTCACGGGGCTCCTCACTTCGTCCTCGCAGCAGCTGCGGATGCCCCTCGGAAGGCATATCTGTTATCCTGGCCGATGTATCATTTATTTCGTTAACCAAGGTTTTAGCTTACGCGAAAAAGCATTTAGCGAACCGGGGCACTGAATTTCTCGTCATGGTCAAGCCTCAGTTCGAAGCAAACGAAGCCGAGCTTAATCGTGGCATAGTCAAAAACGAAAAGATCCGTCGTGAAATCCTCAAAAGATTTGAAATTTGGCTAAAACAAAACGATTTTTTCATCGTAGATAAGCACGACAACGAGCTAAAAGGAAAAAACGGCAACAAGGAGAGATTCTATCTCCTAAAACTTGCCAAAACCAACTAAAATAAACCACTATTTTAGCTTGACATTAATCTCAAAACGCTTATAATTAAATACATGAACTTATTGCATGGCGTGGGCGAATTCTTTTCCCTAGATATAGGGACGAATTCGATGCGAATTGTACAGCTCTCTGGTAACTCCCAACATGGTTGGACACTCCAGAAGTTCGCATATGTGCCAATTGACCAAAAATTAACACAAGACTCCTCTGAATTAGGCCAAAAACGCCTCGGGGAGGCCATTTTGGGCGCTGTCGAACAGGCTGGTATCAAGACCAAAAACATGGCGCTTGGTCTTTCGGCCAATAAGACTTTCACCTCGATCGTCGAGACAGACACGCTTCCAGAAAAAGAGCTAGACAAAGCATTCAAATACGAAATTGATAAATATGTGCCAATGCCGATGAACGATGCTAAGGCGGATTACCTCATTCTTGGCCCCAGCCCGAATGATCCAGCTAAGACCGAAGTATTGGTTAGTTCAGTTGCCAAAGACTTCGCTGAGTCCACTATGGAAATGATCGAAAAAACCGGTCTCAATATTATCGCCATGGAGCCAGAACCACTAGCAATGGCTAGATCCTTGGCTGTTCCGGGCGCTATCGATGCGAATTTGATCGTCGACCTTGGCGAAAAGTCAACAGACCTCGTCATCACCTATAAGAATCAGCCTCGTCTCGTACGCTCAATCCCAGGCGGTTTTGACGCATTAGTTAAAGCCGTTGCGAACGGCCTTAGCGTGCGCGAGGATCAATCTCGTCAGTTTATCCTAAAATTCGGCCTAGACCAGAACCAAGTCGAAGGTAAAGTATTTGAAATCTTGAACAACCAGCTCAGTGGTTATGCGGCTGAGCTCACCAAATCCGTCCGTTTCTTCCAGACTAAATACATCAACGGTAAAGTTGGTGGTATTGTCTTATCCGGCTACGCCGAGATGGTCCCACTCTTCCCAGAATATATCGAATCAAAGACCGGTGTTCCTACAATGAAAGGCAACCCATGGCAGCTAGTACGCACGACGTCAAGCCAGCAACAAGCTCTTGCCGGCGTGGCCAGCGAATTTGCTGTTGCAATTGGTTTGTCAGAAAGGAGCAATGACTAATGTCGCGTGAAATCAACCTCGTACCCGATATTAAAGGGGAGATGATCAAAACCCTCAAGCTCAGGAATTTCATCTTTTTCCTATGCATTGTGGTCTCTGCCGCCAGCGCAGGTGTAGCTGCTATAGTCGGGACGATTATGCTCGGGCAACAAGCTGCCGTCGATAGCAACAAAGAATCAATCACTGAATTATCCAAAAAGCTTAATTCATACTCTGACTTAGACGATTTCCTTACCATCAAGGATCAGCTAGGGAATATTAACACACTGACTAGCAACAAAAAGGTACTCTCTCGCACTTTCAACATTTTGTCTGCTCTAATTCCAAACGGGCCAGACACTATCACTATTTCAGAATTAAATGTCAACTTGGAGGGCGATGCTCCTACCTTAACTTTTGACGCTCAGGCGGACGCCAAAAAAGATCCATTCATTGATTATGGCGTACTAGAATCATTTAAGAAAAGCATGGAATATATGCGCTTTGACTACGGCGATTATGTAGACAAAAGTGGCAACATTATTCCAACCTATTGCATGATCGAAAACAACCAAGATGGGTCCTTCCTAAACGACTCGAATAAAGGTCTTTACGCATATTGGTCTATTGATGACGAGGGTTGTAGCCCAGCCGATATCGCCTCAGGCACTTCTTCGGAGACAGAGGGTACCGTTCAAAACAATTACTCAATCGAAACATACGATGGCAAAAAAGTTGTTCGCATTTGGCGTACTCCACAATTCTCAGACTGGTATAAGTCAACTCCAACCGAGAACCAGCCCTACATGAGCCTTGATGGCACAATCTCAAACGTCGAGCATTTCGATAGTAAATGTAAGAGGTATGTCGGCGTAGTTGCGAATGAGAGCGCTGCCCCTAAGTGGGAGGAAATCAACGATGAATGCAAGCTCGTACCGGGCCAGGAGGTAGACCAGCGCATTAAGATTACTAGCTCATCAAATGGTAAAGGCTCCGACGATAGTCTGGTACTTCGCTTCTCGGCCACCATTACGCTTAATCCGGCAGTATACTTGTTCAATAACCATCATATGATCGCATTGGCTCCATCTGGCCACTATAACGTAACCGATTCTTATGTACAAATTCAATCTATGTTTGGCGAGAGGGCTGCTGATTGTGAAGAAGGAGACACAACGTGTGACAATGCAACCAACGCTGGGGCGGACGCCAATTCGAAGGGAGGTAACTAATGGCCAAAGAAATAGCAATCGGCAAAAGAGCCAAAATATCCGAAGCGCAGCAATACATGATCTTGTCAGTCCTTGGCGCGTCAATTGTTTTAGGTGCTGCAATTTCGCTTACAGTCAATTTTGTAAACCATATTATATTTAATGCCAAAGTCATTGCGGCAGAGGAAGAATCAATTGCTTCCTACTCTGACGTTATCAAGACTACTGGCGTCTGTGAGAAGCCAAAGGGAAGCACTTACACACAAGAGGAATTAAAGAAATGTAATCCTGACGCTATCGAGGCCTCACAAATACCCGGCACGCTCCGGGCTAATGTCCTGCTTACCCTAGCTGCAAACGAGGCTTTAAATTCGGTGCCAAAAGAAGGGAATTCCGCCTGCCAAAACAGTAGCACTGGTAAACAATATACTTACAAAGAACTATCCGAAATGTATAACAACGCTAAAACTGCCCAAGAATTAAATAATGCCAGCCAACTTATTAAGAGCTGCTCTGCTCTTCGTGTTATCCCTGATGCACTTCCGGCCTATTATAACGAAGAGGCTTTGCTCGCCAGCCTTAACAAACTATTTAACGAATCAGATTGGACGCCAGAAAGCCTTAGCCCGGGTGGAAGCTCAGGTGGCAGCAAAGCCGTCAATGGACTAAATCCACTATCAGTTAACCTATCAGTTGAGGCAGATACTGCCGTCACTATGTCCGTACTCAATAATATAGAGCGTTCCATCCGCGAATTTGATATCGGAAGAGCTAGTATTGAATGGAAAGATAATAATACCCTCAGTCTTCAAGCTCAGTCTAATGCTTACTATATGAATCCGTCATCCATTACGGAGAGAGACACAACCATAAAAGTGGAGGATAAGAAGAAATGAAAAAGGATCTCGCAACTGCTATCGGCACAGCCATCATAGGTATGCTTATCGCTTTCTTTGTCACGAACCTCATAGTAAAACCTGCTGAACCGGTTACCTTCAAAACTCTCGATACAAAAGTATCTGCTGACATACAAGAGCCAAGCAAAGAAGTATTTAATTCCAAATCACTTAATCCTACCGTTGAGGTATACGTTGGTGACTGCGCGGAAACTAATGAATTGGGTGAATGTGTCAAAAACAATGACGCTACGGGGGGTAACTAATAATGGCTTCACTAACCAAAGAGGCTGAAGACAAAATCATCGAACTCCTCGTCGTTGAGGGGCTTGCTGATGCCAATTTGGTTAACACTATCAAACAACAAGCCGAGATGAACGGTAGCCCGGTGCTCGCCGAGCTGATCGCCAAAAAAATCATTAGCGACGACATGGTTGCTCACGCCACCGCTTTAATCATCGGCGTGCCTTATGTTGAGTTGAAAAACATTACCATAGACCAAGACGTATTGCTAAAAATTCCTGCCGATGCTTCCACTAGGGTTCTCGCCGTCCCACTAGGCGAAAAAGATGGCATGCTAAATATAGCTATGGTAGACGCTACTAACGTCCAATCTACTGATTACTTGTCTAACCTCATTAATCAACCTATTCGTGTTTGGATGTCGTCCGAGCGTGGTGTCCGCGAAATCCTTGAGCAATACCACGGTGATTTCTCCGGCGTCAAGGAAGCTGTCCGCGAAACAGATCAAGAGACCGGCTCGTCATCCGACTCAAATGTTAAAACAATCGTACAAGATTCTCCGATTTCGAAAGCTCTCACCACAATCCTAAGCTATGCCGCCAAAACCAAGGCCTCGGATATCCATATCGAGCCTCTCGAAAATTCGCTCATCATCCGTTGCCGTATCGATGGCGTGCTCCGTAAGATTATGGATCTTCCAAAAACCGTCGCTCCCGCACTCGTTTCCCGTATTAAGATTCTAAGTAACCTCAAGATCGACGAACACCGCATTCCTCAGGACGGCCAGTTCACGGTATTAGTAGATGACCAAGAAATCGATCTGCGTATCGCAATTTCACCAGTTACCTGGGGTGAGCAAGTTGTTATTCGTCTTCTCGATAAAAAGGGTGTCAGCATGGAAATCGAAAAGATGGGCATGAGCGGTCGCGCTCTTCGCTCAGTATTAGAGGGAATCAAGAAGCCAAACGGCATGATCCTAACCTCCGGTCCTACTGGCTCTGGTAAGTCCACTACTCTTTATGCTCTCATTCAAAAGATTAAATCGGAAGCTATCAATATTGTTACATTGGAAGACCCGGTCGAGTATAAAATGGAAGGTATCAACCAAATTCAGGTCAATGTTGACGCCGGCCTCACCTTTGCTTCCGGCCTCCGTTCAATTTTGCGTCAGGACCCAGATGTAGTAATGGTAGGTGAGATTCGTGACTCCGAAACCGCCAGCCTCGCCGTGCAAGCTGCCCTTACCGGTCACTTAGTGTTTAGTACCTTGCACACCAACTCCGCTGCCGGTATTTTACCTCGTCTCCTCGATATGGGCATCGAGCCGTTCCTTTTAGCATCCACTTTGAACGTAGTCATCGGCCAGCGTCTCGTTCGCCGCATTACCGAGAAACGTGAAATGTATAAATCCTCAGAAATTGAAACCAAGGGCATCAACGAACTTATCGGTGATCTTCTCCCCGAAGACAAAGAAGCAGTTGCCAAAGTCAGCGAAGATTTAGGCTACCCAGGTCTCCCAGTCAGAAACGATGACCACTACATGCTCGCACGCGGCATGAGCTCCAAGGAGACCCCCGGCGGCTATTCAGGGCGTGCCGGTCTTTATGAAACTATTGAAGTAGATGAAGATATTCAAAAGCTAATCATCTCCCACGCTACCGCTAACGAAATCATGCGCCTAGCCAAAGAGAAGGGAACTATCACAATGCGCCAAGACGGCATGCTCAAGGTCTTGTCAGGAATAACATCAATGGAGGAAGTCAACCGCGTTGCCAGTGATTTGTCGTAACGCCAGCACTTAAGGAGTATTATGGAAAACACCACACAGTCAACACAAGCAGTCAGAATCGAATCTTTGCTAGAAGAGTGCGTTCGCCACAACGCCTCAGATTTGCATATTCAGTATGGTCTCCCCCCCATCCTACGTATAGATGGCGCCTTGACGCCTATTGCTGGGACCCCTGTCCTAAACGAGGAAGCGATTCGTGGTTTGATTTTCGCTACCCTAGATGAAGAACAGCAAAAAATCCTCATCAAAGACAAAGAGTTCGATTACTCCTTTGCTTTTGGCGACATCGCCAGATTCCGTGTCAACGCTTTTCACGAAAAAGGCAAACTCGCTGCGGCTTTCCGCTTGATTCCAAATAAAATCCAGAATATCAACGATCTCGGCATGCCTCCTATCGTCGAATCATTCGCTGACTTTCCTCGTGGTCTAGTCCTAGTCACTGGACCAACCGGTTCGGGTAAATCTACGACTCTAGCAGCACTTGTCGATAAAATCAACCGTGAGAAGTCCACTCATATCATCACTATCGAGGATCCTATCGAGTTTACTCACAAATCTCAGCGCTCTATCATTGCTCAACGTGAAGTTCACTATGATACCTTTAGCTTTGCCGCTGCACTTCGTAGCGCCCTCCGTGAAGACCCAGACGTAGTTCTAATTGGCGAGATGCGTGACCTTGAAACTATCCAGGCCGCTATTACCATTGCCGAGACCGGCCACCTTGTTTTCGCTACGCTTCACACCAACTCCGCTGCTCAGTCTATTGACCGCATGGTTGATGTTTTCCCGTCCCATCAGCAGCCCCAGGTTCGCACCCAGCTAGCCAACATGTTGATGGCTATTTGTGCTCAGCGCCTCGTCCCCGCCATCGGTGGTGGTCGCGTGGTTGCTGCCGAAATCATGGTGGCGAACTCAGCCATCCGCTCCCTCATTCGCGATGGCAAAACTCACCAGATTGATACTGCCATCCAAACCGGTGCCGATCAAGGCATGCAGACCATGGATCGTACTCTAGCTAAGCTGGTTCAAACTGGTGTCGTTACTTACGATTCTGCTCGCGAATTTGCTGTAGATATCAACGAACTAAACAGGTTAGTCAAGGGCTAAGATGAGACGATTCAGCTACAAAGCAAAGGAAAAAGATACTGGCAAAGCCGTCAAAGGCGTCATTCAGGCCGAGAATGAACAAACTGCCGGTCACCTTTTGGTTGAACAGGGCTTTCTCCCCGATTCAATAGTTGAAGAGGGAACTGGATTCCTCGGTGGCAAAGGGCACGTTACGACCAAGGACCGAATTATGTTTACGCGCCAGCTATCTACTCTTATTGGCGCCGGTCTCCCACTCGCTACCAGCCTTCGTACCGTAGCCAATCAGACTCAGGCCAAAGCCATGAAGTCGATCATTGAAGATATTCTGACCAACGTAGAATCTGGTAAAACTCTATACGATTCATTCTCCCAATATCCTGACGTGTTTAATGGCGTCTACCTCGCTTTGATCCGCGCCGGTGAGGCCTCCGGTACTTTGGACCTAGCCTTGAGGCGTTTAGCTGACCAGGAAGAAAAAGACGCCGCCATGATTAGCAAAATCAGGGGTGCGCTTGTCTACCCAGCCATTATTCTGGTAGTAATCATCGCCGTGCTTGCATTTATGATGGTCATGGTTGTTCCTCAGGTCAAGAATCTCTATGAAGACATGGGTGAAGAACTCCCAGGGCTAACCCAGGGTCTAGTGGGTCTTTCTGATTTCTTCGGTAACTTTTGGTGGTTAGTTCTCTTAGTCTTGGGTGCTATTGTCGGCGCAATTTTTTACGCCGTCAAAAAAACCCCAGGCGGGCGTAGGGCTATGGATGGCTTCAAAATCCACATACCTATCTTTGGTGGGCTCTTCCGCATGCTCTATGTTTCAAGGTTTCCTCGTACTGCCGAGATGATGCTTGCTACCGGTGTCCCGATGCTGGATTCTGTCAAGATTGCTATCGAGGCTGTCAGTAACACAGTCGTAGAAGAAGAGTATAGTAAATCAATCGAGGTTATCAAAGGTGGCAAACCGCTCTCAGAATCTCTGGAAGGTCGTAACTATATGCTACCACTCGTCCCTCAAATGGCCTCAATCGGTGAGGAATCCGGCAAGATTGATGAAATGCTTGGCAAAGCAGCCCAGGTTTACGAAAATGAACTAGATGAGAAAATCAATAATATTTCTACCATGATCGAGCCAATTCTAATGGTCATTATGGCAGGCCTTATCGGTGTCGTAGTTGGCGGTACCCTTCTCCCGATCTACTCATTAGTAAACTCAGTTGCTAATTAGCAAAAATCTTGATTTTTGTAAGAAACTAGGTTATTATAAGCATAAGTATAAAATCTAGAAAGGATTTATTATGGCAAAAGATAATATCAAAACTAAACAAGGCTTTACCATCATCGAGGTCGTGCTTGTGCTCGCTATCGCAGGTCTTATCTTCTTGATGGTCTTCGTCGCGCTTCCTGCGCTCCAGCGTTCTCAGCGTGACTCTGCCCGTCGTAACGATATGTCTCGTGTTGATACTTCTCTTACTCAATACCAGACAAACCACAACAGCAACCCGGCTAGCAACTTGCCTGGCAATACAGCATCGAGCACCTGGACGGGCGCTAAGGGCACAGTCAACTGTACAGGTAATAATGCCACCGAAGCATGTCTCTTTGTTAGAGACTATATGAACTCTGGTTCTGGCGACGTTACAGAGAATGAATTCATCGATCCAGATGGCGAAGCGTATAGCGTTGCAATCTCTAAGAACGTTTCAGCCGGGCTCAACGATTTTGCCACTGTTACTGCCGAAGGCTGGGTAAGTCAATTAATTAATGATACAGCAAAGGGTGGCCTCACCATCGCTGACGCCCAAAACGGAAATGCATTTGACCAACACGCAGTCTATATCATCCCGGGCGCACGCTGCCAGGATGACGTAGCCGTTTCGTCAACTGCACGTCACTTCGCAGTTCTTTATCGTCTTGAAGGCGCTGGTATTTATTGTATCGATGATCAATAGAATTAGCATTTCATGCATAGCATAAATGAACCGGGATGAAACCCGGTTCATTTTTATCACTATACTGCGCTATAATTAAATATCTCGGCCAAAATTAAGTATTACTACAGTAAACTCCAGCCCCCTCCAGCCTATATAGTACTGCCACATTGCGAGGATTTGATGTTTTCACCAACGTATCATTACTGCCACAATAAGCCTGTTTAACTACTAGAAGAGTATTGTCCCCATATGGGAAACTTGAGCTATATACGTCTTGAATCTGCGTTGCGCTACATGCCTCATCGGTTTTTACGTCGCTACCGCAACTAACAATCTCTTGCGTATATACACCGCCCGAAGGATCGGCGTGTCCTGAAAAATAATCATTCATAAAATTCGCCCACTCTTGCTCGCCTTTAGGTAACGCTCCGCGGTTGTTTGTCTGGTATTTCTTAAGTTGCTCCAGGTACGTCATTACGTCCTCTCTACGCGTAGCATCGCGCTGACTTCGTTGCAAAGACGGCAATGCCACGAAAACCATCAAAAAAATCAGCCCACCAACGGCAATCGTCAAGGCAACCTCTATAATCGTAAACCCCCTACTTTCTTTAGTAGCACCCTTTATCATATTTTCTCCTTATGCTTATTATAACCAAAACCAGATAAAAAACAAGACGCTTGTGATACAATAAAACCATGCAGATCATATTTTTAGTTTTTCTATTTATCCTAGGTGCTTGTTTTGGTTCATTTCTTTGTTGTCAGGCTCGTCGTATGCAGTATCGTTCCTCCCACAAAAACGCCGCCAAATTAAGCAAGCGTTCCTTTTGCCCACACTGCAAAGCCAAGCTATCCTGGTATGATAACATCCCTATCGTTTCATGGCTTTTGCTTCGCGGTAAATGTCGCAAATGTCACCACAAAATTGGCTTGGCTGAGATCCTCTCAGAAGTTTTATTTGCTCTCGCATTCTTAGGCCTCGGTACCACCGTTGATGTACTTGATACTCCTATCCTTGGTTGGGCTTCCTTCATAGTTCTTATCATCTTTGCACTCATCATCGGCTTTCTCGCGATTTACGATGGCCTCTACGGAGAACTCCCCACCAAATTCCTTGTCATCGCTATTGTTGTAGCATTCGTTTACCTCATTTTGAAAGAAGTAGCTTTTCTCACATTACACCCTTTCTGCCCAGAGCTCATTTCGAAACCGCTTCTTTCCGTACTTATTTTTGGCGGCCTTTACCTTATTCTATATCTTATTTCAAAAGGTAAATGGGTCGGCGACGGCGATTGGCTTCTTGCTACCGCTCTCGCAATAGTTCTATTTGAGCCATGGCTTACACTCGTCGCGCTCTGTCTCGCTAACGTCCTGGCCTGCCTCGTTATGGCGCCATTCATGAGAGGGAAGAAAAGCCACCAAATCTACTTTGGCCCATTCATGGTCATCGCCTTCATAATTACGATCTCGCTTTCTCAATTTTTACTAAACATGATATAATAAGCTTATGATAAAAAAGGGTGATACTCTGATCGAGGTAACGCTAGCTATCGGCATTTTTTCCATGGTTGCCGTTTCCGTTGTCGCCGTCATGAGTAACGGCACCGCGGGCGCAGAGACCGCCTTAGAAACCACCCTCACCCGTCAAGAAATTGACGCTCAGGCCGAGGCCCTCCGCTTCATCCACTCTTCCTACATTTCCGACCAGAACCTAGAAGACGACAGGTATTACAAACTCTGGAAGACCATCACTGACCCCGAGAACGTCATTGATCTTACCACGATGAATGAAGAAGCAAAGAATGAAATTCTAAACTACTCACCCACAACTTGCGATAGTTTATATACTGCAGGTGAAGACAATACCTTTCCGCCGCTCGCGACTCAGAAGGCCTTTGTTGTTGACACTAACTATTTGGGGAACTATTCCAGCTTAGATGCAGGAGTATTTAAGGAAGAATCTTCCGCCAAAGAACAAATCGATAAAATAGTCATTTCGTATATCCGCGATGGTAGAGAAGATGACAGGTTCAGTGCTGCCGAAACTTACCCTCACCTCGCATACAAAAAAGACGGTTCATCAGAAGACGCGTCAGAGGAAAATAGCGCACTCATCAGCAGTGATTACAACGTTTTTGATCGCGCCGAAGGCATTTATGTGATCGCCGTGCGAGACTCCGGTACCAACATTGCCGGAGAAGACTCCTTTGTCACAGAATCCGCCTTTTATGACTTTTATATCCGTACTTGCTGGTACGGCATGGGCGACGAATTCCCTTCAACTATTTCCACAGTAATCCGCCTCTACAACCCAGACGTCATCGTCGCGCGTAAACCCAAGCAAAAGGAAGAGCCCGAACCCGAGCCCGAACCCGCGAAGGATTATATGCAGGATGCTACTTCTGAAAGTCTAGCCGCTTTGATGCCAAACAACGGCGATAGCACAAAGCTCAAGGACAAGCGTGACGAAAAAGAATATGGCATTGCAAAAATTAACGATAAATACTGGATGACCACCAACCTCAACCTCGCTGGCGGTACTAAGCTCACCCCAGAGTCGACGGATATGACCAGTGGTAGTTATGAACTTCCTCAATCCGCGCCCAATGCGGACTTTAAGGGTGTCTACAATTCTGGCCAGACAGAATGTTCGGAAAGCCAGCCGTGTTATAGCTATTATTCCTATAACGTTGCTACGCTGGGCAGGCCGGCTTTGCCGTATACTATTTGCCCCAAGGGCTGGACCCTGCCCCGTAGGAGTGACTTTGAAGGCCTAATAAGCACTTACCCCACGGGGGCAGCCTTAACCTCTAGCCCATTCAACGCTGTTTATGCTGGTGAGTATATGGATAAGGAATACGCCTACAGAAAGGTTGGGTTAAATGGGGGCGGAGTAAGTGGGGATTATTGGGCATATGATTACTATGGTGAATACGGGTACTTTGGCGAGGCTGGCGGAAAGCTCTCTATTAGCGAGAGTGATGTTTTTGTTGGGGCTGATGCGATAGTGATTGGATCCGCTGTTCGTTGTCTAAAAAAATAGCCTATTTCGTCTCACTATGGAACTTCTCGTGCACCTCTCTGAGGTGCGCATCCGTCACATGGGTATAAATCTGCGTAGTCGAAATATCCGCGTGCCCCAGCATTGACTGCACCGCGCGAAGATCCGCCCCGTTCATAAGTAGATCCGTCGCGAAAGAGTGCCTCAGCGTATGCGGCGACACATGCTTCGTTATCCCCGCCATCCGCGCATATTTCTCCACGATCCTTTCCACGCTTCGCGCCGTAATTCGGCGGTAGTTACCCGAAGTGTCCGCCGTCTGTAAGTTTCTCGAATTATTTAAAAACAACGCCGGCAGGGAATCCTCCCTCGCATCCAGATAATCTCGCACCCTATCCGCACAAGCCTCCGAAATAAAGATCGGCCTGTCTTTCGATCCCTTACCTCGAACCATGAATTCTCGCCGCTCCAGGTTGATCGAATCCCGGTTCAGCCCCACCAGCTCCGACACACGTAGCCCTCCAGAGTACAAGAGCTCAATAATCGCCCTGTCCCTAAGCCCCGATTCCGTCGACAAATCAATCTGCTCCAGCATCTCTTCCACTTCATCAAAATGTAGGAATGTCACCTGCTTTCTCACCACACGCGGCAAATCCACCAGGGAAGGATCGAGCGATTTTATCTCCCGCCTCGCCAAGTACTTCAAGAATCCTCTCAGCGCAATCAAATGATACGCCTGCGTAATTACCTTGAGGTCATCCTCGCCATTCTCGGACCCGTATCGGTTCAACTTTATCCGGTATTTCCGCACCAATTCCTTCGTGACATCCTTCGGCCCCATCTCATCCTTATTTAGGATTTCCAGCGAAATCTCTACAAACCGCTCCAGATACAACCTGTAATTATCAATCGTTTTCTTGCTCCGCCCCGACTCAATCTCGAGATGCTCCAGGAAGTCATTAATAAGATCATAAATATCCATACCTAAATTATACCAAAAACTGCACCTCAAGATGTGCTATAATAGCAAAAAGGAGTTTTTTATGACAAAATCAGAGAATACCAAACCAAAGACTTCGAAGTCGCAAGATTTTATTCAAAGAAGCTTAGTAGTGTTGAAGCCAGATACTGTTCAGCGCGGGATCATCGGCGAAGTCATCCAACGTTTTGAGCGCGTCGGTCTTAAGATCGTCGGCATGAAGATGATTATGCCAGATGAGCACCTCTATCGTGAGCACTACGAAGGCATCGGCCAAATGATCACTCGCCGCGGCGAGCAGGTCTTCCGCTACAACGTTGAATATATGATGACTGGTCCAGTTATTGCTATGGTCCTAGAAGGCGTCGAAGCCGTTCCACTAGTCCGTAAAATCGTTGGCCCGACCGAGCCAAAATCCGCAGAAATGGGGACCATTCGTGGTGACTATTCTCACATGAGCTTTGGTTATTCTGACGCCAAGGGTACCGGTGTGCCAAATCTCGTCCACGCTTCCTCCAACGCCGAAGAAGCCAAAAGAGAGATTGACCTCTGGTTCAACGGCAACGAGCTCTACGACTACTCCGATCTTAACGAGAAGTATACGCGCTAATAGGAAAAAGAAAAAGGGGTCAGACTAAAACTAGCCTGACCCGTTTTTTGTGCAGCCGCATCACCTTATGGGTTCGAGAATCGTGCTGAGGTCAATAAAATACTTGATGAGAAGTGCAGCGAAACCTCTAGTCATCCAGACGTTCTGCGTCTCCCATTTGATTTTATTGATGCCGAATTTTTTTCCTACTGCCTTCATTTTATTGATGGCATAGGTATCGGAGACCCTATTCTTTTTCTTCGCCTTGTCCTTTTTCGAGATCTTAACAATCTTCTTGGACCAAATATTGACGAAGATTTTGTTCAGCTCCCCGCGTTTTATTAACTCATGAGGCTTAAATTCCTTGCCCTCAAAGACGCCATCAAATGCATGGTGCTTGCGCAAGTAGTTAATGGCCTCATAGGTCTTTTTCCCGACTGTCTTTTTTGTGACATCGGTGTACTTGGCCGGAGCTTTTGTCCCTGCCGCAAATGCGACGGTTGTCGGCATAAATACTGACATAGCAATCGCTGCCACTAACAATAAAGTTCCAATTTTTCTCATATTTTTCATAACGAGCCCCTCCTCAAACTTTTTTATCTCAACTCTATGAAATTAGAAAAATCCTACCCTAATTATATCACGCATTGCAATATTTGTCAACCATCCACCCCTGAAAAACATAAAAAGTATATCTACAGTACTTTTTGCAAAAATTCTTGTACTCTCTCTGTTTTGGGGTGGCGGAAAAACTCCTCTGGAGCCCCGTCCTCAATAATCTTACCCCTGTCAAGAAATACTACTCTAGTAGCAATTTCCTTAGCGAAACTCATTTCGTGTGTCACGATCATTATAGTCATACCCCTGTCAGCCAACTCTCTTATTAGGGATAGCACATCACCGATCGATTCCGGATCCAGTGCCGAGGTCGGCTCGTCAAAGAGTAGCACCTCTGGTGATAACATCATTGCGCGGGCGATCGCTACCCTCTGTTTTTGCCCGCCTGACAGGGAAGCAGGGTATGCTTTTGCCTTCTGTGTCAGCCCAATATGGGACAAAAGCTCCATCGCACGCTTTTCCGCCGCCTCTTTCTTCATCAGATGTAGCTTCATCGGTGCTAAGATAAGGTTCTCCATCACAGTCATGTTATTTATCAGGTTAAAATGTTGGAATACCATCCCAATACTCCGCCTTACTCGCCGAATATTCTTCTCAGTTACCTCTTCACCATCGAAAATGATTTTGCCGCTAGTCGGCTCCTCCATCCAGTTAATACACCGAAGGAACGTAGATTTACCAGACCCAGATGGCCCCAGTACCACTACACGCTCGCCTTCTTTTAGCTCAAAATTAATACCACTAAGCACCTTGTTTTTGCCAAAACTTTTATGCAAATTCTTTATCACGAGGTCGGTTTTCTTATCTTCCATCTACTCCTCCGCCCTGAGGTCACTTCGCCTCAAACCCTTCTCAATTCGCTTTACGATAAACGTGATCAGATAGATTGTAGCAAGATAGAACAGCGCTGCCACGAACATCGGCACGATATAACTGGCCATATTCTGGCCCGACCCGATGTCTTTCGCTGCCATATTAAGATCGTACATCCCCACCATGCTGACAATCGCAGTTTCCTTGATCACTGTAATTATCTCATTTCCGAGTGCCGGAATTACATTTTTGATCGCCTGTGGCGCCACAATCTTCGTAAAAATCGTAAATCTAGACAGCCCAAGCGCTAGTCCCGCCTCGGTTTGCCCCTTATCCACCGAAAGTATCCCACCCCTGATCACTTCCGCCGCGTAAGCTGCTGAGTTTAGCCCGAAGGCAATAATCGCCGTAATAATACTCGGAAACCCCTTTATCGCAAATATCACAAAGAACATGATAAAGAGCTGCAAAGCCATCGGCGTTCCGCGGATAATCCCTACATACACCCGGCAAATAAACTTCGGCACTGCGAGCCACCGCGAAGGCTTGGCGGTGTCGACAAGAGCAATAATCGTCCCCAGGAAAAACCCAATCAGGAGTGCAAAATACGAAATCTGCAAGGTCAGCAGGAACCCGTGGAGCAATGCATCAATATATTCTGGAGTACTAAACAGTTCACCTATTTTGCTAAAGAAATCATTCATCGGAAAACCCCGTATACTTTAATACTAATCTGTCAATCTCGGTCTTGCCATCAGCGTCTTCGGTTAGCATTTCCGAAAGGACTTCATTAAACGCTTCAAGCAGATCCCCTCTGTCGCGGTTTACTGCAATAGCGTATGATTCTTCTACCGGGTAGTCATCTTCGCGCGTTTCTCCCGAATAATATAGCGGTAGAGCCATCAGCCCTGGATTCTTCTCTACGATAAATCGAGCCACCAACTCATCTGCAATTGCGTAATCTATAATGTGAGCCGAGATGGCGTCCGCTGCGAGCTGATGAGAATCAATCCCTTTAATGGTCGTCCCGGTCCCAGCTAGCGCGCCATTCTCAATCTCGTCTTCCACAAACAAATACCCAGTACTACCGATCTGCGACCCGAGCGTTGCCCCGGCTAAGGACTCCCATACTACATGGTCATCGCGTAGCGACGGTGGCATGTCTTTGTTATAAATCACATACTGTACCGAAGTGTAATAGGGAATTGTAAAGTTTACTTTCTCTTCGCGCGCCGGAGTAATCGTAATCCCGGCTGCTCCCGCATCGGCAATTTTGCCAGCCTCAACGTTGTCGATAATTACATCAAACTCAACATTTTTGATTTGGATCTTTTTATTCATCTTCTCGGCCACGCGATTCACGATATCGACATCTACCCCCACAATCTCTCGGTTTTCATAAAACTCAAATGGCGTGAATGGCACACTGGTCTCGACCACATAGTCCGCCCCTCTCTCTCCAGCAATCGAAAAATACACGCTCACCCCCATCCCCGCGGTCACAAGTAAGAATATAATCACATATACTAAACTTTTGACCTTATGCATAAGCATATTATAACACACTCAAAACCATCCTGTCTCGGCGGATTTAAAGATTTACTAGGGAATAAAAGTATTACAAGTATGGTATAATATATTTGTACTATGGTCCGGTAGCTCAATGGATAGAGCAATTCCGTCCTAAGGAAGAGGTTGTGCGTTCGACTCGCACCCGGATCACCATTAACACAACGTGTATCCAATGCTCGTCGAACCTCTGGTGCGACTCGCACCCGGATCACCATTAAACAAAATCAACTATGAATATAGGTAAAGCCAAAGACTCTAAAAAAACAGAGCAAGAAAAAGTCGAAGAACGTCGTGAGGAGGTACTAGCTACTGGGCGCAAATTCAAATACCCGCTTCAGTGGACGCGACACCGCATTATTATCAGTACTATCCTAATTACGATTGTAGTCTTTGCTGTTATCATTGTTGGCGGGTGGCTTGCCCTCTATCGTTTGGGTATGACCGACGACTTACTCTTTAAAGTTACCGAAATCGTCCCGATCCCAGTCGCTAGCGTCGACGGTGCAGAGACCAGATTTTCAGATTACCTCATGTTCTATCGCAGTAGCATGACGTCTATCGAACGCCAATCTGGTAGTCAGTTTGATAACGATTCCTACGAATCTTTGAAAAATGAATACAAACGCGCGGCTCTTACCGAAGCCGAAGATTACACCTACGCTCTGAAACTAGCCAATGAGCTAAATATCGTCGTAACCGACGAAGAAGTCCAAAACGAATTTGATCGTCACCTCAGAATCGGCGGCATCGACCGCTCCGAAGAGGGCTTCATCAAAATAATCTCTGACAACTTCGGCCTTACCAAATCTGAATATGAGCGCATGCTCTATCTTACTCTCGTGAAGGCCAAGGTTTCCATCGCTATCGATGAAGACGCCAACAAAACCGCTGCCAGGGTCGAATCGCTTCTTGCTTCAAACGACAATAACTTTTCAGCTGTTGCAGAAGATCTAGAAAACAACATCAATTACGAGGAGACTGGCGGCTTAGTCGACAGTAAGAATATCGACGGCGGCCGTGCCACCGAGGCAATGAAACTAGAACCAGGCGAAACTAGTAAAAAATTCATTTCCATGAACGGCGACGGCTATTATTTCGTTAAGCTAGTCAAAAAGACCGATAACTCCGTCGATTTCGTTTCAATTAAAGTTCCATTCACAGAATTCGATAAACGCATCGCCGCCCTCCGCGACGAAGGCAAAGTCACCGAACTAATCGACCTCAGCACCCAGGGTGAGCAGACAGAACAATAAGTCTTGACGATGCTCCGCTATCCAAAAGCTATGTTATAATATGCTTATGAATAAAATACGCGATCGGAAAATCAAAATTGCATTTTTTGACACAAAACAAAACGATATCGATTATTTTAATGCAGCCAACCAAGATGGCAAATTTGAAATAAGCTTTTTTGAGGAAAGGCTAGACCCAGACACGGCCCACCTAGCCGTCGGCTACGACGTAGCCTGCGTTTTTACTAACGACATCGTGAATAAAGAGGTGATCAATATCCTGTCGGACGAGATGGTCGACTTTGTCGCCTTACGATGTGCGGGGTATAACAACGTAGATTTGACGACCGCCCACAAAAGACTTCATCTCGCCAATGTGCCAAATTACTCTCCGTACGCAGTAGCAGAACACGCAATGGCTATGCTACTAACGTCGGTTAGACGCATCCATAAAGCCTATAACCGTACCAGGGAATATAACTTTGATATAGACGATCTAGTCGGCTTTGAACTGCACGGCAAAACCGTCGGCGTGATTGGCACCGGTAAAATCGGTAAGAAGTTTATCAATATTTGTAAAGGCTTCGGAATGAACGTCATTGCTTACGATAAGTTCCCAGACGAAAAGAGCAACATTAACTATGTAGACAAAGAAGTGCTTTTCAAAGAAAGTGACATCATCTCTATCCATTGCCCTTTGACGAGTTTCTCTAAGCACATGATCAACAAGACATCCATTTCCAAAATGAAAAAAGGAATCATCATCGTAAATACATCAAGAGGCGGCTTGATAGATTCCGACGCCTTAGTTGAGGGTTTGTTGAGCAAAAAAGTTGGAGCAGCCTGCCTAGACGTCTACGAAGATGAATCTAATGTCTTCTTTCACGATCTATCAAATCACATAATGCGAGACGACATCTTGGCGCGTTTGCTATCTATGCCAAATGTCATAGTCACCTCACACCAGGCTTTCCTCACCGATGAAGCCCTTAAAAACATCGCCAGCACTACATTGCAGAATATCGAAGACTTCTTCAATAAAGGATTTTGTAAAAACGAATTATAGTCCTAGTTATATACAAAAAAAATAAGCCTAAAAGGCTTGTTTTTTGGTGCGGGTACAGGGAGTTAGTTCGCTACGCTCGCTATTCGCCTTCGGCGAGCGGACCCACGGGCCCTTCTCCCTAAACCATATCAGAAAACAAATAAAGAGCCTTCGGCTCTTTCTTTGTTTTCTGGTGCGGGTACAGGGAGTCGGACCCTGATCTCATCCTTGGGAAGGATACATAATAGCCGCTATACGATACCCGCGGGTACCACCATTATATCACATCCCTGTAAACTATGGTATAATATTTTTATGCAAGAAATCTGCGCTGCGCTTAAAAAAGTTATTCAAGATCTCTATGGTCTTGATTTTGATCCCGAGCTTACCCCTTCTCCGGAGAATATCGACGCAGATTATTCTACTAACGTGCCACTACGGCTCACCAAGGAGCTTCACAAAGCCCCAATGGAGATAGCTAAAGAGATTGAAGGCGCACTCCAGGAAGAAGTCTTTCTCAGCCCTCCAGGCTTTCTTAATTTCACCTTGTCAGACAAGAGCCTGGTAAGCGCCATCAACGATTTCGACGACACCTTCAAATCAGATGAATACAAAGGCCAGACTATAGTCTGTGAATTCAGCGACCCTAACCCATTCAAAATCCTCCACGTCGGCCACCTTTATACATCTATCGTCGGCGACTCTATTGCCAGATTATTCGAATATGCGGGCGCCAAAGTCATTCGCGCCAACTTCGGTGGCGATGTTGGCCTCCACGTAGCTAAGACCATGTACGCCCTCCGTCAGAAGTCTTTGGGCGAACTCACTATCGAGGATGTCGCAGATTGCTACATCAAGGGCACCGCTCTCTACGAAGACGACGAGGAGGCACATCAAGAGATCACGAGACTTAACAAAGAAATCTACAAGATCAACTCCGAAGATCTCCATGATTCCGACGTCGCTAAATTATACTGGCGGGGAAGAGAACTATCCTATGATTATTTCAAAGAGTTCTATAACTCTATCGGTGTCCATTTCGACAAATATTACCCAGAATCCACCGTCGTGGACCTCGGTCTAGCAAAAGTCAAAGAACAGCTAGAAAAAGGCGTTTACGAATATTCTAACGGTGCAGTCATCTTCGATGGTGATAAATATGGGCTTCACACCCGTGTCTTTATCAACAAAGAAGGCGTCCCTACCTACGAGACCAAAGACGTCGGCCTCATCTTTACCAAGTGGCAAGACTATCATTTTGCAAGATCCATCGTAATCACTGGCTCCGAACAAAAAGATTACATGACCGTGGTCCTTAAATCTATCGAGCAATACGCTCCGGAACTCACCGAGCGCACCACGCATCTGACTCACGGCCTTGTCAAACTTCCAGGCAACGTCAAAATGTCCTCCCGAAAAGGGAACATCTTGAAAGCCGTCGATGTCCTTAACCTAGTCCGCGACGCTTTTAAGGCCGAGCACGAATCCACTGACGACGTAATCTCTCTCGCCGCTACCAAATATGCATTCCTAAAATACAAAATGGGCGGCAACATCGTTTTTGACCCTAAAGAATCCGTCAAAATGACTGGAAACTCTGGCCCTTATCTCCTCTATTCCTGCGTCCGCGCCAAGAAAATCCTCCAAAAAGCCCCAGCTAAAACAGAGTCAAAAGAAAATAGCGCCCTCACTCTAAATCCATCCGAGCGCAATCTAATGAAGAAACTCCTCGAATATGCATCGGTTCTAGACGAAGCGGTCACCGAGCTAGCCCCACACAAGGTAGCAAATTACCTCTACGAACTGGCTCAAAGTTTCAGCCGTTTCTACGAAGCTAGCCCTGTCATCGGTCACGATAACGAAAAAGAACGCCTAAAGCTCGTTCAAATCTTCCTAGACGTTATGACTCACGGCCTAGACCTCCTTGGTATCTCCGTCCCTGAGTCGATGTAGGCTTCCTACCGACCGTATCAGATGTATGATATAATATCTACATGAAAAAAGCCAAACTACTTTGGGTTGATCTCGAAATGACCGGCCTCGATCCAGTAAAAGACAAAATCATGGAAGTCGCCGTCATTGCAACCGACATGGAATTAAACGAAATAGCTACCTTTGAAGCGGTAGTTAAGGTCGATGAAGAACTCATGAAGTCCCGCATGGTCGGTGATTTTTGGGAGAAAAACCACGTTTCGCGCGACGCCCTTCAGGCCCAGAATAGCGAAGGCCAGCCTATAAGTGAGGTCGAAAAAGGACTTCTTGATTTCATTGATCATTACTGTGCCAAGGAAATCTACCTTGCCGGTAACTCCATTCACCAAGACCGCAAGTTCATCGAAAGGGAAATGCCTACCCTAAACAGTCGGCTCCACTATCGTATGCTCGATGTTTCGGCCTGGAAGATTTATTTCGAGAACGCCCTGAACAAGAAGTTTGTTAAACCCGAGAACCACCGCGCCCTAGATGATATTAACGGAAGTATAGAGGAATTAAAATGGTATTTGACGTTTCTAAAATAAGCGGTATTGGCCCCTTCGAAATTAAGGCAGAACCGGATCGCGAAATTTACTTCAAGGACAAAGCGGCTTTCCTAGTCGTGCACCGCAATACTATCGAGGTTCGTTGCGACATTCGCCTCAGTGATAATTTGAAAGAGAAGTATGAATCAGTAATGGAATCCCGCTACTATGGTAAAGGCGGCATCGAAATAGTCCTTGCTGGCCAACTCAGCCCCAAAGAAATCGAAGATTTAATCCGCCTAAGTTATAACCTAACTGTCTAGAACCTAAAGTTTAAGCTTTTGCTTCTTCTTTTTTAGTTTTTTTCGCGTCGCGTTTACGGTTCAGTCTATTCATGCCCTTAATCACCATGAAGATTACCCAGGCAATTACCAAGAATTGAACAACGTTCTGAATAAAATTACCATACGCAATCACCGCCTCATCACCTGTACCGAAGAAATTCGGAATACGAAGAGAAAGTCCGGTAAAGTCTACACCACCAAGCAGTAGCCCAACGATCGGCATCACGATATCATTGACGAGGGAATTAACGATTGCTGTAAAGGCGCCACCTACTGCCACACCTACTGCGAGATCAATCATCGATCCACGATTGATAAATTCGATAAACTCCGCTTTAAGACCTTGCTTCTCTTGGATCTTTTTTGCCTCCTCAGATTTTGCCATAAAACTCCTTTCTAATTATTTAGATTCTGAAAAACCACTCATTTGGTTATGTAGATTTTCCAGACTATAGTAAGAGTTGACTAAGATCTCCACCAGATCGCTATCGTTAGTGCTATTTGCGATGTCGCTCTCTTCGTTCATGAAAGTAGCGATTTCGTAGGTCATTTTGTATTCAAATACTCGGTCCAGGTTACCGTTAATCTTGGCTTCGAATAACTCATTTTCCAGAGCATCTTTCTCCAGATTGAGCTGATCTATCTTTTTTTCGCCCAGCACCTTTTTGGCTGTATTGTTTTTTCCAGTATATTTCTCCGCCATATAACTATCGAGATCCCCACTTACATTTACAATCAAGCTTGACAGAGTAGTGTAATACGAACGAAGCGTCGACGATTTAACCTTGTTGCGATATTTATCGAACACGTCCATTGAATTATCCATATGCATATCAAAAGAATATAATTTTTCTTTGACACCACTCTTAGAGCCAGAAATAACACTGCCAAGCACAGCTAAGATAATAAACAATACCACAGCGCCAACAACTATCCAAAGGATCTTTGATGACAAAATATTCCCAAATTTACCATTTGTTTTTGTGTTTGCTGGCTTATTTGACGCGGAGATCTGGTTCAAATATTCTTGCCTATCCATTATGGTATAATTATAGCATATGTACGACCTAAAAGAGGAAATTAAATCGCGCCTTGGCGTTGAAGAAGTGGTGGGTCAGTATGTAGAACTAAAACGCGCAGGCCGTAGTCTAAAAGGACGTTCTCCTTGGGGGGTAGATAAGACCCCATCTTTTATGGTATCGCCAGAGAAGGGAATCTGGCACGACTTTTCTGCCAATAAAGGCGGCGACATTTTCACTTTTGTCATGGAAGTGGAAGGTATTAGTTTCAAGGAAGCTCTCGAAAAACTTGCCGCGCGTGCCGGTGTAGATATTTCAAAATATCGCGGCGGCGACCAAGCAATCGCCCAGAAAAAAACCCGCGCCAAAGAAGCTCTTGCGCTCGCGGCCAAATATTACCAAGCCTGCCTTATCCGCAACCCCAAAGTTTGCGAGTACGTTTTTTACAAACGCAATCTTAACCGCCAAACAGTCTCAAAGTTTAAAATCGGCTACGCCCCAGCCGGCGGCAAGGCTACCCTAAATGTTCTCACGAAACGAGGTTTCACCGTAGAAGAACTTGAAGCTGCCGGCCTCCTCAGCCGCTATCATAACGACATCTTTCGCGATCGCATGACCGTACCGTTCATCGATACGCTAGGCAACGTGATTGGCTTTACCGCTCGTACGATTAGCGGCGAAGAACCTAAATATCTCAATACTCCAGAGACGATCCTCTTCAATAAATCAAGATTTATCTTCGGCCTCTACCAGGCTAAGGAGGCCATCCGCCGCGAGGGTTATGTTGTGATTGTCGAAGGAAACATGGACGTTATTTCTTCCCACCAAGCAGGCGTCAGCACCGCCGTAGCCACTTCTGGCACCGCCATGACCGACCAACATTTAAAGGCGCTTTCAAAACTTACTTCCGATATCAGACTAGCCTACGACGGTGACGAAGCCGGCGTTAGGGCCACCGAGCGCGCCATTATGATGGCCGGCGATCTCGGCATCGATCTCACCGTCATCTCTGACTACCATGGCGCTAAAGATCCAGACGAACTCATCCAAAAAGATCCTAAACTCTGGCAGGAAGCTGTAAACCGCAGTGTTCCAGCAGTTGACTGGCTTCTCCAAAAATACGAAGAAGATCTCAACCTCTCCACCCCGACAGGGAAGCGAAAATATTCTGACGTTGCCTTGAAACTCCTCGGCTACGTAAAAGACGAAGTTGAGCGCGCCAGTTACGAAACCAAAATCGCCAAAAAACTCGGCGTCAGCGTTGAAACGTTGCGAGAAAAAGGCGACCGTCTAGCGAAGAAGCTCTCAGAAACCCCCAAGAAATATCTTAAAAAACCTAAAACCATTGCCGTGAACCAAAAACTCGAGAAGCTCGAAAACTCACTTCTAGCCCTTAAAATTTACGGCGGTATCACTAAGACCGACATCCCGCTTGAAATTCCCGAAGACGATACCAGGCTAGCTGAACTTGAACTAGTTTTTAATTCAGAACATCAATTAGAATCTCCGGAAGGCTACGAAGTTGAAGCCAAAGCCCTCCTCATTTCCTACCAAAAAGAACTAGACAAAGAGAGAATCACAGAATTGAAAAGTAAGCTTTCGGAGCTCGATGAAGAATCAGAAGAATATCTAGAGGTCCTTGGCGAAATAAACCGTTTGCAAAAAAAATAATAGTATATTATAATGCAATGTAATGAGCTTGAAAAAAGATGAAATTTTGAATGCAAAAGAACAAGTGCTAGATTTCGATGAACCAGAAACGCACGATCTCGAAAACGAAGAAGAACTATCTGATGAAGAGTTAGCTATTACCGCCGAAAACGTCGACGCTTTTGCCGACGACTCTGTCAGATTATATCTCCGCGAAATTGGTAAAATTCCTCTTCTCACTGCCGAGGAAGAAGCTGATCTCGCTCAACGTATAGTAAAAGGCGACAAAAAGGCCAAAGACAAAATGGTCGAAGCCAATATGCGTCTCGTTGTTTCTATCGCTAAGCGTTATGGCGGCCGTGGCCTTGATTTTCTTGATTTAATTCAGGAAGGAAATACCGGCTTACTTAGAGCGGTCGATAAATTTGACCCTAAGAAAGGCTTCAAATTCTCGACTTATGCAACATGGTGGGTCCGCCAAGCCATTACTCGTGCCATCGCCGACCAAGCTCGTACTATTCGTATTCCAGTTCACATGGTAGAGACCATCAATAAAGTTCTTCGTACTACCCGTAAGCTTACTACGGAGCTAAATCGCGAGCCGACCAACGAAGAAATCGCCAAAGCTCTAGATATGGAGCCGGAGAAGATTGACTACGTCATGCGCATTAAGCAGGATATCGCTTCTTTGGACGCCTCCGTTGGCCGTGATGGTGACGACGAAGATTCGGTTCTAGGCGACTTTGTCGAAGACGAAGAGCGCGACTCTCCCGAAGAAGCCGCCTCTAATCAGATCTTGAAAGAACAACTATCTGAAATCATCGCGACTTTGAGCGATAGGGAACAAAAGATCATCCGCCTCAGATTCGGCATCGGCGGCGGTCGTCCTCATACCCTAGAAGAAGTCGGTGCAGAATTTGACGTTACTCGCGAACGCATTCGCCAGATTGAGGCGAAGGCTCTCTCAAAACTTCGCAAAAACAAAGACACCAAAAAACTACACGAATATTTAAGATAGGAGGAACATGAAGAAAGCCATCATTAGTATTGTAACAATCTGTATTGCCTTCATTATCGCTACAGCCCCTACCTACGCTGAAGGCGGTTGTGTCCCTACCTCTGTTCTCGGCGGCTCTGTGTGCAAAATCGATGGTAACAAATATACCAAAATCGATAAGAAGCCTGGTGACACTTTGGGCGAGAATGAAACTAACTGTTCTTGCGATGACGGCAAAGGCTCCAGTGTTACTGATCAGTTGAATCTCGTCGTAGACATCATGACCATCGGTATTGGTATCCTTGGCGTGATTGGTATTACCATTGTCGGCATACAATACCTAACTGCAGGTGGCAGCGAAGAAAAAACCCGCAAAGCCAAACGCCGCATGTTCGAAATCGTCATCGGTCTCGTCGCCTACGTTGTTCTATTCGCATTCATAAAATGGCTCATTCCTAATGCTTAAGGAGAGTCAAGTGAAGCGAATAATCGTTGTCTTCAACCCCCGCTCATCGCGCTACGACAAGGTTCGTCATGACGTCATAAATCGCTTAAATAGCCTCAAAGGTTACCTTATCGGTAAATATGAAGTCGAACCAACTGGTCTCGAAAGTAATGTTGCTAAACTCTCTAAACTATTAAAAGATGGCGATCTAGTCGTTTCGGCCGGCGGCGATGCAACCGGCATTATTGCATCGAATGCGATACTAATGTCAGGGAAAGATGCTATGCTCTCGGCTCTCCCATATGGCAATTTTAACGATCTAGCTAGGACTCTGGGCACCAAATCATTGGATGACATTCTTTTCGGCGAGACACGCGAACTGTATCCTCTCGAGATCTATATTGACGGCAAATTCTTCCGCTACTCAACTTGCTATACTACTATCGGTATGACCGCGGCGGCCGTCCATATTTACGATTCACCCAAAATGCGCGCAAAACTAAAAAGCGATATCGGTCGCAAAATCGGCTCCTACACTAGTCTTGCGGGCTGGTATTTCAAAAACCGCCACAAACACGACTTCCTGCCAGAGTTTACCCTAAATGGCTTGCCTGTAGCACGCAAGACTTCCGACTATACAGCCGTGAATGGTCGCTATATGGCTCGCGTCATGAAGGGCAGGGAGGATTATCGTGATTCTGAATACTTCCGCAGCGAAATCGACTACCTAGTTAGCTTCTATCGCCTATCCAAAATGATGGTAAAGAGCATGTTGACCCGCATCCCAGGCTCCCTTACCACCAAAGATACTCTGGAATTCTTACAGCCAGCTACTGTAGTTATCCAGACCGAAGGCGAATACCATACTTGTGAGAACATTCAAAAAATCGAAATCAAGAAAAGCAAAAAACGCCTAAAAGTAGTTGAGCGCTGATCGAGATAGCTACCAGATATGATATACTATATACATGGACAATGTTAAAATATTAGCTGTCGTCGGTATGTCTGGCTCCGGTAAGTCAGTTGTAGTCGACTATCTTACTGACCAAGGTTATCCCAAAGTCTATTTTGGTGGAATGATCTATAAGGAAATGGAAAAGCGCGGCATTGAGCGTACCGAAGATGGCGAATCAGAGAAAAAATTCCGTGAAGAGATTCGCGAGCAAGAAGGCAAAGACTGGGTAGTTAATCAAGTTATTGCCGAGACCAAAGATTTAATCAACGCAGGCCAAAAGCGTATCGTGCTTGATGGCGTATACTCGTGGACTGAATATAGGATTCTAAAACACGAGTTCCCGAAAGCTCTTACATTTGTTGCTGTTGTCGTTGACAAGAAATTACGCTATGAACGCGTCGCTAAGCGACCAGGACGCTCCTTTGATGCCAAGGCCATCCGTGAACGCGACCGCAGTGAGATCGAGAACCTCGAGAAAGGCGGCCCTATCGTCGCGGCTGACTACTATCTTCTAAATAACGGCACCGTCGAAGAATTGCAGGACAGTTTAAAAGACCTCTTAAAGAGGATTGAGTTCTAACAAAGCATATGGCCACGATGAAAAGATTAGTACTAATAGACGGAAAATCAGTTTTCTATCGTGGTTATTATGCAATGGGCGCCCTCAGCCTCACCGACGGCACCCCGACTGGTGGCATTTATGGCTTTGCTGCCATCTCTATGGAAATCGTCAAGAAGCTAAATCCCACTAAGGTCGTAGTGGCCTGGGATTCCAAGTCTTCCACCTCTAAACGTCGCGCAATTTATGCAGACTACAAAGCCGGACGCGTCAAACCAGGCGAGGATTTTTATGCCCAAATCCCGTTCCTTGAAGCGCTTATCAAGGATCTTGGTTGGGATTTTGTCGAAATCCCAGATTACGAAGCTGATGACATTATTGGTACTTTGAGCAAACAAGCCGATGATGCCGGCGACTGGGAAACCTATATTATTTCTAGCGACCTCGATATGCTTCAAATCGTCGACGACAACACTCATATGTGGCGCATCCTTAAGGGCTTTACTAACATTGAACAAATAAATGTACCAGAGCTAGAGGCTAAGTACGGCATCAATAAATCTCAATTCTTAGACCTAAAAGCCTTAAAGGGCGATTCCTCAGATAACATTCCAGGCGTTCCGGGTATCGGCGAAAAAACCGCCGCGAAGCTCCTCGGTGAGTACGGTGACCTGGACGGTGTTTACTCGCATATAGATGAGATCACTGGCTCCACCAAGGCCAAGCTCGAATCCGGCAAAGAATCGGCTTATATGTCACGAGATTTAGCCCGTATCATGTTTGACGCCCCAGTTAAGCTTGACGATCTCCCGGACTTCTCGTTTGACGAAGAACGCGTGGTTGCGGGCCTAAAAAAGCTCGAGTTCAACTCCCTCATTCGTAAGGTAAAACACGCGTCAACATTCGAGAGCGGCACTTCGAAGGAGCAAACTGTAGAGCCTAGGAAAGAGCCCGAAACTCCTAAGAAAGCCCCGATCATGGCTCCTCTAGGCGACGCCGTCATTGATTGGGATATCAAATCCTTAATGCATCAAAACGACAGAATTGCAGAGAAAATCCTAAAAGGTGAGAGTTTTTGGGACCTTGGCCAGGCCGCATTCCTTTTGAACCCTTTGATGCGAGAGATTCCTCAACTCGTCGTCCCCGAAGAGGAGCGAGAACGCCAGTATCTCGAATTCGAAAAATACCCCAAGCTTTACGATATTTATCAAAACCTAGACCTGCCACTCATCCCAATTCTTTATAAAATGGAAAAGAAGGGAATGCTGATCGACCGCGACTATTTCAAGAATCTCCAAACCGAGTATACTGCCGAAGTAGCGAGGCTGGAATCTGAGGTCCAAGAATTAGCCGGCACTAGTTTTAACGTCAATTCGCCAGTTCAACTCTCCGAGGTTTTATTCACTAAGCTGGGGCTCCCGGTTAAAGGTATCAAGAAGACTACTCGCGGCTACTCCACTGGCGCCAAAGAGCTAGAGAAATTAAAAGACGAGCATCCTATCATCGAGAAGATTACCGAATATCGCGAAGCAGCGAAACTTCTAAATACCTACATCGTCCCAATGCCAAACTTAGCCGACGTCGACGGCCGTATTCATACCACCTTTACTCAGAACGTAACCGCAACTGGACGTCTTAGCTCCAAGGATCCAAACCTACAAAACATCCCGGTCCGCACCGAAGAAGGTAAACGCATCCGTACCGGCTTTGTGGCTAGCAAAGGCAAAGTTTTCGTTTCCGCCGATTATTCTCAGTTTGAATTGCGTCTAGCTGCCGTCTTGTCTGGCGACCAGGCCTTAATTGACGATTTTAATCACGACATCGATATTCATACTAAAACTGCTGCCGAAGCCTTCAAGATCCCGATGGATAAGGTTACCAGGGACCAACGTCGTGCCGCCAAGGTGATTAATTTTGGTATTCTATATGGCATGAGTGTTAAAGGCCTTGCTGATGCCGCCAAGATGCCAATCGGCGAAGCCAAGAAGTTTATTGATAATTACTTTGAACTTCGTGCCCCAATCAAACGCAAACTAGAAGAGATCTTAAAACAGGCCAGGGAAGAAGGATATGTTGAAACTTATTACGGTCGTCGCCGCCCTACTCCCGATGTAAAATCTCCGAATTTCATTATTCGCCAAGCCGCTGAGCGTGCCGCGCAGAATATGCCAATTCAGGGCACCGAAGCCGACCTTATGAAGCGTGCCATGATCAAAATTGACCAAGCCCTTCCGAAGGGTGCCGAGCTAGTCATGCAAGTGCACGACTCTCTTATCGTTGAATGCGACGAGAAACAAAAAGACGAAGTAAGCAAAATCCTCCAAGCCGAAATGGAGTCAGTTGCGCCGGAGCTCCCCATTAAGCTGGCTACCGAAGTTACATCCGGGCACAACTGGGGCGAATTGTAATCGATTTAACCTTAGGCGCTTTCTCTTAAAACGCTCATGCAATGATTCTTAAATTTTGAACTTGTTTTTTGTTAGGCGGTGTGTTTTATATGTCCCAAAATAAAGGAGACACCATGTTGAAAACACTTCAAAATGCCATACATGCACCTCTGCCCGTCAGGGCTCGCAAAATCTGTTATACCATTATCCTCCTCGCATTTATCTTCCTATTTTTCTTAAAGCCAGCCGCAACACCGACCTACGCTGCTTCATCTTGCCCCGACTTGAAAATTATTTTCGCTCGCGGCTCTGGCGGTGAACGCTACAACAACGGCGAATATCAGGCCTTCGAGAGCTCTCTAGAAGCAAAGCTTTCGACCTCATCTCTGTCTTACGCTTTTGACGACCTAGATTATCCAGCTGTTAGCGTAGGTATCGGCGACGGGCACTTTGGTACTATGCTTGGCGCCTATATCAGCGGAGGCGACTCTTATGAATTTGGTGAGAGCGTCAAAGAGGGAACGAAGAAACTACATAAAATTATTAACTCCAGCACTTGCCCAAACACTAAATATGTCATAGCTGGCTATTCGCAAGGGGCACTGGTTGTATTGAAAGATCTCGCGGAAATCAATCCTGATAAACTCATCTACGCCGCCACCTTTGGTGACCCAAAAATCTATCTACCAGAAGGTGCGGGGCTATTGCCAGCAGCTTGCCGAGGGGATAATTTGTCAGAGTATCGCGCCTACGTCCCAGATTGTCGTGCCTACAAAGGACTTTTAGGCGGCAGGGATCCATACGTTGCGTCAGGTTTTCAAGGCAAGATTGGGGCCTGGTGTAATAAAGCAGACATATTTTGCAGCTCTCATTTTAGTATCGAAGCCCACACCCACTATGTTGAAGATGGCCTCTACGAAGATGCCTCTCGCCTGATTTTCAGTAAAATTGCTGCCGAATTTGGCTTCAAAAACCAATATACCTCACCTCACGATACTGCCATTCTGATCGACTCGACCGGGTCCATGAGGGATCTCATAGACGAGTATAAAGCTGAAGCCCTGAGGCTAGCTGAAAAAACTATCAATTCCGGTGGCCGTGTTGCTCTTTACGATTATCGCGACCTAAAAGACCCCTACCAGCCAGTCGAGAGATGTAGCTTCAAGACTTGCGACATGGAAACTTTCAAGGCTGGCTTAGACCAAATACAAGTTGATGGTGGAGGCGACACGAAAGAATCTCTCCTTTCCGCCTCTCTCCACGTCATGAAGAGTCTAGACTGGCAGCTCGGCTCCACTAAGTCACTAGTCATTCTGACGGACGCCGGATATCATTCTCCCGATTGTGACGGCACCACCTTCTATGATGTAAAAACTCTCAGTAAACAAATTGACCCAGTCAACTTCTATATCATTACTACGCCAAAAAACTTATCGTCCTACCAATCCTTGGCCGATGCAACTGACGGAGCCGTGATCTCCTCTGTCGATGACCTTAGTCTTCTTACCGACAATATTATCAAACGTTTCGATAGCCTACCTCGCGTCGAGGAAGATCTCACAGACCCAGGCGAAACCGCACTCCACCTAGAAATTACCAACAGTACTATCCTCCCGGATAACTCAATCAGGGTTGGCTTTGTTAGCGACGCGCCTTACACTCTCGTTGTGCTAAATGACGTATTGCTCGGGATGGCCGACCGTGCTGACTTTACTATTACAGGACTAGACTTAAACCGAGACAATAATCTTATTCTCGTGCCGTTTGATGGAACTATGCGCGGCGATTCGGTCTCCGTGGAACTAAATACCGGTTACGGTGGCACCACCAGCCCTGAGTCAAGCTACGTGGTCACACCGGTAGCCCCCAAAGCTCCTAATACCGGCAGAAGGTAGCGCATTAAAAAAGAATTGGACTTTATCTCCAATTCTTTTTTATTAAGCTCCAAAATCTATCTGGTGTAAGCTAAATTCTGTGCCATAGCTTGAGTTTCAAGTGCTACCAAGCGTTCTGCGTCATTGATGGACGAATTCACGCAGTGTTTGACACGTGCTTTCTCTTCGGCTTTCTTTGCATCATTCCATCTATCCAGAGTACCAACTAGATACCCAGTAATTCGGCGTAGTCTCTCAAATTTACCTTCATCAAACCATTCAGCATGCTCGTTAAAATACTCTTTCATTGCTGCATCACCAGCCTTCGCACCGATTAGCTTCATCCCTACCTCTACTAGGCAGGAAACATGCATAGTTTCATATTGATCAAACTCAGCGAGTGCCTCTTTCACTTCCTTCTGTGTGACCTTGGCATACTTCGCAATCGACTTTTCAAACCTCTTGAGATCGAAGTTTTCGATATCGTTTGGGTTTTTGTATACGATTTTTTTCATGATTTTCCTTTCTTTTTGCTGCATAGGGCTGAATTCCCGGTTAGCAGAATCACTTTTATAAGCATTACCTGGAATCTATTCTAACCCCACATATAGCGTATGTCAAGACCCAATATACACTAAATATAGTGTTTTTCCACAATTAACGGCCCCTATATATTATATATATGGTAGAATATAGATATGCCGAGTTGGAATATACATCTAGAAGCGGGGAACCGCCTTGCTGATAAATTGAAATTCAAAGGAAAAGCCAGACAAGAGTTTTTGCTGGGCTGCCTTTTGCCCGACATCAATAATGGCTACATCAATAAAGTCAGCACCAGAAAAGAACACGGTGAAACCCACTATGCTTACAACCAGCGCTCATCTCTCAATTTTTATGCCGAAAATAAGGACGAGATCGACCGCAAAGACCCAATTTTTTTAGGCTATCTATTTCATTTGTACACTGATGGATTCTTTAATTATGATTTCTACCGCACCATCAAACGTCATCGTCTCGGCGAGGGGCTGACCCATAAAGAGAAGCAGAAGATTAAGCACCATGATTTCTGGATCTATGACACCAACTTCCATCACCACCTAGATTATGCCCCATCCGACCTCGGGCGGCTCGCTTCGTATGCTAATCAAATTAACGTCACCGATATTACTCCCGAAGACATCGAAAACATTGAACACATTTTGACCGACGAAGCCTTTGGCCAAAACATGAAAGGCGAGAAGTACCAGTTCTACACCAAAAAACGCCTCGATGATCTGATGGAGGACATGATCGACAGCTTCTCTCACGATTATCTCGGGGAGGATTATGCCTGAGCTCCCTGAAGTCGAAACAATTCGTCGTGGGCTGAATAAATATATTGTTCATAAAAAAATCATCCGTACCGAAGTTTTGTGCGACAAATCTTTTATAGGCGAACCAGCTACGGGTGTAGTCAAAACCCTCCGACGCTTTGGTAAGGCGCTAGTTATCGATTTAGATAATAGCTTATCCTTAATGATTCATCTTCGCATGACTGGTCAATTGATTTTCGACCCGGGACCAGGCGATAAGCCAGATTCTCGTTTTGCTGCCGGCCATCCAAGCGACAGTTTTACCGATAAGCTACCCAATAAACAAACTCGCGTTATTTTGGAATTTGATGACGGGGGCCACCTGTTTTTCAACGACCAACGTAAGTTTGGCTTCATTAAGGTTCTTCCAACGAACGAAGTAGGGAACGACCCCTTCATCAAGAAACTCGCTAAGGAACCCTGGCAGATGAAAGAGGGCGAATTCTATGAAAAACTAAAGAAGCATCAGAATTCTTGCGTCAAAGCTACAATCCTAGACCAGTCGGTCATTTGTGGGCTTGGCAACATTTATGCCGACGAAGCTTTATTCATGTCCAAAATCCACCCCGAGAGGAAAAGCGGCTCCATCACCAAAAAAGAAGCCAGCCTTCTTCTAAAATCTGCGCGCGAAGTCATGGATAAATCCATAAGTTCGGGTGGCTCCACTATGCATACTTATGTCAAAGCTGATGGCACCAAAGGAGACTATCTCGAGCTCTTCGCCAATGTGTTCCGCCGTAACGGCAAGCCTTGCCCGCGTTGTGGCACCGAGATTCAGAAAATCAGAGTCGCAGGCCGCGGCACGCACATTTGCCCAAAATGCCAGCAACTAAAAGGCGGCTCAAAAAGCCAAAGAAAGGTAGACTCATGATCAGAATTTTTACCGGCGACGACCGCGTTAGGGCTAGCCAAGAAATCGCTAAAAAACTAGGTGATTCATACGAGATAATCGAAGGGGCAGACTTAACCCCAGATGCTTTGCCCAGCGTCTTTCTCGGCAATTCACTTTTTTCCGATCAGCGTAAAATCCTAATCCGCGATATCAGCACTAATAAGCTCGTCTTCGAAAAGCTCCCAGACTATCTTGATACCCCGCACGACGTTATCATCCAAGAATTAAAACTAGACAAACGCTCTAGCGCCTATAAAGCTATCAAGGACAAGGTCGAAATCAAAGACTTTCCGCTTCCCGAGAATCCTAACCTCCGTCTCGTTTTTGACATTTATAAAACCGCCAAAACAGATGGCAAAAAAGCCGTCGAAATGCTAGAAAAAATCAAGACAGAAGAAGACCCGATTATGTTTTTTGGTCTCTTGACCTCGCAAGCCATTAAAGATTACAACAATAGACAGGGAACCAAAGAAAAACGAGTTCTAAGAGAACTCGCTAAACTTGACTTAAGCCTGAAATCTTCATCCCACGATCCGTGGCTGTTGATAGAGGCGTTTTTACTTCTTCTTCGCAGCTTTTAGGATAGCATGAAGCTTTGCTTTGCGGCGAGAAGCAGTATTCTTTTTCATCAAATCCTTCTTTACGGCTTTGTCGTACTCTGATTGAGCTTTCGCCAAAGTCTTCTGTGAAGGTTTCTCTTTAAAAGCCTTCAACGCAACCTTAATATCTTTCTTGATTTGCTGGTTGTGTGCAGTACGCTTTTCTGCTTGTCTCGCTGCTTTTTTGGCAGATTTTATAATCGGCATTTAAATTCCTATTTAGATTAAAAATTAATAACTTTTGATTATTATATCTCATAATCCCGAAATTGTAAAGAGTAGTTTCCCCAATGGCTTTAGACCGAAACAAGGGAAGGGTATTAAATGATCATCTAGCTTCAAGTCGCAAAATATAACCTTGCGAATTTGAAAAGCTTATGCTATATATATTCTATAGAAAGGTTTAAAAATGCCAGACGATAGCGCTACTACAACTCAAGACAACAACGTAACTGCCCCGCCGGCAGACAATTTTGTCGCTCCTGCGATGCCGGATTCGGGTACCGCTGATCCTTCCACGCCTGCACCAGATCCTACCCCAACAGCGGACGGTAGTTTTGATGTAAATCCTGCGCCTGAACCTACGCCTGGTCCAACACCAGAACCAACCCCAGAATCAACCCCAGAACCGGCCGCCTCAGCCGTGCCGGATTTTATGCCAGAACCGACAGCGCCGACCAGCGAACTGAGCGAGGCTCCTATCGAGGAGAGTGCTGCCAATCGCGAAATGTATACCAACATCGCCAACAAAATTTCCGAATCACACAATATCCTAATTGCGCTCTCGAGCGATCCTTCGGTTGACGAAATGTCTGCCGCTATCGGCCTCTCTCTCTTTTTGGATAAACTAGGTAAGCGCGCCACGGCAATTTATTCTGGCTCGACCCCGAATGCACTCGAATTTTTAAACCCAGAGCAAACTTTTGAGCCGTCGGCTGACTCCCTTCAGGATTTCGTTATAGCTCTGAATAAGGACAAAGCAGACCACCTACGCTACAAACTTGACGGTGACTATGTTAAGATTTATATCACCCCATATCAATCTAAGATAAACCCAGAAGATCTTGAATTCTCTTACGGTGATTTCAATGTTGATTTAGTACTTGCCCTAGATATTGCAAACGGCATCGACCTAGATTCTGCTCTCCGCGAACATGGTCGTATCATGCACGACGCTGTGATTATCAATATCACCACAGGGAATCCTGGCAAATTCGGTGAAATCGAATGGAGCGACAAGCGGGCCAGCTCGGTTTCCGAAATGGTGGCCAAATTGCTCTACAGTATCAATAGCGAAGTTCCGATCGGCAAGGAAGAAGCCACTGCCTTCCTCACCGGTATTGTTGCCGCAACCAACCGTTTCTCCAAGGCGAACACTACCCCAGAAACTATGCAAATATCTAGCAAGCTTATGCGGTCCGGAGCCAACCAGCAATTGATTTCTAAGAATATCACGCCAGACATTGAGAACGAAATGATCTCCATGTTAAACACTTCAAGCGAATCTCAGCCTAAAGTAGCTAAATCTGACGAGTCGGCTGAACCTGCTGCTAACGACGCTACAAAACTAGACATAAAGCACGACGGCGGAGATGCTGTAGATGAGTCAGCAGAAGTAAGCGATACTATCACGGAAAAACCATCAACTTTGCTTGATGATTTGAAGGCTGCCGAGGCGAGCCTTGCCCAAACTGGTAGCGAAACTACTCCAGACACGAGCAACCAGCCAAAGCTTATCGGTAATACGACCTCGAAAGAAGAACCAGCAGCCGGAACGCAAGAAGAAACCCCCGTTCAATCAGACACTTTGCCAGAAGTCCAACCGATGTCAGAGCCGGAGACCGAAGCAGAATCTTCGCCTGCTCCAGAGCTAAACTCTTTACCTGAACCAGAAACCACTACCCCTGGAATCACTTTAAATCCAGAGAATGCGGCCACAGATACCTTAGATACAGATACTCCAGCTAAGGATGCTACCCCAGAAATAGGTATTATTGGTTCAGATACTACACCAGATGCAGAGCCTGCCACCACTGATTCTTTGCCAGAAGTTCCTGGTGATGCCGATAAAGCAGAGAAAGTCATTACTCCATCGGCCGATTTTGAACAATCTGCAGCTGAAGCAGACAGTGATAAATATGGCCGTATGCTAGAAGAGGCTATATCTGATCTCACTAATCCAGGCAGTGCAACCGCTCTAAATAGCAATCCTGCCACTGCTAGCACCCCAGAAGTATCTACTGAACCCGAAATCAATGGAGTCCCAGAAATGAATTTCAATCCTCCTGAAGGAGAGAACATTCTTCCACCGCCGCCCGCTCCTCCGATAGATATGTCTGCAGGTAGTTTGGACGCTAGCCTACCTACCGAGCCAGCTCCGGCAGCCCCACTAACCCCAGCCGCTCCAGCCGCAGAGCCCGCAGCCACCGCTCCGCTTGACGCTCAGCCAACCATGCAGTCTCCAGCCTCCCAAGCAGACAATGCCGGCGCTTTCAAAATCCCAGGCATGTAATCTCGAAGCTAAAAACATCTCCAACAATACGCCTCTAACCCCTTGCTTTTGTTTTATTATTGCGGTATAATACTAACACAATGGATTCGTAGCTCAGTTGGTTAGAGCGCTGCCCTGTCACGGCAGAGGTCGCGAGTTCGAGTCTCGTCGGATCCGCCATTAGCATAAAAATAAGTCCCAAAGGGACTAATTTTTATGCTAATAACGATCCTACGAGTCACGAACGTAGTTCGCCCGGACGACGCAGCGAGGGAATATCATGAGCTCGCTCATGATATTCCGAGCAAGGAGGACGGTGTCCTTTTGCGCCAGCAAAAGGACTGACTCGTCTTTCTCGCCAGAGTCCCTTGCGCATCTCCCCACTCTGTGATATAATTACCCTAATATGACAATTAAAGTAACTAGAAAAGATCAGGGCGAGGCAAACGAGAACATTATTCGTCGTTTCAATCGCAAAGTCCTTCAGAGTGGTATGATGCCTCTTAAGAAGTCGCAAATGCGCTTTAGCAAGCCAATGTCTAAGCGTGAGCGCCGCCTTAAGGCCATCATTCGCGAAGCTCGCAAGGCTGAGAAGACCGAACGCATCAAGTTAGGACTTAAATAATCGCAAATCTCCCTGTCAAAAGGGAGATTTTTTGTAGTATAATAAAGAAAAGGAGATTTATGATAATATTATTTGGTTTAGCAGGTTCTGGTAAAGGAACACAAGGAAAAGCATTGTCTGAGATTTTTGGCTGGCGCTGGTTATCAGTTGGTGAAGCTATTCGCCAAACCGGCAATTATGAGGAGACCGTTAACAGCGGAGGATTAATTCCAGACGAAGACGTCATTAAAATCATGGATAAACAAATCGAAAAAGCCGAAGCCGAAGGTTTCGATGTTATTTTGGATGGTTACCCACGCGACATCGTGCAAGCTAGATATATTATGGATACCATGGCAGAAAAAATTGACGGAGCTATCATTCTCGACGTCTCCAAAGAAGAGCTTTATGAACGCCTCGCTTTGCGTGGTCGCGAGGATGACAGAGAAAAAGAATCCATCGATCGCCGCTTTGATATCTTTGAACAAAATATTTCCCAAATCGTTCCTCTGTTTGAATCCCACGGGGTTCCAGTTGAACGCGTAAATGGTTCAGGCAAGATTGAAGAAATCACCGATCGTCTCGTCGAAGTAGTCAAACGATTAAATCCTGAAGCCGTTGCACAGACGCAAGATGTCAATGGTGGAGAAATCGAGCACAGCTATGGGGAATAAAGACCTTATTAACATCGAGACTGCTACTCGCGCTGAGGTTGACCAGAAGATTTCCGCCATGCGTGAAGGTGGCAAAATCCTTGGCAATCTCTTGAGAGATCTTAAAGCATACGTCAAGCCAGGTATGACTGGCAAGCAAATTGATGCTTGGGTTCGCCAGGAAATAGTAAAGCGTGGTGCCAAGGTGGCCTACGATATGCTAGACGAAGAATTCCCAGGAGCCATTTGCATTTCGATTAACGATGCGCTTGTTCACGGCGCCCCTACGGACGACGTATTAGAAGAAGGGGATAAGGTTTCGTTTGACCTAGATATCTATTACAAAGGCTATTTCACTGACTCAGCCTTCACTATGCTAGTTGGCGGCAAGGGCAGCCCAGCGGTTAAGAAGATGATTGAAGTTACAGAAGCCTCCATGTGGGAGGGAATTGAACAGGTGAGGCCCGGTGCCCACATTGGTGATATCGGCCAGGCCGTCGAGAAGGTTCTAAAAAAAGGCCACCTTGGCGTGATCATGAATTATATTGGCCACGGCATCGGCAAAACCATGCACGAACTTCCAGAAGTCCCAAATTATGGCAAAAAAGGCCACGGCTACAAATTGGTCGAAGGCGACACTATCTGTATAGAACCAATGTCTGCTCTCGGTAAGCCAGCCAACTATGTTGACAAAGACAGTAACTGGACCGTCCGCATGAAGGACGGCAGCACTGGTTGCCATTGTGAACATACCGTTCTCGTTACCGCTACCGGCTACGAGATCCTAACCATGCCAGATTAAGCCAATCTAACACACTTTATAATTAATATGCTATAATATGCTTATGGATGACAACAAACGCTTTGTTACAGGCTTAGATGTCGGCACGGAGAACATTCGCGCCGTAATTGCAAGTGTCAACAAATCTGGCGAAATCGCCATAGTTGGCTACAATGAAGGCAAATCTGCCGGTATGCGAAAAGGTGTCCCCGCCAATCTCGCTGGCCCCGCTGGTGCCATTGATAGAACCTTGGGCGATGCCGAGCGTATGGGCGGCTATGATGTTCGTAGTGCGTTTGTTTCAATCAATGGCTCCACGCTAATTTCTACCCATGTTGAGGGTATGATCGCAGTTGGTGCCGCCGAGCACGAGATTAATGACGAAGATTTAGACCGCGTCGAAAGTGTTGCAGTTAGTGGCCGTATTCCGGCAAACCGCGATGTCTTAGACGTTATCCCATTAGAGTATGCTTTGGATGGTCAGGGCGGTATCAAAGATCCCCTCGGCATGTCCGGCGCACGTCTCGAGATGCGCGCCAACGTCGTTTCGGCCCTCACCCCGAACTGTGAGAATCTTAAGAGATCCACCGCCGCAGCCGATGTCCAGGCCCTGCGCCTTATCCCTAGCCCAGTCGCCGCCGCTAAAGCCGTTCTTACTGAGAAACAGAAAGAAAACGGCGTCGCCGTTGTTGATTTTGGTGCAGCCACTACTTCCATCGCTGTTTACGAAGAGGGTGATCTGCAATACGTCGGCGTCATTCCAGCCGGTTCCAACAACATCACGAACGACCTCGCTATTGTTCTCGCAATCGATCCCGAACTTGCCGAAGAAATCAAAACTCGTTTCATCACCGGTGACTTTAATTCCGAAAAATCCATCGCTATCAAAGTAGGGAAGAACGGCGAACGTACCTTTGAACGTAAAGAAGTAGAAGAAGTCGTAAAGGCTCGCCTCGACGAAATCTTCGCTGAAATTCGCAAGAAACTAAAGAGCGCCCACTACGATCAACGTCTCCCAGAAGGTATCATTCTAACAGGTGGTGGCGCCAAGATGCGCGACATCGAAGTATTTGCGAAAGACGCCCTCGAAGCCTCTGTCAAAGTCGGTACTCCGGTTGCCCTCGGCGGCGTTTCCGAATCTGTCGCGAAACCAGAATTTGCCGTAGCTATTGGTCTTGCTATTATCGCTGCCGAATCCGGTGAACTCTCCGTTGCTACCGGTAAGAAATCCAAGAAATCCGGCAAGAAGCCATCGGTTCCAAACCCATTGAAATTCGTCAAAAAGATCTTCTCCAAGTTCTAAACACCTCCCATACCTGAAAGCCCTTGATTTTGGTGGCTTTTCGGTGTATACTAAATCTAAAATAAAGTGAGGTGATTATGCCAGAAGTTAAACCAACAGAGGTGGAAAGTAAAGCAAGTATTAAAGTAGTAGGTGTAGGTGGCGCCGGTGGTTCTGCGGTTGAGCGCATGAAAGAAGTAGGTCTTTCTGGCGTTGAATTCGTTGCAATTAACACCGATGCACAAGCCCTTCATCATTCTCCTGCCGACGTCAAAGTTCATATCGGCAAAGGACTAGGTGCAGGTGGTGACCCCGAGAAAGGCCGTGAAGCTGCCGAAGAGGGTAGAGAAGCCATTGACAAAGCTCTAGATGGCGCCGACATGGTCTTTATTACGCTCGGTGCAGGTGGTGGTACCGGTTCCGGTGCTGGCCCTATTGTAGCTGAAGAGGCTCGCAAGAAAGACATCCTAACCGTAGGTGTTGCTACTAAACCATTCACATTCGAAGGCGCTCGTCGTCGTGCTAACGCTGACGTTGCTATCGACAAATTATCACGTCAAGTAGATGCCCTAATCACAATTCCAAATGATAGATTATTGCAGACTATTGATCCTCGCACCCCATTACTTGAGACTTTCAAGATTGCTGACGATGTATTAAGGCAGGGTGTCCAAGGTATTTCTGAGCTTATTACTGAGCATTCGCTTATTAACCTAGACTTCGCCGATGTCAAAGCCATCATGAAGAACGCCGGCTCCGCCCTTATGGGGATTGGTCGCGCTTCAGGTGAGAATCGTGCCGTTATTGCTGCTCAGCAAGCTGTTGAGTCACCACTTATCGAAGTCAAGATCGAAGGTGCCCGTGGCGTACTATTTAGCGTCGCCGGTGGTTATGATATGTCTATGAGCGAAATTCAAGAGGCAGCCGAGGTTATTACTGGAGCTGTTTCACCTGACGCCAACATTATCTTCGGTGCGTCTATCCGCCCAGAACTAGAAGACGAGATCGTTGTTACCGTGGTTGCTACTGGATTTGACTCTGATTATTACAACGAGCCAGAGCTAGACGAAACCCCAGTATCTACTGTCGAGAACGAAAAGCCAGCCGCTGAACCTAAAGATTTTGCCCTTGAAAACAAGTCCAATATGTGGGACTCTATCAAGCATGAACCCGAACCAGAAGAAACACCAGCCCCCAGCGAGGAAGAGGACATGGACGTCCCGCCTTCCCTAAGAGATCGTCTTAAGAATCGCAAAAAGAAATAAATAAGGTATAACGCGGATGGAACGACAGTTTAGAATCGGAGATAGCAAAGTTCTAGAAAGCCGCGAGACGGTAGACGGCACCATGATTCGTCGTCGTCGCGAATCAAGCGACGGCCACCGGTTTACCACCTACGAACGTATAGAAATGCCGCAGCTTACCGTCACGAAGCGTAGCGGCAACAAGGAAATCTACGACCGCGACAAGCTCCTTCTGGCTGTCAAACGCAGCGTTGGTAAATTCTTCAACTCCGAGCTCGAAATTGAAGAAGTAGTCAACCGCGCCTCTGATATTCTATATTCTTATAATACTGATCAAATCACCAGCAAGCAAATCGGCGAAGCCGTCCTAGATGTTCTTGCCGACGTCAACCAAGTGGCTTATGTTCGTTTCGCCAGCGTCTTCCGTGAGTTTAAGACTCTAGATGACTTTGAAAATATCCTAAAAGAGCAAAAAAAGAAACGAAACTAACATTAAAAGGGAAGGGAAAATATGAGAGTTGTATGCGTTTATCGAGATAACCAAGATTATTCAAGGTCGGTTAACGACTGGATTGAGAACGTCCGTCGTCAGACCGGTCGGGAAATTGAAACTATGGATCCAGACACCAATACCGGTTTCTGCGAGGCATACGACATAGTTGAATACCCCACCATCCTAGCCCTCGGTGAAAATGGTGATGTTCGTGCATCATGGCGAGGCCCGAGCTTGCCACTCATCAACGAAGTACTATATTATATGGTATAATAAACATATGGATTTTATTAGGGATATTGTAGAAAATGTATGGGTTAGACGCTGTTTTTGGTCAGCAATCGTTATTCTAATAAGCATCTTGATCTACGCGATTGTTTCCAGGTTTTTGACTAGAAAAGAGAAGAAAAATTCCAAAATCCTCTCTAATAAGCAGAACAAAACTTTTATTCGCATGCTAAAAAGCATCGTGGGCTACACTTTAAGCATTTTTACTCTTCTAGTCATTCTCCAAATCTTTGGCGTCAACGTCACATCGATGCTTGCCGGCGTAGGTATCGTTAGTATCGTCATTGGTCTTGCTCTCCAGGATGCATTGAAAGACATCTTCCGCGGCTTTGAGATCATCTCTGACAATTACTATAGCATTGGTGACGTTATTAAATACGGTAACAACACCGGCCAAGTTCAATCTATCAGCCTTCGCACCACTAAAATCCAAGACATCAACACGATGAATATTGTGTCTATTGCTAACCGTAACATTGATCAGGTCGAGGTTCTTTCTGGTAATATCTATATCCCTATTCCACTCCCCTACAGTCTCAAAGTTAAGGATGCCGAAGCGATTATGGGAGAAATAATTAAGACTCTAGAGAAAAGAGACACTATCAAGAGCGTTAGATATCAGGGGATCAACGCCTTTTCAGACTCTTCGCTAAACTATCAAATAGTCGTCACTTGCGACCCTATGAATCAACTCCAAGTTCGCCGTGAAGCTTTGAAAACCATCATCCTAACACTCGAAGAGCACAAGCTCAGCATCCCATATCCTCAACTCGACATCCACACCAAAAAATAACCAGCGGAGCCCCTCTGGCCATTTTTTGGTTAATATGTTAAAATGAAGAAAAGCGTTAGAGCAGCTATCACCTGCGAGCTGGCGGAAGAAAGGGAGTTAACCCGATTAGACCCGCCCGTGAATCCGCGTGAGAGACAAATTAAGTGTCGGCATTAGCCGGAAATTGGATGGTACCGCTCATCATGAGTTCCAATGGTTAACATTGGAATTTTTTAATGAAAGGAGCGATATGAAATACCAAGCCGGCCAAAGAAGAAAAGCCGCCGAATACGAAAAAGCCGTATCGGAGTGGTGGCAAAAAAACAAGGTTTTCGAACAATCTATCGAAAACAGACCAGTCGACAAATCTTTTGTTTTTTATGACGGCCCGCCGTTCATTACTGGTAATCCGCACCATGGTACTCTTCTAAGCTCCGTTGTCAAAGACGCCGTCCCGCGCTACTGGACCATGAATGGATATCGCGTCGAGCGCCGTTGGGGCTGGGACTGCCACGGCCTACCCGCTGAGAATTTTGTTGAAAAACAGCTTGGTATTACTGATCGTCGCGACATCGGCACTAAATGGACTCTCGAGGAATATATAATAAAGGCTCGCGAATCCATGGTAGAGAACTCCGAAACTTGGCAAAGTACCATTAACCGTGTCGGCCGCTGGGTTGATCTCGATAACTGCTACCGCACCATGAATAAAGATTTTATGGAATCCGTTTGGTGGGCTTTCAAACAACTCTACGATGCCGGTAAAATTTACGAAGGTCGTAAAGTCTTGATGTATGATACCAAATTCGCTACACCTGTTTCCAAAGCAGAAGTCACTATGGATAACGACGCCTACCAGACTGTCACCGACCCCAGCGCATATGTCAAGTTTAGACTGGTAGATTTAGAGGATAGTCTTTCATCTATCTCTGAATCTACCTATCTACTCGCCTGGACCACTACCCCTTGGACCCTGCCAGCCAATATGTGTCTTGCCATCAATCCTGAGTTAGACTATGGTATCTACGACGTCGATGGCGAGAGATTTATCCTAGCCGTGGACCGCGCCAAAGTTCTATTCGAAGGCAAAAAACCAGAAAAAGCCTTCAAGGGCACAGCTCTCATCGGCAAAAAATACCAGCCGATCATCGAGGTAGCTGACGGTCTTTACGACCTAGGCCTCAGAGGCGACGACGGTACAATCGAGCGAAAGGACACCTATACTGTGCTCCCAGCCGACTTTGTCTCATCCGAAGAAGGCACTGGTATTGTCCACTGTGCTCCCGCATATGGTGAGGACGACTACTCATTGACGAACGAATACGAGTTAGACTTCGTCGACTGTCTAGACGAAAACGGATACTATCTACCGGAAATGGCCGATAAGCTCCACGCTCTTGGCGTCCGCGATACCGACGAGCACGGCATCCAAATCTGGGCCGCCAACAAATTCATTGCCAAATGCCTAGAACAAGAGGGAATTATCTACAAAATCGACTACATCCAGCACGAATACCCATTTAACCCTCGCAGTAAAGAGCGCATCATGTACCGCGCATTCCCGAGCTGGTTCTTCGATATAGAGGGTCAAAAACAAATGATGCTCGACGAGAACGAAAACATCAACTGGTTCCCAAGCCATTTGAAACACGGTCGTTTCGCCAAAAACATCGAGGCTGCCCCCGACTGGAATTTGTCGCGTGATCGCTTCTGGGCTACCGCTATGCCGGTCTGGAAGGGCGACAAAGGCTCCGTTAAGGTCGTCGGCTCCTACGCCGAGCTAAAGGAGCTCTCCGGCAAGGAATTAGAGGACTATCACCGCCCTTGGGTCGATGAAATTGAATTCGACATCGATGGCGAGCACTTCACTCGTATCGAGAAGGTCTTAGACTGCTGGTTCGAATCTGGCTCCATGCCTTTCGCCCAACTCCATTATCCTTTCGAAAACAAAGAGAAATTCGAACGGAACTACCCCGCCGACTTCATTGTAGAATATGTCGGCCAGGTTCGCGCTTGGTTCTACTACGTCCACGCTGTTAATACCGCATTGGCTAGTATCGGCGCCTTCGGCGAAAAGGCCAAAAAAGGTCCAAAAAACGCTTACAAAAACGTCATCACCACAGGCACCCTAGCCGGCAACGATGGCCGCAAAATGAGTAAATCCCTCGGTAACTACACCGATCCAAATGAACTCATGGACCAATTTTCCGCCGACGCCTATCGCTTCCTACTTCTCTCGAGTCCAGTCATGTCGGGCGAGGATTTCACCATGCTTGATAAGGATGTCTCCGACGTCAACCGCAAGCTCGCTATGGTCTGGAACGTTTACGACTTCTTTACTACCTACGCCGAACTCGAAGGGCTAGGCAGCGAAGATTTCGACGATGACACCAAGGACGCGGAAAAACAGGGCTTCACAGGCCTCGATAATCCTCTAGACGTCTGGATTGTTTCTAGACTGTTCCAGCTCCGCGATAGCATCACGGAGGGCATGAATGAATACAATATTCCAAAAGCTCTCGAGCCCGTACTGCCGTTTATCGACGACCTCAGTAACTGGTTCGTCCGCCGCTCTCGCCGCCGCTTCAGCAAAAACGACAACGCAACCGACAAATACCAGGCGTTCGCTACTTTGGGCTATGTATTAACTTATTTGTCCAAGCTTCTTGCACCATTTACTCCGTTCCTCGCCGAAGAACTATACCAAAAAATGACTTTGACTGCGGGCTCGGTCCACCTTCTTGATTGGCCTGAGGCAGGCGTTATCGACACCGACGTCCTAGATAACATGGCCAGAACCCGCCAGATCATCACTGACGCTTTGGCGCTCAGAATGCAAAAATCTGACACTGAGGACCAAATCAAGATCCGCCAGCCGCTAAGCTCACTCACCTATGACGGCGACAAGCTCGACGACTTCTACGAGCAGATCATCGCCGATGAGGTTAATGTTAAAAAGGTTACAAATGGTAAAGAGCTCGCTCTCGATAAAACTCTAACCGAGGAGCTCCTAGAAGAGGGAAGGGCCCGCGAGATCATTCGCGCCGTCCAAGCCGCTCGTAAGCACGCTGGCCTGCGCCAAGACGACCAGATTAAGCTATCTCTCACTTGCGGCCTCCCAGCAGGCTATGAGGACCTCATTAAATCAGAAGTTGGCGCCGCCGACATAGATAAGGACCAGAACTATGCCCATGACGAGGTCGCCAAGGTAAACGGCGAAAACATCACCATCTCACTCGAAAAGGCCTAAATAGGCCTAAGCAAGCGCCAGCAGGGCACTAAATAACGCAGCCAGCGCCCACTTATAACACGTGGCTAAGCACAAGCCACGTGTTTTTGTACAAAAATTATTGCAAAACTTACCCCTGTTAATTTGACAAAATATCAAAAAATTAGCATAAGCAGTATTGACAAATTTCGCATTGTGTGCTATACTCAAGACAAGTTAGAACACAAAATAAAAATTCTAACAAACAAAAATAAAAACAATATAAAAAACAAAAAAGGAAAAAAATGGAAAAACTAAAAACAAACAAAAAGGTCGAAAAACTACAATTACCAGACGAAGTCGTCAACGCAGGTTGGGAAAATATAAACTTCGAAACGTACGGTACTAACAAGCAGGAAATGGAATACGTTCCACCAGAGAAAGTATCGGAAGAGTCCATCGAGAGAATTAAAGAAAGAGAACAGAAACTGAAACGTGGATCCATGCTTCGCCTGGTATTTAGTAGAGGAAACAAGAATAAATTAGCGGCCTAACCATAAACCATATTTTTCCAAATAACCAAAAGAAAGGAACTACCGATGTAAGACAAGCATCAAAACAAACACAACACTAATTATCAACAGGAGAAACTGCCTATACGATAGACAAAACTAACCATAAATTACGCAAAAAACCGAACATCCCGTTCGGTTTTTTGTCACTCTGGGTCCGAAATAAAAGTTGACCAAGAAAACCGATTATGCTAAACTTTAAACCAGAAAGGTCAACAACATCAATTAACAAAAAGCTCACATGGACAACTATCTTCTCGATCGCGAAACGCTGGAAAAAATCGTTGACGGCATCATGTCAGCGAAAGAGGCTGAGGCACCCTCCTCGCAAAACGCCGAAGAAAAAAGCGCTCTTCGCGAAGAATACATCAAAAAGTTAGACGACAAAATCGCCACCGCGATTTTTAGTTCTCTTAACAACCAACAACTGCAAGAAATCAGGGAATTATTTAGCAAGGAAGATAGTTCACCAGAGACATTTGAGCAATTTTTCAAAGGCGCAGGCGTCGATGTCGAAAGAATCATCGCCGACACTGCGATAGAATTTAAAGATGAAATCTCAGGAGGCACAAATGGTTAAAGGTGGTGAAACAATCGGTGGCGACATATTTAAATCGGAAGTTGCAGAAAAGGACCATGGGACTTTTGAGCCAAGAGGCAAAATGGCCAACACCGTAATATTATTAGACAAAAAAGAAAAACTGATCAACGAATTATTGGAAGAAAGAGAAAAATTAGTCCAGCAGATAAACCAAATTCTAACGGAACAGGAGTCACGTAAACAAAAGATAGAAGCTCTTCGCAAGGCTAGTGTTGCTTTGTCACCGGACACCACACGAAATCCCGTTCCAGGCACTGCTCTAGTCACTCCAGCAGACACCACGCCAGAGGACGTCCTGGTAGACGTTCCATTAGATATCCCGGAGGATACCACAGCGGGCACCCCAGAAGCAGCCCCAGAGGATACTCCAGAAGCAGCCCCAGAGGATACTCCAGAAGCAGCCCCAGAGGATACCCCAGCGACGGACGACGAAGCCCAGGAAATTGACGACGAAACTGTTAGTCAGGTGGTCGAAAAAGCTATCAATTTGGCAGGCGAAGACCAACCAAGCCCTGAGGCTATCAAAGAAGCGATAGAGGAGTCCAAGAAATCTAAGAGTTTCAAGAGAAAAGTTGCCGCATTCGGGATCGGCGCACTAACCTTGATTATTTCGTTTCTTAGTATTGTGCCCAACATCACTAAAGGTGGCGAAGGAAACAAAACCCCACAATCCAACCCTAAACAAACAGAAGCTAGCGCAATTCCCGGCCAAACCGATAAGGGTGAAAAATCCATTGACAAAAACGAAAACGCTCCATTTGACTATGAGTCCGTCTCTGGTATTATAGATGGCTACGGTGAAAAAGGCATGTTCTTGTCTCCGAACAAGGGTGGCCAATACGACTTTGCTGCAGCCCAGGAAGTCGCCAAAGTCTGCAAAAACGACAAAAATGAGATGCTGAAATATGTGGCTAGATTGCAGGTCGGGAATCTAGCATCCTATATCGCCGGTATGCCAGAAGAGTTGCAGCCAGAAGGATTCAAAGGACTCTCGATCCTTGAAGCGGAAGAAAAAATTGAAAGCCTTAGCCCTGATAAGTATGACGCACTTTTCAAAGACTATGGTCTAAAGATAGAAGACTCATTGACTAGAGAAGTCGTGTTGGAAGGCGAATATGAAAATGTCTATATGAAGATTATAGATCCTTCAAAGCCGGTTACGCATGAGAATGTTGAGCTGGTTACATGTGTCACAGAGGAGCATGGCACGAAGGCGATAGAACGCTACTGGCTAGACGATGAGGGTAACGAAATCGGCTCCATAATTATCAAAATAGAATGCGACGAAGATGGAAATGTTGTTGGTGGATGTACCCAGCTAGTTAAAAAGAAAGGCACCACGACTATCTTCGAACGCCTGAAGATAATTGATGGAGAACCAACGAAGCCAAAAGAAATAATTAAGCAGAAAAATGAAAAAAAGCTCGTCAAAATCGACAAAAAAATGAACAAAGAGACCGAAGATAATATCAAAACCGGAGAGTTTAGAGATTACGTCAGTCCAGGCGTCAAGAAGGAAGATAAAACCACCGAACCAGTGATCAAACAGGAAACCGCGGTCCAGAACGATGACTCGAAACCAGCCGAAAAAGTGACCACAGAGCTTCCAGACAATAATTACGGGACCAATCAAGGCGGAGCCAACAGCGACGGATATCAACCAGTTGATGATAAAGCCGAGGATGTTTCCCCAACCTACATATTGCCAGAAGATTCCAGCCCGAAGGAAATTTACGATTACGTCGGTGCTATTATGGACGACCTCGATCGTATGGATGCAGAGAGAGAACAACAAAAACTACAGCAGCAACTGCAAGAACAGCTACGGCAGCAGCCGCAACAAGAGCAGCAACAATAATGGTGGGAGGAAGGAACCAAATGAAAAAACTAAAAATTAACCACAAAGTACTAGGAGTCGCAGCGACATTAGGGCTTAGCCTAGTAGCTGTCGCCAACGTCTCCGCTTGGGGTCCGGAGCGTGAGACCTTCACTATGAAGAACCCAGCGACTTATCCCACATTCAATTCTATAACCGATAACCCGTCCATCGGCGACGAAAGGGACTTCGTCAGGGTCGGGGAAATTAACGCCGACGTTACTCAATTGAAAAACGAAGTTGAGGTGGTGCCAGGCAGACAATATATAGTCTCTATCTATTTCCACAATAACGCTTCTTCAACTTTCAACAACGCAGCCCATAACTATTCCGGTGTCGCAATAGGTACGCGTATGTCCTCAACTTTTTCAACTTACTTAACGTCTGGTGAAAGAGGGGCAATCGCAGCCACTATCAAGGCAAACAATTCTAAGCCAGGTTCAGTTTGGGACGAGGCCTACATGACTACAAAGAGCGACAGGGTTGTCATGCGTTATGTCACAGGTTCTGCCAAAATCCACAATAACTGGAAAACCAGTAATACTACCTTGCCATCAACCCTCTTTACAGAAGGAGGTGCCTACCTTGGCCTCAACGCTCTTAATGGTGTAATCCCAGGGTGCGAAGAATACCACGGCGTCGTGAGGTATGTCCTTCAAGCTGAAGAGCTTGGCGGGACGATCACGAAATCCGTTTCTAAAGACGGGACGAACTTCGGCGAAAGTGTCACGCTTGCTCCTAACGAAGAAGCGACCTACAAACTTACCATTAGAAATACTGGCGACATGGCGTTAACTAACGCCACAGTTAAAGATGTTCTGCCGGCCGGCCTAACTTTGGTATCGGGTAGTGTGCAGCTCTCGGCCAACGAGTCAACGACACCAGAGCCTCTATCTGACAATATCTTCGGCACCGGTTACAATCTTGGTACTATCGGCACGGGCAACACGGTTTATATAACTTACAGAGTCAAAGCGGGACCAGATTTTGACTGTAACGGTACAGAGCTTACTAACAAAGCAACTTTGACGTACGACACTAACAAATCTAGCGGTGAGACTAAGGAGGCCTCTACTACTATCACAGTCAAACGCACCGACGGATGCGACGAGCCGGAACCAACACCGGACACCTGTGAGACCAACCCAGCCTTACCGGAATGTCAAGAAGAAAACTGTCAAACCAACCCGGACTTGCCAGGCTGCCAGAACCCGGATCAAAACTGTAAAACCAACCCCGACATGGAGGGTTGCCAGGAGCTCCCAAACACTGGCCCGCTAGAGATAATCCTCGCGATCATTATCGTTCTCGGTATCGGTGGTGGTGGCTACTACTTCTACCGCACTAAGAAAACATTGAAAGCCGTTAAAGATAACGTTTCAGGCAAAGACGCCAATAAACCCGCGGATAAAGAAGAGCCAAAAAAAGAAGACCCCGCAAAAGAACAAAAAGTCGACACCACTGACAAGAAATAACTAAAAAAACTTCGCCACCAGAATAGAGCTGCTATTAACTATGGCTACCTCTTCACAAAATCCAAGAAATGTGATAGAATAGTACGAATAAATAAAGGAAAATTATGAAAAAAGCAGTCATTCTGGTTGGCGGTAAGCAATATATCGTCGCCGAAAAAGAGACCCTACGGGTGGACCTCCTCCCGGCAGGCACCAAAGAGCTCGAACTTGACGCTTTACTCGTAACCGATGGTGACAAAACCACAGTCGGTACACCTACAGTAAAGGGCGTAAAAGTTTCAGCTAAAGTCAAAACGCCCGAAGTAAAGGGTGATAAGATCCGCGTTATCCGCTACAAAGCCAAGAAGCGCGTCCACAAAGAAACTGGCCACCGCCAGAAATACTCTGAAATCGAAATCACCAAAATCGCTTAAGGGATATCGTAAAAATAAACTTACCTCAGGTAAGTTTATTTTTTTACTTTATGCTTTTCGCCTTTTATGCTATAATACTTAAGTATTATGAGTGCGAAGGTAATTTGTGTCACAAACCAAAAAGGCGGCGTAGGGAAGACCACCACGGCCGTCAATCTCGCCTATTACCTCGCCAAAGACAAGTTCAAAACTCTTCTAATCGATTTTGACCCCCAGGGCAATGCTACCTCCGGCCTCGGCATCGACAAAGCTAATGGCTTAGAGGGCACCATGACCGAAGTCGTACTCGGCGAAGCGAAGCTGGAGGCTATTATCAAGCCCACCAAATACAAGAACTATGACCTCGCTCCCACTACCCCAGAGCTTGCCAACGCCGAAGTTGAGATCACTTCTCAGAACAAAAAATTTACTCGTCTCCGCGACGCTATCCGTACCGTATCTGATAACTATGACTATATCATTATTGACCTTCCGCCCTCTCTTAGTCTTCTCACCGTGAACGGTATGATCGCATCCAATTATCTTCTCCTTCCAGTCCAGACTGAATTCTACGCGCTAGAAGGTGTCGCACAGCTTCTCGAATCCATGAAGCTCGTCATGAAGCAGGCGAACCCGAGCCTCAAGCTTCTCGGCGTCCTCGCTACCATGTACGATAGGCGCACCAGCCTAAGCGCACAGGTTTACGACGAGATCAAGAAATACTTCAAGCAGCTTACCTTTAAGACTACCATCCCCCGTAACGTACGCGTCGCTGAGGCTCCGTCCCACGGCGTCCCAGTAGGAGCATATGATAAATTCAGTAAAGGCGCCAAAGCCTATAAAGAATTCACTAAAGAAGTAGAGGAGAGAACCAAATGAAAGGATTAGGCCGCGGTTTTGAATCACTAATTCCCACCGAGCTCATTGATGACGAGTTCGACCCTACAGCAATCGAGGACAAGAAAGAAAGCAAACTAAAAGACATTAAACTAGACGATATCATTCGTGACGAGGACCAGCCCCGTCGTGAATTTGACCAAGGCGCCCTCGAGGCTCTCGCCGCTTCCATCAAGGAGCACGGCGTCCTCCAGCCCATCGTCGTCACAAAAGAAGAAGGCAAATACAAGATCGTCGCCGGTGAACGCCGTTGGCGAGCCAGTAAACTAGCTGGCCTCACCACCATCCCCGCCATCATTCGTACTCTCGATTCCCAGAACCGTCTCGAACTATCTATCATCGAGAACGCTCAGCGCGAAGATCTGAACGCCGTAGAACTTGCAACCGCCTACGCCAAGCTCCAAACTCAGTTCAACCTCAGCACCGAAGATATTGCCGCCAAAGTCGGCAAGTCCGAATCCACCATTCAGAACACTATGCGCTTACTTAGCCTCCCAGAAGAAGTTAAGAAGACCATGGTCAAAGAGAAACTCACTGAAGGCGTCATGCGCCCACTAGTTTCTTGCGACCAAGAAACTATCGACAAAATCCTCCCAAAGATCGTCAAAGAAGAATGGACCGCTCGCAAAGTAGAACGCTACATCGCCGAACACAAGAAGAGCTCCAGTGCTGCCGCCATCAAGCGCAGCGAACACGTCAAAGAAGAAAACGCCCTCTCGGCCAAATACGGTGCCACTGCTGTCATTCGTGGCCGCTCACTTACCTTTAAGTGTAAAAGTGGAGCAGAGCTCCAAAAACTCGTCAAAGATTTGTTATAATAGAGGAATGGAAGATTCACCACGGATCCAAAAAGCCGTCGAAATCGCCAAAAAGGCCCACGAAGGCCAGCTCCGAAAAAATGGCGAGCCTTATATCGTTCACCCCTTAGCTGTCAAAAAAATCCTTGAAGAATGGGGCATGGACGAAGATACCATCATCGCCGGCATCCTGCATGACACGGTCGAAGATACCGACCTAACTTTAGAAGATATCAAAAAAGAATTTGGTGAATCAGTAGCCTTCCTTGTTGATGGCGTCACTAAGCTTTCAACGGCGCGCAACGGTATGCGCGATCTCGATACCTATCTCCCAGCCACCAAGGATAATTTCTTGAGGCTCATGATCGCCCTCGGCGACGACATCCGTGTCCTCATCATTAAGCTCGCCGACCGCCTACATAACCTGAGAACTCTAAACGCCCTTCCGCCAGACAAGCAAAAGAAGATCGCCAAAGAAACCCTCGAGGTCTTCGCCCCCCTTGCCGACCGTTTGAATATGGGTTTGCTCCGCGTCGAGCTCGCTGATCTTGCCTTCAAATACGTCGATCCGCGCCGTTTCGAAGAACTCAGTAACCTCATCAAAAAATACAACAAATCCGCCGAGAAATCCCTCAAAAATATTGAAGACGAAATTGGACAAGCCCTCAAAAAAGAGGGAATAAAATACGAGATCTCCGGCCGCGTGAAGTCAGTTTACTCACTTCACAAAAAACTCGCCAAACACAACCAAAACATGGGCGAGATTTACGACCTCGTGGCTCTTCGCATCATCGTGGATGACGTCACCGACTGCTACCTCGTCCTCGGCCTTATCCACTCCCTCTACACTCCGATGAACGGTCGCATCAAGGACTACATCGCCATGCCGAAGCAAAACGGTTACCAGTCTCTTCATACCACCGCTATCACCAAAGACAAGCGTATCGTTGAGTTCCAAATTCGCACCAAAGAGATGCACGAATACGCCGAACGCGGTCTCGCCGCCAGCTTCTATTACAACGAACAAAAACTCACCGAGAACTACAAAAAAGGGAAGATCGAACATCTCCCCACTAACCTTCTCTGGATCACCGAGCTCCAAATGACCGCCGCTCGCCTCCGCGAAGGCAAAAAGGTCGATCTAAAGAAACTCAAAATCAACCTCTTCGCTGACAAAATCTTCGTATACACCCCTAAAGGCGATATTATCGACCTGCCAAAAGGCGCCCTACCTCTAGACTTCGCCTACAAACTTCACTCCGAAATCGGCGACCACGTCGTAGGCGTTAAGGTTAACGGTAAGATGAGCAACTTGAACAAAAGATTAGAACAAGGTGACGTCGTCGAAATCCTCACCTCTAAAAACCAAACCCCCAAATCCAGCTGGCTCGACAAGATCTTCACCCCCCACGCCCGTTCCAAACTCCTCCGTGCCCTCCGCCTCTCAAACTCCCCCGACCCAGCTGCCCCCAAGAAAAAGCGCAAACCCCGCAAATAAAGGAAAAGCTATGGTGAATGAAAGAATTAAAAACACAGTTTCGTTTTACGTATTATGTAGCAGGCTAAAAGATACGATACGGAAAGGTCCGTTAGTATGGAATGCTAACAGGGAAAGAATCGAAAGCGTCGCGGAACACATCTACGGAACGCAAATGCTTGCAATTTCAGTTTACTACCAATTCGGGTATAAACTGGATTTAAACAAAATAATATATATGATCGCTGTCCATGAGCTAGAAGAGATTGAGACCGGAGATCTTGCTTTTTACGAAATAACTAAAGAAGAGAAGACAAAAAAGAGCAAAGAAGCCATCGGCTTTTTGCTAAAAGACTTTCTCGGTAAAGATGAAATTGTGCACTTATTGGATGAGTACAGTGAAAGGAAAACACCAGAGGCAATTTTTGCTCACCACTGCGATAAGCTAGAATGCGATATCCAGATAAAGTTATATGATCAGGAAGGATGTTTTGATTTAGGTCACCAACCAAATAACCCGATCATCAATACGCCAAACGTCAGAAAAGTATTAGAAAGCGAAAACAGTATTTCCAATGCATGGATTGAGTTCGACAGAGACAAATACGAAGACGACCCAATATTTATTGATATTATAGACTGGCTCAAAGGCAACGATATTTAGAAAAGAGTAGCTCAGGGCGTGGCAGGGGTAGACTTTTGCTAAAGCAAAAGTCTATGCCGGGCGTCGCCTCGAAGAATCTAAAACACATTTTAGATTCTTGCTCGGCTCCTACGGCATCCGAACCTACGGTTCACCCCTGCTATCAAACTTAATAAGTAATAAGCAGACCATACGGTCTGCTTATTACTTATGGAGCCGATGACAGGGATTGAACCTGCGACCTGCTCGTTACGAATGAGCTGCTCTACCAACTGAGCTACATCGGCACTTGTTACATTATAACACATTTGTGGTATAATAGATTCAGTAAAAGGAGTTAAATATGCCAAAGGTGGAAATTATCAAAAGGCCAATCGAACAGGTTGGCAGTAACATCAAGAAATCAGCTTGGTCTGCAGTTATCGAGTCTCTCGTCTTGATAATACTAGGCATATTGTTTATTGTCCTTCAGGACGCCATGGTAAAAGCCTTAGCTTACCTTGTCGGCGCATTATTTATCGTCAAAGGTGGCTTCCAGATCATCAATTATTATATGGAAAAAGGCCAGAAAGACTTTCTAAACAACGGCCTCCTCTCTGGCGTCGTATCTGTCTTGATCGGTATTGCCGCTCTTCTAGTCGGTGAAGACATCGCCAATGTCTTCCGTGTCATCATCGGCATCATCATTATTTACGAATCTCTGGTCCGTATCAATACCGCTACCAAGCTTGCTAGCGCCGGGATCAACGTTTGGAAATATATCCTCATCATCGCTCTCATCATGCTGGTTCTTGGCATTTTCGTGACCTTCAACAGCGGAGCGGTTGTTGTGCTAGTTGGGTGGATGATGATTCTAACCGGTATCATCGGCATCGTCGGCGACGTCATGTTTATTCAACATGTTAATCAAGTAGTAAACAAGTTGACCGGGAAATAATCCTTTATGAAAAGCAGTTTTAAGTCTGATTTTGTTAAGTTGTATCAGAACGAGCGGGGAATTATCGTCCTTATGATTTTAAATCTCTTGCTCGCCCTCGTTTTCTTTGTATTCTCGCTTATCCATTTAAATCCTAACGCTGCCGTGGTTAAGATTGGCTATGGCGACATCGGTGGTTATCGCGACGGAAGCTGGCTTGATATGCTTGCCTTCCCGCTACTCTTCCTCACCTTTGGCATTTTGCATGGCATCCTCACCGTCAGAATCTTCCACAAACGCGGTGGAGGCATGGCAAAATTCTTCTTAATCACCACAACCATGCTAATCCTAGGAAGCTTTCTCGCGTTAATACGCCTCCTTGGCGAGGGCTAATATAAAGGAAAAAATGAACCGTAGAGATCTCGAGATTCCCCAGGGCAAAAGAACAAAGCTATACCGTTTTTTTGAAATTTTGCCTGGCGTTATCTCCTACGGAGCAATCATTTTGCTTTTCCTTTTATCTTGGCTTGACCCAGTCGCCGGCGCCGTCTATCTATTCATCCTGATCTCCGCTACGCTTGTTAAAGCTATCGGCGTAGCCTTCCGTACAGTGCAAGGCTATAACGTAATCAAAAGAGCCCTCCATATTGATTGGCGAAAACGTATCGAAGATTTGGAAAACCCGCACGAAGCTTATGAGCGCTTGCGTGATAGCAACAACAAAAGCTACCATTTTGACGAGCACGTCGAGAACCTCAAACTAATCGCCGCTATGGGCAAAGAATACCCCACCCCATCAAAGATCTATCATGTCGTCATCATGACCGCGTACAACGAAGGGGAAGAGGTGCTTACTCCTTCCATCGAGGCGGTCAAGGATACTACTTTCCCGAACGACCGCATCATTTTTGTCCTAGCTTACGAGGAGCGTGGTGGCGCCGCTATGGAAGCTACCGCCGAAGCCCTTGAGAAAAAGTACAAAGGCGTTTTCAAACAGTTCCTTCTGGTTAAGCACCCCGACAATATCCCCGGCGAAATTGTCGGTAAAGGCCCAAATCTTGCCTATGCTGGCAACGCCGTCAAAGAATACGTCGCAGATGTTAATCTCCCAGTTGAAAACATTATCGTTACCTCACTAGATAGCGACAATCACATGCACCCAAAGTACCTTGACTCTGTCGCTTACGAATTTATCACGCACCCTAATCGCCAGCGCCTTAGCTATCAGCCGGTCTCAATCTTTACTAACAACATCTGGGACGCCCCTGCTCCATCCCGGGTCATTGCGGTATCAAACTCATTCTTCAACGTTATTACGACCATGCGCCCACATGTGATTCGCAACTTTGCCTCTCACTCGCAGCCGCTCCAAGCCCTAGAGGCAATGGATTTTTGGAGTAAGCGCACCATTGTTGAAGACGGGCACCAGTACTGGCGCAGCCTGTTCTTCTTCCATGGCGATTATACCGTGCTGCCTATTCGTGTCCCAATCTACCAGGACGCTGTCATTGACGACACTTTCTGGAAAACCGTCAAAGCCCAGTTCGTCCAAGTGCGCCGCTGGTATTATGGTGCGAGTGACGTTGCCTATGTTGGTACCCGCCTCTTCGCCAAAAAAGAAGACCGCATCATGCCATTCTGGCAACTTTTCCCGAAGTTTTGGCGTCTCCTTGATGGACACATTACTTTGGCAATCCTTGCTCCGATCGTCGCATTTGGTGGTTGGGTCCCTATGATCATGAATACTTCAGCCCATACCATGGTGGCCTACAATCTCCCCAATATCGTGAGCGTAGTCGAGACGGTCGCCTCTATTGGTCTTATCGTTTCTGTTTTGGTCTCCTTCAAAATCTTACCAAAGCGCCCAGCCAAATATCGTAAAGGCCGCAGCATCCTCATGCTGATCCAATGGATCCTGATGCCAATCACCTCCATTATTTACCAGTCACTAGCTGCTTTTTATGCTCAAACTCGCCTGATGCTAGGCTTATATATGGAAAAATTTGACGTTACTAAAAAGGTGGTAAAGAAAAACCAATAAAGACTATATTTTTAGCAAGGATATCATCTCCACTTCTATTGCAGCGATACTAGTTTGCGTATTCGCCTAACTTTTTCTATTACTCTTACACTTACTCCTACTTCTGCTCTTCTTCGTCATCGTCTCTGCCGCGCCTAGCTAGCAGGAGGAATGCAGTGCCAGAGGCTACGGCGGCCCCAGTTGCTACAGCGAGCACTAATCCGATAGCGTTGTCGTCGTTGTCGCTAATTTCTTCTGCTTGATAGGTCCCTTGAGGGTTGTGGCGGGTGTCGCCAGAGTCAGAATCCGACTTCTCAGTTGACTCACTCTGTTCCTCCGAGCCCGCAGTGCTTGGTGTCGCAAGCTGAGTAGCCCTTGAAGAAGTCGACAGTGGCGCAGCGGAGCTGCTTGCGCTTGTCGTTTGGCTAGTTTCTGAGGCTGGCGCAACCACGGTATTGCTCGGGATAAATGTTCCGTTTGAATCCCAAGTACCAGCACGTCTGGTGAAGTTTGGATGGGATTGAGTATAGGCAAACATCATGAAGAAATTGTTATTGTCGATAGAGCTAGCCCCAGCTGTGGCCACAACGCTATTGATATCCCAATTATTAATTGCAGAAGGATTCGTGATAAACCAATCCCATGCGAACATGGACTGCATGTTTGTTACATTGCCAGTGTTCCAATTCGCAATCCCGCTTATATCTTCTAGATAATTATCATCTTCGAACATACCGCTCATATCAGTTACGTTGCTAGTATTCCAGACGGATAAAGCATTTACGTCGACAATGGCGGTGCTATCAAACATATGGCTCATGTTGGTTACGCTGCTAATATTCCAACCGGCAGGAACGCTTAGGTCGGCAATAAAGGTGTTTCTAAACATATAACTCATATCTGTCACGTTACCGGTGTTCCAATTCGCAATAGGGCTCAAATCATCGAGATAAGTATAATGGAACAAGTTGTTCATATTCGTTACGCTACTGGTATTCCAACCCGTAAGAGGAGTGATATCCACGACGCCAGAATTACCAATAGCCCGAAACGCACCACTCATATCCGTCACGCTACTGGTATTCCAGCCAGCAACGGCGCTTATATCCGAAATATGATACGAAGAAGCGAACAAATTACTCATGTTTACGATACTGCCAGTATTCCAACTAGAGAGTGCGGAGATATCTGTGAGAGAATAATTAGAAGAGAACATACCACTTATATTCGTAACGGAGCCTGTGCTCCAGCCTGCAAGAGAGTTCAGGGCTGTCACGCCAGTGTTATAGAACATGTTGCTCATATCTGTTACATTCCCAGTATTCCAATTTGCAATACCAGAAAGATCCGTGAGGGACTGCGTATTGCTAAACATGCCACTCATATCTGTTGCACTACTAGTATTCCAACCAGACAAATCGTCCACATCGGTTATGTCGGTCGCGGCGAACATTCCACTCATGTCCGTAACACCACTGGTATTCCAGCTGGTGATAGCAGAAAAATCATTGAGTCTATAAGACCCTGCGAACATATCGCTCATATCAGTGACGTTGTCAACGTTCCAGTTTGCAAGAGCCGAGATATCAGTCAAGCCTGTATTGGAGAACGCACCGCTCATATTCACTACATTGTTAGTATTCCAACCAGACAAAGCGTTTAGGTTGGCTAATGACCAGCTGGCGGAGAACATATTACTCATATCCGTCACACTACTAGTGTTCCAGTTGGCAACAACGCTAATATCTGGCGCGGAGATAGCGGAAAGCGCACTACTCATATTTACAACATTTCTAGTGTCCCAGTCTGCAATAGCAGAAATATCAGTTGTATAAACATTGGCATAGAAAGAATAACTGGAGTCCTCATTCATGTAGATTCTTCCTGCCTCGGTGTAGAAATACATTATGTTTTCATCATCGAGGTCGTCGAAGAAAATATAGGTTGGTACATCGGAGTCAATTGTAGATACAGTATTGGCAGAAGATGGAGTGAAATCATCGGGAAGCTGGTCAGCCATACGGAATGCTTTAATCTTGTACGACACATAATCATACTCCACATCCATTCCTTCCGCTAATGTTTTCAACTTAGCATTTAATTCTTGACCCGGGATGAGTGTAGTAGTATTAATGTTTTCTAGGCTGGTAAGGGTGAGGGTAGTATTACCAACGACGACGTAAGTAGTAGTATAGTTGGTGGCGGCACCAAGTATACCATTTTGCGTGGTAGTCCATGTATCAATTTTGTAACCCGGTTCGAACGAGGAAACTAACGTGTAGACTTCATCTCTTCTTAACGAAGCCGTGCCAGTGTAGGTACCATCATGGTTGTCTGTAGCGGTAGCCTTTGTGATATGCTGATTTGGATAATTAGAGCTATTAATATCTATACTAGATACATATTCGTCAAATATGACCGTAGCGGTGTAAGTTGGGATAGCTTGACTAGCTACTACAAGGGAAGAATCATCAATCGCTGCATAAGTAGAAGGATTAATATATGGATTCGCTATAATACCATTCGGGTCTGTAGCCCAACTTGCAAATTCATAACCAACCTCAAAAGCGGCAGTTATATCGTATACGGCTCCATGCTTTAGAGAGACTACTGTGTTATCTGTTGTGACTTCTTGGCTTCCGTACTGTTCATTGTAGAACTTAACGCTACTGACGTGGCTACCCAAGCTCACGGTGACATCGTGATTAGAATTAGTACTTGTGACACTCAAGGTGGCGTTTCCCGTGACGGCATACGTCGTCGGGTTGATGACCGTTGAATCAAGAGTGCCGCCAACGGTCGTGCTCCAACTAGATACCCCATAGCTCTTGTCGTTAAAGAAGGCCGTAACCGTATATTCTGTATTATCTCTAAGATCTGCCTCAAACCCATCCCTTATGGCGACCCTAGTAGGCCAGTTCGGGTTGCTAAATATAACATACGAAACATTCGGGTCCATATTAACCGTCACTGTATGTGTGGCTACAGCTACGGCGGAAGTAACAGTGAGAGTAGAATCGCTAGTCGGGGTGAAATTATTGTGCATGCCGGCGTTATTACTGAGCGTGCCACCTACAGCAGCCCACGAGGTAATTTCGTATCCAGACTTAACGTCAGCAGTTATATCATAAGACGTACCCTGCTTCAACGTAATAGCGTCGCCATTTTCTACGACCAAAGTATCATCATTTTTATCATTACGGAAGGTTAACTTCGATATATTCGAATCTAAATTAACGGTAGTAGTAACGTCTTCCGGCTCCGGAGCAATAAGTTGACTTGTAGCAGTGAGCAGAACATCATCTACGGGATTAAGTGTCATATAGTCAAGTAAACGATCATAACTAATATTCCCATTCCCGTCCGTTGTCCAGGAACCAAGTTCGTATCCGGTCTTAAAGTCAGCCTCGATCTTATATCTGAAGCCAGATCTGAGAGTTACGCTACCCCCAGAAGTCGTTATGGTGGTGTAGTTCACACTTACGCTATTGATGTGTTCATCGAAGTTAACAGTGATATTAACGTTTTTAATGAAATAATTTGGCACAAAAGTACCATATTGGTCCCAAGTGCCGGAACGCTTTGTGAAATTCGGATGATTTGGATTAAGTGAATAATCCTCACTAGGACAAGGCCCCAAATGCCCTAGAGCAAACATGCAATCAAATCCAGTGCCCTGAACAACTTGATCCTTTTCAACGGCCCGAATGTCCCAGTCGTTAATAACGGAGCCATCGGCATTTGTACCAATGCTTCTGAATATCGACCTCATATCCACCACTTTGCTAGTATTCCAATTTGCGGCGCCGCCTATATCCGCGAGGGAATTCGCGCTGGAGAACATATAACTCATATTAGTCACATTACTAGTATCCCAGTTTATGGCCCCATCTATATTAGTGAGAGATTTGGCATATTCGAACATATAACTCATATTAGTCACATTACTAGTATCCCAGTTTATGGCCCCGTCTATATTAGTGAGGGAACTGGCATCATAGAACATCTCATGCATACTAGTTACATTACTAGTATCCCAGTTGGCCGCCCCATCTATATTAGTGAGGGAACTGGCATCATAGAACATCTCGTACATGCTTGTCACATTACTAGTATCCCAGTTTATGGCCCCATCTATATTGGTGAGAGATTCGGCCCGATAGAACGTAATGCTCATACTTGTTACATTGCTAGTATCCCAGTTTATAGCCCCGTCTATATTGGTGAGAGATGTAGATTCTTGGAACATGCCATATATAGCAGTTACGCTACTAGTGTCCCAATTCGACAAAGCATCTATGTCGGTGATACCCGTCATCGAGAACATGCCGCCCATATTAGTCACATTACCAGTATCCCAGTTGGCCGCCCCATCTATATTAGTGAGATCCCAGTCCGCACTAAACATTCCATACATGTTTGTTACGTTTTCGGTATTCCAATTCGCGGCACCATTTATATTTGTTATTCTGGTGTTGGAGAACATATCACTCATATCCGTCACATCGCCAGTATCCCAATCCACTAAGGCATCTATATCGGTTATATTGGTTATACCAAATAGGCCGCTCATATCTGTAACATTGCTAGTATCCCAGCCCGCCAGGGCATCTATATTGGAAAGACCAGTCGAGCTGAACAAGTTACTCATGTTCGTTACGCTATTAGTTTTCCAACTTGCTAAAGTAGCTATGTTCACTAAGCCCAGATTATTGCTGAAGGCGTAGCTTGAGTCTGGGTTCATCACAATGTCTTTAGCGTCTGTATAGAAATACATGATGCCGGCACCATTAGTATCGTCAAAGAAGATGTATATTGGGTAAGTAGCATTTGGTATCGAGACGGTGTTGCCACTTGATGGGACGAAACCGGCCGGGAGAGCATCGGCCACACGGAGATCTTTTATTTTGGATGACTCATCTTCGTAAGTCATACTTGTGCCTTCTGCGAGTGATTTCATTTTGGCGTTTAGTTCGGGGCCAGGAAGAAGCATGGTGGCTCCAGTTTTTCCTGCACTCGTAAGCGTAAGGTCGGCCGCACCAGTGATTGTATAGTCAGTAGATGAAGCGGTAGGGTCAGAAAGAGTGCCATTAGAAGTAGTAGACCAAGATCCAATTCTGTGCCCGGTCTCAAAAGTCGAGGCTAAGCTATAGACCGTGACACTATACAGAACAACAGTAGAAGTATAAGTGCCATCATGGTTATCTGTGGCAGTATCCTTGGTGATGTGGTAGCTTGGGTAAGTATCATTGTCGATATCAATAGTAGCCACGTACTCGTCAAAGGTTACATTTACGTTGAAAGGAGTAGCCTCAACGAGAGTGAACGTAAGTGTAGAATCATCAGTAATGCTGATCGTGGTTGGGTTTTGACTTTGATCACCCAAGGTGACATTTGCCCCCGGGATCCAGCTTGACAGCCTGTTACCCGCGGCGAGATTTGCCGTCATAGTGTAAGTTGCCCCCTGTACCAAACTCACAACTGGGCTCCCAGGAGTAGCGGTCTCAGTGCCATAGACATCGTTTGCGAAGGTTACGCTCGTGGCATTCTGCGGAAAAGTAACGGCGAGATTGTTGTACTGGGTCGCACTGGAATCATAAACACATCGCACGGCGAAGCCATCCCATTTATCGAAAGCTCTATTCTTTAATGTGACCTCATTACTCTTAAAGCCGGCGCGGTAGGCAGTGGCGTTGTCTTTAGCGGTGGCGGAAGAAATACGACCGTTAGCGTAGCCACTGGTTCTTTTGTTGTTATTATAGTCGCCGGACCAAATAAAGTTCACCGGGTAATTTCTGAGGCCGGTATCGTCAGCGGTTTTTCCGCCATTCACTGCGATATTCAGTTTATCATAATCGCCGGAAGAGTTGCCGGAAGGAAGACGCCATTTTCTCGGACAAATATCCCCGCCTACGGTACCATTATGGTTTGGTCCGCCAGATGAAGTTGTATCATAAACGCCATTCCCGGCGGTAGCAGTATACCAGTTGTAATAAACGCCATAGGAATACCAAGCGACATTGTTGGCCGCAGTGCTTTCGTCTTGGGCTAGGGAACGATCTAAGCTATTCGAGTTATATTGGATTTGATTTATGCAATCTCTAGTGCTAGCTTTACACATAGTATTAGTAGATAAGGAGTACGGATTGCCACTACCGTCGTCCGTAGTAGACTCAGTTATAAAGGTAGAAGTTGGATTATGGGTGTTGTCCGCGGAGATGGTAGAAAGCCCCGGATCTAGCCTCAAGTTTTCCATTGTCCAGCAATTGCCATCCGCAAGCTTCGTTACAGTATAGACGTTATTGTCGCGAGTGTCTGTCAATGCGACGACCTGGTTTTCTGCCAAGGTGCCGCAGTTTCCCCAAGTTTGGAGATCGCCAGATGATTTAACCCATTTAGCGTAGAGCTGTAAGCCAGAAGAGGATAAATCATTTATAGAGATAGTGGCATTAGGGCCATAGGGTGTAGCATTCGCATCCGTAACCCAACCAGCAAAACCATAACCGGATCTAGAATAGTTAGATGGGATTAGAGTCACGTTACTACCAGTGGCGTCCTGGTTGCTCATAGTCCCGCGGCCGCCATCTAATACGTCTGCACCATTGTCGTCGTAGCAGACTTTATTGGCTGGGCAAGATGATATTTGTTGGAACACTGGATAAAGAGTCTTGGTGGTAACCGGACCAGTACTAGCCATCGTAATAGTATCGCCCGAAACATAATCTACGCTTGCACCATGGCCACTGCCATCGTTAGTCTCGCTCCAGCCAAGAAGAGCGTAACCATAATAAATAGGGGCTTGATTCGTAATGATAAAACTTTGGGTGGCATTGTGGCTAATTGCGGTCTGACTGCCCGGAGCATCAGTGCCGCCATTGGCGTCATAGATCAAATTATAAGTTAGTGCACCATTCTCCCAAATAGCATACAACGTAACATTGCCAATCAGTTCGCCTTCGCCGGTGCCGATATGGATGACGGCTCCAGCCGGGAATGAACCGCCGGAACCATTCGGGTTAGTGTTCCATTCTTTAAAAATGTACCCAGCACGTTCAGGGCGTTTACTGGAAAGAGTAAGAGTATTGTTCAAAGGATCAAAAACATTTTCCGACGCGGTCGGCAAGTTGGTGACCTCATCGCTACCAGCGTTTTTGTCAAAGACTACGGTTAAGTCCGAATTACATGCTGGACTGGTTATTGCGGTATATACCAATACCCCAGGAGTACCTGGGGTATTAGGGTCGTCTATGAGGGTATAGTTGCCTGCAAAGTTGCTGGATGAGGCATTCACCCCATAATAAATACTAAATCTATCATCGATATCGGTTTCCGATTGCGTAGACTCGGGGGTTTTTATGGAGACGGGAGATGAACTATTTGGGACCGCACTGAATGGGTCATTGATGGTGGGCGGCGCATATTCACTTGCCCCCGGTCTCAATACGGCCAGGGAATAACCCCAAGTATTTGAAGCAAGGCTAAGAGGTGTACTTCCATTACTGGGCGCAAAATAACCGCTAGCGGCAGTAGAAGCATCGCCATTAAGGTATAGACCATTATTATTTACGCTTGTACTAAGAGTAAGGGTATAACCTGCATGGCAGGTGGTAATAATCTCAACCTCACTACTACCGATGGCGCTTTCGCCGCCGTGGGCGAGAAGATTGACCGAGGTTGACGTTGAGATAGAGATACTGTCATCAGCGAAGGCGGCGTTAGAAACAAAAGACATCAACAAAAATGACAGCATTGTTGTACCTGCGAAAAACAACAAGTTGCGCAGCAACGCGAAACACACCTTTCGTGCCTGTATGACCTCCATACATATAATAATAAACTGTGCTTATGCTTTTGTCAACAAAAAACCCTTTTTTCTGGTATTTTTACCCCAGTTTTCTTAGCGTCTAGCATTATCCTTGGAGATGTGGTATAATTACTGTCAATGGGTTGTTAGCTCAGTTGGCTAGAGCGTCTCGTTTACACCGAGAAGGTCGGGGGTTCGAGCCCCTCACAACCCACCAGTATAAAAAAATAAACTCCGAAGGAGTTTAATTTTTTATACTGATAGCGTAGCTAGGCTTGCTCCGTAAGGGGGTTCGAATCGAGCGAGCCCCAGCGAGCGAGATCCCTGCCCCTCACAACCCACCATTCGGGTTATGAAATAATATTAACTATTTCGTAATCTGTTAGTGTCTATTAAATCTCTTGATAAATTATTCTTGAGATTTATTATATGCACCTCTGTGGAGAATAACAATTGGTATACCAAAATGTACTGCATGATGTTTTTGTGCATCAGTTAAATCATCGACAGTCTCGACAAAATTAGGACAATATATAAAGCTTGGGAATAATGAATGTCCATTGTCCTCTTCATAACGATTGAAAGCCACCTCATTAGCCCCGTCTGACTCTTCTATTTCATCTATGGTCTGTATCGTTCTTACATCTGCTTCATCTTCGATGGCGCTAGTCCAGCCTTGATGTACACCCATGTCTCCGCGACCAGCTTTTATAATTCCACGATGACCTATATTCGAAAATCCATAGTAGATAGCCCTCTCGCTATCACCCCAATGCCCATCAGGGACTTTGTTGGATACGAGTGAGCTAGAAATGTTATTTGCTGAACTAGTTTTAGCGAGTCCATTACTAATATTATGTGGATTGTTCTCTGGAGCGATAGTCTCCCAGTTACTAGGGTTATCTCTGATTCCTTTACTTTTCTTATAGGCTTCAGGGTAGATAATTTTATCCGCTTTGCTTCCTCGATAGTCTATACAATGGACTAAAGCTAAAAACTCATGCCCGGTGAGATGGTAAACCTTGATCTTTGTCCCCTCAAATTCTATTTCTTCTTCAGATATACCATCCTCTTCAGAAGCGACCCATTCGGCAAATTGTTCTGGTCCAGTTGCGCGTTCATTAAAATCCATTCGGAAAGCCTCTGATGCTGCTCTATAACTATCTATGGCCTCTTTTTTCTTCACCTTTTTATCTTCTACCTCATCAGCCCAATTGGCAAGCGAATCCCATTCGCTATTGTTTTCCTCACTATTATTACTGACCAATTCGAGGTTTTTCATATCTATATTATAGCACGGAGCTTTCTTTAGTCTTTCCTGTATATCTTTCTCGTATTCTGTTAATACCTGGCGAATTTTGCCCCACCCCTGTAAGTAATGGACTTTTTTTGGAGATATGAGACATATGTCCCATATCTCCAAATTTCATTTTTTCGGGACGGCCGAACGATGTTAAAATCGACCAGAGCGGAGGAGAAAGGAATCAAATGTTAAAAATAGTAGTTTATGATAGTGGGTATGGCGGGGAAGTTTTTGCCGATAGGTTAGAGGAAGAACTGCCGACCATTGATGTTATTAGGGTGATTGACTGGCGTCACGCCGAGAAAATCCAGGCGAATGCCAAAGATGCGAGGAAATATGCAGAGAAAGCCTTATCACCATATATTAATAAGGTAGACTTAATCATTTTCGCGAATCATCTACTCACTATCACTAGCCTTAAGTACTTCATTCAAAAATATAAGGACCAGAGGTTTACTGGTCTACAACTTGAACACCCTTGTGCTTTTATTGAGCGAGACATGCTAGCTCTCACCACTAGGGCTGTATTCAAAACTATAAAATATCACAGCTTCATTCATCAATTAAAGATGAACACCAAGACTCTTGTCTTAGAATCCTGGCCGATCAAAATCGATGACGGGGAATTGTCTCCTACTGAAATCAAAGATAAAATGCAAAGAGACGTCATCAACTACAATTTTCACCCTTGCGGTATCATTATAGCTTGTTCGCAATTCAGTGACATTGTTCCAGAATTGAAACATATATTCGGTAGGAACATCAAGATCTATGATGGGTATCGCGACGCGATTAGTAGTGTTTATAAATTACTCCACCTAAAAGGCTATGCCGGGAGAAAGAGATAATAACGGCTAACCTCAAATTTTTCTAGCCCCGTTGTGGTATAATAGTATGTGAACTAAACGGAGTTAACATGAACAAACAAGAAGCAATGCGACATACTTTGAGCCACGTCTTAGCTGCCGCCGTTAAGGAGTTATACCCAAATGTCAAATTTGGCATCGGTCCAGCTATTGATAATGGTTTCTACTACGACATAGATTTTGGTGATGCTAAGGTTAGCGACACCGATCTCGGCAAGATTGAAAAGAAAATGCGTGGTATCATCCAGCGCAAACTCAAGATGACAAAACGCGAAGCTACTAAGTCTGAGGCTCTAGATTGGGCTCGCGATAATAAACAAGATTACAAAATTGAATTAATCGAAGAGCTCCCAGAGAAGGAAACAATCACTTTCTACGATATGGGTGATTTGTTTACCGATCTCTGCAAAGGTCCTCATGTCAAAGATTTATCCGAGACAGGTCCATTCAAATTGATCCGCGTTGCTGGCGCTTACTGGCGCGGCGACGAGAAACGCCCGATGTTAACCCGTATTTATGGCGTTGCTTTTGAGACAGAAGATGAGTTGAACAAATATTTAGAACAGCAAGAAGAGGCTAAGAAGCGTGATCACCGCAAACTCGGCAAGGAACTAGATCTGTTTTGCTTCTCAGACCTAGTCGGCTCCGGTTTACCGCTATTCACCCCGCGCGGAACTGTTCTCCGAGACCTAATTAATGAATTTACTCAGAGTTATCGTCTCAAAAATGGATACGAGAAAGTCTGCATCCCACATATTGCAAACGTGGATCTCTACAAGGCTTCGGGTCATTATGAAAAATTCCCAGAAATGCTCCAGTTCGTTTCTCAAGAGTCTGGAGATCATCTAGCGATCAAGCCAGTGTCTTGCCCTCACCATGCACAGATCTTTGCTGGTTCACCGCGTTCTTATAAGGACCTTCCGATTAAATATCTAGAGACTACCATGGTCTACCGCGATGAACGTAAAGGCGAGCTCGGCGGTCTTTCTCGTGTGCGCGCTATCACTCAGGATGATTCACACGTGTTCTGTACCGAAGACCAAATCGGTGATATCTTTGGCGAGCTCATCGAATCCGCAAAGGATCTTTACAAGGTAATCGACATGAAGCTTCGTCTCCGTCTCTCTTTCCGCGACGACGGCGATGGCTACATTGGTACCCCAGAAATGTGGAAGAAAGCCGAGAGTGCCATCAAAGACATGGCAGAGAAGTACAAAATGGATTACTTCATCGGTGAAGGAGAAGCCGCTATGTATGGCCCGAAGATGGACTTCATGGCCGTGGATGCATTGGGTCGCGAATGGCAGCTTGCTACCGTGCAGCTAGACTACGCGATGCCTACCCGCTTCCATCTAGAGTACACCGACGTTGATGGCTCCAAGAAGACCCCTGTCATGATCCACTGCGCCCTGCTTGGCTCTATCGAGAGATTCCTCAGTATTTATATTGAGCATACCGCCGGTTGGTTCCCAATGTGGTGCGCTCCTGAGAACGTCCGTATTCTCACCGTCAATAATCAGGTAACCGATTACGTTAAGAGAATTAAAGATGTCCTAGATACCGTAGTTCTGAATGAACCTATCAAGAACAACAAGCTACGCGTAACCATAGATGACTCCGCCGACTCTCTCGGCAAGAAGATTCGTCGCGCTACCGAGATGAAGATCCCATGCGTAATCATTGTCGGTCCGAAAGACGCCGAAGAGGAAATCGTCTCCATTCGCCTTCGCGACAAAGAAGAAAAGGTTAAATTGAAAGACCTCGCCAAGTTCCTAGGAAAACTGAGTTAATGCGAAACGGATCAGGCGCCGAACATATCCCTACCATCATTATCTTAGGCCCAACTGGCTCCGGCAAAACCGGAGTCAGTATAGAGCTCGCCAAGGCCTTAAACGGCGAGATTATCTCCGCTGACTCCCGTGCGATATATAAGGGTATGGATATCGGCACCGCCAAACCCACAAAAGAAGAGCAGAGCAGCGTCCCCCATTACGGCCTCGATCTAGTCGAACCAGGCGAGAGGTTCACTGTTGCAGACTGGAAAACCTACGCTGAGGATAAGATCAAAGATATTAGGTCTCGCGGCAAAGTCCCGATCGTAGTGGGCGGCACCGGCCTTTACATTGATGCATTAATCTATGACTACAAATTTAAAGGCCCGACCGGCCACAAGATTGGCGATATTGAACAAAAATCCTGTTCAGACCGCAAAGATATCAAAGGTGACTATTTAATCATTGGCATCAAATGCAAGACGGAAGACTTGAGAACTAGGCTAAAGAAGCGTATCGACAAAATGTTCTGCCAAGATTTATACGACGAGCTAAACTCACTTGTTCAGAAATATGGCTGGGGTAGCGGCGCCATGAAGAGCGATATCTACGAATACGCCTGGAAATATCTTGAGGGCGAACTCACCTTGGAAGAAGCCAAAGAGAAATGCTTCTACGAAGATTGGCACCTCGCCAAGCGTCAAATGACCTGGTTTAAGAGGAACACCCAAATAGAATGGATGGAGCTGGAAAAAGTTTATTCATACGTCACAAAAAAGTATCGAGCAGGTTAAATCTACTAAATTTAATTCCGATATTTATTAAAATCGTGCTACAATAATATACAGAATGACCAAAGTTGCTAACACTCCAACAGAAAAATTGTTTGGTTCTAAGACTAGGGCCAAATTGTTGAAGTTATTCTTTGAAAATCCCGAGAAATCCTTCTATGTCCGAGAGATGACAAGGGTAATAGACGAGCAGATCAACTCGGTCCGTAGAGAACTATTGAACCTCGAAAGTATCGGCATCATCAAAAACGATACTTTTGACAACAAAATCTATTACTCGGCCAATAATAAACATCCATTTTGTCGTCCACTCACGGAAATCTTTTCCAAAAAAATTAATACACTGAGCGACCAAGATATCCGCGAGACCACATGGGAAGAATATTGCCGTCCGGTCAAGAAATACCTGAAGGGCCTTATTGTCACCAATCGTTTGCCAGGCCAAGAAGGTGTCGACCTTCTCATCATCGGCAACGATAAGACCAAGAAGCTTACCCGTTGGGCCGAAGTCATAGAGAAGAAACAGGGCAAACCAATCAATTATGTAATTATGACGCCCGACGACTTTGTTTATCGTAAGAGCGTCCAAGACCGTTTCCTCGGCGATGTTCTCGAGATGGAAATAACTGAAATCATTGACCCAGATAAAATAATCAAAGAATAGGAGCAAAATGTTTGAACTAGAAAGCAAAAACCAAGACGAAATCATTGTCTCTACCAAGAGTACTACGGTAAAGTTTAATATTGCCGATGCTACGATCGACGCTAACCTCCCTGTTGGCAAAATCGAAGGCCCAGGCGAATTCGAAATTGGTGATGTCTCCATTCGTGGCATTTTGACCGAAAGCAAGAAAACCATCTACGATGTCGAAATTGGCGGCATCCACACTGGGATCATCGGTGGGATCGAAGAGAATCTTGATGATATCGTGGCTGACATCCTCTGTACTTCCTCTATTCGCGCCATTCGTGAAATCGAACCAAAACTAATCGTCTCTATGGGCAATGTCGATGCTATGGTCTCCGATCTGAAGCTCACCGCCCGCACCGAGAAGAAATTGAAAGTAAAGAATCTCGACAGCCTCCCTGCTACTAAAGAGGTGGTCGTTCTAACATGAACCTAGACTTTGGATCTATCCTTATAATTCTAATCATCATCGTGGGATCCGTGATTCTTCACGAACTGTCGCATGGCTTGGTTGCATATTGGCTTGGTGATCGTACTGCAAAAGAAGCCGGTCGCCTCTCCTTGAACCCGTTAAAACATATCGACCCCTTCATGTCTATCCTTGTGCCAGTGATACTGTATATGCTAAAGGCGCCAGTTTTTGGCGGCGCCAAACCAGTCCCTATCAATAAATATAATCTAAAAGGCCGGGAATGGGGAATGGCACTCGTAGCTTTTGCGGGGCCGTTTACTAATCTTTTAATTGCATTTATATCATTTGTAATTGGCCATTTTACAGGACTAATATATGGAACGTGTGGTCAGCTACCTGAATTTATCTTCTCCGAGCTGGTGTTCGTAAATCTTGGTTTTACAATATTCAACATTATTCCAATCCCACCGCTAGACGGCTCCAGGATCCTTTACGCTATTTCGCCGGACTTCGTTCGCGACATCCTCTCCACTATTGAGCCGTATGGGTTTATTGTCGTCTATCTCCTCATAGTTATCCTCGGCCAGGTCTTTTCAAATGTTATGATCGGTGCTACAAACGCTATCCTATCTGCCTTCTATTTTATTGTTGGTGCCTGATATGTTATAATAAAAGTAGCCCTGTTGGCGACATGATTTTCCTGAATAATCATGTTATAGGGATTTCGTGGCTTACACCCGTGGGTGTATCGCATAAGATCTTACCCACCTTGTATATATTACGGGGAAAACAGGCTGGCAGGGTCCAAGAAAAAGGCGGGCATGAAACAAAGAATACGCGTAGTTGGAATAATTAGAAATTCAGAGGGGGTTTTAGTTTTTAAACGCAACCGGGGTCGTAGTGAGTCGCCGGTTTTTTGGGAGCTTCCTACCGGTAAGATTAAATTCGGTGAACAACCCGAAGAGGCGATGGCTCGCTCTCTTGCCGAATACACTGGGCTTGTTGCCTCATCGATCAGATTAAAAGATGCCATTACTTTCTTGGCCCCAGAGGGCTCCAGCCAACTCAGTAATTTATATATAGTATATGAACTCGGCGTCGACGGTGACGCTAAACCAGAGCCAAGAGACAGATATACTGCCTATAAGTATATTAAAGATTTCGCGAACTCCGGTGTTCACCTTAACGAGACTAGCCTCTCTGTAATTGACATCGAAGGGGAGAAGACCACCTCTGACCACAACTATCACCGTGACACCGCGAACGGCGTCACCATCAATGTCGACGGTGCTTCGCGCGGCAACCCGGGTCCGGCAGGGATTGGTTATATTATCTACGATGAAAGAGGGCAGCTTATTGAAAAAGGCGGAGAGTTTATCGGTTTTTCTACTTCTCGGATGGCAGAGTATCATGCTATGCGTAAAGGTGTTGAACGTGCCATCGAACTGGGGTATAAGACCGTCAGATTTATCTCGGACAACCTAATGGTGGTAAACCAACTTTCAGGCATCTTCACTGTTAAGAATCGTGACATCATGCCAATCTACAGGGATATCAAGAAAAAGCTCGACCAATTCGAGGCAGTTTCCTTTACTCATGTTCCGCGCTCGCAGAATGCAGCGGCTGATTCAGAGGCAAATCAAGCTATCGACAACATCCTAAAAAAATCGTAACAGAGGTAGGGCATTGACATCCACCCCAGGAAGTGGTATAATAATTAAATTATGTTGTGTCACAACGATTCAAAGAAGCTAGATGTCATTGGCTCTACTGAGCGTATTACTGTTGCTGGAATCAAAAATGTCCCGGCCAAGATTGACACCGGTGCCGATTCATCCTCTATCTGGGCGAGTCATATTCGTGTGACCAAGGATGGCGTCCTTCGGTTTAGGCTATTTGGCGAGGGGAGCCCATATTACACCGGCAAAGACTATGAGCGTACGGACTTTAAGGTCACCGTTGTCCGTAGCTCTTTCGGACATGAGCAAATACGCTACCGTACCCATCTTAGGACTACTCTTGGCGGTCGCACCATCAGAGTTCTTTTTAATTTGTCAGATCGTAGCAATAATAACTACCCTGTCCTGATCGGTCGTCGTACTATTTCGCGAAAATTCATCGTGGATGTTTCTAAAAACCATACCAGAATCCGCTCCAAAAGTCCGAAAACGAAACTAGCCCAGAAATATTTGGAAAAAGATCCATATAAGTTTCATAAAAAATATGTTAAAAATAATACTAACGGTAATATAAAACTAGAACAGAAAGGAGAATAGCATGAACCTCGCAATCCTATCAAACGGCAACGCCAACTATTCCACCAAACGTCTCGTAGAAGAGGCCGAGAAACGCGGCCACAAGGTTAAAGTTATTAAGTATAAAAACTGCTACCTTTCTCTAGACGACAAACACCCAGACGTATATTACAAGGGGAAAAAGCTCGAAAAATTTGATGCTATTTTGCCGCGCATCTCTAATAGCATGACCAAATACGGCTGTGCCGTGGTTCGCCAGTTCGAAATGCAGGGTGTCTATACTCCGACCACCTCTGTGGCTATCACCCGTGCTCGCGATAAATTGCGCGCCTCTCAGATTCTAGCCAAATACGACGTTGATACCCCAAAGACCTTAGTATCACGAAATACTTCTGATATCGATGATTTGTTGGAGCAAATTGGCCTCCCTGTAATTATCAAGTTGGCCTCTGGCACTCATGGTAATGGCGTGATCCTTGCTGACACTCGTAAAGCTGCAAGATCCGCTCTTCAAGCTTTCTACCTCTATAATGAAGACGGCACCAACATCTTACTCCAGGAGTTTATCAAGGAATCGGCTGGTACCGATATCCGTGCTTTCGTGGTAGGCGGCCGCGTAGTGGCCTCCATGAAGAGGGAATCGCTCGACGACGATTTCCGCTCTAATTTACATAAAGGTGGCCTCGGTGTTCCGATTAAGTTGACCGACGAAGAGAAGAAAATGGCAGTCAAAGCCGCCAAGGCTATGGGGCTCCACATTTGCGGCGTTGATCTTATGCGCTCCTCTCGTGGTCCATTGGTCCTCGAGGTAAATGCTTCGCCAGGCTTTGGTATTGAAAAAGTCACCCGCCGCGACGTCGCCTCTAAGATTATTGAGTATATCGAACACAATGCTCACCGCCGCAACGGTAAAGATCGAATTGGCGCTTAAAGAAAGGCTCTCATCAAGACCTGTGCCTGGGGCTGTCTTTTCCATACGCCTCATGGTATAATATAGGGGAGCCCAAAAGACAATCGCTTGCAAAAGAGGAAAGTCCGGGCAACATCGAGCAAGGTAGTCGCTAACAGCGACCGTCCGCAAGGATAGGGAAAGTACCACAGAGACAATACCGCCTTTCTAGGCAAGGGTGAAAAGAGTGGGGTAAGAGCCCACAGCGCCTCGTAGCGATACGGGGCGGAGGCAAACCCTACCTGTTGCAAGGAGTGCTATCAGCCCCTGCTCGGGGACGCACGTTTACCGCTAGAGCGCTGTAGCAATGCGGCGTCGAGATAGATGATTGTCAGTTATACCTACGGTGTAACTACAGAACCCGGCTTAATGAAGGCTCAATATCAAAAAACCACCCGAAAGGGTGGCTTTTTGATTATCAAATATATTATTTATTCGCTTTTTTCTCAGCTCTAGCTTTTGGACTTTCAATCAAACCTTTTTTCTTCAAAGTCCTAAGTGCTGAAGCAGAAACGTTGCATTTGATCTTTTGGCCATTGATTACCAAAGTTCTCTTGCTTACATTTGGCTTGAAAACCTTGCGTGTATGTCTCTGGGAGAACGATACGTTGTGGCCATACATCTTGCCTTTTCCAGTAATTTCACAAATCGCCATCTTATTTCTCCTTTACCGTATTTACAATTGCTTTAAATGCTTCAGGATTATTAACAGCGAGGTCAGCTAGTACCTTACGATCGAGTGAAATATTCTTAGCTTTCATACCAGCGATTAGCTGAGAGTACGAAAGGCCAAGTTCACGGGAAGCGTTGTTGATACGAGTGATCCAGATTGCGCGTAGATCGCGTTTGCGGTTACGGCGGTCTCTGTAGCTATACTGTAAAGCTTTGATGACACCCTGCTTACCGAGTCTATAGCTACGACGGCGGTAATGCTGCATGCCTTTAGTCTTGTTTAGCAGCTTCTTATGCTTTGCATGTGCTGCAACACCTCTTTTAACTCTCATAACTAAACCCCCAATGCTTTCTTAATATTCTTGTTGATTTTGCCATTGACGGTAGCAGCAGTTTTCATGTTGCGCTTCCTGGCTTTAGATTTCTTTGCGAGAATATGATTCCCGAATGCACGCTCACGGACTAGCTTACCAGAACCGGTAATCTTAATCCTCTTAGCGGTGCCTTTATGCGTCTTTAGTTTCGGCATAATGTTTTCCTTTGATTATGATTAATATTATTTCCCCCATAACGTACCACCAGGGAACCGTGGAAGTAGGAAAATACTTCTTCCGAATTCGATCTGGTTATTTCTTGCGAACTTGTACAGACAAGTTCCGTCCGCTCATCTGTTGCTTACCTTCAGTGACGACGTCTTCGCCAAGTAAACCTATGACTTTACCAAGTAGATCGTTGCCTAGCTCCTTGTGAGCCATCTCGCGACCCTTAAATACGATCATGATTTTTACTCGGTCACCGTCATCTAGGAAAGCACGCATCTTGCGGACTTTGATGTTAAGGTCGTTATCTGAAATTTTGAGGCCAATCTTCATCTGCTTGAGCTCGGCTTGCTTTTCGCGCGCCTTCTTGCGATTCTTGGCTTCTTCTTTCATCTTTTGATACTGGTATTTACCCCAGTCAATGATTTTAACGACCGGCGGATTGGCATTAGCAGCAATCTCCACTAAATCCACTCCCTGTTCCTTCGCGAGAAGTTGGGCATCGCGACTCGACATAATGCCAAGCTGCTCCCCATCAGAACCAATTACGCGCACCTCGGGATAGCGAATTTCTCCATTCAACCGGGTACGTGATGTATTTTTTATGATATTCCTTTCTTCTCTTGAATTAACCTGTTAGTAATTATAACAAAGTTAAAGGAAAAAAGCAAGGGATTTGCCCGGCATTTTAAGCATTTATGGCCCCAGTTATGTCCATAGCTACGAGTAGCTTGAAAAACTCGGCCATAACATTTACCTTTGCCGGTAGGTTAGAGCCTCGGCGAGGTGGCTAGCCTTTATCATGCTGGCGCCGTCCAGGTCGGCAATAGTTTGAGCGACTTTGATTGTTTTAAAATACGATCTGGCTGACAGGTTCAGTTTTTCCGAAGCGGTATTTAGGAGCTTCTCCGCCGCACTATCAAGGTTGAGGAGTTGTGTTACCTCATAACTAGAAAGGGAACTATTAAACACTCCATCACGGCCATACCTCGCCCTTTGTCGCCGAATTGCCTCTGTTATAGTATTTTTTACAACATTATGCTCATGGTTACTTGTAGGTATTTCTCCCCTTAACTCTTTATTTTCGACCCTCTCCACCTCTATATTCATGTCAATCCGATCGAACAAAGGCCCAGATAACTTCTTGTGGTAGTTCTGGATCTGGAGTTCGGTGCATTTGCACTCGCGTGTCGGGTCACCGAGGTGCCCGCAAGGGCAGGGATTCATGGTAGCGACTAGCATAAAGTCCGCCGGATACACCGACTTCTTGTTGGCCCTCGATATAGAAATCTCTTTATCTTCCAGCGGTTGCCGAAGAGCTTCTAGTACCGGTCGCTGGAATTCCGGTAGCTCATCTAGAAATAAAACCCCCTTATGCGCCAATGAGATTTCACCGGGCGCCACACCCATCCCACCACCTATTATCGAAGTAGCGCTCGAAGTATGGTGCGGACTACGGAAGGGCCGCCTTGTTATTATCTCATCCGTCGCGAGCCCAGCGAGAGAGTAAATCTTCGTGATGTCGATTATCTCTTTCTTAGAGAGCTCAGGAAGCAGATTTGCCGCCGCTTTTGCTAGCAGAGTCTTACCGGCCCCCGGAGGCCCCGAGATCAGGATGTTATGATGTCCAGCAATCGCAATTTCCATGGCCCGTTTGGCAGTATTTTGGCCAAGAATATGGTCCAAAATTGGCCCAGAAACGCTCATTCCAGCCGTTTCAAGCTGCGTTTTGACATCATCTGCCATTGCTAGGTCCAGCTGGTGTTTAAACGCGAGAAAAAGCTCTTTCAATGTTTCCACCCCATATATTTTGATGCCGTCGGTGAGAGACGCCTGTGCCAAATTCTTCTTCGGCACATAGATTTCCTCACACCCAGCTTTCTTCGCGGCTTCCACGATGTTGATAATACCCTTAATCGGCCTCACCTTACCATCTAACGAGAGCTCGCCCACGAAAACCCGCTTCGCCACATCGCTTTTTAGTAGCTGACCAGAGATCACCAGCACCGATAACGCAATCGGCAGGTCCAAGTACGACCCATCTTTTGGTAAATCTGCTGGTGCCAAGTTCACGGTCACTTTCTTAGTCGGGAAGGAAAAACCCGAATTCACTATTGCACTACGCACGCGTTCGCGCGCTTCGTTAATTGTTTTGTTTGCCATGCCCACAATATTGAAAGCCGGCAGGCCGCGGTTCATATCAACCTCAACTTCAACGACTTTTGCTTGGTATCCATATGGCACTATGGACTGAATTTTTGCTATCATGCTAGCTTTCTAGCACGTCACAAAATAAAAAACAATGCTTTTAAAATGCTCATGCAAATTCGCGTCCAAAATGCTGCATCTAAGGCACCTGGTTGTGGCCAAAATGCTTGTGGAAAACTTAACAAAAAAATTAAAAAAAGTATGAAAAAATCATTGACATAACCATTTTTTCGGGTTATTATAGAGACAGCTTTTGAATAAAAAAATTATTCAAAAGGTCAAAACAAAAATTAGCCAAAATAACTCCACACTCTACATAGAAGACCGGTTTTCCTCGCAGTTACCGGTCTTCTTCTATGCTTTCTGGCTGGTTTTTTAAGGCAAAATGTGCTATAATTAAGCCAGTTGGGGCTGACATTAGCTTAGACGGGATATTAACAGTCATAAGGCGCGTCGATTAAATACCGTAAGTATTGAATAAGTGCTAAAAACACGAAAACTGCGCATGTCATGTACATGCCAGCTTACGCCTAATTATCATTTGTAGGCTGGTCCTGGCACGACTTTCCGTAATGTCAGGATTATCATAGTACGGAAATAAGGTTGTTTGAGCGGCGAAAAATAACACGAAAATTTAGCCTGCGCTTTTGTTAGTTTGGTTTCTTGCACCTAACAAATTAAGCAAAGTCAAAACAGGAAACTATGCGCGTAGAATTATGGCCCAGTGATGTTTCGGACCCGGAGGCAGTATCCGGCAGCTCCACCACGGAACGAGCGAAGAGAAAGAAGCGAAGCTTCTTTCACAGATTTCGAAGAATAAAAAAAGAGAGCTTGCTCTCTATTTTTTATTCAAAGAAATATGTTGAAAAGGACGGAGTCCTTTTTCTCTGAGCGACTGACTGGGGTCTGGTCTCGCGAAGCGAGATCTAGACCACGGAAGTAGAATATGTTCCGAGGGGGTCTAGGCTTGCAAAGCAAGTCTAGACCACGGAAATAGAATCTCTCCTGACAGTGATCTAGCCTCGCGAAGCGAGATCCAGACCACGAAACAAAGATTTGAACAGCAAAAACACGACAAAAATAGCCCTAAAACACACCAAACGTTGTAAAAAACACAACAAAACGAACAACAAATTTGAACAGGTAATAATAGAGGGCACTGTTGTAACAATTACATCAAATAAATTGAATAAAACTATTGCTTTTTTCCGAGAAACATGATAAGCTGAAAACAGTCGAGATGACTAAACAAAAACGAAAAACAAAGGACTTTAAAATGATTAAATGTGAAACGTAATATTTTGCGGGCGAAAAGGTAATTTCTAGCCATAAATTACACCATTAGGAATTACCTAAAGCTCCGCAAAATTTCCTACATACAAATAGGAAAAAGCGTAGAGCGCATAGTTAAATCTTTCATTTGTACCTTCATCAAGCATAAACAAGAATGGAAGAAATAAAACTATAAGGACATTTGCTTCACTTAGGTGAAGCGGTCAAAAGGGATGCTTAGGGGTTGCGGTCAATAGTTATTTTTATAAGAGCCGGATAACCCCTAATCCCACCCTTAATTAATCTCTTGGGGGAATCAACTATCTATGGTACAATAGGGTTATGAAGCGTAACCGTGTTGTAATTCTGATTAGCATAATAGGACTCGCAGCTTTAATCTTTATGCTAAATAATACATCTCCGACGGAAATTGGACCGTTCGGGGTTTTGTTATTTTTTACAACAGTCTACGTAGTCTGTTTTGGGGTTATGACATTCTTAATCCAATCATTCCTTAAAATTGCATTTAGTAAAACGTCTACCAGCAATAAGGACTATCTATACTCCGCTATCGCCGCCTTTGCGCCAGTCATGTTCATGATGGCATATTCTTTTGGAGCAGTTAACCTCTGGACTACTGCCCTTATTATCATTTTTGTCTTTTTGGCCGAATTTCTTGTTCATAAAAAGATTTAAATGTGATAAAATAAGCATATGGACAATGGTCAGCAAAGGCAAACGAACCCAAGCGGTCAAACCGTTGATGACTTTTTCATGAAAAACACAGGGGTAAATCACGAAAACAGCAATACTCTTGAACCGAACAGTGACCTCAACCCAAATAGTGACAAAGACGATTGGGACCAGCCCATTGAGCGCGATCAAAGAAAAATAGGCGGCAGCGTCATGAGTTCTTCTCAAGAGCAACCGACGCCATATCCAGAGCAGAATAACGACGAACTAGGTAAAATAGTTAATCTAGAGATGCCACCCGGGCATCAAGAGGTTAACGAATTGCCGGCTGACGAAGGCGCCGAGTTGAATGACAACACCGTACCGGCCGATATTGCTTCAGAAATCGAGGCATTTCGCGCCGAACACGATCATATTTCGCCAAAGACCTTAGAGGTCACCAAGAAAACGATTCGCGACTTTGAGTCAGGCAAGATTACACCAGCAGAGCTGGACGAATTTAGGTCGAAATCTGCCAGGCATTACCTTGAAAACAGCTTCGGAAGAGACCCAGGAGAGAACGCACCAACAATCCCGTTTCAGAAAAACGCAGGGGCAGGAAAGGAGAAGGCAGCATGACCATCTTAACCTGTTTTAGTATTTTTTACAACAATACTTATTACGGTTTTAATAAAGTCCATCGTTTAGGAGACACAGAGTAATGGAAACTTGGGTGGTGATTATAGTTATGGTGATTGCGGCGATCCTCTTGTTTATGATTGTTTTCGGCGCCAGGGTTTCGAAGTTGCGCAAGGCCAAAAAATACGAACGGGGTCTCAAGATGGTACCACTCTTAATTCATTTGCCGCCAACCACCGATGATATCGAGGCGGGGAGTCGCGACCAAAGGGATGTCGTAAACGAAGCTGTCTCCAAAGCACAGGTTATGTATTCTATCCTTGCGTCAACCATTACCAAAGGGTATAAGACCAAACTTTATGGTCAGCGCCATTTTTCATTTGAGATTATCGCTAAAGATAATTACATCAAGTATTATGCCGTAGTCCCAGCCGTTCTTACAGAGACAGTCAAGCAGGCCATCCAATCAGCGTATTCCACGGCTAGAGTAGAAGAGAAGCGCGAAGAAAACATCTTCGAGGGTGGCGGCGGCATCGAGGCCGTTGCGGGAGCGGAGCTCACTTTGGACAAGGAGTATTATTTACCGATCGCAACATATGAAGACACTAAGCGTGATGCCCAGCTTGCAATTTTGAACGCAATGACTAACTTGAGTAACGGAGAAGGAGTGGCTGTACAAATTTTGTTCCGGCCTGCATCAAAAAAGTGGTCAGAGGGAGCCAAGCAACATGCAGAAGATATTCAGAAAGGCAAGAAAACTACATCTGGTGGAGCCCTGGTTGGGCAATTAGCACTTGATGTTCTGAAGGCCCCCTTTGAGCCACCTTCCGAGAGAGAAGAAAAGAAAGAAAGTATGGTCACTAATACCAAACAGGAAGAGGTCAACGCCATCAATAATAAGATCAAATATCCTGCTTTCGAGACCTTAATCAGGGTTGTTGCTAGTTCTACCTCGAAAGCACGCTCTGAGGCTCTTACTGGTGGGGTCGTCTCTGCCTTTGCACAGTTCAATTCACCGGAGCTTAACAGTTTTAAGGTTAACACTCTGAAAGACCCTAAGAAACTAACCATCGATTACACCTTCCGTTTCTTCCCATTGAGGAATCGCTCAAGTATTCTAAACAGCGTAGAGCTCGCCAGTATTTATCACCTTCCAGAACAGAGCGCCATTCCGAACTCCAGCGTGGAACGACAGCTCACGAAGCAGGTCGACGGTCCGGCGCGTCTCGCAACCGAAGGCGTATTCCTTGGCACCAACGAATACCGAGGCAACCAAAAAGCCATTTATCTGGACGATACCAACCGTCGCCGTCATATGTATGTAATTGGTCAAACTGGTATGGGTAAGTCGGTATTTCTTGAGAATATCGCCTTCCAGGATATGTGCGATGGGCGCGGTTTTGCCTTTATTGATCCGCACGGCGACGCTGTCGATGCTATCCTAAAACGCGTTCCAGAAGAAAGAATGGATGACATCATCTATTTCGACCCTTCCGATATCGAACATCCAGTCGGCATGAACATGTTTGAGTTTACCAACGAAGACCAAAAAGACTTCATTGTACAAGAAGGGATCAGTATGCTCCAATCCCTATTTGACCCTCAGAACCAAGGCTTCTTCGGTCCCCGTGGCCAGCACATGTTTAGAAACGCCGCTCTCCTTCTTATGTCTGATCCGGCTGGTGCTACCTTTATCGATATCCCTCAGTGTTTCACTGACCCAGAATTTGTCAAATACAAGCTCAAATTTGTTACCGATAAAGCAGTCTACGACTACTGGACCAAAGAGTTCCCAGCCTCGCAGAAATCCAGCGACTCTGGCGAAGTCACCACCTGGTTTGCATCTAAATGGGGTCCGTTCCTCGCGAATACCATTATGAGAAACACTCTAGGTCAGGTGAAGTCCGGCTTTAACATTCGCGAAATCATGGATAATAAGAAAATCTTCCTCGTTAACCTCTCTAAAGGTAAACTTGGCGACATCAACTCTAATCTTCTCGGTATGATCTTTGTGATGAAATTCCAACAGGCAGCCATGTCTAGACAGGATATCCCAGAGGACGAACGTCAAGATTTCTGTCTTTACGTAGATGAGTTCCAAAACTTTGCCACCGATTCATTTGAGTCTATCCTCTCTGAAGCCCGTAAATATCGTCTTAACCTTATTGTTGCCAACCAGTTTATGACTCAGCTTACTGAGAAAATTAGGGAAGCACTTCTTGGTAACGCTGGTTCCATTATCTGTGGTCGTATTGGTGTAACTGATGCGGATTTGATGGTCAAAGCCTTTAGCCCGACCTTCTCCGCTGAAGATCTGACCAAAACGCCAAACTTCTCGGCCATTGCTAAGGTGATGATGTTTGACATGCCATCCGCACCATTCACAATGAAATTGCCTCCTCTAATGGGTGACCCGAATGAGGAGTTGATGAATAACCTTAAAGCTTACTCTGCTACGAAGTATGGTAAGACACGCGCCGAAGTTGAGAAGGAAATCCAGGATCGCTGGGCCGTTGTTGAAAAAGGCATGAAGGAAGCCGCAGGAGGAGCCCCGTCTGAGGCGTCTGGAAGCCCGCAGGGGCCCGTTTCGGCTGGAGATGGTAAAGGACACGGCCCGAGCTCCAAAACGCCTCCTAGCACCGATGAGAAGCCAAATAAAGGCTTTTTGGACAACTGGCTAGCAAGCCACGGCGGGTCCGGCGGCTCTGACGGCGCCGATCAAGGCCAAGCCTAGGGAAACACAGCTTTATTAAAGGGGCACCGAAGGCTTGAATTTTATTCTATAAGGTGTATAATAGATATAAATAATTAAGAAGAGGTACAAAATGGCTGGAAAAGCTGAAGAATATGATTCGTCCGAAATTCGGGTACTTGAGGGGCTAGAGCCCGTCAGGTTGCGTCCAGGTATGTATATCGGTTCTACTGGGTACGACGGTTTGCATCACCTAATCAAGGAGATCGCCGACAACTCAATCGACGAGGCTATTGCTGGTTTTGCCAACAGAATAGATATCACCATCTTGAACGATGGCGGTGTACGTATCGACGATAATGGTCGTGGTATCCCTGTAGATATCCACCCCAAAACAGGTAAATCTACCCTAGAGACCGTACTTACGGTCCTGCACGCCGGAGGTAAATTCGGCGACGGTGGTTATAAAGTGTCATCCGGGCTTCACGGTGTGGGCTCATCAGTGGTAAACGCGCTCTCTACTCACATGGTCGCGGAAGTGTATAGAGATGGCAAGAGCCACCACATTGAATTTGATACAGGTAAACCTACCTCAGAATTACAGATCACCAAGGGCTCACCGCGCGATTCTGGTACCTCTATTACTTTCTACCCAGACCCCTCTATCTTTAAAGAAACCACTACATTTGATTACAACTGGGTATCAAATTACGCTCGTCACCAAGCCTACCTCACCAAAGGCATTCTTATCACAGTTACAGATGAGCGCACTAACCAAAAAGAATCATTCTACTTCGAAGGCGGTATCAAGAGCTACGTTAAGCGCCTCAATAATGGCAAGGAACTACTCTCTGATGATATCTTTTACGTCGACAAACAGGTCGGCGACTTCGGTGTAGAGATCGCTCTCCAGTACAACGACAGCTATGCTGAGATCATGAAGCCATTCGCAAACAACGTTCTCACCCCGGATGGCGGTATGCACGTGGTTGGTTTTCGCACCGGTCTTACTCGTACAGTCAACGATTACGCCCGCAAGAACAACCTCTTAAAAGAAAAAGAAGACAATCTCACCGGTGACGACATCAAGGAAGGTCTCACCGCTGTTATCTTGGTCAAATTACCAGATCCTCAGTTCGAAGGCCAGACCAAGAACAAACTAGGTAACCCAGAGGTACGCGGTATCGTTGATAAGGTGATGACCGAATATTTCGGCTACTACCTCGAAGAAAACCCAGCTATCGCTAAGAAGATTATCGGCAAGGCTACCCTGGCTGCCCGTGCTCGTAAAGCCGCACGCGCCGCTAGAGACAACGTGATTAGAAAAGGCGCTTTCGAGGGACTCAACCTCCCAAGTAAGCTTGCCGACTGTTCTAGTCGCAACAGAGAAGACTGTGAGCTCTTCATCGTAGAGGGTAACTCCGCTGCTGGTTCCGCCAAGGAAGGCCGCAACCCTCAGATTCAAGCTATTCTACCTCTTAGAGGTAAAGTCTTGAACACCGAGAGAGCGCGTCTTGACAAGATGTTGGCCAACCAAGAGTTAGTCTCCCTAATTAAGGGTCTAGGTGTAGGGATTGGTGACCAGTTTAACATCGACGGCCTCCGTTATGACAAGATTATCTTCATGACCGATGCTGACGTCGACGGTCTTCATATCGCAACCCTTCTTTTGACTTTCTTCTTCCGTTATATGCCTCAGGTTATCGAGGAAGGCCACGTCTATCTAGCTAAACCACCTCTATTCGGCCTAATCAAGGGTACCGGTAACACCCGCAAGATAGACTACGTCTACGATGAGGTTGCTCTCGAGAATAAGCTCACCGAGAAGATCGAAGAGCGCAAGAAAAATGGTACAAAGATCGATGAAACCGCCGAGCGCTTCAAGCAGGCAGGCTACACCGCCCAGCAACGCTTTAAGGGTCTAGGCGAAATGGACGCCAAACAGCTCTGGGAGACCACTATGGACCCCGAGAACCGTATCTTGGTCAAAGTCCACGTCGAGGACGCCGAGAAAGCTGACGCCGTGTTTACGAAGTTGATGGGAGACCAAGTCGAACTCCGCAAAAACTTCATTCAGGCCGGCGCCGCATCTGTTAACCTTGATGATTTGGACTTCTAAGGAGGAACTATGGAAGAAGATAAAAGCTTAAAGAACAACTCACTAGAAGAGCCTCAGGACATGCCCGCTGAGGCCCCTGTAGCGACTGATGGCATTGAGGTCAAACCAGTCGAACACACCATGGAAGATTACTTCCTCCGCTATTCGATGTCTGTTATCGTTGATCGTGCTTTGCCTGACGTTCGTGATGGTTTGAAGCCAGTCAACCGCCGTATCCGCTATACTATGAACAAAAACGGCTGGAAGGCTCCACATGCCACTGTTAAGTCCGCACGTATCGTCGGTGACGTTATGGGTAAATACCACCCACACGGCGACACCTCTATTTACATGGCAATGGTCAACCTAGCTCAGCCTTGGAAGATGCGCTACACCCTTATCGAAGGTCAAGGTAACTTCGGTTCTATGGATGGTGATGAGCCAGCTGCTTATCGTTACACAGAGGCCCGCATGGACAAAGTCGGCGCTGAGCTTCTTACCGATATCGAGAAAGACACCGTAGATTTCCGTGATAACTTCGATGGCACCGAGCAAGAGCCAGTCGTACTCCCAGCTGCCCTCCCGAACATTCTCTTGAATGGTCAGATGGGTATCGCCGTCGGTATGGCCACCAACATCCCACCGCATAACCTTGGTGAATTGATTGACGCCACCGTCGCACAAATTGACGACCCAGAGATTTCTCTGGATGGCCTCATGAAGCACGTCAAGGGCCCAGATTTTCCTACTGGTGCCGAGGTTTACGGTGGTGCACCAATGAAGCAAGCCTATGCTACAGGTAAAGGTTCAGTAGTTATCCGTGCTGTCGCCAACATCGAAGAGCGCAAAAACGGCCGCTACAACATCGTCATTACAGAGGTGCCATACGGTATGAGCAAAGAGGGCTTTATCGAGAAAGTCCGCGAATTGGTCCTATCTAAGAAGTTGGATCACATCGCCGATGCAAGAGATGAGTCTGCAAGAGGTAAAATCCGCATCGTCGTAGAGCTAAAGAAAGACGCCTTCCCGAAGAAGATTCTAAATCAACTCTACAAGTTAACTCCGCTCCAGACCGCTTTTCACTACAATATGCTTGCTCTCGTTGACGGAGTACAGCCTCGTATCTTAGGGCTTAAAGAGATTTTGGCCGAGTTTATCAAGCACCGCCAGATCGTCACCCGCCGTCGCACTGAGTTTGAGCTAAAGAAAGCCAAAGAGCGTGCCCACATCTTAGAGGGTTTGAAAATCGCTCTCGATAATATCGATGAAGTGATCAAAGTAATCCGCTCCTCTTACGACGACGCCGACAAGCAGCTCATGAAGAGATTTGGCCTCTCTGAAATCCAGGCGAACGCCATTCTCCAAATGCAACTTCGCCGTCTCCAAGGACTAGAAAGAGACAAAATCGAAGAAGAGTTGAAAGAACTCCACGAATTGATCAAGAGATTAGAGGCTATCCTCGCTGATGAGAACGAAATCCTTCGCGTCATCAAGGAAGAACTCCTCGCCTTGAAAGAGAAATACGGTGACGAGCGCCGCTCTAAGATCATCAATCACGAAGTTGGTAAATTCTCCGAAGAGGAATTGATCCCCGAAGAAGAAAGCGTCATCCTCTTAACCGCAGAGAATTACATGAAGCGTGTCCCTCAGACCGATTTCAGGAAGCAGAACAGAGGCGGTAAAGGTAAGCGCGGTATGACCACCAAGGAAGAAGATGTAATCGCACAAATTTTGACTGCCAATTCACACGATTATCTCTTATTCTTCACTAACCAAGGTCGCTTGTTCCGCATGAAAGCCTACGAAGTGCCGCAAGCCTCTCTAGCCGCTAAGGGTACAGCCGCTGTAAATATGCTCAATATGCACCCAGAAGAAAAGATCACCGCCATTATTAAGCAAGGTGATGCTGGGGCAGACGGCTTCCTCTTTATGGCTACCAAGAAAGGAACTATCAAGAAATCCGCCATCAAAGACTTCTTCAATGTTCGCAGTAACGGCCTCATCGCAATCAAGCTTGCCGACGGTGATGAGTTGAAGTGGGTCAAAGAGACCACCGGTGAAAACGACATCGTTATCTCAACCTCTGCTGGTCAGGCCACCAGGTTCAACGAGAAAGAAGTCCGCGCCATGGGACGCTCCGCTATGGGTGTCCGAGGCATGCGCCTCCGTCCAAAGGACGAAATCGTAGGTATGGATGTCATTACCGACCCTGATCAGAAGCTAATTGCTGTTTCTGCCAATGGTTACGGTAAGGCTACCCTAGTCGCGAACTTCCCGCCTCATAAGCGTGGTGGAGTCGGCATCAAGGTTGCAGCGGTTACTGCCAAGACTGGCCCAATTGTCGCTGTTCACACCCTTGATCCTCTCGCTAAGGAGGTCATTATGATGTCCACCAAGGGTCAAGCTATCCGCGTAGCTATGAAAGAAATCCCAACCCTCGGTCGTGCTACCCAAGGCGTCCGCATTATGAAGATGAGCGAAGGTGACACCGTTGCCTCAATCGGCATCGTCCTCCCAGACGAAGCTCCAGAGGAAGCAGAAGGCGCGAAGCCAGAGGCTGCTAAGCCAGAGGCCGCCAAAACGGAAGCCGCCGAGCCTGCCAAATCGGAAGCGACCAAGAAATAAAGCATGAAAAAAGACCGCTTAAAACGCGGCCTTTTTTCTAGATAGTGTTTTCTTCCGCCTTAACAAACTTTTTCCATGAGCCGAAATGACTAATTACGGCCGAAAGACTCACTGTCTCAGGGCTCTCGTCGAATTCTTTTGCGGTTGGCAATCTCCCCAACTTTTCTTTCAACATACACAGCTGCGTAATTTTTTCGGCATCTGTCGTTTTCCCTTTATACCTAATCTTACGAAAAGTAGGACGATTCTGTGCCAATCCGGCCTCATCGAGAAGAGCATTCCAAGACCCAAACCGATTCTTCACTGCCGTGAAACTGACAGTTCTGGGATCTTCATCGAACTCCGTGGCTGTCGGTGTTCTTTTTAACTCCCTGGCAAGCATATGTACCTGCCCAATCATTTCTTCGCGAGAAACTCCGACTGCACGACGACGGTTTATTTCAAGTCCGGCCTTCTCGAGGAACTCATTCCAAGAACCAAAGCGTTTTTTGACGACATTCACCTTTACTACTCTGGGGTCATCATTAAACTCCTGCATAGTTGGTGTTTCCCCTAACTCCTTAGCCAGCATTTGTACCTGGCTGATTAATTCCTCGCTAGAATGCTCGCTGCGGCGATAAGACTCAACCTTTGCCACCTTAAGAAAATTAGTCCAAGAACCAAAGCGTTTTTCGACGATATTCACCTTTACTACTCTGGGGTCATCATTAAACTCTTTCTTAATTGGCGGTCTCCCTAACTCCTTAGCCAGCATTTGTACCTGGCTGATTAATTCCTCGCTAGTGTATTCGGGGCAATCAACCTCAAATCCGGCCTTTTTAAGAAAATTTTTCCACGTACCAAAACGAATTACCGTAGTCGATGAGCTCATCGTGCTAGGATCAGCGTCAAATTCTTTCTTCGTTGGTGTCCGTCCTAACTTCTTAGCCAGCGTCCGTACCTGGTGGAACAGGTCTTCGTCTTGTACTTTTTTATACGGCCTCCTTTTAAAGGTCACTTCAAACCCGGCCTTTTTAAGAAAATTTTTCCACGTACCAAAACGAATGATGATAGTACTCGTACACGCTGTCTTCGGATAATCGTCAAACTCCTTCGTCGTCGGTAACCTACCGAGCTTTTTGTGCACCATTTTCAATTGGTTGATCAAGTCTTCGTTACTCCATTTACTGCTTCCTTTTTTTCGACATCTTCATTATCTCCTTCCAAAATACTCGACAACACTACCTTAAATAACAATTGGCTATTCTTCATAGCCAACACTTCACTAATTATATCATAAAACAACAAAAAGTCAAGAACGAAGGTGGCTGAGCCGGGGTAAACCAGGCCTGCATAAGCGTTACTCTTTACCCTTATGCAAAGATTCCAGAATTAGGCACTTGAAATAATTGTTTTCTAGTGTTTATATTTCTCCAAAATTACCTAACAGAGGAGAAAAATATGAAGGATATGAGAAAAATAAGATTTGTACTGCTCGCTTTTACCGTGTGTACATCCTTTCAATTTGCCCACCCCACCCACGCCACTATAGAAAGAGATGGTGCCACCTGGTGGTCGGTCGAAGAGTTATTAGGGGTATACAAAGAAACAGAGGCGGAGAAAATAGCAGAATGCGGCGATGTCCAAAACGGGTGTTACAGGAACAAGCATATCGACTTAATCAGCAGAAGACCAGAGTATAGGGCGCTTGAACGCTTGGTTAACGCGCAGCTAACGGCTACCTCAATTAATCCAGCCAAAGAAGAACTGAAAATCATCTTTTTTGACAGAACCAACTCGTCGTATCTCGATGGCAGAAGAGACAACTTCAAGATAGAGCGGCTATATCTAGGTTGGTTTGAGCGCTGGGAGCAACAAATATTTAAATACGATTACGAGAGTTTTCTTGACGGTAGTGTAGAAGGAAGCCACACAGTTTATTACGATAACAGAGAAAAGGGGAGCGAAAGCCTGGTCGCCGCCGAAAAAGAAGTGTCTCTACCTGTATCCGGTTCCGATCTCGCTAGTAACACCTCTGGCGTTTTAGGGATTAAATCTCTCGGGTCACCATTCGCTTTGACGGGCTCTATAGATTATTCAAGTTGCCTAAACTCCCCAGATTATCATGAGGGTATGGAGTGCAAACTATACTCTTCGAATAAAAAAACGCTTACTTATTTCCCAAGCCCCGGGTCATTAAGTAGGCGATCTAGCGAGGAACCCGCAGATAGAGGAGGCGAGCAGTCTAGCGAAGAGTCAACAGGGGACACGTCAAGGCTAGTTGCCGAGCAATCTAACGAGCGATCACTGATTGAAGAGAGCACCTCAACCGAGTCGAGCCAAGAACCCCCTAAAGAAAACACTATGGCAAAGAGCGAGCAAAATGAAACAGTACCAAAAGCCCCCGAAACAGGGAAAAGTCAAATATCCTCAAACCACGATCCGGGCCTCATAATTTGGTTTATCTCTCTTATGGTAATAGCAGTTTTATTAACTATTTGGTGGTTTATTCCAACTCAGGCCGAAAAAAGTCGAAAAAAGTATAAAAAATCGAAAAAAAGTATTGACAAAACTAGGGATCTGCGATAAGATACATATAGTCTAAAGCTGCGAGTATATATTTTAGGAGTCTTTAGAAATATTTTAACAATTTAGTTGTGCAATTAATCATCGTCAGTTTTATTTTATGTTGAGTTTTCAAACACAACAAGCAAAAACCATATTTGCCACTCTGGCTAAATAAGCGGTTTTTGCAGTTAGAA
>JAFZSN010000002.1 GCA_017619315.1 Candidatus Saccharimonadota bacterium
AGTACGAGAGGACCGAGATGGACGAATCTCTAGTGTACCGGTTGTGGTCACCTACTGCATCGCCGGGTAGCTATGTTCGGAAGAGATAAGCGCTGAAAGCATATTAAGCGCGAAGCCCACTCCAAGATAAGGATTCCCTAGGAGACTCCAGAAAGAAGATCTGGTTGATAGGCGCAAGGTGGAAGTATGGTAACATATGGAGCCGAAGCGTACTAATAGGTCCATCGCCTTTTTATGTTCTAGGTTTTTAGCGTGACTAGTCGCGGTAAAAATCTAGGAGACTTAACTAGCAACCGGTGTTTGAATTTCAGATACCGTGACGCTTTAAAATCTTTGTTCACCTTATGGACATCAATAGTAATAATTAGCGTCTAATTGTTACGATTTGGTGCCCATAGCGCCGAGGAAATACCTGTTCCCATTCCGAACACAGAAGTCAAGCTCGGTAGCGCCGATTATACTGCGAAAGTGGGAAACTAGGAAGGTGCCAAATTATAAGAAACCACTCGGATAACGAGTGGTTTCTTCTTTTTTAGAGTATTATTTGTAATAATTCTTAGTATTAAAAAAGAGTTGAGCCTCGTAGCCCAACTCTTTTTTGTTGATTATTCTTCCGCAGATTCTTCTGGGGTGTCTTCCGTGACCTCTTCGATAGCGCTAAGCAAAGAATCTTCAACGTTTTGCTTCTTTTTCTTGGCGGCTGGTTTGTTGATTTCGATATCAATATCGTAGCCGGTAAGTTTGGAAGCGAGGCGGACGTTTTGGCCTTGTTTACCAATAGCAATAGACTGCTGTTCAGGGGAAACAAGTACTTTGGCTTTTTTGCCGGAGATTTCAACCTTGTTGATTTCAGCAGGACTCAAAGCCTCGCGGATGTATTCAGATGGGTTGTCGCTCCAGTTGATGACGTCGATTTTCTCGCGGTCACCGATTTCGTTCATGACGGCGCCAACACGGATACCGCGTCCACCAACAAAAGTACCAACTGGGTCGATACCTGGGACGGTAGACATGACGGCGATCTTGGTGCGTCGTCCAGCTTCTCTTGCGATACCGCGGATTTCGACGGTGCCGTTTTCGAGTTCTGGAACTTCCTGGCGGAAGAGGCATTCGACGAAGTCAGCAGAAGCACGGGAGAGAATGAGTTGAGCGCCACGTTCACCGTGTTCGATGTTTTTAACAAATACCTTGATGCGCTGACCAACGGAGTAGTGGTCGCTGTCGATTTGCTCGGAGCGTGGCATGATGCCGGATGCGTGACCGAGGTCGATACGGACCAATTTGGCTTCTACGCGAGAGACGGTACCGGTAACGATGGTGCCGATTTTGTTCTCGAAGGCGGAAAGAACCGCTTCGTTTTCAGCTTCGCGGAGGCGTTGGATAACGACCTGCTTGGCGGTGCCAGCGGCGACGCGCCCAAAGCTTTTGACGTTGAATTTTTCGTCCAATTCGTCACCGATTTTGGCATCTTTCTTGATGGCTTTTGCTTCCTTTAGGGGGATTTCGGTGGATGGATTGTAGGCAACGTCGTCTTCGATAACTACACGAGTTACATAGACATCAGCAGCGCCGGTCTTGGTGTTTAAGGCTGCGCGGACATTCATGTCGCGGTCACCGTTGTCTTTGCGCCAAGCGGCAGCAATAGCTTGCTCGATGACATCTAGAACGGTTTCCTTAGGAAGACCTTTTTCTTCGGCAATAATATCGACCATGGCTGACATCTGCTTTAAATCTAGATTTTCCATTTTGATTTCCTTTCTAATCAATTTAACTAAAAAACCGCCTCTATCTCAAGAGTCGGTCAAATCTGTATATCTATATTTTAGCAAATTTGTTGCAAAAAAGCAAGAGATTTGGTATAATAGAGGTACTGAAATTACTTGTAACAAAAAGGAAAATATGAATTTAAATGAAGAGAAGAGGCGTGCCCGACTCTTAAAATCGAGGGCAGAAAGGTTGCCTGGGATTAAGAAGCAATTCGAAGAATCACAGGGGCGAAAAGCCCAAGAATCTGCTGTTTCCGGTGTGGATGAGTTTGAGGCAGCCCAAAGTCGTAATTTTAACTCAAATTTTGCCCCTGGAGGCAAAGATGCGAAATTAGTGCCTAGTAAGGCTGGAAAGCAGTCTGGGGCCAAGAAAGCGGTAAAAAAGGCCGCTGGGGCGAATTCTGGTGCAAAAAAGGCCGCAAAAACTTCCAAAAAGAGCGCTCAGGCCAAAACAGAGGCGGAACAGAGGAAAGTAAATTTGTCTGTATCTGTAAAGAAGGGCGACATGGTGCATCATCAGAGGATGCTCTCCCAGGATGTGAATGCGCAGGCTACGCAGCATATTATTGGGGTACCAGTCAATAAATCTCGTTATAATGGCTATGATGGTACCCAGATTACCAATGCTAGATTGAAACAGATGAGACCAGATCCCGAGGCCGTGCGGGTAATCCCGATCGGTGGTGTAGGTGATTTTGGTATTGGTAAAAACATGACGATTGTCGAGTATAAGAGTGAGATGATCGTGGTTGATATGGGTGTGTTGTTTGCTGGGGAAGATTATCCTGGGGTAAACTACATGATCCCTGATATTAAATACTTAGAGGATAATATTACAAAGGTAAAAGCGATTTGTTTTACACACGCTCACCTAGATCACATTGGGGCTTGTAGGCATTTGTTGCCGAAATTTGGCACGAATATACCAATTTACGGTACAGAATTTACGATTGGGATGATTAAAAAGCAAATGTCGGAGCTTGATGAGGAGCCGGATATGAATTATATCGCTGTGAATCCTCTGAAACACGAGAAAATTCAGGTTTCGGAACACCTCAGCGTTGAATTTATTCATACTTTGCATTCTATTCCGGGTAATGCCGCGATTCTGGTCAGGACACCAAATGGGACTATTTATCTATCTGGTGACTGGCGGGCTGAAACTCGCCCGATGGGGATTCAGACTGATTACGAAAGATTAGATGAAATTGTGGCAAAAGAGGGGATTGATTTGATGTTAAACGAATCGACCAATATTGATTCGCCGGGCAAACATCCGCACTCTGAGTATGATGTAGGCGATAACCTTGGTAAAGTGATGGATAATTATGTAAATGGTCGTGTGATTATTTCGTGTTTTTCTTCACAGATTCAGAGAATTGAGTTGATTTTGAAAGAGGCAGCCAAGAGGGGTCGCAAGGTGGCATTTTCGGGCTTCTCGATGATTAATAACATTGAGGTAGCACTTCGAGCGAAGTCGATTAAGGTACCGAAAGATACTATCGTGAAGATGGAAGACATCATTAAGATGCCAGACGAGAAGGTTTGTATTGTGTGTACCGGCTCACAGGGTGAGCTCAATGCTGTGCTGAACCGTATGATTACGGGCGCACATAAATATATTAAGGTAAAATCGACAGATACGATCGTGTTCTCATCGAACCCGATTCCGGGCAACGAGCCACACGTGGTTTCAACGGTAGACGGGCTTTTGCGCGAAGGCGCACAGGTGATCCAAAATGGTAAGACGCATCTTACCAACATTGGGCCTTTGCATTTGTCTGGTCATGCTTACTATGAAGATCATGTGGAATTTGTGACAAGAATGCAACCAAAGAACTATATGCCATATCACGGTGAGTTTTACATGTTGGAGCACAATGCCGAGATGGCTGAAAATGTGGTTGGGATCCCGCGTGATAGGATTTTGGTGGCCGATGATGGCGATATTGTGGAACTAATGCCGGATAAAACCATTAAGAAGGCTGGCCGAATTCATGTCGGGAATAAGTTATTTGACGATGCTGACCAGCCGGTGCACGAAGCTGTAGTGAAGGACAGGATCCATATTTCGAGAGAGGGGATTTTCGTGATTGTGTTGACTTTGTCTAAAAAGACCGGGCATCTGATGAAAACGCCGGATATCGTGTCTAGAGCATTTATTTACCTCGATAATTCGGAAGAGCTGATTGGTAAAATCCGCCATTACTTAAGGCAGAAGACTGATAAATCGATCTCGACCGATCCAGAAATGAAGGTTTTGAAGGAAGAGATCAAGGAAGATATTACGCATATCTTGTTTGATGCGACTGGGCATACACCGATTGTGATCCCAGTGATCAATAAGGTATAATCCTCCAAATGTTCCTCGGTTCAGGCCGGGGAATATTTGTTTATGTTATAATGAGGTCATATGAAATATGATGTAATTGTGATTGGTGCTGGGATGGCGGGGCTCACGGCTGCTATTTATCTAAAAAGGGCCGGGAAGACGGTTGTGGTGCTTGAGTCTGACGTCGCTGGCGGGCAAATCATTAGTGCCCTAACGGTTGACAACTGGCCAGGTGAGCCGGGGATTTCGGGCGCGGATTTGATGAAGAAAATTAGTAATCAGGCCGAGGAGCTAGGTATCACGATTCGATATGAAGAGACCTTGGATATTACTAAAAGTGGAAACGGCTTTATTGTTACTACCGATGAAGGTGAGCTGTCTAGTAGAGCGATCGTGGTGGCTACTGGAACGGAGCCTAGGAAATTGAGTAAAAAACAGGCTGAGGACGCGGGCGAAAGGCCGATTTCTTATTGCGCGACCTGCGATGGTGCTTTGTATAAAGATAAAGCAGTGGTCGTGGTGGGAAGTGGAAACACTGCAAAGCATGAGATAAAGTACCTTGAGGGGATTTGTTCGAAAGTTTATCATATTCACCATGACGATCCGATTCCGGAAGACGCTGAGGCGGTATTTGTAGCGATTGGCAGGGTGCCAGCGACTGAAATTGTAGCGGATCTAGTGAAACTTGATTCTGAGGGTTATATTGAGTCGGGTGAAGATTGTGTTACGTCGTGCCCGGGCATATTTGCGGCAGGGGATTGTCGCACAAAGGCGGTCCGGCAGCTTGTGACCGCGGCCGGTGATGGCGCGGCGGTGAGCAAAGCGGTGCTGGAATATCTGGATAAGTAGAAATAAAATATGATATAATATAGGGGTGCTCGGATGGCGGAACTGGTATACGCGTTCGACTTAAAATCGAATGGGGAAACCCGTGCGGGTTCGATTCCCGCTCCGAGCACCAGAAAATAAAAAAGAAGCCGCTTGCGGCTTGTTTTTTATTTTCTAGCGAGGCTTGGGAAGGTTTTCCCGCTTCGGGTTTTTTGTTACTTAAAAATTTAACATGATATAATGAGGATATAAACATAAGTAAGGGAGCGTATGGACAACAAGACAGTATACAAGAAAACTTTAACGTTTTCGCTTAGACGCTTAGCGTGGGATTTGGCGTCTTTTGTTGTAATAGTTATTTTGGCGGCGGCGGGGTTTTTGCTGGCTGAAAAATTGGCAAATAGCGGTCTGATTGGGCTAGCTATTGGAATCGTGATCGGTATTATTGTCGTAGCGATTGCGTCACATTTTATTTCGTACGTGTTTAAAGCTGGACAAATTGCGATGATAACAAAGGCTGTGACGGAGGGGAAGCTCCCCGATGACGTGTATAGTGAGGGTAAGAAGATTGTGAAGGAGAGATTCTTGACAGTTGCAGCATACTACGCGGCTACAAATGCAATCAAAGGGATTTTTAATCAATTAGGCAATGCGATTACGTCGGTAGGCCAAGCGGTGGGTGGTGATACTGGCAATGCGGTTGGTAGTACTATTTCTGCAGTAATTCAGACAATAGTGAACTACCTGTGTGATTGCTGTCTTGGCTGGGTGTTTTATCGCAAGGATAAAGGCGCGGTGAAAGCTACGCTTGAGGGGGCGGTGCTGTTCTTTAAACATGGCAAGACTTTGCTCAAGAATCTTGGGCGTGTATTTGGAATTGGGCTTCTTTCGTTGGTGGTGATAGGCGGGGTTTTCTTTGGAATTTTCTATTTAATTTCGTTGGCAATTCCAGGTGTATATAATGAGTTGGCGAATGCGATTTCTGAGCTTAGTGCGGAGGGTTCTACGGATTTGGAATTCTTGACGAATATCCAGAATTTGATGCTTATTGTGTCGGGGATCGGTGGCGTGATAATGTGGGGTATATTGCATTCAACATTTGTGCGTCCGTTTATCTTGGTAGGAGTGCTTCGCAATTATATCGAATCTGGTAAAGACGAGGCGTTTACTGAAAAAGATTTTGATGAGTTGGATAAAAAATCCAAAAAGTTTCAAAAGCTGCATGCTGAAGCTAAATAGTTTTAATTATAGATAGATTGGTTTAGATTGTTGGTTTTTGCTACAATAAAGATATGGCGAAGAGTTATATTGCGATAGATTTGAAGTCGTTTTATGCGTCGGTGGAATGTGTGGAGCGGGGGCTTGACCCGTTGACGACGAATTTGGTGGTGGCGGATTTGTCGCGAACCGAGAAGACGATTTGTCTTGCAGTGTCGCCGGCTCTAAAAGCGTATGGCATTTCAGGGCGGGCGAGGCTGTACGAAGTGGTGCAGAAAGTGCGTGAGATTAACCGGGCGCGGGAGCGAAAGTATGGAAAGAAGCTCACAGGTAAGTCGTCGGATGCGGAGGAGCTTGCCCGGGATCCATCGCTCGCACTTGACTATATCGTGGCGGTGCCAAGGATGGCGTTTTATATTAGTTATAGTACTAGGATTTATAATATTTATCTTAGATACATTGCCGAGGAGGACATGCATGTTTATTCGATTGACGAGGTGTTTATGGATGCGACGCCGTATCTCAAAACGTACAAATGTTCGGCGCATGAGCTGGCGATGAGGATAATTCGGGATGTTTTGAAAGAGACTGGTGTGACGGCGACGGCGGGGATTGGTACGAATATGTATCTTGCGAAGGTGGCGATGGATATTGTGGCGAAGCATACGGAGCCGGACCAGGATGGGGTAAGGATTGCGGAGCTTGATGAAATGAGCTACCGCGAGAAACTGTGGAATCATCGGCCGCTGGTGGATTTTTGGCGGGTGGGGAAAGGTTATGCGCGAAGACTTGAAGCGGCCGGATTTAAAACGATGGGGGACGTAGCGCTTTGCTCGGAGAAGGATGAGGATTATTTGTATAAGATGTTTGGCGTGAACGCGGAGCTTTTGATCGACCATGCGTGGGGGTGGGAGCCGTGCGAGATAAGTGACGTGAGAGACTATCGTCCGAGCACGAATTCTTTTTCATCGGGGCAGGTTTTAAAGGAGCCGTATGATTTTAAAAGAGCGCGCGTGGTGGCGCTTGAGATGGCGGACGATGTGGCTTTGAATCTATTAAGGAAAAAACTTGTGACGGATCAGGTGGTTTTGACGGTTGGGTATGATAAAGCGAGCCTTGCAAATTATGATGGTGAGACGAAGCCGGATTTTTATGGGCGGGAAGTGCCAAAGCATGCGCACGGGACAAAGAGCTTAAAACAATATACGTGTTTTTCTGGTGTGATTCGCGAGGCGGTGGAGGAGTTGTTTGATAAAACTGTGGATCCAAATTTACTGGTACGAAGGATGACGATTGATGCAAACCGGGTGAAGAGTGAAGAAGATGCTTTGAAAGAGCCTCGTCAGCTTGAATTGTTTGAGGCGGCGGTGGATGCCGAAAAAATGGAAAAAGGTGGACGAGTGGATGCGGCGATGCTGTCGATCAAAAAGCGCTATGGTAAGAATGCGATTTTGAAAGGAATAAATTTTGAGGATGGGGCGACTGGGCGCGAGCGAAATGCGCAAATAGGAGGGCATCGAAAATGAAAGACAACGCGTTGCCGCTAAAATATCAGGAAATTTTGGATCATCCGCATTACGAGCCGAAGCGGCATCCGAGAATGTCTCGCAAAATGCGGGCGGCGCAGTTTGCGCCATTTGCGGCACTGGCTGGACACGCTGGCGCGGTGCGAAAAACGGCGAAGTTTGCGGAGCTGAGATCTAGGCGAGTGATCGAGAAGAATCCAGATGATGAGCCAAGTGAATATCTGGTATAATATACTCATGAATATTTTATATTGTGGTGACCGGGGGATTCAGCGCGGGGTGCTAGTGTCTATTCTTTCAATCTTGAAGCACAATAAGGGGGTTCTGAATTTTTATATTTTGACGATAAATTATGAGGACACGGTGGCGTTTACGGAGAAGGCGGCTAAGTTTCTGGACGAGTTGGTGAAAAAGACGAACGCGAAAAATTCGGTGAAGCTGATCGATGCGTCGGAAGTGTTTGTGCAGAACTTGCCGAAGAAAAACATGGGTTCGTATTTTACGCCGGCGTCGATGCTAAGGCTTTATATTGATAAGGTGCCGGAGATTGCTGAGCTTGACCGAGTGCTGTACCTTGATTACGATGTGGTTTGCCGTGGTGATATCACGGAATTTTACGATACGGATATGACGGGTGTGGAGGCCGCAGGAGTTCTCGATATTTATGGTAGGAGATTCTATCATTATCATGGACTATTTGTGCAGGATTATATGAATTCGGGTGTGATGCTGTTTAATATGCCGGAGTGCATTGAGACTGAGATGTTTGAGCGAGCGGCGGATTTATGTGCGAAACGATGGATGATGCTAGCTGATCAGGCAGCGCTCAACAAGAGTATTTCGAAACGTAAATTGATGCCACGAAAGTTTAATGAGCAGGAGGAGCGGCCGCGAGGAGATACAGTGTTACATCATTTCTCGAATAATTTTAAGTTTTGGCCGTATTTTAGAGTGCAAAAAGTGAAGCCTTTTGAGATTGACAAGATTCATAATATTTTGAAAATCACGGAATACGATGATATTTTGGATGAATACAGTAAGCTGAAGGACCAATTGTGACAGTGGGCCAGTATTTATGGTAAAATGTTAAAGTATACTTTAAGGATAATTTAAGAAAAAATGAGTATTTTTAATACAGGAATAAATCCAATCAATAAATTTAAGGCGGTGCCGATTTTTCTGACAATCAATAGTGCATATGCGCCTTATGCGGCAGCTTCGATCCATTCGCTAATGCAGCATACTGACCCGAAAAGATACTATCGAGTGATAATTTTACATGATGGGCTGAATTTGGTAAATAGGATTCGGCTGAGGAGTTTGGTGACGAAGAACTGCGCGATTCAGTTTAAGAAGATGACTAGGAGTTTGTATCTTAAGGCAATTATTGCGTATTGTACGAGAAGAAAAAAAGGAGCAGGTGATTATTTTGCATCGGCGGTTTATTACTATCGGGCTTTTATTCCTTTGCTTTTTCCTTTGTATAAAAAAGCAGTGTACATAGATAGCGATACGATACTTCTCGGCGATATCGGCGAGTTGTATGATACGGATCTTGGCGACAATGCGGTTGCGGCGATGGTCGATCCTAAGGTGACTAATGTCCCAGAGTTTAGAGATTACGTCGATAAGGCGCTTAGAGTGCCGCACACAGAGTACGTAAACTCTGGCGTGCAGGTGATGGATCTCAAAAAGATGCGTAAGCTGAAATATTTGTCGACCATGATCGAGTTGATTAAGAAATACGATGCGGATTTAGTGGCGCCAGATCAGGATTATTTGAATGTGATTTTGAAGGGCAAAATTGCGTTCATTGATCCGAAGTGGAATGCTGAACCATCAAAAAATTTGCCCAAAGATACGAAATTGGTGCATTTTAATATCTTTAATAAGCCATGGCATTACAAAAATGTGCCATGTGAAGAACTGTTTTGGGAAGCAGCTAAGGGTACAGGGTTCCTTGGAGATTTGAAGAGGCAGCAAGCGGCTTTTGATGAAGAGAAACAGAAGGTTGATCAAGACAAGATTGCATCCTTGATTAAGAAATCTGGGCGACTTGCGAATGTGAAAGAGCCGTTGATTAAGTTGTAGAAATGTTTGAATAAAAAATCCCCTTTTTATAGGGGCATTTTTCAAATTATGGAGGTGCCTACCGGAATTGAACCGGTGTACGCGGTTTTGCAGACCGCTGCGTAACCACTCCGCCAAAGCACCGTGTGTAATTATTATATCACATATTTGGGAGTTGTAATAAGACGATGCCGACTACCACTAATACCGTGGCGACTAGATGGACGAGAATGGTTTTCTTTTGGAGTTTTTCGCGTCCGAACTGTGGCCATATTAATGTAAGAACTATACCCATAAAAAAGATGATGATTGGTTCGACGGAATCTGATGCGGCGGAAGCGATTGCAACCGTGGGCGCGAGAACGAGGCCGGCGCGATAGGTTATGTTTTTGATGACGTTTATGATGAAGTTGATGGAGATTGGCGCAAATAGTTTTAACTTGTTTTTCTTTGCAACATCTACGAATCTCTTTCGCCATTTGGGTCTCAGTATGACGATGATAACATTTGAGATGCAGCTTCCTAAATAAAAGAAGCCTGTTTCACTGAAAAAGTTTAGATGATTCGAATCGAGATCATTAGTTTTGACGAAAATTAGGTTACCGATTACTGCAAATAGAACGTATAGGAAGGCGTAAAAAACGGCGCGAAGTTTGACTTTGCGACTACGTTTCCTAGCGTTGACGACAACGACTAGTGGGGCGAGTAATATGATCGGTATTGCGATTAGATGATAGACAGAGAATGATTCGTTTAAGAATATCCAGCCCAGTACTAGATATAATATTGGCGCTAATTGGACAAAAATACCAATATTGGTGGTCTCTTCGATTTCTAATGCTCTAAAATATGGAATGCCACCGATTGTATAGATTGCACCAGCGAGGATGATTAGGAAGAAAATATATGATTCTGTGCCGCCGAAATTGAATCCTGTAACCGCTATTAAAATGATGGCCGTGATTAACTCGGCGAAGACGGTGAAGCATTTTTGGGAAGCAGCAAGCCTGCCTTTAAAAAATGTATCCGAGATAAAATTATCTACAAAAATTCTGGTGGAGTCTAAAAAAGACGAGAGCAAAACCAATAAAAGCCACATCATGCAGCTAGCGCTCCGTAAACGATGTAACCGTAATAAATTGTGAAGATGACGAGCATAAGGATACCTTCGGCGCGGGTGATCATATGATCTTTACGGGCGAGGATACATAGAAGGAAGGCCGAGAATACGAGCATGATGAGATCTAGCATTTCGAAGTTGCTTGGCGAAATACCTCCGGTAATGGCGATGGGTAAAGCCAAGACGATACAGATGTTGAAGATATTGCTGCCGACGATGTTGCCGACCAGGAGATCGGATTCGCCTTTTCTGGCGGCGGTGATGGTGGTAACGAGTTCGGGGAGAGATGTACCGAGCGCAACTATCGTGAGTGAGATGATGCGTTCGGAAATACCAACTGCGCCAGCGATAAACGAAGCGGAATTTACGACAAGTTGACTACCGCCGACTATACCGGCGAGACCAAGAATGATAAAAATGATAGATTTACCGAGTTTATATTTGGGTTTTTCGACTACGTTTAGGTCTTTTTTGTTTTTTCGAGCCATGGAGATGAGGTAGTAAAGAAAAATACCAAAGAAGAGAAGACAGATGATGGCGTCGGCGCGAGAGAACGTATTGGTGACGGCTTCAGTTAGGTTGGTGTCTAGCAATAACACGATTAAAGCGGAGGAAATAAGTAGTAGTAGCGGGAGCTCTTTTGAAACGGTGTCTTTTTTGATTTTGATGGGCAGGATGACGGCGGCGATGCCGATGAGGAGTAGTACGTTTATGATATTACTACCGATGACGTTGCCAACAAGGATGTCGGTGCTGCCATTAATGAGGGATGAAAAGGAAACGGCAAGCTCTGGGGCGCCGGTACCGAAAGCCACGATGGTGAGGCCAACTAAGAGTTTACTGACTTTAAGATGTGATGCGACAGAAGAAGCGCCATCAACAAGCCAGTCTGCACCCTTAATCAAGAGAGCAAATCCGACTATTAGTAATAATATCTGGAGCGCTATTTCCATTACGCTTACGATTATACCACATCGAGAGTTGGCCAACTAAAAAAGCTCCTACTGGAGCAAATTGGTGTGGTTGCTAAGCGAAGAGACTCTAACTCTCGCTTTGAAAAACGAGAGTTAGCCAACTAAAAAAGCTCCTACTGGAGCAAATTGGTGTGGTGCGAGCGAAGAGACTCTAACTCTCGACCTCTTCCTTGGCAAGGAAGCGCTCTAAACAACTGAGCTACGCTCGCATATTTACGTGTTCTTATTATATCATACTTTTTCCGGAAATGCGATAAAAAGTGATATAATGGTTATATAAAATAAAGGAGAACAAAATGCCTACATGGGGAATAATACTAATTGTAATCGTAGTTGTTATACTAATAATCATTGGAGCATTTGCTGGTATCTACAATAGCTTGGTTAGATTGGATGAGCGCGTGAATGAAGCGTGGTCTGATATTACTGTACAGCTTAAGTATCGTGCTGATTTGATTCCAAATGTTGTTGAGACTGTAAAAGGTTACGCAAAGCACGAAAAAGAAACTTTCCAAATGGTAACAGAAGCTCGCTCTGCTTCGATGGGAGTAAAGACGGTAAAGCAAGCTGCTGAGGCAGAAAAAGAAATGCAATCAGCTCTCGGAAGACTATTTGCTATTGCTGAGGCATACCCAGAACTTAAGGCAAATGAGAACTTCGTTAAATTGCAAGATCAACTTCAAGATGTTGAAGATAAGATTCAGGCTGCACGCAGATTCTATAATGCCGGTGCAAAGGAACTTAATACTAAGATTAAGACTTTCCCGACCAATATCATCAACAATATAATCGGTCACTTCAAGAAGCGCGAATACTTTGAAGTTTCGGAAAGCGAGAAGGCTAAGATTCAGGAAGCTCCTGAAGTCAAATTTTAATACAAGATGTATAAACAAATTGCAGAAAACAAGCGAAAAACCGTAGTAATCATCATTGGGTTTGTTGTCCTGATTGGTGCAATTGCTGGGTTGTTCGCTTGGTTTTATCATGACCCGCTTATTGCGGTTTGGGTGATAATTGCTGCAATCGCTTATGCGGCTTTGCAATACTATTTCTCCAGCTCAATTGCAATGGCGATGACTGGGGCAAAGGAAATTACGAAAAAGGATAACCCGAGACTATATAATACGGTTGAGAATTTATCTATTACGACTGGGCTTCCGATGCCGAAGGTTTATATTATCGACGATCCGGCGCCAAATGCTTTTGCGACTGGTAGGGACCCGAAGCACGCTTCGGTAGCTGCGACGACTGGGCTGATTGATATTATGGACAATAAAGAATTGACTGCTGTGATGGCGCATGAAATGTCGCACGTAAAAAACTACGACATCCGAGTTTCGATGATTGTGTTTGGGTTGGTGTGCGTTATTGGTTTGATTTCTGATATCGGGTTTAGGATGATGTTCTATGGCAGTCGCCGACGTGATAACGAGGGTAGCCCGGTAGGTTATGTGTTAATACTTATTGCAGTAATTCTGTCTCCACTAGTAGCGGCAATTGCGCAAATGGCGGTGAGCCGGCAACGCGAATATTTGGCAGATGCGTCCGCAGTAAACATTACGAGGTATCCAGAAGGGATGATCGAAGCTTTGAAAAAGTTGCAATCACACAGTCGACCAATGAAATGTCAAAACATTGCAGCTGAAGCAATGTGGATAAATAGTCCCTTAAAGAAAGGTTTACTTAACAACTTACTTTCGTCGCATCCGCCAATTGAGAAGAGAATCGAAAGACTAGAACATGGCAAAAACACATTCTAAAGAGAAAAACGCTAAGGTTGCCACTAAGGCGAGTACTAAAGCTGGCGCAAAGAAAAAAGCGGAGAAAAAAGAGAAGGTTAAATTTTCACGCCTCAAAAAACTTTTTAGCAGAAAAAGCACTAGTCCACACAAGACACTCAGGCGATCATATCGCGAGGACTATCGGCGCGAGACGAAGATGCCGGGTATGATGCACCATATTATGGCGAGCTTCAAAATGATATTTAAAAATTGGAAATTGTTTTTGCCACTTTTAATTATTGCGGTGCTTATTAATGTAGTGTTTGTAGGAATAATGAGCGAAAGTAATTACGCTCAGTTCCAAGATATTTTGGATGAAACTAGCGCCAGCGTGACGGGCGGCGATATTGGGAATGTGGCCAAAGCTGGTCTTCTTCTCATTTCGACCATTACGACCGGTGGGTTGTCGGGGGATTCTAGTGAAGCGGCGATGGTATTTGGCGTGATTGTCTTCTTGATTATTTGGCTTACAACGATTTTCCTACTTAGACACTTGATGGCCGGTCACAAAGTGAAACTTCGTGACGGGCTTTATAATGGCATGTCGCCACTTTTGTCGTCATTTGTGGTTTTTGTGGTCATCGTGCTTCAGTGTATACCTATTTTTCTACTGGTGATTGCTTATTCGGCAGCAGTGCAAACTGAGTTTTTGTCGACACCATTTTATGCTTTGGTGTTCTTTATCTTTGCGGCTCTTATGATTCTATTGTCGGGTTATCTGATTTCGTCTTCTCTCATGGCATTTGTGGCCGTGAGTGCGCCGGGCATGTATCCTTTTAGGGCGATTTCGGTGGCTTCGGATCTTATGATGGGGCGAAGAGTGCGTTTTGTGTTGAGAATAATTGCACTTGCGTTAGCGCTAGTGATTGTGTGGGTGATTGTAATGTTGCCTTTGATTCTGTTTGATATGTGGATGAAGCAGTTTGAGTGGACGGTGGGGATTCCGTTTGTGCCAATCTGTCTTACTACTATGACCTGTTTTACGGGTATATATGTTACTACGTATTTCTATTTGTACTATCGTTGGCTGCTAGATAATTAGATAAGCATTCTTTTTGTTTTGTGATATCATATTATTATGAACAGAGAAGAGGCTGAAAAAAGAATACTTAAACTGCGCGATTTGATCAACGATTATCGTTATCATTATCACGTGCTTGATGAGTCGATTATGAGCGAGGCGGCAGCGGATTCTTTGAAACATGAACTGAGTTTGCTTGAAGAACAATATCCTGATTTGATTACGCCAGATTCTCCGACGCAGCGTGTGGCGGGAAAGCCGCTTGATAAATTCTCGAAGATTACGCATGAAAAAAGAATGATATCACTCGCGGATGTGTTTTCTGAGGAAGAGATCAAGGACTGGATTACTCGTAATGAGAAATTAATTCCAGGTGGTAAGATCGAAGAATTCTTTACTGATATCAAAATGGATGGGCTCGCATGTTCTCTTAAATATCGGGACGGTGTGTTTTACCAGGCGGTGACGCGCGGAGATGGGTTGGTCGGTGAGGACGTAACTTTGAATGTTAAAACGATTGAGAATGTGCCGCTCAAAATCGACGCGGACGAAGTCGAAGTGCGGGGCGAGATCGTGATTTTTAAAAAGGATTTTGAACTTCTTAACGAAAAGCAACGTAAAAACGGAGAGGCAGAATTTGCGAATCCAAGGAATTTGGCGGCGGGATCGATTCGGCAGCTTGATCCAAAAGTGGCGGCGAGTCGTCCTTTGAAATTTATTGCGTATGATCTCGTAACTCCAGATTCGTCAACCTGGGCTGAGGCTTACGAGAGGTTGCGCGAGTTTGGATTTCAGACTTCGAATGAAGACCATGTGTTTAAGTTTGCTGAAATGTCGAAGATGTTCCGTTATATCCATGAGCTAGATGATTATCGTAAGGGGCTGAAATTTAATACTGATGGGATGGTGATTAAGATAAATGATCGGGCGGTGTATGATCGGCTTGGGATAGTTGGCAAGACACCGCGTGGTGCGGTGGCATTTAAATTCCCCGCAGAGGAATCGACGACGGTAGTTAAAGATATTGTGATATCGATTGGAAGAACTGGTGCGGCGACGCCGGTAGCGATTTTGGAACCGGTGGTTGTGGCGGGTACGACGGTGCGGCACGCGTCTTTACATAATGCGGATGAAATTGCGCGGTTGGATGTTAGGATTGGCGACACAGTTATTATATACAAAGCCGGAGATATTATCCCGCAGGTCAAGGAAGTTCTGTTGACTCTTAGGCCGGAGGGGACTTCTTCTTTTGATTACGAGAAAGCACTGAAAGAACAATATCCGGAATTAGAGTTTGAGCGTCCGGCCGGTGAAGTGGTTTACCGCGTGAAGGGCGAGTCTTCTGATGTGATTTTGAAACGAGCGATCGAATACTATGCTTCGAAACCGGCGCTGAATATCGAAGGTTTAGGTGAGAAAAACGTGGAAGCTTTGATTGATACGGGCTTGGTTAATTCAATAGCGGATCTATATAGACTGCGCGAAGGCGATGTGGCGAAGCTTGAAAGATTTGGTGCGATCTCGGCGCGGAATTTGATTACGGCGATCGATGTATCGCGTAAACCAAAGCTTGCGAAGTTTATTACGGCGCTTGGGATTCGTCATGTGGGGGCGGCGACTGCGGTAAGTTTGGCGCGAAGGTTTAAGAGTCTCAATGCCTTAATTGAAGCAAGCGAAGAAGAATTATTATCGATTGATGATATTGGTAAGGTGGTGGCGGAGTCGATCTTGGCGTGGTTTAGCGATGAAGATAATTTGAAGATGCTTACTGAACTCCAAGAACTAGGCGTCGAAGTGCAAAGTGAATCTGATGCAGTGCTGCCGCTTGCTGGTAAATCTTACATCGTGACTGGGACTCTGGCTAGTATGGGGAGAGAAGAAGCGGAGGACAAGTTACGCGAGCTTGGTGCGACCGTGACTTCGTCGGTGACGAAGAATACGACTGCTCTTATTGTGGGTGAAAAACCAGGCAAATCTAAGACTGACAAGGCGGAGAAACTTGGAATCGGTACGATGGGCGAAGCGGAATTTTTGAGACTAATTAATGAAGAGGAGTAAAATGGCAAAATCGAAGGTTTATTTTACTAAAGATATTACACCTGAGGGGTTGGCTCGGATCTATCATGCTTTGGGGGTCGAATTGCCTGGCAAAATTGGCATAAAGGTTTCTACTGGCGAGGCAGGCGCAAAAGGATATTTAAAAGCGGATCTGATTGGGCCTTTCGTTAAAAGTTTAGATGGTGTTATTGTTGAATGCAATACCGCCTATGATGGGAAAAGAACTACGGTCCAAGATCATTTGAAGGTGGCGAAAGAACATGGTTTTACATCTTTTGCAGAGGTGGACATTTTGGATGCTGATGGCGAATTCAAGATTCCGTTTGAAAAAGGGAAACATTTGAAATATGATATCGTGGGGACTCACTTTAATAATTATGATTCTTTTATAAACCTTGCGCATGGGAAAGGTCATTTGATGGGCGGGTTTGGCGCTAACCTTAAAAATCAATCTATTGGTTTTGCATCAAGGAATGGGAAGGCTTATATCCACTCCGCCGGTCGGACTGAGGATCCGGATGTTGTGTGGAATGATTTGCCGGAGCAAATTGATTTTATTCATTCTATGGCAGAAGCCGCTACTGCTGTTTCGGATTATTTAAAAAAGCAAAAGAAGCCCATTGTATATATTACAGTGATGAACGCTTTGTCGCTTAGCTGTGACTGTGACGCGAATCAGGATGATCCTGTAATGTCGGATCTTGGCATTGTTGCTTCAGTAGATGCCGTTTCGAACGACCAAGCGTTTATCGATATGGTTTGGGCTTCTTCGGAACCTGGTGCGAAAGACCTTCGAGAGCGCATTGATTCTCGTCTTGGTCGCGAAATTCTTCCTTATGCCGAAGAGCTTGGCCTTGGCTCTCGTGATTATGAGTTGGTGACCTTGTGATAGGTCGGTGATATAATATGTGTTATGGCGAGCACTAAAGAATATCGTGATTATGTACTTGAGCAGTTGTCTGAGGTGCCAGATGTGACTTGCCGTCCAATGATGGGCGAGTTTTTACTTTACTCGGGTGGGGTTCTATTTGGTGGTGTTTATGATGATCGTTTACTTTTAAAGATTGTTCCGGAAAACAGGGGGTTTGACATGTCGGAAGCCATTCCTTATGATGGTGCACGGCCGATGTATCTAGTGGAAGACGTTGACGATAGGGAAAAGGTGGCTGAGATAGTAAAAGCGACCGTGGAAGGGTTAGTTAAGGCTTAGGTGGTGATGTGGCGGGAGTAAGAATTTTGCGGGAGTTAGCCTCCGCTTCGCTCTGGCTATTCTTTGCGAGCGAACCCGCTACGCGGGTTCCGATTTCCTGTCGGAAATCGACCAAGAAATAAAAATAAGACCCAAAGGTCTTCTTTTTATTTCATTGGTGAACCGCGTCCAATCGAATTGGAATATCCTCGTAGAGGACTTCTACCGAGTGAGGGGTATTATCAGTATTTTATATCCTACAAACTATATCCCCGGTCTCAATAGAATTGAAGAATACAACCTAAAGCATTAGCAGCCTGGACAACAGTAGTAATTATTCAACGGTATACTATTACGCTTGCATTTACTTGATATTTTATTGATTCTACGCTATAACTACATTTATGGGTGACTACTATTTGGACACTATTAATGATAGGGAAAAGAAATTAATTCTACAACTTCAGGAATTGCTTTTAATCGAAAGTGTCAACTTCTACAAAAAACGCGATATCCATTGGCTCTCTGCCCCAGTAACTACTGGTGTTATTTCAAGCCCCATGGGCTTAGGTAGTGACTCCAAACCCGTAAAAATACTACTTGATGGGAAAGAAACATATCTAGCTGACTCAATGCAGTTTTTGCTTGAATATGGCTGTAGGTTTTTTGAAAATGGATGTTGGTATATTATGCCGTCATTCCGCGGAGAGAAAATTGACAAACGGCATTTGAAGCAATTCTTTCATAGTGAAGCTGAAATACCTGGTACGCTGAATGACGTAATGGATCTTGTTGATGAATATATAAAGCATCTATTGGTTAAGGCTCAGGAACTGGTTGGCAAACAAAAACACACAGATGTACTAGTTAAGAGTAAAATTCCACGAATTACCTTTGATGAGGCAGAGAAAATAATTGGTAAAGATAATCTAACTATCACCAAACATGGAAGACTCTTGAGCAATAGTGATGAGCAAAAATTAATTAAGCATTTCAATGGAGCAGTTTGGGTGATGGGCTACGATAGTATGACAGTACCGTTTTACCAGAAAAGCATAGGTAATTCCGCCCGCAACGCAGATTTATTATTAGGGATAGGCGAGACAGTAGGATGCGGTGAAAGATGGGCTAATGGGGCAGAGGTTTTGAAAACCTTAAAAACTCACAAAATATTACTAGAAGAGTATGAATGGTATATAAATATGAAAAACAGTTTTCCACTTCAAACCTCTGGGTTTGGGATGGGTGTTGAGCGATTTTTGTTGTTTATATTAGGGGAAAATGATATTCGTAATATGCAGGTTTTTAGAAGATTTAATGATGGAAAGGATATCGTATGAAAAAAGAAAAATTTGATAGTTTTTTCAAGATACATTCTGAGAACGTTGATAATGCTAATGGCCAAGGTTTTTGGAAGTTATCTGATGAAATAGTAAAAAACTATTTACTTGAAATAATAAAAAACAGAAACAATGTTACTATAGTGGACTTCGGTGGTGGAACTGGTAGGTGGGCCAAAATACTTGACGGATATTTAACAAATTCTCATATTATTATTATAGATTTGTCTAAAGACATGCTCGGCGTGGCGGCAGCGAAAAAAGAAACCGGTGATTATAAAAACCAAATCAGCTTGATAAACGCCGATATAGCCAATGTCCAGGAACTTGATGATGGGATAGCAGATTATATAATTAGTACATATAATCCGTTGAGTTTTGTAGATAATCCTCAAGACGTAATTAACGAAGCGTACCGCATAGTCAAGCAAAATGGTAAGGTGGCAATTACAACGCAAGCTTATTACAATGCTCTATATTCGAAAATCTTCAATTATCAGGCCGAGCCACAAGAACTTTTGCGTATCCAAAAAGACAAGAAATTGGTCTGGAACGATTTTGTGCCTGAGACTTGGCAACTATCTCAAGAAGATATGGAAAATATGTTTGGGCTCGCTGGTTTTAAAAATATAGAATCTAGAGGCATAGCATGTGTGACTCAACCACAAGATGAAGATTGGGATCAAACAAATGTAAAAATCGGAAAGCTTTCTAAAAAGCTAAATTCTGACCAGGAATTTTTCGATACTGTATTGCAATTAGAACTAGCTGTCGGTAAAGACCAGCAAGCCGTGAATCGTGGTATGAATATAATGACTATTGGAGAAAAATAATGAGTGCTGATTCAAAAAAATATGATTTTTTGAAAAAAACTAATTCAGTTGAAGAATATGTCCCGCCAGATTATTATAATGAATTACTGAAGCCTTATGTATTTTCTGGAAAAACTGATCTTGATATTTTCAGAGAGTACTTAGAAAATTTGAACGAAGCACACAACGTTCTAGAGCTTTGTTCTGGCAGTGGAAGAGTTACAGATGTCGCTATAAGAACTTTGCCTAATGCTGACCTTACATTAAGTGATTTAAGTCAGAGAATGTTAAATTATACGAAAGAGAGATTTAAAAGATCGAACGTAGTGGATTATCTGCAAGGTGATGCAGTGGAGATAGCTAGTAAGCTTGACGGTCAATATGATTTAATTTACACATTGTGGGGGTTTTCGCATTCCGTTCATCAACATGTTCATAAAAGTGGGATCGAAAAAACGAAAAAAATACTCAGAGCATCGCTAGAAAAAATGTTCAAAAATAACCTGAGACAAGGCGGCAGTTTTTATCTGGTACATTTTGATTCGATGTCAGACGAACAAAGGATCCTCATGCGTCAATGGCAGAGGGTGTATCCAGCCTTTTCGGATATTTCTACGCAAACCCCATCAAAACAAATGATTGACGAGATATTGCATGATCTAGATAACCGTAATGTTATAACGCTAGCGGAAAAACATTTAGTTGGTGATCCTATAATGTATGAAGACGAGAATACGCTATTAGAGATATTCTTAAACTTTCATCTAGAAACATATTTTAACAATTTAGATTGTCTGCCAACCGTAATAGATGACATAAGAAATTGTATCAAACAATACAAAAACCCAGACGGAACTTACTCTATTGGAACTGGGTGTTATATTTACGAGGTAAAAAAGAGGTAGAATGGGCGATTTAATAATACCAGAAGGATTAAGGGTTGGTGATACAATTGGTATTATTTGTCCTTCCGCCGGAATTAACCCAAAAGCTGAACATAGAATACAAAATGCTATAAAATGTTTAACGAAAATGGGATATAAAACCAAAGTAGGTAAACATTTAGTGTCTGACGGTTATACTGCTGGTTCTATAGAAGAGCGTGTTGATGATATACATAGTATGTTTGCTGATTCGGAAGTAAAAGCTATAATAGCGGCTATCGGTGGTAACCACTGCGACCATTTGTTGAGATTTATTGACTACGATTTGATTTGTCGAAACCCGAAAATTTTTTCTGGATATTCTGATATCACGGTTTTACATTATGCGTTTCAGACGAAAGCGGGGTTGGCTACTTATTATGGGCCTTGCGCCGCAACGCAATTTGCTGAATTTCCAGATATCTTACCTTATACTAAACAGAGTTTTCTTGATGCAGCAAACATAAGACCAAACGAGCGAATAATCCGTCCTTCAAAAACTTGGACTGATGAGTTTTTGGATTGGTTTCAGAAATTAGACATGGTCCGTGCTAGAAAGCAACAAAAAAACCACGGATATCAATGGTTAAAAGAAGGGTTTGGGGTTGGGGAGGCCCTACCGGCTTGTAATTTTTCCGTGAATAGATTAGCTGGAACCGAATATTGGGTTGAGCCCGATGGAAAGATTGTGTTCTTGGATTTAGTGCTAGATTCATTGAATTATGCTCTGCTAGATGCAAGCTTAACCGATTTGTTCAATATTGGATTTTTTGACCATCTAAATGGATTAGTGATTGGGCGTCCATGCGGATTTACCCAGGATGAGGTGAAAAAAGTTTATGATAGAATTTTAAGTTTTGCAGAAGGAATGAAGTACCCAATTGTAGCTAACTTTGATTTAGGACACACAGACCCTATTAATACCATTAGATATGGACAAAAGATCGAAATCGATTCTAAGAAAAATAAGATTGTTCTATATAAATAAGCCGCCCTTAACTGAGCGGCTTATAGAGTTTGGAAAGACGTTTTTGAATCGATAATAACTTCTTATAATCGTAGAATAATTGACCTGGGGTCACTAACTCCGGTGAAAAATCTTCAAGTGCATCGCTAAATGATAGATACAATTTTTCGGATTTCCCAGTAATGGTGCCGTACAAATAGCTACGAATGGCGTCCAAAGATACACCAGTTGTTACGATATCATTAATGCTTGGCAATTTTTGGTTGCTTGTTATTATTTTGGTATAAAGATATTTCGGCTTACTAAAACCAAGCACATTGTTTAACATTGTCTGGGGGACTTGGTTGTCAATTTTGTCCTTAGCCCTTACAATGTGAGTTACTTTTAAAAGCTCATCGTCAACAGTGCTAGTAAAATGCCATAGGAATCTTTGCCCATGATTAACCAAAATTGGGAAATATAAGTTAGGCATAACTTTTTCAATTGAAACGGTTCGAGTTGCTTTCCCCTGATATGGAACATTGATGTTGTTACCATATAAGTCGATATACTTACGAGCGTCAAAGTATGAAGCATCTTCCTTATTGAATAAAAACCCTCTATCTTTTAAGATATCAAAATATTTATGGTAGATGCTTTGTCTTTGTGATTCAACAATCGCTGGGACAAAATTTGTCCCAACCTTGGTAGCACCGACTTCGTGTTCAGAAAAATCATAGAAAAACTGCGGACTAATCAAGGAAGTCATGTCATCAATCATTTTATCAATATCGGCCATGTGAAGAGGGTTAGTATCGTCAATTCTTAAAAACGTTTTTCCTTTGGAATATTGGGCAACAAATACACTGACTAAAAATGACCTGTAGACCCCTATATGCTGCTCTGATGAAAATGGTGATATACCAACTCTGGTAATTATCGTTTTTTTCACGTTTATCACATCCTTCCCTTATTAATGAACTATAGGTCAAATGGCTTATTATCTTAATTATAGCATAAAAACCGATTTACGCCAATTATCCTCTCTGGAAAGACTCTTCTCCTTATTTACAACAAAAAAAGAGTTCTGCGATGGCAGCAACTCCGGTGTGGTGATCTCGGCGGGAGTAGCTTCGCTTCTCCCTTCTCGTCACCAAACAAAAAATAAGCTCTGGCGAGCTTCTTTTTTATTTGGTGATCTCGGCGGGAGTCGAACCCGCGTTGTCGGGATGAAAACCCGATGTACTAACCGTTATACTACGAGACCATATTGCGAGATCGCAGTGTATATATTATAGCAAATTTATCAGAAATTACAAGAGTAGGTGATCTTGGTGTGGAAGGAATCTTTGTCGTAGGGTGAGTCGGGGAAGAATTGGATGATGGTTTTGTTTTCATCGCAAGCCTCGCGGAGGAATTTGGCGTCTTCGGTGTCTCTGTAGGCTTCGTGCAGTAATATTTGGCGAAGGAAGATGTGAGAGAAGCCTCTTTCGGCGTAGACTTTCATTGCTTCTTCTAAGTTGTTGCTGTCGAATTTGCCAGAATTAATAAAGTCGCTGTACAAATGGTTTTTGTAATAGTCTTCGGCTAGAGAATCTAGTTTTTGTTTGGTGAGATTTTCTTCACTAAAGATAAGCGGGATGGCGAGAGCAATAATTACGAGAAGCATAGCGGCGACAATGATAATGATGGAAATCTTTTTGAAGGGAGTGCTATTTTTAGATTTTTTTGCAGCGGAAGAGCGGGCTTTGCCGCTGGAAGAAATTGTTTTTTGCTTCATACAAGTATATTACCATATTATAAAACTTATGGTAAGATATAGGTATGAGTAAACTGTTTAAAAGAACTAAGATTTTGGCTACGATTGGGCCGTCGACGAATAGTCGCGAAATGATTGAAGATGTAATTATGGCTGGAGTGAATGGCTGTAGACTTAATTGCTCACACGGTTCAAATGAGGAACGTGATCAGCAGATAAAGTGGATACGTGAAGCTGCGGAGAAAAAGGGGAGGAGCGTGGCGATTTTGCAGGATTTGCAGGGGCCGAAGATTCGTTTAGGAATGCTGAAAGATAACCGTTTGGATCTTGTAAAAGGCGATGAAGTTATTCTAGAATATGGTGATTTTGAACATGACGGTGGGAAGCGGGTGCCGGTGCAGTATAATTTGGCTGAGAAATGTAAGGTGGGTGAGCCGCTTTCGATGTTTGATGGTAAGGTTAAGGCTGAGATTGTTGAAATTGTTTCTGACACGGCTATTCGGATTAAGATTTTGAATGATGGTTTTGTGATGTCTAAGAAGGGATTAAACTTGCCCGATACGGATTTTGGCGGCGATATTTTGACCGAGAAGGATTTGTCGGATATTGAATACGGGGCAAATTGTGATTATGATTATGTATCTTTGTCGTTTGTGCAGAGCGCTTCGGATATTTTGAAACTTAAGCAATTATTATTATCGCTTGGTTCAACGGCAAAAGTGATTGCAAAAATCGAGACGAAGAAGGCTATTTCGTCGGATGAGCATTTGGAAGAAATCGTGAAGGCGGCGGATGGAATTATGGTGGCGCGTGGTGACATGGCCGTGGAAGCGGGGGCCGAAGTGGTACCAATCGTGCAAAGAAAACTGATTGCGCTTTGTCGCGCAAATGCAAAACTTTGTATAGTGGCGACACAAATGCTTTCCTCGATGGTGGATTCACCGGAGCCGACGAGGGCGGAGGTTTCGGACGTGGCTACTGCGGTTGTGCAAGGAGCTGATGTGGTTATGTTATCGGACGAGACGGCAAACGGAAAGTATCCATTAGAAACCGTGAAAGAGATGAAAAAAGTGATTCTATATACGCAGAATCATTCGCGTATTGCGCCGATTTCAAAACTCCCCGTAGGGCAAACTTCGGAAGTATACGATGCGATTTCGAGTGCGGCGGCGAGACTCGCGGAAAAGATTGAAGCTGATGCGATCGTGTGCCAAACAGCATCTGGTGCTACGGCAATGATGATGGCGGCGCAGCGACCGAATTTGCCGATTGTCACAGTGACTTCAAATGCACGAGTGGCGAATCAGTTGGCTTTAACTTATGCAAACACAGCTTTCGTGAGGTCTTATTCGGAGAATTTTGGATATGATCTTGTGGCAGAGCTCAAAAAATCAGAATATTTGCAGACCAAGGAAGGCAAAAAGGATTTACTTACCGTAATCGTGTCTGGCGACAAAAACAAAGTCGGTACCGATACGATTAGGGTGCGAAGCGTTTAATCCTTGATGCTTTCGAGGCCTGGCAGTTTTTTGCCGAGCAAGAATTCGAGAGAAGCGCCGCCGCCGGTTGAGACTAGGGAGTAGTGGAGGCTGTCGTGCTTTGTCATGAGATCCTCTACGAAACCAGTAGTATCTCCGCCACAGATGATTGTCTTGGCGTCTTGATGTTCGCCGATTAATTCTGCTGCGATGGTCGAAGCGGTGGCATAGGCTGGGTCTTCGGCGTAGCCGAGGAGGCCATTCCAAATGATAGTTTTTGCGTCAGTGATAAGATTTGCGAGATCGCCAGTGCTGACTGGGCCGATATCGAGTTTCTTACCTTCTTCGTTTTCGTCGAAATCGTTGGCGACAATTACGTTTGAACTATTTGATTTATAGCCATCGGCTGCAATTTTGCCTCCGACATAGATCTTGTCGGCTTTTTTTGTAAACTTGTCTATAAGTGGTTGTTTGTCGTCAACCTTGGAGCCACCGATAATCAAAAGTACTGGATGTGTTGGGTTTTCGGTGGCGGATTTTAGGTTGCTGATTTCTGCTTCGAGCAGGAGGCCGGCGTAGACTGGTAAGAATTTTTTGATAGCGTCGGTAGAAGCATGAGCGCGGTGAATTACAGCAAAACCATCTTGGACATAAAAGTCCGCATCGGTAGATTTAACGATATTCTCAATGAAATCTTCGGAGTTTGCTTCCTCGCCTGGGTCGAAACGGAGATTTTCTAGTAGGATAATCTTAGCTTCCTTCGGTGCGTTTAGTTTTTGGTCTAACCCCGGCAATGGTTCAAATGAAATATTTTGATCCGGCAGGAGCTTATTTAGGGCCTTTGCGACGGGTTTTAAAGAAAACTCTGGGGACTCTTTACCTTCGGGGCGCCCGAGATGTGAGATTAAAATAATACGATTTGCTCCTTTTTCTAGCAAATAGTTAATAGTTGGAAGGCTGGCGCGGATCCTGAGATCGTTTGCGACCTTGCCATCTTTTAGTGGGACGTTGTAATCAACGCGAACTAATGCTGTTTTGTTTTTAATATCAATGTCTTTAATTGTCTTCATGAAGCTATTATAACATGTTTACAAATATTCGTCCTGTGATATAATGACGGTATGGCAAAAACGAGAACGTATCAGCAATTGCTCGGCGAAACCGTAGAGCATATGCGTTTAGAAAAAGGCTGGACGCAGGGTGAGCTTGCACAAATGGTGGGGACGAGCCAGTCGGCGATTCATCGAATCGAGAAGGGTGGACAAAATGTTTCTCTTGAAATGGTTAAGAAGCTATCTGAAGCATTTGGGACCCAAATCCTCTCTATAAACGACTCCGTTTCGCAGAGTTTTCGGATTAGAGGTGGCAAGGAATTACATGGCGAAATTACGATAAACACTTCAAAAAACGCAGCCGTAGGATTGCTTTGCGCAGCGCTTCTTAATACTGGCAAGACGGTGCTTCATAAGGTAGCACGGATTGAAGAAGTTTTTAGAATTATTGAAGTTTTGGAGTCAATTGGCGTAAAATGCCACTGGCAAAACCGTCACAGAGATCTAGAAATTATATCACCACGCGAATTGAAGTTGGACGAGATGGATATTGAGGCGGCGAGAAAAACAAGGTCTATTATTATGTTCCTTGGGCCTCTTCTTCATCGTTACCCGAAATTTAGGATTCCTTATGCTGGTGGATGTTCGCTGGGCGTGAGAACCGTTGAGCCACATCTTCAGGCATTGAAATCATTTGGGCTCGAAGTGGATGCGGAGTGCAATAGCGGCTTTTATGAGGTGAACGTGCGTCAAGAGACTTTGCATAAGTATCGTGATCGTTATATTGTGTTGACTGAACGTGGCGATACTGTGACCGAGAATGTGTTGATGGCGGCGGCACTTGCACCTGGGCGCACGACGATTGTGGGGGCCTCGCCAAATTATATGGTGCAGGATGTTTGTTTCTTTTTGGAAAAGTTGGGTGTGAAGATTTCAGGGATTGGTACGACGCGACTAACCGTGGTTGGTAAGCCGCAGATTAATCTTGAGGTTGATTATGCGATTTCGGAGGATCCGATTGAGGCGATGTCGTTTATCGCTGCGGCGCTTGTAACTCATTCTGAGATTTTGATTACGAGGGCACCGATTGAATTTCTTGAAATTGAGCTAGAAGTTTTGAAATCAATGGGGGCAAAGATTGAGCGGTCAGAAGAGTATTTGTCGGCAAATGGTAAAACTAGGTTGGTTGATCTAACTATCCATAAATCGAATCTTGTGGCACCAATTGATAAGATTCACCCGATGCCATTCCCGGGGCTTAATATTGATAATTTGCCGTTCTTTTCTGTGATTGCAGCGGTTGCGGAAGGAAGAACTTTGATTCATGACTGGGTGTTTGAAAACCGCGCAGTATATATTACGGAGCTTTCGAACTTGAATGTAAAGGTGGAACTTCTTGATGCACACCGGGTGTATATTGAGGGGCCAACGAATTTTCGTGCGGCTGACCTCACAGCGCCGCAAGCACTTCGGCCGGCGGTGGTGGTGTTACTTGGGATGCTGGCGGCACCGGGGACTTCGATTTTAAGGAATATTTATACGATTAACCGTGGTTATCAGGATTTTGCAGCAAGGCTCAGGCATCTCGGGGCAGACATTGTGCCACTAACTGGCATATAATCCTTATGCAATAAATTTGTTGTGGGGGCGGGGCCGGTTTGCTATAATGGTGTAATGGATGAAATTTTGGAGGGATTAAACGAACAGCAAATAGAGGCAGTGGAGACTTTGGAAGGGCCAGTGCTAATTCTTGCTGGTGCGGGAAGTGGTAAGACAAAAACTTTGACACATCGTATTGCTAATCTAATTCGCCACGGAGTTCAGCCGGGGAATATCTTGGCGGTAACGTTCACAAATAAGGCAGCAAAAGAAATGCGGGGGCGGTTGTGGTCACTTGTGTCCGGCTCCGAATGGGGCACGAACGACCAGCCGCCGCGTTCTTTCATGCCCTATATGGGGACGTTCCATAGTATTGCAGTGAAGATCCTGAGATTAGAGGCGGATGCTTTGGGGCTTGATAAGAATTTCGTGATTTATGATACCGATGACCAGATATCTCTGATTCGGCGAATTATGAAAGAGCTTAAATTGTCCGACAATAAACAGTTGAAGCCGAAATCAATTCAGGCGATTATTTCGAGCGAAAAGAACAAAGGAAATGGGCCGGACGAATACGAGGCGAATGCTTTTTATCCAAATCAAAAGCAGACCGCAAAGATTTTTTATAAGTATGAAGAAGAGAAGCGGAAAGCGCAGGCGCTCGATTTTGACGATTTATTGTTATATGAATTAGAATTATTCCGAAAGAACCCGGCTATTAGAAAAAAGTGGCAGAATAGATTTGAGCATATTTTGATTGATGAGTATCAGGATACGAATGTGATCCAATATAATATTGTGAAACTTTTGGTGAACGAAAAACGCAATATTTGCGTAGTGGGGGATGATTGGCAGTCTATTTATTCGTGGCGAGGGGCGGATTTTACAAATATTTTGAACTTTGAACGGGATTTCCCGGGTGCTAAAGTGATTAAACTTGAACAAAACTATCGTTCGACCGGTTGTATTTTGGCGGCTTCGCAAAAGATTATTAATGAAAATAAAACTAGGACTGAGAAGACTTTATTTACTGAGCTCGGAGAGGGGGAGCCAGTGGATATTGAGTCTCTAAGGGATGAGAATGCGGAGGCGAATTATGTGGCGCTCAAAATTCTAAATATGAAGAAGGATTATCCGGATTACAGTGATTTTGCGGTGCTTTATCGGACAAATGCGCAGTCGTATGCGTTTGAAAAAGCGTTTATCAATATGCATATTCCATATAAGATTGTGGGTGGGGTGAGATTCTATGATCGAAAAGAAGTAAAGGATGTACTTGCATTATTGAAACTAGTTGTAAATCAGCGGGACAAAGTGAGTCTTGCTAGGGTGGTGTCGAATGTGTTGTCTGGCGTAGGCGAAGCGAGCCTTGCGAAAGTGATGGTGGCGATGGACGCAGTGGAAGGGACAGAGCCGCTACTTGATGCTGACGTGCCGGAAGTATTGAAGGCCGGGAAAGCAAAGAACGGTTTAATGAGACTAGTGAATTTCCTTAGGAAAACTGAGGCGGATGAGAACCCGGGCGAAGTGGTAAAACGCGCGGTTGAATACTTTGATTTTAAAACTTTGACAGATGATGGAACGCCGTCGGCGGAAGATCGAATGGGGAACTTGGAAGTACTTGCCGCTAATGCGGTAGAATATGCGAGTCTCGATGAGTTTTTGGCGGATGCAAGTTTGATGTCTTCGGCGGATGAGGCGACTAAAAAGAATTCAGTGACGCTAATGACGATGCATGCGGCTAAGGGATTGGAGTTTCCGGTGGTATTCATTGTGGGGATGGAAGAAGGTTTGTTCCCGAGCAGTCGGGTGATGGAAGACGAGTCGGAGCTTGAAGAAGAGCGAAGACTCGCTTATGTTGGAATGACGCGAGCGATGAAAAAACTGTTTTTGACTTATGCTGGGTCGAGGTTTTCGTATGGGTCTAGAAATTACAATATGCCGTCGAGGTTTTTGATGGAGCTTGGGTATGATCCGTATGGATCCTCTGGTATTGGATCGTCGGGGTATCATGATAGAGATGGGGATGGGTTCACAGATTTTAATGAGTTTGGTGATGACGAGTTTGGCGAGAGTGATTTTGATCCTTTCCCGAGCGACGGGCCGATATTTGAGTAGGTAAGTGGCTCCATAAAAATAAAGCGAGTTTTATTAAAATAATGTATAATAATAGTATGAAAAGAAAAGGGGTTTTAGTAACAGCTGTCGCTGCGATTTGTATCGCTTCGGTTTTTGCGGCTGGAGGATTCTTCCTGGGTGGCGTTTATGCCGATGAGTCCGAAACAGAGATTCCAGAAGAGAAATTACGATTGGTGTCGGATAATTGCGATACTATCAAGACGAACTTGAAGACGGTTCAGAAGAATGATGCCAGAGCTAGGGTGTATCTTGGCTCTTATTATGAGAAAATATTGACGAAATACATCACTGCCCTCAACGTAAAACTGATTGAAAGCAATAATTCCGATACGTCTTTGATTGAAAACCAGAACAAGTATGCTAAGGCGAAATCGGTTTTTAGTGATGATTATATTGCTTATCAAAAAAAACTAGAGGATCTAATTGCGGTTGACTGCAAAAGTGAACCAAAGAAGTTTTATGAGGAATTAATAAAGGTTAGGAAAAAACAGGCTGTGATTGTGCAGGATACAGCAAAATTGTCGAGCATACTTGTGGAGCACAAGGAGTTAGTTAATAAATTGAAAGCGAAACTATAAAATGATTGAAGAAGAAAAGCAAAAAAAGCGAAGTAGCGGAGCAAGAAACTTGATCATAATGGGGGTTCTTTCGATTTTGATCGCGGTCTCTACAACGGGGATTAGCATGGCGATTTATCACAATTCGGGTGATATCTATCTCGATCGGTCGAGACCTGGATTCTTACCTGACGAAGCGGAGATTAAAGAGGAAGAAGAAAGTGGAGACGAGAACGAATATGATTTCTCGAAGACTGGAGCCGTGACACGTGATTCTTTGGAAGAATACCTGAAAAACTTGGCTATTGAAGAAAAGGCGATAGATGCTTACGAAGAACCTTTCAACGATAAGGTGCTTCAAGATGATCATTTAGGAATTGTGGTTGGTGGGGGCGAAGCTGCGAGTGCTGACGCAGAGGTGCAGGAATAGTTTTTGAGGCTTAAAGCTTAGATTATGTACTTGATTTTTGGGATGATAAAGCATATACTTTAAATATCATATGAAGAAAAAGAAGAGAGTAAATGGGAAAGTGCTTGGTGGAATTGCAGTTGGCGCTTTTTCTTTGGCGTTGGTTTTTTCGATTGTGGGTTTGTCCAACACTGTAGAGGAAATCGACGAGGTTTCGATTGCTGAAACTCCTTCGGCGATTTTGGCAAGTGCTGGAGTAGCTGAGGGGCGTCCTGTTTCTGTACCGGTGTTGTTTTATGATCAGAAAGAGGACGAGTGCGTGAATCTCTACGATCTCAGTAAAAAGGATTTGCTGGAGCAGCGTCAATTTGAGTGGACAGAATGTTATTATCTGAGCAGTGCTTATGAGCAGGGTATGGTGGATTTTGAACTTAACGACCAGTCGTTGCCAGTGGTGAGTAGCGGTGAATTGACACCAAATCGTGGGCTTAGTGATACCACAAGGTGGTTCTCGGTAGTAGATGGGAAAAGTGCAAGCTATACTGGGGATATTCAGTTAGATTATGATGCTGATACGGCGGAGTTTTCGTTCTACAAGGAAGAGTTTTATCCTTTGGACAAGGCTGAGTTTTCAAAGGGTGACAAGGTGAATAGGGATGGGCATAACCACTTGTTTACGATGAATTTTGCAGTGCCTTTTACGGTTCTATCTAATGGAGGCGAGGCGTTTGAGGTGATAGCCGACGACGATACGTTCGTATTTGTGGGGGATAAATTAGTACTCGATATGGGTGGAATACACGATCCGATGACCGGTGTCTTTGAAATACATGAAAACGGAGAGGTGTATGTTTCGGTAAATGGTGAAACGATGGCTTATTCTGGGGTGAATGTGACAAAAGGTGAGAGTTCAATTGTTAGAATCTTTCATGCGGATAGGGATTCAAGAAATTCAACATTTAACGTGAGATTTATAGCAATGAATCTTGCGGTAGTGAATAGTGAATTAGCCAATAAGGAAGGCGGACTTCAAGTAGCGTATGATCCTTCTGATCCTATGTATGTTGCTCCGCTTGGTGAAAGTAAAGTATTTAAACCGAGTGGGGCTAAGGGGTTAATAGTGGTAGCAACCATTGAGGGGGCTGCGTTGATTGCGTTTTCGATTTTTGCAGTGTTTTCAGTTAAGGTCTTTTTTAAGAGAAAAAATCGTTAAGCTATTTACGGGGTTTTGAAATATTGGCGGGGCGACCATAGTCTGGAAGGATGATGGGGTGTTTGTTGCCGTTATGGTCATACAAAGGGATATTTAGCTCGTGTGCGAGCGTGTTCACGACAGTGGCGCCAATGCGAAGACCGGTAAAAGAACCTGGTCCAGACATGAAAGTGATTTCCGTGATGTCTTGCCAAGTTTTGCCGTTTTCTTGCAACTTATCATGAATGAATTCGAGTAATTTCTCGGCTAGGTCGTTTGCAAAAGTATATTTATACTCTTTGTCATCTAAATGGAGAATAGTCTCAGGAGTGGATGTGTCTAAATAAAGTTTCATGATATAATATTATATAATGAAGATTAAAACTGAGCAAGAGATGATAGATTATGGACGCGAGTTCGCGCGCGAGATTTCTCGGCCCTTGGTGCTGGAACTCGTCGGTGATGTGGGAGCTGGTAAGACGACTTTCGTAAGGGGGCTAGCCGAAGGATTGGGCGTGAAGGAGCCAGTCACTAGCCCGAGTTTTACTATTTCTAAAGTTTATGCGCTGCCGGGGGGCGGGAATTTGGTTCACTATGATTTTTATAGACTAAAAGAGCCGGGATTAATGCTGGAAGATTTGGAAGAGAAAATTGCGGATTCTAAAAACGTAATTGTGATAGAATGGGGTGAATCGATAAAGGATTTCTTGCCTGAAGGGCATAAGAAGATTAAAATTAAATACACTGAAGAGGGAAGGGAGATTATAAAATGAAACTTTATATTTCGGGTATTTCTGGTACTGGTATGGGGCCTTTGGCTTTGATGGCAAGAGCGGCTGGTTTTGAAGTTAGTGGGTCGGATCTTCAAAAGGGTGCGATCTATGACGAGCTTATTCAGGCCGGGATTGACGTTTCGACTGGTGATCAAGACGGAGAGTTTCTGAGGACTAAATTAGAGGAGGGGATTGATTGGTTTGCATATACTTCGGCGCTCCCCAGTGATCATGCGGAGCTTAGAATGGCGCGTGAGGCTGGGGTAAAATGCACGAAAAGGGATGATTTGACGGCGTTCTTGGTAGAAAAATTAGGGCTCAAAATGGTGGCTGTTGCGGGGACGCACGGCAAGACTACTACGACCTCGATGATTGTGTGGTTAGGACTTCAGATGGGGGTTCCGATTTCTTATATTGTCGGGACGACTTTAGGGTTTGCTCCATCGGGAGCTTATCATGAAGGCGATAAGTACTTTGTTTATGAGGCGGATGAATACGATCGGAATTTCCTAAAATACCATCCGTGGCTTGCGGTGATACCGGCGGTTTCTTATGATCACCCGGATATTTACCCAACAAAAGAAGATTACGAAAAGGCTTTTTCGCAGTTTGAGTCACAGAGTGAAAAAGTTTTGGCTTGTCGCGGTGAAGAGATCGTGTGGGATGATGGAGGGGTGGTGGCAGCTCGTGCAAGTGACTTTAATTTGGCGGGTGAAGCGAGGCGGATAGATGCGGCGCTTGCAGCCAATGCGGTGCTTTATATGTTAGGTGAAGATGTGGCTAGTCCTGAAAAAGTCGACAAATTGATTAGCGCAATGAATGATTTCCCTGGGGTAGGTAGGAGATTCGAGAGAATCAGCGCGGGGGTGTATTCTGATTACGCGCACCATCCGGAAGAAATTGCGGCTACGGTAGAAATGGCAAAAGAAGAAGCAGAATTATCGGGCCGAAAGGGGGTAGTTGTGGTATATCAGCCGCATCAAAATACAAGGCAGCACGAGGTGAAGGATGGTTATAGGGACGCTTTCGTGGGGGTAGATAAAGTTTTGTGGCTCCCGACGTATTTGACTCGGGAAAATGAGGAACTTCGGGTTATTAAACCGGAAGAGTTTATAGCAGATTTATCAAATGCAGAAGTAGCTGAGGTTGCGGAGCTAGGGGATAAGTTGGAAGAAAGACTGAGAAAGTATCTCGACGATAATTATTTGGTGATTTTGATGACGGCGGGACCAGCGGATGCGTGGTTCCGTGAAAAATTTGCTTCTTTGTGATTATTTAGCAGATTGATATGCTTCAATGACATGTTCGAAGAGGCAGGAGATTGTAAGTGGGCCGACGCCGCCGATTTTTGGAGTGATGGCGGTGAGATCTTTTCGCTCATAGATTTCGGGATCGAGGTCGCCTTTAATGATACCTTTTTCGCTGGCGGTGCCAGCGTCTACAAGAGTGGCGCCGGGTTTTACCATGTTGTTTTTGATTAATCCGGGGACGCCAGTAGCTGATACTATTATATCATAGTTTATTAAATCTGTCAAGTTAGATCCTCGGTGGAAGAGGGAAACGTCATAATTTGAATTTTGGAACATTTTGAAGAGAGGTGCGCCGACTAGTTTGCCGCGTCCCACGATGGCGATTTTGCTGGTTTTCAATGGGATGTCGTAGCCTGCGAGTAGCCAGTTGATGGCTGTGGCGGTGGCTGAGTCGTATTTGGCGTTTTCGCCAAGGCCGTCTACGTCTTTTGATGGGAGGATTTGACTGGTGAGGGTGTCGGTTTGCTCTTTGTCGGTGATGGGAAGTTGCAAAATGATGCCGTTGATATTTGGGTCATTGTTTGCTTCTTCGATTTTCGCTTTGATGTCGGTGGCGTTTGTCGCTTTATACTCGATGGTATTGATGCCGATGTCTTCGCCGTAGCGGATTTTAAGTGAAACGTATTTATCAATGACTGGGTTGTCGTTGTCGCGGATGATGAGGAGACAGGGTTTCTTCCTCATGCCTCGGACTACGGTGGCTTGACGTTCTTTGATGAAGCCGGATAGTTCTTTGCCGTTTAGAGTTTTCATGGTGAATCCTTATTGCTCTATTTCTACCGGTTCTTGTTCGAGCCAGTAGCCAAATTTATCATATACTTTACCAATGATTTCGTCGCGAGCCTTGGCTAAGTCGTTGTAGGATTTGGCTGATTCATTGATGAGAATAAGGGAAGCTTTGTCGCTAACGCGCATGCCGTGGAGGAGTTCGCCTTTGAGGCCGGCTTGTTCGATGAGCCAGCCGGAATTGATAATATAGCCGTCTTTCTTTTGGTGGATCGGATAGCCTTTGTCTCGGGCTTTTTCGGCTTCCTCTTCGGTGAGGGAAATGTTTTTAAAGAATGAGCCGGAGCTGGCCTTTTCTAATGGATCTGGGAGTTTGTCAGCGCGGATTTGGCTGACAATATTGCGGATACTTTGAGGTGAAAAATCGGTGATTTTGTTTTCTGCGATGTATCTTTCAAGAGAATTATAAAATGGACGAGGCATTTCGCCTTGTTTCAATTTAAGAGTGATAGAAATGACAAAATAGCGGTTCTTTTCGGTGGTATTTAGGATGCTGCGGCGATAGCTGAAGTTTAGCTGGTCGTGGGTTAAGGTCCTAAACGTGCGGGTGGCGGAATCGTAGACGTCGATTTCGGAAAGAGTGTCGGCGACCTCTTGGCCGTAGGCGCCGATGTTTTGAACTGGGGCGGCGCTAGCGAGGCCTGGGATTTTGCTGAGGCCTTCGATGCCAGTGAGGCCTTTCGATGCAGCGTATTCAACAGCGTTGTCCCATAGTTCTCCACCGAAAATCTTGAGAGTCGTGACGCCGTCTTCGGTGCTCTCAGCGATACCGCGGATGCGGTTGATGATGATTACGCCATTAAAGCCTTCGTCGTGGCCAATAGTGTTGGCACCACCGCCAAGGACAAAAGTTGGAAGGTTATATGTTTCGGCGAAGCCGTAGGCGTCGGGGATTTCTTCGGGCTTTTCAATTTCGATAACGTAGCGAGCTGGGCCACCAAGTCGCATAGTGGTGAGGCTCGAAATTAAGATGTTTTCATTTACTCTCATATTATTATTGTACCATATCGGATTTCGGTTGTTTTTGCATAAGGATTATAAATTGGTTGAAAGTATTTTTGCTATGTGATATAGAGGGTTGCAGAAAGTAGGGTTGGTGAAGTTTAATAAACGTAGTAAGGAGAAAGGAGAGGTTATGGAAGAGCTTGATCTTGAATATATCATTATCAAACTAAAAAAGAAATCTTCTCGACCTAAAATCGAGAAGAAATCCTAAAACCTTAAATTGATTCTACTATACACATGTGTAAAAGTCAACTCTACTTTCTATTATAACAATGTATTATAATAAAAGCAAAGAAAGGTAATATTATGGCAAAAAAGGATGCGGTGGAAAAAAAGAATACTAAGGCGGAAGCTGGCAACGACGGCAAGAGTGAGGCCCTGAAACTCGCGATTGCGCAGATTACGAAGCAGTTCGGTGACGGCTCGATTATGAAGCTTGGTGAGACTCCAAAGATGGATGTGGAGCTATTGCCGTCGGGCGCATTGTCGCTTGATTTGGCGTTGGGGGGTGGTTGGCCTAAGGGTAGGATTATTGAGATTTATGGGCCAGAATCATCTGGTAAGACAACTTTGGCGCTCCATGCAATTGCCGAGATACAGAAGCAAGGTGGGCAGGCGGCTTTTATTGATGCTGAGCATGCTTTGGATCCTGCATATGCAAAGAAAATTGGCGTAGATACAGCGAATTTGTTGATCTCTCAGCCTGACAATGGCGAGCAAGCGCTCGAGATTTGTGAAACTTTGGTGAGATCTAACGCGGTGGATTTGATCGTGGTGGACTCAGTGGCGGCTTTGGTGCCACAGGCTGAAATTGACGGCGATATGGGTGATTCCCAGATGGGTCTTCAGGCGAGACTGATGTCCCAAGCCATGAGGAAGCTTACTGGTATTATTTCGAAATCACGTGCTACCGTTGTATTTATCAATCAGATTAGAATGAAGATCGGTGTGATGTTTGGCAATCCGGAGACGACGACTGGTGGTAATGCTTTGAAGTTTTACGCGTCGGTGAGAGTGGATATTAGAAGAATTGGCCAGATTAAAGAAGGCGATAATATTTCTGGCAACAGAACTAAGGTCAAAGTAGTGAAGAATAAGATTGCGGCGCCGTTTAGGACTGCGGAATTTGACATTATGTATAATGAGGGGATCTCGAAGTCGGGTGATGTACTTGATCTTGGTGTTCAATATGGTGTTCTTGATAAGGCAGGTGCATTTATCAAGTATAATGGTGAGACTTTGGGCCAGGGGCGTGAAGCCGTGAAGAAATTATTCCGTGAAAAACCAGAACTAATGGCAGAGATTGAGGCGAAGGTACGAGAGAAAGCTGCGGCGGATGCATAAAGACGAGCTGTGGCAAATCTATGCTTCGAATGGGGAGCCGATTGTTGACGCGGGGTGGAATTCGGCTTTAGATAATCCGGAGGTAACTGGTGCGGATGCGATTGTGGGGATTGCAGTGGTGTTTTTGTATCGGATTAATGATGGCGGGTTAGAACTTTTGTGGCAGAAGCGAGCTGATGGTGTGGATCGTTATCCGGGGTATTACGATATATCAGCAGGTGGCCATATTAATTTGGGAGAGACGGTAGTAGAAGGAGCGATTCGTGAAGCGCGTGAGGAAATTGGTGCGGTGATCGATAAAAAAGATCTAAAGTTTGCCTTTACGAAACCGTTTAATAAGAATAGGTTTGCGTGGATCTTTATGGCGGACTGGACCGGTAGAGAAGATGATTTTTCATTTAACGATAAAGAAGTCTCGGAAGTTAAGTGGGTGCCATATAAAGAGACAGAAGAGTTTAGGAAAAAACATGCGAAGACACCGCTTCGGAAGGATGATATAACTTTTATTAATCTAGACGATTGGCTAAAACTACAGGGGCTTATTTGATGGAGATCCTTGGGGTATCGACGATTACTGATTTGAAACAGGAAGTGAAAAATCCTAATAGGGTAAATGTGTTTATTGATGGGGCGTTTGCTTTTTCGTTGGATGTGGCACAAGTGGTGGATCTTAAAGTGAAAGTGGGCAGGAAACTATCGAGTGAGGAATTGGAGGAGTTAAAGCGGGCATCGGAATTCGGCAAGGCATACCAAAGAGCATTAGAATGGGTGTTGGTGCGGCCGCGGTCAGTGAGGGAGCTCAAAGATTATCTGAAACGTAGTAAGTACAAGAAAGAGATGGAAGAGCGGAAAAAAGAGTGGCAGATGAAAGATGGTGGTCGGGAACGTAAACGGGAGCGAACTGATACGATTGATTTTAGCGGTATGATTCTAGAGCGAATTGTGGAGCGTGGGTATGTGGATGATAAAAAGTTTGCAGAATGGTATGTAGAGAATCGGTTCGTGAAGAAGGGGGTTTCGAAGAAGCGACTTAAAATGGAGCTAGTAGAAAAAGGTGTCTCTCGGGAAATCATTGATGAAGTAGTTGATATAAGGGATGATGAAGAGGAAATCAAGAAGATAATTCTTAAAAAACGGTCTAAGTATGATGATGAGAAGTTGATTGGATATCTTTGTAGGCAAGGGTTTTCATATGACCTAGCTAAGGAAATGGTAAAAAAAGAAGCTAGTGCGAGCTAGCTTGTGGTTAGGGCTGGTGATTGATTATTCTCCGGCTTCTTTAGCGTCGGCGGGAGCGTAATCTGGTTCTTTGGTACGGAAAGGATTGACGAAGTTTGGAATGAAGTCTTCGTTTGCAGAGCGAGCTTTGATAGTTTTTTCCTCGTCTTTGACGATGATTTTGTAGTCGGTGATTTCGGCTATTTCGCGTCGGTGAATGGTGAGTTCGGGATCCATAAAAGCTTTGACGACGGGGCGTCTGACGATAATTTGTTGAATAATGAAATCATCCGACATGAAGGTATAGTCTTGGACTTTGCCGAGCTTGGATCCTTTTTTGGTTTCGACCTTGAGCCCGATTGGTTGGAAATTAAGGGAGAGTATTTTTTCGATTTTAACAATATCTTCGGGGGCAGCTAATTCTTCGATGCTATCAACAATGAGCCCAATGTCAGAGTATTCACGGATTGAGTTGATGTCAAGAATGTTTGCAGATCTGATTAGTGGCCCAGTGAGCTTGAATGCGACGATTTTGAGTTTATCTGGATCAACAATTGGTTCGGAGATAGTGCCGATCGGAGCTCCGGTTTGGAGACTATAAACCGCAGTGCCGATAAAACGGGAAGATGTAACTAGCATAAGTTTATTATAACACAGTTATTCTAGAGTAATCGCGTTTTTGACGCTGTATTTGTCGATTTTGGTGCGGCGAAGGGCGGTGAGGTATGCGCCGGTGTCGAGGGTTTCACCAATGTCTTCGGCGAGGGTACGGATGTAAGTGCCGGAGGAAACGTGACATCTGATTATAAGTTCGGGGTAGTGATAATCTAGGATATCGATTGAGTAGATTGTGACTTGTCTTGAAGGGATTTCGAAGTCTTGGTTTTTTCTGGCGAGTTTGTAAGCACGTTGGCCGTTGATTTTGATGGCGGAAAACTTTGGTGGTGTTTGGGTGATAACGCCGGCAAAGCTCTGAAGAACTGATTCGATTTCTTCTAGTTCTGGTTTTTTATTTGAATACGCCTTGATTTCGCCCTCAGGGTCGCCGGTGGTGGAGGTGTAGCCGAGCTTCAAGGTGGCTTCGTAGGTTTTGTCGAGCTTTAGAAATTCGTTGGACTTTTTTGTCATTTTACCGGATAGTAGAATTAGTAATCCGGTGGCGAAGGGGTCTAGTGTACCGGTGTGGCCGACTTTGATTTTGTGGCCGAATTCGTCGCGGAGTTTTGCACGGACCCTAGCAACAACACCAAAACTGGAAATACCAGCCGGTTTATCGACCAAAATGATCTGGTCCTCTGGGTTTTCCTGGTTAATTGGCGTCGTATTTGTCATTTGCTAGATTATAACATAGATCTGGTTTTATTCGCGGGGGTGGGATGCATTTTTCAGGTTGTTTTGGCACTAATTCAACTCAAGACCTTGGCTACACTTTGCAAGTGGAGTCATAAACTGTATACCTAAGTGTAACCTCTTATTGTTATAAAAGTCAATATATTGTTCTGTTCTATGCTGGGTTTCTTCTAGATTCTCTCTTGTAGGTAT
>JAFZSN010000003.1 GCA_017619315.1 Candidatus Saccharimonadota bacterium
ACCGGGTGGGGTCGAACCCCGCACCGGAGGTTCGGTGGTTCCCAACAAAAAGTGACTCACTGGAGCCATCTGAATGGTGGTACCGGGTGGGGTCGAACCCCGCACCGGAGGTTCGGTGGTTCCCAACAAAAAGTGACTCACTGGAGCCATCTGAATGGTGGTACCGGGTGGGGTCGAACCACGCACCGGAGGTTCGGTGGTTCCCAACAAAAAGTGACTCACTGGAGCCATCTGAATGGTGGTACCGGGTGGGGTCGAACCACCGACCTTGGGCTTATGAGTCCCACGCTCTAACCAGCTGAGCTACGGTACCGTGCTGATATTATAGCATATCTTTTAGATTTGGTACACCCTATCAGTGGTACACCCGACCGGAATCGAACCGATATTGTTGGTTCCGGAAACCAATGTTCTATCCGTTGAACTACGGGTGCGAATACTTACTAAACCCCCAACGAGATTAACCGCACATATATACCAACCTAAAAAATGGTAGGGCCGGATGGAATCGAACCATCATTGTATCCTTAGAGGGGATATGTCCTATCCGTTGAACGACGACCCCAAGTGAGTTAATAAAACAAAACTTGTTTTGTTTTATTAACGAACGCAGGGAGGCGACGACCTTTGGTCGACGACCCCAAACGAGTTTAATAATTAAAACTTGTTTTAATTATTAAACGAGTGCAGGGAGACGAAGGCTTTAGCCTACGACCCCAACATTGATATTATACACTATTTCTCTGGTTTTCTCAACTTGTAGTAGATTGAAGGCGCAAATCTAATCGGCGCAAGCAACTTCTGCGCCTTATTTTCCATTTTCACCAAATTCTTTGTTCCAAACACCTTCTTTAGACCCTTGCTTCTAAAGTTAGATACCGACAACACTCTCTCGCGCTTAAAACCAACCTTATCAAAAATCTCTTCCACATATTTCGGGTGATAATTGTAAAAGCCGTCCTTCGAAATCTCTTTATAATTGGCCACTTTTTTATCAAATGGGTTGACTTTACTCCTTCTAGTAATAAAACGAACTATCTTCGGCAAAGTCCGCTTGTTAGCGACCTCAATAACTGCGACTCCACCTGGCTTCAGCACCCTATAGAGTTCCGCCACCGCCTTATCCAAATGCTTCAAATGATGAGTCACTCTCACCATCATTAGACCATCCAACTCACCATCCTTAAACGGCAACTTGTAGATATCCCCCGCCTTAGTATCAATTTTGTCACCATAGATTTCTTTCGCCTGTTTCAACTCGGACTTAGAATAATCAAAAATAACAACTTTCCGTGCTCTTTTAAGATACTCATTGGCGAGCCTTCCGTATCCACCGCCAATATCCGCGAATTTCTCCATTCGCTTCGGTAATAATTTCCGTATCGCCATGCGGTCTGCCTGGTCTTCATACTCACGGTCAGCATCTTCCCAGAAGATTTTTTTGTAGTCATATCCGTTATAGTCAGAAACAATTTTTTCACTCATAATAGCAATTATATCACACTATATTACTCTAGAGATCTCTTCGAGCGTCGTATCGCCACGAAGTACCGCTAGCACCCCTTTCTGTTCCAGAGTCAACATTCCATTTTTCCTCGCTGTCTCTTCAATCGCATCAGTATTGATATCAGCCACATCGCCACGGATGTACGCCTGAATGTCGTCCGACACAATCAACTGCTCCATAATCATCGTTCGGCCTTGATAACCAAATGGATCTTCCTCAGTCTTCACCGGATCATAAAGTGTAATATTCTCCAAATTCGCTCCACCCAGCTTCTCCTGCGGCACGCCCTCGAGCACCTCACGAATATACTTTGCTTCCGCCTCGGTCGCTGGTCTCGCTTTCTTTGAATCGGCTAATTTTCTCACTAATCTCTGTGCCATAATCAAACGAATAGATGATGAAAAAATCGGATTCACACCAATAAGATCAATCATTCTCGAAAACGCCGCGCTGGTTGAATTCGCATGAAAAGATGACAACACCAAATGCCCCGTAATCGAAGCCTGGATCGCCGTTTTTGCCGTATCCGCATCACGAATCTCGCCCACCATCACCACGTCCGGATCCAAACGAAGTACCGATCGGAGTCCCTCTGCAAATGACCCACCATCAGTCGTATTGATCGGAATTTGCGAAATACCCGTAATCCCGTATTCGATCGGATCCTCAAGCGTAATAATCTTGCGGTCCGAAGTATTAAGAGCATTGATCATCGAGTACAAAGTCGTAGATTTACCCGAACCAGTCGGACCAACCATCAGGACCAAACCACGCGGATGCGAAATCACCTCATTAATCTCACCACGCTCTTCATCAGAAAGCCCAAGAAGGTCCAGATTCAGCAAAGATTCGTCAAAATTAAACAACCTCAGCACAGCATCCTGTCCGTACATCGTCGGAATCGTTTCCACACGAATATTTAACATGTGCGTAGCGCCATCTCGGTGGATTTCTTTTTGCATATGTCCAGATTGAGGCTTATTGGAAGCCGCAGACACATTTGCCCGCGACGACAATTCCCCCATAAAAATCCGGTATTTGTCCTTATCGATATTCGCCACTGGATGGAGTAAACCGTCCACTCTCATACGGATCCGAATCTCAGTGCGCATATTTTCAATATGAATATCGCTCGCCCCCAACTTGTCCGCCTGATCAATCAGAAAATCGAATACTTTTTCTGTCGATACTTGCGCCAAAGTCTGTGACACGCTCGCAATCGTTTCCGAATCACCCTCACCCGCAATTTTAATATCGTCATAATGCACTACTCTAGGTGGATCATATCTCAGCATAAACACTTTATAAGCCGATCCCGAAATCAAGAAAAAGTCCACCCTCTCACCTTCGTCGTTGTAAGTCCTAGTCATTTGCTCAAGCACTGTTCTCGGCGTCTGGCTCGTCACCATAAACTGATAGTGCTCCTCACCACCACCTTTTTGCAAAGGGATCATATAATTCTTGTGCATTTCCTCAACGGTCAACAAATCGGGGACCAACGGGATCTCATTTTCAAATCTTCGTGTATCAAGATAAGGTAGGCCAAGTATCCGCGCCCTACCCATCGTCGCTTGTTCTTCATTTTCGCGACGCTTCTGCTGAACTTCGCTTTCGTCCATGGCTAAATTATACCATAAACATTATGTTTCTTAAACGCAGTAAATACGCAAAACTAATTATTTCATGCTCTTAATGAATTCCATGAAAAGCGGATGCGGATTAAGCGGCCTGGATTTAAACTCCGGATGAGCCTGCGTTGCCGCAAAGAATTTACAACCCGGCGCTTCGATAAATTCCACCAACTTTCCATTTGGCGAAGTCCCAACCACCTGAAGCCCGCCCTTCTCAATTTCTGGCAAAAACTTTTGATTCACTTCATAACGGTGACGGTGTCTTTCAATAACTTCCACGTTACCATCGTCCAAGATTTCTGTCCCATATGCATATTCACCTTTATCCATCGCCTTCTTATAACACTTCGCAACCTTCGATTTTGGCGCAAGTACTGCCGTATAATCACCAAGACGCATCGTCCCACCAGTAGATTCTTTACCTTTTTGCCCCTCCATAATATAAATCACATTATTCTTATCATCTTCACTTGCGCCAAACTCTTCTGAATTTGCCCCCTTCACGCCACCTTTTCTGGCTGCTGCAATACAAGCTACCTGCATCCCAAGGCAAAGCCCAAGATAGGGGACGTTGTGGCTTAAAGCATACTCAGCCGCTTTAATTTTTCCTTCTACACCCCTCGCACCGAAGCCGCCCGGCACTACGATCCCGTCACATTCTTTCAAAAGCTTCTTGGCTTCCGAATTCGGCTGCGACTTATCCTCAAGTTCCTCCGCATTAATCCATCTAAGATCCAAGTTCACTCCATTCCACGCCGAAGCCGCCTTAAGCGCCTCGGTCACGCACATATAAGTATCATCATTTCCAACATATTTTGCCACCAAGCCAACTTTCACCGTCTTCGTGCATTCCTTGGCACGTCTGCGCGAAAATTCTTTCCATCTCTTCATATCAGGCTCTTTATCATTGCCCACAAAATCATTCAAAATTTCAAGCACCCCAGACTTTAGCACATTAAACGGCACATCATATACGCTATTAATGTCCGGCAAATTCACCACGGCATCCGACGAAATCCCCGAAAAAGCCGCGATCTTTTCACAAATTGCTCTTGGCGCCGGATTCTCCGTCCTGACACACACCACATCCGGAATGATCCCAAACCCACGCAGATCCTTCAAAGCATTCTGTGCCGGCTTAGTCTTTAGCTCATTTGAAGTGTGAATAAATGGCACGTACACCACACTGACATAAAGACAATTTCTTCGCCCAACTTTATTTGCAAACAAACGAATCGCCTCCACGAAAGGAAGCCCCTCATAATCACCAATCGTCCCACCAATTTCCACAATATGGATATCGGAATCCGCCGAAGCTTTTTCAATTTTCTCGCAAACAAGTCCCGTGAAATGCGGCACCAGCTGCACCGTCTTACCATGAAAACCACCAGCGCGCTCGCGTTCGATTAATTCCTTATAAATCGAGCCCGAAAGCGTAATCGAATACTTGCTCGTCTCAAAATCCAAAAATCTCTCATAATGACCAAGATCAAGATCTGTCTCTACACCATCATGCGTCACATAGCATTCACCATGTTCTACTGGATTAAGAAGACCCGCATCCACGTTAAGGTATGGATCACATTTTTGCATTGTAACTTTATAACCCTTTGATTTTAAAATCGCACCGATCGACGCCGCCGTAATTCCCTTACCAACGCCCGACAACACACCACCAGTAACAAATATATATTTACACTTTTTATTTTTCATTCTATGGGCACCTCCTTACCCACCAAATTAAAATTGACCTTCTTTACTACCATTTTAGCATAATTAATAATAAATCAAATAAAAAAATTAAAAAAGGACAGGATGAAGAATCCCGCGCTAAAGCGCGGGATGCGAACCTTGGGCTCGCATCCTGTGTTCTTCTGACGAAGAAGATTTAAAAAATGACCTAAAGGCCATTTTTCAAATCTTCCTGGCGGAAAGGACAGGATTCGAACCTGCGGACGTTTCCGTCTCTGGTTTTCAAGACCAGTGCCTTCAACCACTCGGCCACCTTTCCATCGCCTATTATAACATATTTTTCGAAAATGTGGTATAATACCTCTATGGCAAGAAAAATCAAATTACGACCGATTTCTAAACAGAATCGCAATAATAATCACAAACACAGCGATAAGCGCAAACATCCGCGCCTTAAGAATGGTCTCTAAAAAATAAACCCGCTCTCGCGGGATTATTTTTTGCCATATCTAAATTTACTCGGCATTCGTGTATACGTTAGTTACATCATCAAGATCATCAACTGCGCTAAGTAACTTTTCCAATTTCTCCGCACTCTCGCCTTCGACTGGCACATACGAAGTCGGCACGTATTGGAGTTCTGCCGATGTCACTGTAAGACCACCATCAACCACGGCCTGCCTTACCTTCATCAAATCCGAAGCGTCTGTATAAATCACAGTTCCCTCATCTTCATCTACTACGTCCTCAGCGCCCGCATCAAGCGCGACCATCATCGCGTCATCACCTTTTTCAGAAACTTCAATCACACCTTTACGCTTAAACTGAAACATCACGCTCCCAGACTCAGCCATGCGTCCGCCATTTTTATCCAAAGTATGTCTTACTTCCGGCAAAGTCCTATTCTTATTATCTGTAGCAACTTCGATCACGATTCCTACGCCACCAGGCCCATAAGCTTCATAAACTTCTTCAATCAAAGCCGCTGCCGACTTATCTGCCACCCTCGCAATCGCACGTTCAATATTTGCCTTCGGCATGTTTGCAAGACGTGCCTTTTCAAGGACCATTGCAAGACTCGGGTTCATTGCCGGATCAGTTCCCTGACGTGCCGCAATCGCAATCTGATTCCCAATTTTAGTAAAAAGCGCACCGCGTTTCGCGTCTACGACCGCTTTTTGCCTTTTAGTCGTTGCCCATTTACTATGTCCAGACATATTTTTCTCCCATCAAAATTTATAATCAACTTCCCTTAATTTTACCACCTTTCTCTTAATTAGTCCAATCAAAGGCACCATTAGGATCACAACATAAATCAAAAACACCTGCCATTTGTAAGTCGGAATCTCCACCAAAAACTGCCTCATCCCGCCAAACCAATTCACTACCGCGATATGAAAATCAAGCAGCATTTTAGCGCACCACGACACCACCACCTCTACGCCAGGGATACCGGCCACCACTCCCGTCATAAAAACTAGCCCCATCGCATACGGCAAAGTCGGCAATATCAACAAATTCGCCACCACCGATATCAAAGACACCGCACCATAATAATACAAAGTCAGCGGCAACGTCATCAAAGTAGCAGAAGCGGTTACGATCACCATTTCGCCAACAAATCCCGGCTTCTTTAGACCATAAAATAACTTCCGCATTCTCGGCCCTAACATCATTATTCCCGCATAACTCGCAAACGAAAGTAACCACGACAAATTCGTTAAATACATTGGTTCGATCACGAGTGTAAAAGCCATCGTAATTATAATCAGTCGCCACGGCGCCATTTTTCTACCAAAATACCAAGTCACAAGCGCGAGGCTCGTCATCACCCCAGCCCTGAGGATCGAAGGAGTCCACCCCACCATACACATAAAAAACGCCACAAATAGCACCGAAAACAAAAGGCCGACAAATCTCGATAATTTCCCAAAAATCTTCCTCGCCACCCCCACCAAAATCGCCAGATGCGCCCCGCTCGCCACCACAATATGTACAAGCCCCACCGTCCTTAAATTCTCATTTAATTCATCAGAAAGCCCCGTCCTCATACCAAGTAGATACGACAGCCCAAGCGAAGCTTCCGATTCCGGCAAAAGTTCTCGTATCCTCTCCGCAAACCAATTCCGAACCTTAAGCACCAAATCCCCCGGCTCCGGCCTCTCCCATTTAGTAAGCTTCGGCCGATACATATACCCAGCATACACACCAAACCCACTAGACATTTTTCCCGCAAGCTCCACTCTATCGCCTCGCCCCAACTCTTCATTTTTGTTTAGCGACACATACAAATTTCCCTTGAGCTCCACTTCTCCAATTCTTAATTCCCTGAGTTTGCATTTCGTCACCGTTTCATCCGTTTCCGGATCACCGTCCACCACGCCCATGACCACCACATCTTTGTCGACAAGCCCTCTCATATAATTCTCGCCCATTAGCTCCCCCGCAATCCTAAAAAACACCAGAATCATCCCAGCAATAAAAGCCACCACCACGAGCATCAACTTTGGCCTCAAATATACCAGCACCAGAAGCACCACTACCACACCAATCCACACCGGCGACGCAAAATAATTAACCCGAAAAACTATCCCAATGATAGCGCCGACAATTACACCCACGGAAAAAGCCACCACCATATAAGACTGGTGCACACTGCGAAATAAAACCCCAAACTTTTTCATACCAGCCATTTATCACACGCAGCAAAATAATACAACCACCACAAATCGCTTACGGTTTTAACCAACCCCACAAAGTGTTATAATATAAAAAGTGCACCGGTAGCTCAGTGGATTAGAGCATCTGTCTTCGGAACAGAGGGTCGTGGGTTCGAGTCCCTCCCGGTGTACCAGAATAATTATTAAGGAGGAGTAGCATGTCAGAACAATCCACCAAAAAAACAAACCTGCTCAAACCGTTCATCGCAGTTCTATTGGTTTTAGCAATTATCGCCGTTGGCGCTTTTTTTATAATCAATAAAAACAACAGCAAACGTAAACTAACTGCAATCTACGAATATTCACAAGCTTGTTCGGTTATTTCATTGGTCAAAGAAAACCATTTATTGGAAAAGTACCTGCCAGACAACGTAACCGTTGAATGGACAATGATGGACAGCGGTAGCGACAGGCGCGATGCAATCGCCACAGATCGAGCACAAATCGGAGTCGTTGAAAACCTTAAAGTAATAACCTCACTCGAAAACGATTATCCACTCAGAATTCTAGCCAACGGTCCAGCATCATACCGTGGCGTTTATACGGCAAATAGCAGTATTAATTCCGCAGCAGATTTAGCAGACAAAAAAATTGCATATCAAGGGACCGGAGCCGGCCTAACACTCAAGAAAGATTTAGCCGAGAACTACCAAATCAATCTTACAGACGACCAACTATTATCTTTAAACGAACAGCAATTAATCGATTTAATTACTCAAGATCAAGTTGATGCCGCCGTAATGACTAGAGTAATGGCCTCAAAAGCATTACAAGCACGTCCAGAGCTCAAGATGATTCATAGCCTAACCGAAGAAACTGCAAAAATCGGTGCAACATATTGGCTCCTCGGTAGCGTAAGTTATTTCGACCAAAATCCAGATTTGCTCGAACCAGTAATGAAAGCATACGCTGAAGCGATTGAAACAATCAACAATGATCCAAAAGCAGTAGCAGAACAATTGGCACCATTATTTGAAGTTGATGCAGAAATCATCGAACAAGAATTCTTGGATTTTGCGCCAATTGTTGAAATATATGGTTACGACGAAATTGCCGAAATGCTTTACGAAAATGGTGAATTAGACAGAGCGCCAAAGAAATTCTCAGAAATACCTTACTATGAAAGTATCCCAAAGAAAGCAGAGTAATAGATTTGTAAGAATCCTAAAACGTCTCGCACCATTCCTGGTCATAATAGCGTTCTGGGAATGTGCATCTAGGCTGGGCTGGGTGCCAAAATTTATCCTACCCAGCCCATCGACAATTATAGCAACTTTGTTTTATGAAATATTCGCCGGAACATTGTTTTCCAACATAATGCGTTCACTTTTAATTCTCGTTCTGAGTCTAATCGTTGACTTAATTGTGTCGCTTGTTATTATTCTGGCCTGTATAAAATTTCAGAGTTTTAAACAATTTTACAAAACAATCGCCACGATGATGAACTCCATTCCAAGCATGGCCCTTCTGCCGCTCATTATCATGTGGTTTGGTATTGGTGATTCTGCGATAGTTGCACTAGTCACTCACAGCGTGGTTTGGACATTCACAATCTACATCCTAGATGGTATCAATTCGTTGCCAAAGATCTATCAAGAATTTGCAGATAATATTAATTTAGATTTAAAAAGCCGAATAAAGGACATCTATATCCCGGCACTATTGCCCAACATAACAGCCGGACTTAAAGTAGTATGGGGTAGAGCCTGGCGCTCACTAATCGGCGCAGAAGTAGCTTTTGGTGCAATAGGCGCAGCCGGCGGTTTAGGCTACTATATCAATATTAATAGGTATAATGGTGATATGCCAAAAGTTTTTGCAGGGATCATCATTATTGCAACAATAGGATTATTGGTAGATCTAGCTATCTTTAGTAATATTGAAAAGAAAATGAGAAAATGGGGGACACTCCATGAATAAAACAGTCTTTGAAGCAGTCAGCATCTACAAAAGCTTTGACAAACGGCAGATTTTAAAAAATATTTCATTTAGTCTACACGAAAGCGAAGTAATGGCTATTGTAGGCAAGTCCGGCTGCGGAAAAACAACTCTACTAAGAATTCTAGCCAATCTAGAAATCCCAGATAGCGGCGAAGTTCTATTCAATAAACAGACGCAAAAAAACCCAACACCTGATATTATTTTTATTCAACAAGACTACAACCAGCTATTACCATGGAAAAACGTAATTAACAATGTCGCCTATCCAGCCATCGCGACGAGAAAGCATTCCAAAACAGTCGCCACAAAACATGCCAAAGAATTACTTGAAAAAATGGATTTGGCAGAATTTGCATCTTTCTTTCCGCGCGAACTCTCTGGCGGCATGAAACAACGCGTAGCAATTGCGCGAGCGTTAATAATGGAGCCGAAAATCTTACTCCTGGATGAACCGTTCGGCGCAGTAGATCGAGAATCAAGAGAAAAAGCATACGACATTATAAAAAAGTTATGTCGCGAATACGGAACAGCAGTACTTCTTATAACACATAACCTCCAAGAAGCTAAAACTGTAGCCAAAAGAATAATCCATTTTGAAGAAAAAGGTGTAAGAATAATAACAAACAAAGAACTAACTGAATTAATAGGAGACGATACATGAAAATCATTACGCTAAATCTAGCCAGAAAAGACGATCTCGGTGAAGACTACAACGCTCGCATCGAAAGAATTGCCAAATTCCTAGACCAAGAGCATGCTGATATTGTCTGTTTTCAGGAAGTATCCTTCTCTGATACACAAAGCCTCGCCGACGACATCAATCAATTAATGAATACGCCCTACAAAAATGTCTGGTCTGAGCTCAGCCGTAGATGCAAAATCTCAAACATAGCACCAACAAAACGCGCGACTAGCATGAGAAAAATGTACGCCAAGGACAAAAACGCAATCTTTACCGATGGCGAAGCCATCATGTCAAATCTTACACTAACCAAACGAGTTGTCACTCATTTACATAAAGTCCCAAACGACGAACGAGGTCGTCGCGACCCACATCCACGCATCATACAAAGCATAGACTTTGACAATATCAAAATATCCAATATACATTTCGCCGCCAATAACAATGCTTACTTACAATTAAAAGAAACTCTAGACAAAACCAAACACGATCGCATCATCATCGGTGATTTCAATATGACAAGCGAACAAATAATAAAGCACCGCACAATGTGGCAAAGCGACTACAGCGAAGCCTCTGAAACATACAATTATATATCCTTCCCGGCAGATGGAGTAGCATATGACCATGTTTTAGTTCCAAAACAGCTCAAATTAAAATCACTAAAAACTAAAGACAATTTATCAGATCATAACGCCGTCATTATCGAAATAACACACTTGTAAAAATCACAGTTTTATTATATAATTTAATGAAATCGTACATTGAAAGGTGGTGACATGTCGTGTTCACAAGCAATTTAAAAATAAAGGATTTTTCCAACTACCTAATACCAGATAAGTATCGAACTATTGCTAAAAACTACTTGTCAGAAGCACAGGCTATATTCGGAGACGATTTATTGTTGTTTGCGATAACTAGTAGCTGTGCCCTAGATTTATGTATTGATGGTTGGTCAGACATTGACGTTTTGATCGTGACAAAAGGTTTCGATGTAGCCAAAAACAAGTTAATCCACAAAGTTGGCAACAGTTATGAAATCCGCATAGCTCTAATGCTGCTCACTCAATATGAATTCGAGCACAATTTACTAGACGACAAGACCAGAGTAGCAATTTGGCAGCTAAGAACAACCATAACTTACCCAAACTACGTACACGGAAACATGATAGTCCCAGATATCAAATTCAAGAACATCAAAGAAGATGATAAAACAATGATGCCTACATATCTTCATAAGCTAAGGCGACTGTTTTGGGAAGACACCAAAAACAGCAAAAGGCCTATCATAAAAATGCTGTACATAGTCATCAAAATGGAATTGCGCAAACGAGATGTTATTGTGTATTCATACACTAGCGCTATCCATAAATTTGCCATATTGTATGGCGAGCAAGAATTTGATATTTCCAAAGAAATTTCATCTGAGTCAAAAGACCCTTCACCGGAATTCTTAACTTATGCTCAACGCGTAGTCGGAAGAATCTGCAGAGGTGTATATGACACCTAAAAAAACGAGCCTCCGGGCTCGTTTTTCCTATTTAGCGCTAAAGAAACTCGAAATATCAAATCCTGTCGGCATCGGTAGCGTCAGCATATATATTATTGCAAAAACCAAAATACACACCGAAAAGATAAGTATCATCTTGCGACTATGATAATCTTTAATCACCCCCACGATACCAAGAAGGAACAATACGAGCGAATAAAACACCGAAACCAATCTATACGAATCGCCACGCAGGTTGTCTTGCTTCCCTTCCTCCATAGTCCGCTGTGATTCTTCTGACAACTCTTTAGCTCTCGCAAAATAGCTGCTCGCAAATTCTTCATTCTCAAACGGAGAAGCCCCAGCCTTCCCTCCGCCATTATCAATAGCCTCCAAAAGTTTCGACGAGCAACCATTATGTTTAATTTTATCAATCTTAGTTTCAATTACCTTCGCCTCCTCCAGGTCACCTTTTTCCTTAGCAACTTCCATATCAATTTGCAAATCCAAAATCGTATTCCAAGTAAACAAGTCCGATATATACACCTGCGTCGCTACACTATACTCAGCATTTGCTTCGGCCGCCAAATTATTACTCTTAGTAAAATTTATCGCCTGGATCCCACTGTACAGTGACCCAATCCAACCAGCCCATGCCACAAGAAGCGTCGTCACGCCAAGAAGTACCGCAACCGCAACTTCCATTTTCTTTTCCTTAAGAAATTCTTTTACTTTTCCTAACTTCTCTTTAATCTTAATTCCCATCTCTTTTTACCTCTACCTTTATTATAACAAATCAAAAACACCCGCGTCAAAATTCTTATGTTTTTATTCACAAAATTATTGAAAACTCTTGCGCTAATTCAATTTTTATGTATAATAGCGATTAGAGTAAAGAGTCAGCTGGCTAATATAAACACAATAAATAAAAATGAAAAGATATCAAAGACCAGCTATACTCACAATTCTTGTATTAATAATAGCAGCGTTTTTTGCCTGCAATTTATTTTTCTTCGGTAGAAAAACCGAGGACCCAAATGAGCTAATCAACATTTCAGAACTTTCCGAAGATTACATGGAAAACTATTTGAATTCCTTCTCGGAAATTAACCGAAACATAGATGCAGATAGCACTATCATTGTCACAAGCACTGAGAGACTCGAAAACACTTATGGTGCTGTCCACGAAATCGAAGCACCAAATAATCAATACTTCCTATATTATAATTCCCCATCCGAGAAAGAAACAGCAAAAGAAAAAATAAAAAACGAGCCAGGAGTTCTCTACGTAGAAAACGATTCCCTTTTTGAAATCACCGATTATAATTCTTGGGGAATCGAGGCGATGGGGCTTGACCAGGCGATAAGCGACTACAGCGTCCAAGGATCAGCTCCAGTCACAGTAGCCATTATCGACACCGGTTGCGATATGGAATTGTTTAATCAAAGCTATGAAGGTAAAATCCAAGAAACCTACAACTTGTACGACAATAGGATGCACGACGGTCACGGGCACGGCACCCATATCGCAGGTACCATAGCGGAAGGCACACCCGACAACGTCAAAATACTCCCCGTCAAGATAGCAAATAGCGCGCAAATGTCAATGACTACCATTGTTACCGCCATAAACTATATCACTTACTACCACAAGGCAGACGTCATCAACATGAGTTTTGGTAGAGTAGCCGAAGAAGACGATACCGCCTACTCGCAATATGTAGCCATCCAAGCCGCTATGAATAACAACATCATAAGCGTAGCCGCAGCCGGCAATGAATCATCGTCAAACGTTGGCTACCCTGCTTCATTTGACAATACAATCACTGTGTCGGCAGTCGATCCCAACAAACAGCTTGCAGAATTCTCAAACTTTGGCCCCGACATTACCTTTACCGCTCCGGGTGTCGATATTGTAAGTATTAACGGAACAAAAAGTGGGACCTCAATGGCAACACCACACGTAGTCAGCGCCATAGCAATTCTAAAAGGCACTAACAAATCCTTATCAAAAGAACAAGCAGTCGAAATCCTAAAGCATGCCACCATCGATTTAGGCGACCCAGGTCGAGACGATCAATACGGCTACGGCCTAATTGACATGTCTAACTACTTAAATATAAAGTCAATGACCGAAGATACTTCATTTGTTGATTTTGAGGTCACCAACACCTCAGCCATTAACGCAAGTTTTGGCAACATTTCAAATCTAATGGATATTGGCGTCCAGCTCATCGACGAAGCCAACAACCGCTATGATAGATTCTTGGGCGACCTGGAAGGTTTAGAAATTACCGGCTACGACGCCTTCCTAGCAGGTGACCAAGAAATTACCCTAACCTACAAAGGAATTAGTAAAAACGTCATAGTAAACAATGGTTCTTCCGGCGGCAACGATTATGCATATTTTGTCCAAAGGTTAAATAGCGAAGAGGCTACCATCCTCGAAATCAGTCACGCCCCCAGAAAGCTTTATATACCAGAATATATAAATGGCTACAAAATAGTAGCGCTCGGCGACAATTCTTCCACCAAAAATATCTTCGTCGGTAAAGACAACTCAGAACATATTATCCTCCCAGGCTCCGTAAGAGAAATTAGAAACCGTGCCTTCCAGGGCAAAGAAAACCTAAAATCCGTCAAAGGCGGCGCAGAATTCGTATCCGTAGGTAAATACGCTTTCGACAAAGCATACAGATTAGCCGAATTCGAACCAACACTTTCCGAAATTGACGATGCCGCATTCCGCAGTAATCACTCTTTAAAGAGCATCACGCTTTCCGACGACTTGGATTATATACCCAACCACGCCTTTTCGGGATGTACCAGCTTAGAAAGCATTAATATGCCAAGCAATTTAGAAGATATCGGATCATACGCCTTGTCAAATACCAATATCAAAAACCTAAACATACCAGCCGGCCTCACATCTATAGACGAGACCTCCTTTAGAAATATGCCCAACCTAGAAACGATTACCGTTGACCCCGAAAACCCCGTCTATGACAGTAGAGACAACAGCAATGCCCTCATTTTAACTGCTGAAAACAAAATCATCCTAGGTTCAGGAAGCACCATCATACCATCCAGCGTTGTCGCGATCAACTCTAACGCCTTTTTAGGAAACCAAAAAATCCAAGAAATCCATACAAATAATGTTGAAAGAATACAAGAATCAGCATTTGCCGGATGCGTAAACCTAAAGAAGTTTTATATCGAAAACGACAACATAATCGAAAACTGGTCTGACTTTACTTTCTATAATTCTGCATTAGACTACGAACGGCTACCAAATCTAATGGTCTTTGCCGAAATAGAGTCAAACGAAGTAGACACGTTAAATATAAAAAACAGCTTATTGAGCCAAGGAGTAAGAGCCTTCATTATAACTACATCATTAAAAATAACTGCATCCGCCGACCAAGAATACAAAGCCTTCCAAAAAGCCAGCAACATCAGTGTCACAGCCAGCTATTCCGGCTACGCTGATCTCTCGCATACCCTAAGTGAAGAAATCACAAACTATACAGTAGAATATCAAAACGGCGACTCGTTCAAAGCCGGTGATACATCGTTCAGGGTAAGCGGCATCACCCAATATGGCGACATTTTCAAGGTATCTATCGCTGTATCAGTTGCAAAAGCCACACCTACATATGAAGTTCCAACAAATCTCACGGCCAAACTCGGAGAAAAACTATCAGACATCGAGCTAACTGGTGGGTTCGAATGGATGAACGGCGACCAGACTATCACCGAGCTCGGAGAACAAACTTTCAAAGCCAGATTCGTCCCAACCGACGCAGACAACTACGAGACTATAGACAATATCGATATCACCCTCGTAGCAGAAAGCGGCAAGACCGTCGTCCAGCCAGAAATCACAGTCGCAAACAAAACATATGACGGCCTAGACACCATCTCCAGTGACCTCATAACAGTTTCCGGCCTAGAGTCTTCCGAATACACCATCATAAGCGCTACTTCATTATATACGAATGTTGGAACGAGCACGGCCTCCGTTAAGTTAAAACTTACCGACGACAAATTCAAAGACTTCGCGTTTGAAGGCAACCAACAAGAACATACTTTCACAGTCCAATTCAATATAGTACCAAAGAAAATCGCAAAACCAACGAAACCAGATGGTTATTACAACTTTAACTCAAATGAAATCACCTTCTATGTTTCGGGCTATGATGAAGAAACGATGACCATCTCGAACAACAAAGGCACCAATGCGGGAACATATGACACCACCATCTCACTTAAAAACGCTAACTACATTTGGGATGACAACACTACAGAAGATGTCGTCTTGCAATACGAGATTAAAAAAGCCAACTTATCAGTAACCGACAACTCTAGCGACAGGACAATTATATTCGACAATTCATCCCACACTATCAGTATTAGCCTAGAATACCCTTCCGGCACAACATTAAGATACAAAGACGCAAACGGCGAATACACTTTAAGCCAAATTCCAGAATACACTGAACCGGGAGAATATATTACAGCATACAAATTATATCTAGACGACAACCACACCGAATATTACGGAGAACATAAACTCACAATACTAGCAAACTTCATTATCGATCTCGACGAAGACGTCAACATCAAAGATGACAATCTCATAGTGAACCTAGAGGATCGTTTCTCGGTCGTTGCAGGCAAAATCCACACCACTCCAAGCGACAACACGATCGAACATCACGACAAAGACGGCAACCTAGTGGATTCCGACGTCATGAAGACCGGCGATAAAGTCAAAATCACGGTCGAAGGCCACGACCAAGAATACGTCATTTCCGTCCAAAGCGACACCGACGGTAATGGCCTAATCGAGGAAGCAGATTATCTCAGCATCAGAAACGATATCATGGGTATAGCAAAACTTTCCGGCGCCTTCAAGAGGGCCGCAGATATGAACAACAACAACGAGGTCGACATCATCGATTACATCAGAATTAAGAAGAAAGTAATGGGAGTAAATTCATGAAAAAAACAGTCCTAGGAATAATAATCCTTTTCGCAGTAGCATTACTGACGCCAATTAAAACTTTCGCAGCAGGCGGTTTTAGCGTATCAACCGAAGAAATAAATCTACACCCAGGCGAAACAGCATCCTTCACTGTCACCGCTTCTAATTCCGTTGGAAAAATCGACTTATCATCCGGCGATACGAATATCGCATCCATTAGTGCCGACACCATCTTTCTTGATCAAAACTCAGAAGAAATCACAGTAACTGCCGCCGGCGTAGGATCTACATCGATTTCAGTCACCGCCACCGCCAACTTCGCAACTTACGACGAAGAAATTTTGGAAGGCCAATCCTACCAAATCTCAGTCAACGTAGCCGAAACACCACAACCAAGTGATGACCCTGGGGGCAACGAAACAATCACTGACCAGGACAATCAAGACGACCAAAACGACCAGAATAATACCACCCCAAATGCAATAGCGAACACCCCAGACACCGGCAGCAACTCCCAAACCGGCGGCGGCGCCACCCAAATCATCATTTTCAGCGTTGTCGGAGTTTCCCTCATCACCGCATTGTTCGTAACGTTCTACTTGCATAAGCGCGCGAAAGAGCGACACAACCAATAAATTTTACAAACAACAAAAAGCCGCGACTGGTTTGCCGCGGACTTCTTAAGAGCAGGAGATTTTGTCATCTCACACCCTCCTTAGATTTTTCCATAATTAAACTACAAAACGCCTCATCGCTAACTAAAGATTTACATATCGAGAGGCACTCTTCCTCGCTAATAGGTCGAAACTCATCGCCGTAGGAGAGATAGTATCTGTACACTAACCTTACCTCGAGAACAAAGCTGTGGTCAATATACTCATACCAACAAGAGTTTTCAACCGGCCCCTCGATCTCCACGCGTTTTTCAAGGAAACATTTTATCCAGCCATCATCATCGCATTGAGCCCAACCCTCATAACTCTCGGCCACAAGACTTTCCTTATTCTTATAGTCAAGGTTGCAAGACACGGTCTCAGCATAATCGGCAAGATAAATCGTCACCTCATCCTCATTAAAGTCCTCGCAGCTAATCCTTAACAAAAAATAAGAATCATCATCAAGCTTCTCCTTTCCTGCTGCTATTTTCTTTCGGCATTCCATCAACTCCGAAAAGAATTCTTCAATCTCCTTACCAGCCGCATACTTATTCCTAACTGTCACTTCTGTCATAATTCCCATATCATTCTCCTTTACAATAATCTTCCTTTTAATTTGATGTCGCGTCGAAAATAGCAGAGGCTGCGGACGTTTTAAGAGGACGCGCTCCAAAACGTTTTAATGCAAAGTTCTCTGCTAGGGCTCATCACCCAATATTCAGTTAAAGCCTAGCCTACCTAGAAGAAATCAAAGTTGTCGCCATCATCGTCACAGTAGACTCCATTCCCCACGTGGTTCATTTTAAACGGCGAACCGCAACAATCACCACGGTCATCGCGAGGTCCGGATTCGTCACAACCGCTGTGTTCCGGATGAAAAACAACAATGAGCTTCTTTTTCTTTTTCGGTTTATTATTGTCCATACTTTCTCTCCTTTTCGTACTCCTATCAACTCTACAAATAGTATTCTCCTTAATCATATTTCCTCCTTCTAAAACCAAAAACAGCTTCGCATTACATTGCGCATTCTTAACTTTTTTAAAGATCCATACTTTAACCCCCAAAGCATCTACCCAATTTATAATTATAACACACAGACCATTACAAGTCAATAGTAATACAATAATACTAAACATAAACTATTTTAGCAGATTGGGACAAAATCCAAAAACCCTATTGACACAAATATAACACAATGGTATAATATCAAAGTTTGATATTATTATTAAAAGCATCTTAAAAACTGGAATAACAGTGTTATGAGAATGTTTTTAATATCTTTCAAATATCCCCAAAAATAAGTGGGAGCCCCTAGCGGGTCTAAGACATATTGGGTGATGAGCCCCTCTGAATGAGCTTTGCATTAAAGTGTTTCAGGGGTACGTCCCCCTGTTCACCCGCAGCCTTCACCGTATCTTGACGAACATGTAAATTCACAAAAAAGGAGAGAAAGAATGAGATATAAAATAATTTCAGACTATTATGACGGCAGGGACTCAGACCATGAATTTAAGGGCTTCGTGAGAGCTGAGGACCTGAATGCATTCGTAGTTTACCTCAAAGCATGTGGGTTCGTCGGAAGGTTCAAAAAGAATAAAGGATGTTATTGTCGGGAGTTGGATCCTGGTTGGCTCGACCATCATGGAAACCACATCCATACGATAAAAATCATCCCATACAAAGAACCGAAGACATTAACCCCGAACGACTGGAATAATATGATCGAGTCGTTCAACGAGTCAAACTACTACGAGCAAATCAGTCCAGGATACTACAGATGGAAAGACATTGAATCAGAGGACGACGAAGAAGATATAGAAGAATATTTAAGAAAGGAGCTTGGGCAATCACTAATAGACTATATTTGAAAGGAGATAAAAAATGTATAATATTCACTGTTATCCAGTAACCAAAAGGGTCCTGGCTAGCCAGGGTCCCTTTTTGTTGTAAAACCATCTTTCGCAATATGTTATAATATACTTTATGAACAGCAAAAAAGGCTTTACAGTTCTAGAACTCATCATCGTGGCAATCTTTGCTTCCCTACTTTTGATTCTGTTCTTCGTCCAAAAGTCCAACATCGACGCTATGGAGCGTGACGAAGACCGCAAGACCGCCATCAACGCCATGTACTACGCTATCGAGGAAGGCTTCTACAAAGAACACGGCTATTACCCAGATACCATCTCCGAGGACAATATCAAAGTCATTGACCCAGCTCTCTGGACTGATCCTACCGGCATCAATCTCGGCACCGGCGGCAGCTCCTACTCATACGAAGCCGCTAACTGCAAAGAGGGCAAATGTAAAGAATACACTTTGAAGGCCACTCTCGAAAAAGAAGACGACTACATCAAACACAACCGCAACTAAAGAATCATCTTAAAAGCCCGAATTACTTTCGGGCTTTTCTCACTACGGTCTTTTCTTTTGCATCCGAAATTAGATCAGTCACCGCCCTAAGCTCAGCTGGCTTAATGTCAGAATATTTAAAAGTATACGTGGTTTCCTCACCCACCGTCGCGAGACGCAGCGTCCCATAGCGGAACAACTTCTGCCAAAGGTTTTCCTGCCTAAAGCTCGCATCTTCCACCGAGAACAAATCAATCACATTAATCGATGTCGACACCGGCGAGTTCATCACCATCTGAATCGCTCGTTTATTTGTAATATATAGCTTATTACCATAATAAATCTTGAGCGCCAAAAGCAAAAATAGAAAATTCGCTGCAAGCAAAGAAAACAAAATAATCGACAAGAAATTCCTACCCATATCATCAAGCTGCGATTGCCCTATGAGAACAAGCAAAAACCCTAGCAAGATAAAAATCAGCCCCGCAACGGCTACCACCCATATCATCGTAAATGCTATTTTTGCCCGCCTAAAGAAAAATTCAACGTATTCATCCTCTTCTAATTTCAACCCCGGAAAGTCCTTCTGGCTCCTACTGTGTCTAATTTTCACCAAAGATTCATCCATATAGACTCCTTTTTCCTATTATAACTTAATCTGGGGGTTTTGTAAATATTTCTTCCCCTTTTCAGTCACCACTCTCCCCTTAGGAGTCCTCATGATAAGCCCCATTTGCATCAAATATGGCTCATAAAAATCTTCAATCGTCGCGGCTTCATCACCAGTAAGGGCCGCTATGGTTGTAAGCCCCACCGGCCGATCGCCATAATTCTCGTACATCAGCCTCAACATATTCCTATCCGCCGGATCAAGCCCAAGCGAATCTATCTCCATTAGTCCAAGCGCGTCAGTCGCCACTTTCTTATCAATAATCCCGTCGCCATTCACATCCGCATAGTCTCTCACTCGCTTAAACAAACGGTTTGCAATTCTAGGCGTAAGGCGCGACCGCGTCGCGAGAAGTTCCGTTGCTTCTGGTTCAATTTTCGTCTTCAAAATCCCCGATGTCCTCTTAATAATCTGCTCAATTTCCGGCTCTTTATAGTATTCAAGCCGATGAATAATTCCAAACCTATCCCTAAGCGGCCCCGCCAGAGACCCAGTCCTCGTCGTCGCACCAATCACTGTAAACTTCGGTAAATCAAGTCTCACCGAACGCGCCGCCGGCCCCTTTCCGATCACGATGTCCAATTTATAATCTTCCATCGCCGAGTAAAGCACCTCTTCCACTGTCCGACGCAAACGATGAATCTCATCTATAAATAGCACGTCGCCATCTTTCAAATTGGTCAAAATCGACGCTAGATCCCCCGCCCGCTCAATCGCCGGCCCCGAAGTTACCCTAAGAGACGCCGACAGTTCATGCGCGATCACTCCCGCCATCGTAGTCTTACCAAGCCCCGGTGGCCCATACAATAATACGTGGTCAAGCGTCGAGCCATCAGCCCGCTTCTTCACCGCTTCAATAGCCAGTTTCAAATTATTCTTGAGGTGTTCCTGCCCGATATACTCATCAAAAGTCACCGGCCGAAGACTGATTTCAATCTTCTCCTCTTCCGCATCATCACGAGCCGCCGTCGGCTCCACTAACCTCTCTATTGCCATACATACATTATACTACACCTATAGGTGGTTACAAACTTTTTAAAAAGTTTATAACCACCTCTGTTTTAGCACTCTTGCATTATGACTGCCAGTATGCTACAATAGATAGTAATTAGCACTCACACACTCCGAGTGCCAACACAATTTAAAAGAAAGTGAGGATAAATGAGTAAAATAATCGGTATTGACCTCGGTACTACTAACAGTGCCTTTGCCTACATGGTTGCAGGCAAGCCCGAAGTTATCACAAACGCCGAAGGCGATCGCACTACTCCATCAGTAGTTGCCGTCACCAAAAAAGGCGAAAGATTAGTGGGTAAGGTCGCTCAGCGCCAACGCGTCACTAATCCAAAGAACACTATTTATGGTATTAAGCGCCTCATCGGTCGTAAATTCACCGACAAAGAAGTCGAACGCGACAAAGAAATCAGCCCATACAAAATCGTAAAGAAAGGCAACGGCGTCGCTGTTGAAATGGACGGTAAAGAATACACTCCAGAAGAAATCAGCGCCATGGTCCTTTCCAAGATCAAAGCTGACGCCGAAGCTTTCCTTGGCGAGCCAGTCACCGAAGCTATCATTACTGTCCCAGCTTATTTCGACGACTCTCAGCGCCAAGCTACCAAAGATGCTGGTAAAATCGCCGGTCTCGAAGTAAAAAGAATTATCAACGAGCCAACCGCCGCAGCTCTCGCTTACGGCCTCGAATCTAAGAAAGACGAAAAAATCGTTGTCTTCGACCTCGGTGGTGGTACATTTGATGTTTCCATCCTTGAGCTCGGTGACGGCGTCTTCGAAGTAATGTCCACCAACGGTGATACCCACCTCGGTGGTGAAGATTTCGACAACGTTATCGTTAACTTCCTAGTCGACGAATTCAAGAAAGAATCCGGTATCGACATCAAAAAAGACGCTGCCGCTATGCAACGCGTCAAGGACGAAGCCGAGAAAGCCAAGAAGGAACTGTCGAGCTCAACTTCAACCGACATCAACCTTCCTTTCCTTTCCGCCGACGAAGATGGTCCAAAGCATTTTGAATACACTTTGACCCGTGCCAAGCTCGAAGAATTGGTAAATGATCTCTTGGAGCGCCTCGAAGAGCCAGTCAAGAAAGCTTTGAAAGACGCCAAGCTCGACACCAAAGATATCGACGAAGTCGTCATGGTCGGTGGTATGACTCGTATGCCAGCCGTCATCGAAAAGGTCAAGAAAATCTTCGGCAAAGACCCGATGCAGGGCGTCAACCCTGACGAAGTCGTAGCCGTAGGTGCTGCCATCCAAGGCGGTGTCCTCCAGGGCGACGTCAAGGATATCCTTCTTCTCGATGTCACTCCGCTAACTCTCGGTATCGAGACCATGGGCGGCGTCCGCACCCCATTGATTGATCGTAACACCACTATTCCGACTTCCAAATCCGAAGTCTTCTCTACCGCTTCCGACAACCAGCCACAGGTCGAAATCCACGTCCTCCAAGGCGAACGCGAATTTGCCGCCGACAACAAATCGCTCGGCCGCTTCATCTTGGACGGTATCGCTCCGGCCCCACGTGGTGTCCCACAAATCGAAGTCACCTTTAACCTCGATGCAAACGGTATCTTGAACGTTACCGCCAAGGATAAAGGCACCGGCAAAGAGCAGTCCATCACCATCCAAAACTCTGGCAACATGAGCAAAGATGATATCGAAGAAGCTCGCAAAGAAGCCGAAGCCCACGCCGACGAGGACAAGAAAAAGCGCGATTCTATCGACGCCAAGAACCACCTAGAAAATGCCATCTATCAAGCCGAAAAAATGCCGACTGAGTACAAGGACAAGATATCAGACGACGACAAAGAAACTATCAAGAAAGCCGTCGAAGAAGCAAAGAAAGTCCTAGAAGATGCCGACGCCGACAAGGATAAATACGAAGAAGCTGCCAAAGAATTAGGCGACAAGATCATGCCAATCGGCGCTAAGCTCTATCAGGCAGCATCGGATGACGACAAAAAAGATGACGACAAAGACAAAAAATCATCAAAGTCTGACGACGAACCAGTCGAAGGCGAAGTAGTCGACAAATAATCGACTAAGTCCACATAAAGCAAGGCCCCAAAAAGGCCTTGTTTTTTGCTTCCACCCCTCACGTTCTACTCTATTCCGTGGTATAATTAACCTATGAAAATCATCTTCCCAGAAATCACTAGTAACGCTTTTGCAAAAAAAGCCACCGAATCATTCCCCGACATCGAATTTATCCCGGCCGACAATCTCGACCAAGCCACCGAACTGCTCACGAAGGGCGAAGCCGATTCCATGATCTCCGGCCTCGACTATTCTTCCCGCGACGTCGTCCTAGCTTGTAAAGCCAAAATCCCTCTAAAATCCAAATACTTCTCTAGCTGCTTCATCTGCGAAAAAGACGGCCAAACTCTCGCTATCGCCGACGGCGGCATCAATAAGATCCCTACCGAAGAACAGCTCTATACAATCGTCGAAGACACCGCCACTACTTACGAAAACTTCACCAGCAACACTCCAAAAATCGCCATGCTTTCCTATTCTACCTACGGCTCTGGCGGCAAAAACCCAGACTTAGACAAAATAAAATCAGTTATCGTGAGAATCCGTGAGAATCACCCAGACTGGCTCATCGATGGCGAAATGCAGCTCGACGCCGCCGTGAACCCTCGCGTCGCCGACAAGAAGACCCCAGACGGCCCACTCGAAGGCGCAGCCAACATCCTCATCACCCCAGATCTTAATTCCGGCAATATCCTCTATAAATCCCTCGAACAGTTTGGCGGATTCACCATCGCCGGCCCTATCATCCAAGGTTTCGAAATTCCTCTCGCCGATCTTTCACGAGGTAGCACGATCGAAGACACCATTTTGACAATCAAAGTTATTAGTAAACAGTTAAAGGAGGACTAAATGGACCATTTTGGCACCGACGGCATTCGTGGTAAAGCCGACCAATTCGATTTAACATTCATCGTGTCAATCATAGAAGGCCTCGTCGACTACGCCGGCGATAACATCAAAGTACTAATCGGTGGTGATACCCGCGAATCCAGCGAATGGATTTTGCGCGACCTAGAAATCGCCCTCGAAACCTTCGGCATCGAATACTCCAGCGTCAACGTCCTTTCCACTCCCGCTATCAACTACTGTTTCTACGAAATGGGCTACGATTTCGCTATCGACGTCACCGCCAGCCACAATCCATACACCGACAACGGCATCAAAGTCTTCGAACGCGGCGACGGCCAAGGTATCAAACTCTGCGAAAAAGGCCGCAAAGCCATCGAGAAATCCTTAAAAGAACCCAAAGAATACAACATTATTTCCCCTAGCCCCCGCGAAGACCTCCAAACCGAGGCAATCGATATTTACAAAAAACACCTATTAGATTACGTCCAACCGGCAGATTTCACGGGCCTTCATCTTGGCCTCGACTGCGCCAACGGCGCCACTAGCGTCATCAGCAGTTCTCTTTTCGAACAACTCGGCGCCAAGGTCAAACGCATCCACGCCGACCCTCATTACGGCACCAAAATCAACAAAAACTGCGGTAGCACTCATCTCGAATCACTGAGGAAAACTGTCCTAGACAACCATCTCGATTTCGGTATCGCCTTCGACGGCGACGGCGATCGCTGTATGTTCATTGACGAAAAAGGTGGCGTTGTCGATGGCGACCAAGTCATCGCCATTCTAGCTGAATATCTCAAATTAGATACTGTAGCCACCACCGTCATGGTCAACCAAGGCTTCATCAGCTGGGCCAAAAAGAACGGCATCAATATCGAAATCACCGCCGTTGGCGACACTAATGTCAAAATCGCCATGGACGAAAAGCACATCAAGCTCGGCGGCGAACAATCCGGCCACATCATCCTCCCAGGCGAAGCCACCGGCGACGGCATGCTAACTGCTCTCGTCCTCACTAAAATCATCTCCGAATCCAAGAAGACCCTAAGCGAACTAGCAAGCTCGTTCGTCAAATTCCCGCAAATCGTCGTCAACATGCCAGCAACCCCTGAGCAAAAAGCCAACCTCAAAGAAAAAGAGCCAGCGAAAAAGCTTCTCCTCGAATACAGCGAAAAGCTAAAACCCATCGACGGCCGCCTTCTCGTCCGCCCATCCGGCACCGAATCTCTAATTCGTATCACTCTATGGGGCGACGATGAATCCACCATCACCACTATGGCAAACGAACTTAAAGATAAACTAACGGAGATCCTATGAGAATTGAAACGCTAACAAAATACGACCAACAAACCGCCAACAGAGTCAGGGAACTCCTCATTCAATTATCCCGCAGCGGCAAAGATCGCGGCGAAATCCCAAAAGAATGGTTTGACGACCTTATCAACTCAAACAGCCACGACATGCTTCTCGCCCTCGACGACACTGACCGCATCGTCGGCATCGCCACCCTCTCCATCATCATAGGCCCCATCGTCAGAAAAGCCGCCTACCTCGAAGACTTCGTCACCGATTCATCAGTCCGTGGCCAAGGCATCGGCAGCAAACTCTGGGAAGCTATGCTAACCTGGGCCAAAGAAAAAGGCTGCACCGAACTCTGCTTCACCTCAGGTCACGGCCGCGAAGCCGCCCAAGAGTTCTACAAGAAAAAAGGCGCCGAAATCTACGACACCAACTACTTCCGAAAAACTATCGATTAGCCTTATCAAACACCGCCCACAACAATACCGGCATCAGATAAATTTGAATTGCATTTGGCAGTCCTGCAAAGAACAACAAACTCACAACATAACAAACCGAGAGAGAAAGGAGAAGTCCACTCTCTCTGTTTTTTATTAACATCCTAACAACTAGCACGCCAGCCAATGCTAATAGCAAAGCACCTATCACCCCCGTTTCAAGCAGTAACGACACGAATTGATTTTGCACAATCTCTTTCGGTGACCCAGTCAAACCGTTGTCGTACATCGCCTGTCCAGCGCCACCAAGTCCCACCCCGAACATCACCGTACCAAAATCACGAGACCATGTTTGGAGCGCAAATCTATTCATTTCCACTCTAATATCCGTAGAAGCTGCCACATACCCATTAAACACTGCCTCATCCGTGTCATCCAGCTCATTTTTACCCCCGTTCTCATCCAAGTTTTCCACAATGTTTTCCTCAGACTTTTCCACAGAGTTTTCCACAGTTCCACCCCTGATATCAATAATTCCAAGAGATAGATGGTTAATCACCTTAGCTATCCCTGTTTCATATGCATCATTTGTTGGACCAACCGCCGCCATCACCCCTTGAATATTAAGAGCCACCACAAACGAAAGCACCGTGGCCACCCACACTACACCAATTCTTTTCCCTATAATCCCCCGTTCCTTCTTCTTCGCCCTCATCAGTACGAACCCAGTCATAAATAAAAGCCCCACGATAAATGCATAAATCGCTCCCCTAGAGAATGTCAAAAATAGCGTCATAGATATAAGTATTAGTAGCACCATCCCTCGAGCTCTAGAAAAACCACAGTCCCACTTATCCTTCAGGAGTAGCCAAATCGCCACAAACAAAGGTGCAAGTAGCAAATTCCCCATAAACTGTGGCTCAATCGCGAACCCATTCGGATGCGGAAACCCAAACATCTGAGTAGTACATCCTTCGCAAATCAGCGAATACTCCCTCGACACCCCCGTAAGATCCAGCACGCACTGCACCACACACCAAAGGCAGGCAACTAAAGTACTAATAAACAGCCACCGGAAAAATGTCTTTTTAAATCCAACGTCGAACACTCCCCTCAGATTCCAAACCGCATACCCAGCAAAGAATATCAGCCACAAAATCCCCGCCGTAAGCATCCCTCGTAAACTATTCGCCGACCATATCACCGACAAACTCGCCCATACCGGCAAAGTCAACCACAACCAACCAAATCGCTTCTTAAACAGGTTGAGTAGCGTCCCCCGCTCTATCATCATCACGACCGACACCGCGAAAAACACCACCAACCATATCAGAGGTAGCGATAGTTCGAAATTCATCGCTTCGCTCCCACCAAGCGAAATTACCGGAAAATACGAGAAAAACAACACCGCCGGCAATATATACAATAGATACCGGAAACATTTACAAATGAAATTACTTTGTTTTTTCACTAATAAATCCCTTTATTTCTTTATCGAACCGCGAGACGCCATAATCTTTCACCGACTTCGACACTTTCGTGCGGTCAAACTTCATCTTTTCAAATTTCAAAATCGCTTCCGCCATAGATTTCGCCGTTTGTTTCTCAAACAAGAGCCCATTCTCTCCATCAACCACATAATCACGAGCCCCACCTTCGCCATATGCAATTACTGGGCAACCAGCCGCAAGTGCCTCCACCGGTGCAATCCCAAACGGCTCCATGCTCGGGAACAAATACCCGCGAGCCCCCTTAAGGTAAGAGGCCAATTTCGTCTTACCCATCAGCGGCAAAAACTCCACCAGCCGAGTCCCCTTCCCCATTTTCACCAATTTCTCATGCTCAGGCCCCTCGCCAATCACTACTAGTTTACGCTGCGTCATAAGGGACGCTTTCACCGCAAGGTCTAACCTCTTCCAGTTCACCTGCCTTGAAGTTACAATATAATAATCTCGCGAAGAAGCTTCCTTGCCCGACTTCTTGCCAGACTTTCCACCCATAAAATCTTCCACTTCCACCGGCGGATGAATTACGGTCGCTTCCCGCCCGTAATACTTCTTCATCGCTTCCTTTGCATACTCCGAAATCGTAATATAATAGTCTGGCCTCTGCGCCGCCTTAAAATCTGCGGACCTAAGCGGCCTCACGAATAATTTAAAGAAAAATCTCACAAACGGATTCAGCACCCCAAACCCCGGATTTTTCACATAATCATCATACATCTGCCAATAATATTGTGTCGGCACATGGCAAAACGACACATGAATCCCATTCGGATTCTTTGATTTCTTTCCGTGCTCGTGAAGCCACTTTCCTGACTTCACGGACTTCGCCTCCGCCCCTGTTACCGAGATGATCAAATCATATTCCGATAAATCAAGATGCGAAAAATAAAGCTGCCTAAACATGCCGAGTATCCGCCTCATCCCAGTAGGAAAATGCTGCATCCATCCCGTCCTCACATCCGCGTCAGAAAACCAATCAATTCCCTTCGGGTTATACTTCGAAGTATAAATTGGCGCCTCCGGATAAAGCTTGTGTACCCGAAGTAGCACCTTTTCTGCACCCCCCACATTCGTCAGCCAATCGCAAACAATCGCAACCTTCATGCTTTATTTTGCTCCTTCGCCTCGAAGCACTACACCAATCGTCCTAAAGAAAATTGCACAATCCAGCATCAAAGACCAGTTCCTCACGTAATAAATATCTAGCGCCCTGCGTTCTTCAAACGGAATATCCCGCCTTCCACTCACCTGCGCAAAACCAGTCAACCCAGACTTCACCGTAAGAATAAGTGACCTGTCACCATAATCACGCAGCTCACCAGGAAGCAGGGCCCTCGGCCCAATTAGCGAAATGTCGCCCTTCAAAATATTAAATAGCTGCGGCAATTCATCGAGAGATGTTTTCCTAAGAAACTTTCCAATCTTCGTGATCCTCGGATCGTTCTTCATATAATCACCATCTTTACGATACTTTTTAATAAGCTGCGGCTTCCCCATTTTCGTAAACGCTTCCTCAGCCGTCATGCCACTATATTCCGGCCTCATCGTCCGGAATTTATAGCATTTAAATTTCCGGTTGTATCTCGTGAGCCTCTCATCCGCATAAAACGCTGAGTGTTTAAAATCCGAAAACTTAATCACCAGCCAAATAATCAGCATCGGAATCGCCGCAAGAATAATCCCAACCAGCGAGAACAAAATGTCAAACGCCCGCTTCACAAACGCTGCCCCGCCCGACAGAGGCGTTGCCATCACTAGTACCGCCGGAGTGTTACCGATTAATTCCATCTCACCAAAATGCGACGAAAGCGCCGTCTCGCTCGGCACGAAATAATACAAAAGATGCCTATTCACCGCCTGCTTGTAAACATACTCTGTAGACTTCTCATCCGTCTGAATAATTACATCCGCACGTGCTTTTCTAAGCGCATCCTTGAGAGATGAATATTGGTGAGTTTTCAAATCATGCGGCACGTATTTTCGGCCTGCCACAATCCCAGCCAGCCGAAGTCCCGACTCAGGATGTGACGAAATATAATCCGCCAAATACTCAGTACTTTTCGCATTACCAATAATAATCGCTCGCTTCGTACCATAATCGCTTCTAAAGATCGCCCTTATAATCAGTCTCACGATCAAACGTTCTATAAGCAAAAACACAAACGAAAGAGCCATCGCCGTCACTGCCATCACTCTCACCGGGAACAATTCTCTACCCATAAAGAAATCATACACAATTAGCGCCGCCACCGACAAAATCGCCGCGAGCACCAACCGCCCATTTTCCGGCAGCCTCGTCTTACCTAAAATAATCGACTTCTTGTAAAGCCCCAGTGCCGCAATGATAATCAGCATCACCGGAATCACCACAAGCGTAGTCAGCGTAAAATCAAAAAGCTGCGCTTCAAACTCATACGGCCTCGGATCCACATGTACGCGAATAAAATACGCCGAAGCAAATGACAGTATCAATGCCAACGCATCCCCAATAATCAAACACAGTCGTAGAATAAAACCGGACTTTTTCTGCATAACCAAATTATACCACATTACCGCTAGAATTTCACCTAGCGCCCACCTGTCAAAGCCCTTATTCTACCGTCACCGATTTCGCCAAATTCCTTGGCTGATCCACGTCATAACCCTTCGCAATGGTCATATAGTATGCAAATAATTGTGATACCAAGTTCATGAGAAGCGGCATAAATAGCTCGATATCGCTGCTAATCTTAATCACGCTCTCCACCGCTAAATCAAATTTCTCAACATTTGTCACAGCGATAATGTGACCACCACGCGCCAACACTTCCTGCACGTTAGAGACAGCCTTGTCGTAAAGCTCACCCTTATTAAGAAGAGCAAATTCAAAGAATCTGTCGTCGATCAAAGCTAGCGGCCCGTGTTTCAATTCCCCAAATGCATATGCATTGGCGTCAACGTACGCAATTTCCTTCAACTTCAAAGCACCTTCCATCGCCGTCGGGTAAGCCGTATCACGACCAAGATAAATCCCGTGCTCGTAATCTGCATACTTTTTTACGATGTCCTTGACTGCCTTTTCGCTCTCTTTCAAAGTCTTACCAATCTCTTCCGGTAGTCTCGCAATTTCCGTCACATATGGTTTCAAAATCGAATGCTTCACGCCCTTCGCCTGCGCGATCGTTAGCCCAAACATCACCATCGCAATCACCTGCGAAGTAAAGGCTTTCGTAGAAGCCACCGAAATTTCCGGCCCCACGTGCACATAAGTACCACCGTCCACTTCACGCGCAATTGTCGATCCAATCGCATTTACAATCCCAACTGTCCTCACGCCACGCTTCTTGATCTCACGAAGACACGCCAAAGTATCCGCCGTTTCACCAGATTGCGAGACAATGAGAGCCACCGAATCTTCCGGCACATAAGCCTGCCTATATCTATACTCCGACGCAATCACTGTTTCAATCGTAATTCCCGGCGTAAACTTCTCAATGTAATACGACGCCAGAAGCCCAGCATGATAAGCCGTACCACAGCCCACAATCACAAGATGCTTTATTTTCCTAAGCTCTGCTTCTGGGATCCCAGGACCACCAAGATGCACAATTCCCTCTTCCAAATTAACCCGTCCACGCAAAGTCTCCGTCAAAGAATCCGGCTGCTCCATAATTTCTTTTAGCAAGAAATGCTCGTATCCACCCTTCTGAATCGCCGCAAGATTCGTCTCGATCTTCTCCACCTTCGCCGACACCGGCTCGGCATTCAAGGTCTTAATATCTACACTATTTGCAGTCACTGTCGCGACCTCACCATCATTCAGATAAATCGCTTGCTTCGTATGCCCAAGCAACGCCGACGCATCAGACGCGATCAAAGTCTCATCATGCCCCACACCAATCACGAGCGGCGAACCACTTCTCGCTACCACTACTTCATTTGGATTCTTTTTTGATACCACCGCAATTCCATAAGTACCCTTCACTAGCTTCAAGGCCTGCACCACCGCGTTCACCAAAGGATATTTCCCATCCTCATAGAACGAATTAATTAAAGCTGCCAAGACTTCCGAATCAGTCTCAGACTCAAACTTATGATCCGAAAGTTCTTTCTTAAGTTCCTTGTAATTTTCAATAATACCATTGTGGACCAAAAACAAATCCCCAGCCCTATGCGGATGTGCATTTTTCTCGCTCGGTTCACCATGTGTTGCCCACCTCGTGTGTCCAATTCCAACTCTATCCGCAGTTTTATTATGCTTTAATTTGTCTTCCAAATTTACAATCTTACCCTTCGCGCGAACCAAAGTATCCTTGCCATCTTCTCCGAGTGTCACAATACCAGCTGAATCATATCCTCTGTATTCAAGTCGTTTAAGTCCAGAAATCAAAAAATCCTGCGCCTTCTCTTTACCAACATAACCAACAATTCCACACATCTAATCTCCTCCAGTTATTTCTTCTAATTATATCATATCGCTCTTACCTCTTCCATTTTTTCCCGATAAGTGGTATAATATATACCACACAGATTAATACCTGGTCCGGTAGCTCAGTTGGTTAGAGCACGAGCCTCTTAAGCTTGGTGTCGTGGGTTCGAGCCCCACCCGGATCACCAATTATAAAAAGAAATCCCTTTAGGGATTTATTTTTATAATTACTGCTTTCGTGGTGGGGGCGCGAACCCGAAGGGTTCGTCTCGCAAGGAGACGAGCGAAAAAGAAAGATTCATTTTTCTTTTTCCGAGATAACGCAGCGAGAGAAGGTTTTGCAAAGCAAAACCTGACGCCCCACCCAGATCACAATAGGCCCATTTGAAGCATATCGGCCGCCCTTCTGTTTGTTAGCAAAACATTATACCAATCAAGGAAATAAAAGCCAGCATTAAAACGTAAATGCCCTGCAGGGGCTTAGGAATTATTAAGATTCATAGGCTATGTAGTTCTATTCTTGTCTGTTGGATATATGAATCAATTTCCTTGAAAGCTAAGTTAGTTGTACCGATTCTTATGCCAGAATCAGTAACTTGTAATTCAAAAATCAGTTTTGGATTTTTACCTAAGTGTTCGCTTCGTTTTTTACATTCTTCGTCAAAACGTCCAGTGTGCCTGATTTCGTTCCGGAAATCATTTATCTTTTGTTCTAGGCTAGTCCTTGTTAGATTGGCATTTGAGCGGTAGTTAGTTATCATGCTTAAATGTTCTAATAGACTTGAAAGTTCATATGTGAATATGTGATGTTGGATTACAGTATATCTGTTTGAGTCTTTTACACATGTGTGGATAGTTAGAACTCGACTGAGTTGTTTTTCGGCGCCCATAATATATGGCTCCATTAGACCAATTAGAAAATGCTGGTTCTCGGACAAATCTTTATTAGCGGCCATTTTTAAAACGTCTCTCCCAATGTTCTAGGTTTTTCTGTACGCTTACATGTTCACGCCATTCTTTTTGGTTAACTAATGATGGCTCATATATTTTTCTTTGTTCCGGAAAGAAAGGCTGACGGCAGATATTATGTAGCGAATCGCGATAATAGATTTCTAGCGACGAGCTCAAGGCGCTTAGGATCGGATCATTTTCCAAGAAATGAACAACAAGCTCCAAAGCCTCGCCTTTTCTGATTTTTTGATCTAATGAGACGCTATAGCTAATAGCGCCGTCTTTTACGAAAGATTTTTTGTTACCTTCAAGAATGAGAGCTGTGGTCTTTGGGTTGGAAACGGCAACTTCTAGTTCATTTATATCCGACCCTCCAATATTTTCGAAATAGAAATATTCTGTCTTAATCTTAGATTTATCCAAAAGATTCTTAGGATAAGATATGTCTATTGTGCCATTTCTATCTATGGATGGTTGATAGGTGCAAAATACTGTTTCTAATCTTTTGACATTATCGCCGTCGTCTCTAAACCACTGGTTATAGATAAATTCCGCTTTATGTTTAAAGCGTTCTTTGATATCTTTTTCTTCGTCGTCCTTTTTCTGTCTTCGATACAAAATCAGGCTTGTTGCGGAAGATAATACCCAACCAACAATAACGCCCAGTATCGCTACAAATCCAGCGTTATTATTCAAGAAGTCTAGCATTATTCACTCGCGATTAATTCTCCCACCGCGTTAATGTTCCGTATCGTGTTTTTTAGGCGCTCAACAATACGCTTCTGCTCGGCTAAAGGAGGAATGGCTATCGGGCATTTTTCTAATTGATTTAAATAGAATCCTTTTTGAGCGGTACCGGTGGCCTCTTTATAAACTTTGTTTTGAATAAAAGGCGAATCCAAGAATAGTTTTAAGTACTCGTTATAAATTAGTGTCGTTAATACGGATATGCTTCGCTGAAAGCATGCATTGATATCTCCGCGGAAGATACAGCTTCTTCCTAACGAGCCAACGGAGGTGAAAAGAATATCTTCTTTTTGCAGATTTGTTCTTTCATTAACTTTTTCAAAAGTGCTTTTGTCTAGATATCTGACCTTCGACATGTTAACTAATGCGTCGTTATTAATATTTTGCGAAGATAACATCAGGTATTCGCTTTCGCGAGATAACCCTTTTGGCGGATTATGGTCGCCATCGGCGATCTTGGTACAGATATCGCGTAATCGTACCCATTTCCAATTCTCCGGAATACTAAATGGAATCTCGTCGTCTGTTATTGGTGCAAGTGGCTTTTGTTTTTTGATCTTGCCCTCGGCGATTAGCTTTTCTTTCTCGGCTTTGATTTTTTCTAGTAAATCTTCAGCATTGCCATCTTCTGGTAGTTGCTTAGTGAGTTTGCCTTGCATAGCATATTGTAATAAAGAAGCCTTGATGTCGTCAGGAAAAGCCTTCTTCAGTGACGTAAGAGTGTCAGCCGATTGTTCTAAATCAGCTACGCGAGCCATGAGCTCGTCGACTTTTTCTACGATGCGTTTTTGCTCAGCAAGCGACGGAATAGGAAATATGAAATTGAAAAACAATTTTTTATCAAGATGCGGAATTGCTGCTCCTCGTTTATTGTCACGAAGTATCTTTCTATTCATTTCTAGAAAATATAGAGCAAAGTCTCTATTGATACATTTTGGAATAAACAGACCCTTAAAAGTGCTGCCCATATATCCCGATTCGGTGCAAAGAAAGGTTTCACCAGAGTTCTCTCCGTCTACCAAAATCAATACGTCGCCCTTATTTGCAAGGTTTCCTTTATTTGTTTTAGAGAATTGTTTTCCTCTAAAATATTTAGCATCCAAAAGTGGCAAATTGTCTCCATTTGTAACTTTCTCGCCAATAATAAGCTCAAAAACTTCGCCAGATTTTAATGAGCGCCATTCGTCTGGAATTGTTATATCATCGTTCTGCTTTTCGACAAACTTATTTGGTTTATATGCAGAACGTTCTTTTACTATTTTATTGCACAATTCTTCTACATTATCATCGCTTGCGTTGCACTGGGTTAGTTTGCCCTGCATCGCAGCTTGCAGAATTGCCGCACGTAAATCATCGCAAATATTGGACATTATTTCATCTCCAATAGTTGCTTTAACTCTTCTAGTTTTGCATCGATTTCTTTTTCTAGTGATTCACGTTTTTCAATAAAGTTTTTGATTGTTTCTTCTGGACTAAGAATTACTTTTTCTTCCTGAGGAAAACCGCATAGATCTAAGTTATAGTTATGATCTACAATTTCTTCGGCAGAATAGTTCTTAGCTTTGTATGTAGTAGCGCTATCGTCACTCTTCTTCTCATCTTCAATAACCCTGCGGTCGTTCCACCATTCCTTTACCGGGTTTAGATCTTTTAGGGCAATAGGATTCGTTTTGTTAAATGCTTTGCGGCCTTTTGGCATATCCATACGATAGAACCAGGTCTCTTTTGTTGGACCAGTGTTGTCGAAGAATAGCAAATTTGTTGCAATTGATGTATATGGTGCAAAAACACTGCCCGGAAGACGAATAATTGTATGAAGATTAAATTCGTTTAGTAACTTTTTCTTTAATGCAACCTTTGCCTTATCGCTGCTGCCGAATAGGAAACCGTCTGGTAACACTACAGCCGCGCGGCCATTCTTCTTTAGGCGATACATGATAACTGCCATAAATAGGTCGGCCGTATCGCTGGATGCGATATCTTTAGGGAAGTGGTTTTTAACGTCTGCCTTTTCTTTACCGCCGTATGGTGGATTCATTAAAATTACATCGAATTTATCTTCCTCGGTATAGTCAAGCACGTTCTTCGTAAGTGAGTTGTCGTGATAAATTTGTGGTACGTCTACACCATGAAGAAGCATGTTCGTAATGCAGAGCATGTATGGGAACTGTTTCTTTTCGATGCCATAGATTGATGTCCCAAGTTCTTCGCGATCTGCAGTGCTTTTAACTTTCTTTTCTAACTGATGAATCCAGCTTGTTAAGAAACCACCTGTACCACAAGCAAAGTCCGCCATCTTTTCGCCGACTTTTGGATCTACCACTTCAGCCATAAATTCTGTAATTGCGCGGGGAGTGTAAAATTCACCAGAAGAACCAGCGCTTTGGAGCTCCAGTAAAATTGATTCGTAGATTTCTCCAAATGCATGAGACTGCTCGTAATCACCAAAGTCAATTCCGTCAATTATGTTTAATATTTGACGAAGAAGCACGCCGTCTTTCATGTAGTTGTTTGCATCTTCAAAGGTTGTCTTTACGATTGATTTTTTGACTGGCGTATCATTTGTAATTTCAAGTTTTCTTAGGGTTGGGAAAAGGGTGTTGTTTACAAAATCAAGTAATTTATCGCCAGTAATGGCTTTGCCAGAAAAATCGTCGTGAGCCCAGTTTTGCCACTGACACTCTTCTGGAATAATTGATGTCCAGCTAGGATCTTCAAATTTCCATTCTTTTTCTTTTTCTGAATAAACCTTTAGGAAAAGCATCCAAGTAAGTTGCTCGATACGTTGCGCATCGCCGTTAACACCAGAGTCGTTCCACATTATTTGCCTAACTGATTTTACAAATGTTGATATGCTTGCCATCTTTTCTATTCCTCCTCATCTTTATTTCTATAAATATCAATCGACTCTCCATCATCGTTTTTCCAAATAACCCAACCATTGTTAGCAGCCCCCAGCGGTATCCAGCCAGCAGTTGAAGGAGAATTACATTCAATATCTTCTTGAAGAATATTATCTTCAATAATAGCGTTTTTTCTTACTTCAGGCATCCAGCCACCTTTTACCGGGGCACAAATACTCCCTTTTTCGACGACAAAAAGACCATCTTCTACACGCATAGTTGCTTCGACCGCACCAAAGCCTTTTTTAATTTCGCTTAAATGGTATATACCATCTGGAATTTTTTCCCAATTTGCTTTGACTACGCGTTCTCTAGTAGCCTTCTTGAATACTTCTTCTTTAGATTCGTTTCTAGGATCTGGATATATTTGCTTTCCATCAAAAGATGACAATAACTGGACGACAAGATCAATGTCTAGCGCAAATAGCTCAGTATTTGGGACTCTCGATTTACCAAAAATATCATCAAGTAAAGTTTCTTTTTCGTCATAATTGCCAACTTCAATAGCAAAGTGTCTTTTAAGTCCAACTACGTTAGAATATCCATTACGTTCAAGGTTATACATACGAGACTCGAATTTGTCCTCTCCGCACTTGCCTATTTTTACGAGACCTGGTACAACCGTAGTCATGCAATACAAAATACCTTTCGCCATATTATCTCCTTTACTTATATAATTCTTTGATTAAATCTTTCGTCATTCTGTCGTAGGCTTCTGTGCCGCCAAATCGTTCTGCAATTCTGATTGGGCTCCCGTATTGTTCGAATTCTTCTAGTTTTAGTACAGATGTCTTTTCGATTTCATCTAGGCCAAATTCAGTATATTTATCTAGAAGCAAATTTATAATAATCTTTTGGAATTCATCTGGATATCTCTCCAAAAAGCTACCTTCTCTGACCGCTTTAGCGCGCTCATATCGCGATTTAGCTGGCTGATTATATACCAACTCACGTATAAGATCGTAATCATCTACATCGCTAGAATCCGTCTCGTTCTTAAATGCTTCCAAGTCGATACCCTTCGCGGCGATATCATGCTCCGTCATTCTCCTTGAACCACGGCTCAGCCATATTTCATCAAAATCATCAATCGTCGGGAACATTTCAACAAATGTCCGTTTAATATAATCCGAAATGCTTTCAGTTCTTATTAACTTACCACTCTCGAAATCATATATTTTTACTTCTTCATTAACAACTTTAACTCTACAACCATCAGCATCAACAATCGGCGTTTCATTATCGACAAAAGTAATTCCGCCACCAGTTAACTTTGGTCTTGTGTAGCCACCGTTGCCGGGTGTATAACCAGAGCTAACCTCAACTGGACCGTCCCACTTTTGATCAGCAAATTGTTTTGTATTGCCGCGAAAGTCCATAACTGTAAAATGTGTTTTGCCTTCATTGACGCGTAAACGAGTGCCGCGGCCAATAATCTGTTTGAATTCTGTCATAGAGCCAATCACTTCATCCAATACGATAAGTTTAACCATCTTACAATCAACGCCAGTAGACAAAAGCTTAGATGTCGTTGCAATTACCGGGTATTTTTCACTAACTGAAATGAAATAATCTAGCTTTTCTTTACCAAACTTATCACCACCAGTAATACGTACGATATAATCAGGATTCTCTTTCATCATATCATCATTAAAATTAACGAGCTCCATACGCATTCTATCCGCCGCAGCTTCGGTCGGACAAAACACAATCGTCTTCTGCATACGATCCGTCTGTTTTAAATAATCAGTAATTTTAGCGGCCACCTCGCGAGTACGATCACGGAGCACAATAGTTGTATCAAAATCAGAATTTGTATAGATACGATCCGGAATTTCGTTTCCGTTTTCATCCAACTGACCGGCCATAGGACGCCAACCGTCGGTAATATTGGTAGTTTCTTCAATAACGTTAAAAGGTGCCAAGAAACCGTCTTCAATACCTTCTTTCAGACTATAAGTATAAACCGGCTCACCAAAGTAGCTAATATTCGAAACGTCATTGGTTTCTTTTGGTGTTGCGGTCATACCAATTTGTGTTGCAACGCTAAAATATTCTAGAATCTTATGCCAGTTACTTGCTTCTTTTGCACTACCACGATGGCACTCGTCTACTATTACTAAATCGAAAAAGTCGCGAGAGAAAAGTTGCTCAAGACGGCTAGAAACGTCAGTGTTTTCAATCACACCATCTCCATCTTCATCGTATTCCTCTTCTTCATTATCTAAGACATTTTCATCTCTATCTGCAAGCTGTTGATACAACGAAAAATAAACATCATATGCACCAATGGTTTCGCGCGTATCTTTGCGAAAGTTGATCTTATGAATTTGTCTTTCCAGTGGCTTAAAGTCTTGTTCAATAGATTGATCTACGAGAATATTGCGATCCGCAAGATATAAAATCTTGCGCTTCATACCACTCTGCAATAGACGATATATAATCTGGAATGCAGTATAAGTTTTGCCGGTGCCTGTTGCCATTACGAGCAAAATACGATTTTGACCATTCGCTACGGCATTAATGGTACGGTTAATTGCAATACGTTGGTAATAACGCGGCGTGTTAGTGTTTTGGCCAGAGTAATACGGCTGTTTAATAATATCTTGTCCTGGCATAAAGTATGAAACGCTAGGCGTTTCGCTCTTAGCCTGCGCTAAGCGAACAAGCAGTTCTTGCCTCCTGGGAAATTCTGTTAATGGAATATCACGTTCACGCCCAGTGAGAAAATCATGCTCAACAAAATAATCGCCATTTGAACTATAGGCGAAAGGAATATCCAGCTTCCTTGCATATTCGATAGCTTGCTGCAAACCAAAAATAGCGGTATGATTATTGTCTTTTGCTTCTACTACGGCAATTGGGTAATTAGTTTCAGTATAGAGAACGTAATCGGCAAACTTTGGCTTTTCGCGATGAGCAAGATTGCCGCTAAGGCTAATTTTCCCGTCTGTGAATTTAGTTTTTATTTTAAGTTCCATGCGGAATTCGTCATTTTTCCATCCGGCAGCATTCAGCGCTGGCGTAATATAACGATTCTTGATATCTTCTTCGCTGAGCTCCTTTTTATTCGTATAATTATCCATATTATTTGCCGCAATTAGTTATTAATAACCCTATTATAATTATACCACAATAACACCTTAAAACGACCGCCAAGGCATCCATCTTCATCCCAAAATTTTTCCATCTTTTTACATTATTCTTTCTATTTTATCTTATTTTTCCACAACCCCACCCCTGTTTACCATTTGCATTTTGACAAAACTATTGACATATTGCATAATATCGTGATATAATAAGAATATATCACGACGCAGGGATGCACCGAACGGAGAAATACCTAAGGCGAACCTGCTTTTTTGATTGTTTTCCTTTTCCTTTTGAGTTCAATCTTTTTTCTTACTGCGGGATCATCTAAATAAACCCTATAAGTATCAGCCATCTTACGTTTATAAAGTGAAGATAGATTCTTGCGACTTGGCGCCAATAGTTTTCCGAATTTACCTTTTTTGATTAGGTAGTCAACCATGCGCCAATAGTCACCATCACCAGACACAAGCACTACTTTGTCAAACTTCTCTTTCTCGATCAGACTTTTCATAACCGCAAACACAATATCTGTGTCTACGTTGCCTTTCTTTTTACTGAGCGCACTTTCTGCATGTTCGCGAAACACTACATTATATCCAAATTCCTGAAGAGCATTATATAATTCCTGGTTCTTTGAATCATAAGCACCTATAAAATAGTAGGCTTCGCTTACGTCATATTTCTGATTAAGATAAATACGAAATCTATTCAAATCAACATTCCAAGACGGTTTAGTCTTGTATGTACCAAGCTTTAGATTTTGCCCATCTATAAATGCCTGATTACTCATACCCAATATGATATCACTATTCTCTAAATATTTTCAACCGTGTGCATTTTCATAATAATATAATTAAATCATAAGGTATAATTCGAAGACCGTTTTTTGCTATTTACACTCTACTGTTTTTGAAATCGCATTAAAACACAAATTCTGTATTTCCCTATTCCACTTGAGCCGATCATATTTCGGCGGCACACTGCCCCTATCACCATCCGCAACAATTCTCTCAAGCAGCTCCCCTAGTTCCCCTTCCGACACAGCCCCAGACACTTCAGCCATCCAAAATATCAACTCACCACAAACAATACTTTTGCTAAACACCTTATCTTCCGAAACACTCGGAATATACTCTTCAATCAAATGCCAATACTGCGTCGGCTCTGCCTTCGTATAATCCACAGTTAGCCCGCGCCTCTTCGCTATATCTATATATCCACCGCCAGTTTGCTGATACCCAGCCTTAATAAGCCTCTCGGTCAGCGGACAAGGAACATCCTTTTTGTCTTCGAAAAACTCTTTTACTTGGCGAATATTCATATTATTCATTCCCTCCTAAATTAATCATCCCATTCCTCCCCTCCACAAACCTAACTTCCTTCTCCAAAAACTCCAAATACCCCTCCACGCTTCTCGGCATTGGATCGTCCCCAAATTCCCGCCAACCATCCCAAAATCTCACTGCACCATAATCATCAGAAACCAAATCATTCAGCAAAAAGAAATCCACATACCCCCTAAAATCCACGAACAAATCAAAAAAATCTTTATCCGCCACGAGCACCTCGTAAAGCGGACTCCGCTCACCTAGATAATATCTCCTAATACATTCCAGGGTAATATCAAACCGATCGCATATCAACGGATTCGTCGCACGGTTTTGATTAATACTATTCCTGTGTTTCGGAAAAATAATTTCTCCACCAATCGTATACGTCTTATGCAAGAATTCCTCCACGAACCCCCGATAATCCGCCACCGACGCCTCAACCTTTTCAAGTAATTCCCGGTTCTTCTGCCACCGAAAACTCGCGATAATCGAGTCACTTCCAAACCTCATCCCCTTCCACGTAAGATAATCCGTAGGGCTAACCGCGAGCTCAAACAACTCGCCATTCGGCAACTTCTTACTCCACGCTTTCTGCTGATCTAGCTGCATCGCTTTGCAATTCGTATCCGGATCAGAATTTCCCCCACCAAACCCACCATTATTCTCCCAAAAATTATCCCAATAGTGTGGCGTCTCGTTAGTGTAATCATTTATCTCCATATCAACATCCATCATTACCCAGTGTACTCAAACAACACAGTCCCGCTAATCTTCCCCCCAGAATCCTTGTCCCGAATAGAAATTTCACGCTGCAAAACAAATTCAAATCTTCTATCATCAAATTTCAACAAATGCGGAAAGACATCAAAGATATAATCACCCAAATAGTCAGTCACAATCAAAAGATATTTTTTCCCGTCATTCTCATAAAGATAAACCCAAGTATCAGAGCCAACCTCATAATGATTCTCTTCCACAAAATCCCCGCAACCATACGCAGCCATCACTTCTTTTCGTTCAGATTTCGTCAAATACATACCTATATTATAATACGTAAACAAAAAAGCTGACGAATACGCCAGCTTTTATGTAGGTTGGTGATTTTTTAATTCTTGGGCACAATTAAACGATCTTGAACTTAATCTTGATCTTCCCACTGTAGCCCCCTTTCAGGGTAATTACAGCAGTCCCCCAACCTTTTTTCTTGTTATGACTATAGCTCACGCTATAGTCCAGGCCTCGTTTCAGTGCCAAACCCTTCACCATTTGCACGTTCGTAGATATTGTGTAGTATCTATAAACTTTCGCGAAAGGTTTAAACGTCTTATCAAATGGCCTCGCCGATTTAGCCTTGCCAAGTTTATACTTCTTGGTAGACTTGACCATACCGGAGATCTCGCTCCGATACAGGCTAATGAAAGGCCATTCCATGCCCTCGTACCGAGAGTCCGCAGCTCTCTCAGGATAATACGTATAATACCCCGGTGCTTTTTTGCCCGGATGCCCCGGCAAAAGTCCATTATCGCTCACAAGAAAATACGCAGTGTGCCCCGTAGAAGGACCACCGAGTGGATCATCCCACGTCGCATCCACATGGTACCACTGATTCCCTAGTTTAACACGATTCCATACGTGTAGATAAAGTGTATCGTAAACAAACTCGCACTTTATCTTCGCATTCGTCTGTCTAACCAGCTCATCGACCAATACCTTAAAAGCCAAGGCATATCCTTTGCAGACCGCCTTGCGATTCACGAGGGCCCCGTACTCATTAAAGAGCACCTTATATCTCTTGTCTCCTTTGTGAAAAGCGTCAATCCCAACAGTATCATATTCCACGTTAAAAACTAGCCAGTCATGAATCGCCTTCAGGCGCTGAACAGCATTTAGCGGTTTCCCATTATACCGAGCAGCTATAACTTTTGATACCACATCCTTCACAACTTTCTCGTATTTCCCATAGCAAGCAACAGCCTTACTCCTCGAGCACTCTCGCTCATCCGGACCACGCCACCGAGTTACGGAAATCGAAGTAATTACACTACGATAATTGTCTTCTCCAACTTTCCGAGTCTGGATAGTGTAATCCATCCCACTGATGAGCCACATTCCTTGTGGGTCTTTGTTCAGTGAGAATAGCATTTCCCCGCCCTGCTGCGTGTAGAAGTACGCAAAATAATTCATGCGACTTTCAGCGGATATCTCATAATCATTTTCAACGTAAAACGGAGACTTTTTGAAACTCCAGGTAATTTTATCACCAGGAACTCTTCCGGACTCCAACTTCTTATACAAAGGCAGCAGATAATCTCGCATTGCCCTCTCCATATTCCCGCCATAAAGCGTTGTATGAACATCAAACTCCTCATACTTCTTCACGACTTTAATGGCTTCAGGCGTCGCTGCCGCCTTTGCCGAAGGCGCAAATACCACCAAAAATCCCAAAAACAACAGCGTAGCTACTACAATAAGACCTTTTTTCAAAAAATCACCACCTTTAAAAGACCCTAGGTCAAAATACTTACAATTTCAAATAACCTACTCTATTATTATATAATAATTCCACTATTATTTCAAGAGAGAACCTTCATGCATTACTGCAACATCTTATTTGCAATAAAAAGATATTTATGTTATAATATACGTAGTATTTGGTTACAAACGATCTTTAAAAATTAAGGGGGTATTTAAATGATAAATAAGATTGAATTTGATAAATTAAAGGCTGAGGAAGAAAAAGCATACTTAGCGCAAAAGAAAGTCTATCATGAATACAAGCGAGCTCGAGACTGCGCTAACGACCTGTATGACGAACGTGGAGAGACGATAAAAGCACGGAATTCCACAAGGGAGATAATGTTAGAAGAATATGACAAGCTCGATAGTCGCAACGAGCATTATCGAACAGTTTGGAGCGATTATGAACGTCTTCAAGCCGAGAAAAAAGCCCAGATCGATGAACTCGTAAAAAAAGCGCAGGATGAGAATCGAATGATGCAAGACTGCTTCGATATGGTTGTATTAGACAAACGAAGCAGGAACAGCAGCAGATCTCAAAAGTATTCTAGAGAAGGGGCCCGGCACAAGGACAAAAGAAACTCGCTCAACAAAAAAGTCAAAAAACTCCGCCAGGAGATCGACAGAGCTAGAGAGCGAGCCAAGCAAAGTGCTCCAAAAACCGACTCTTCCGATTACCAAAGGGCAAAAGCCGCATTTCAGCGCGCGAAGGCCCGTGACGAAGCCGCCAAAGCAGAGTTTGATAAAGCAGTAGTTGAGAGAAATCTGTTAAAAGCCGAACATGAAACACTCAAAGCAAAATATCTCCGCTTAAAAGAAGAGATCCAGAACGAGCTCAATGCATATTATCAAGAACTCACCTCCGATAAGGCGCTCAAATTGCTCTCTAGGGAAGACGGATCGGGCAAAACCGATGTGTATTTCGGCGGTTTCAGAAATACCGGCGATGGATTAGGACATGGGCATGCCGTCATCGAATCCGACGGAAACGTCTCGTTTATCAGAGACGCCAAATCTGGAGTAATTTTGTCAATCACGAATTATGAAGAAGAGGATGAATAACCTATCATTCGACACCATTATAACGTAACCAAATACTCTTAAAGGCCGGCTCATTTGCCGGCCTTTTTCATGTCGTATTATTAAAAGCCGTTTGAATTCCTCAAACTAGTAACGAGTTGTTGGACTCCAAGAATCCTTTCTTCTACGCCTCTAACCGCTCGAGCTATTTCGGTGACCCTTTCGTCGTTTCGAGAAACATACGATCTCTCCTCGTTAAATCTTTCCCTTGGAAGATTTTTCGATCCGTTCACAAGATCAAGATCATAGTTCGAATTGTTTAATGCAAATTTCCTTGCAATCGCTTCCAATTCCTCGTGGGCTCGTTTAAGCTCGATCAGCTTCCGCTCAAGCATTTCAATGTCTTTCACAGCTTCTCCGCTTTGGATCAATTCATCTACATCAGAAAATGCCTTATCGAAATAATAATAATTCTCGTCAAGCCTTGATCTCAGGATTTCAAGATCTGCCTTCGCAGCGCCAAGCTGCTGCTCAACCTCAACCCTCTGTGCTTCATTCAGTTCTTGTTCATTTTTCTGCTCGCTTTCCTGCTCCAGATCCTCCTCCGGCAAATCATCCGGCCCATTATACCTTTCTCGCATCATTCTGAGAGCATCGCCATCCAACTTCTTAAAACATTCGTTAATCGCCTGTTTATTCTCAGCAGAAGTATTCGGGTCCTTTAGCATAGTCACAAGCGTACCATAATCTTTCAATAATTTTTCCGCCTGCTCCGTACCCGTACCCGTTAGATTCTTACCTCGCATTGCATCCACCAATGCCAGACTAGTCGCGAGCCCATTCATCGCCGAACTTAGTTCAAGATTCTGCTCGACACCCGGATAAGCCCGGATCAACCTATCAACATCATCATAGTAATCACTCTTCACCTGCGTAGTTGTTTTACCATCTGATTTTTCAATCTGATAAATAGAAGAGGCTTCGCCTTCGGCAACTTTCGTGTCTCCAGATTCCTTCTCTACGGTCTTCTCAATTCCCTCTACAGTTGCCTTAATCTGCTTGTCTTTTTCTGGATCTTGGTAGAGCTGCAGCTGTTCGGGCTGTTCCGGCATTTCGTCTTCACCCATTTTGCGCCAATCTTTCGCCATTGTCATAAACTCACCTTGGTTTTCCGAATCGGCAATTTTTTCTGTCGTTTCACCGAGCAAGAAAGGATATTGTTCCATGATTATTTTTTCCTGCTCCGGCGTAATTTTGTCACGATTCTCCGCAATAACCATAAGCATATCATTTTTGATTCTTTCGATTTCAACCGCATCGCCATTATACTCAGCCTGCTCCAATTCTTTCTGCAAAGCAGCCAGCTCCTCCGCTCCCGGAAAATCTAATTCTTCAGATTCATCACTATCTTGCTCCCCCGCAAAAGGAGTATCCTCCAAAGTATCCCACTTAGTGGGCCCCGTAACAACTTCATTCGAAGTCTTCAACTTCTCGAAATTATTATCATCCATACACCAATTATATCACGGTAAAGCTTCTCGCCGATAAAGGGTGGAAACCCTCCAAATTACAATAATCACCCCAATATGCTATAATCACAAATGTAAAAAGGTTTAAAAAATGAAAAAGATATTAATTGCAACTACAAATCCTGCCAAAATCATCACAATCAAAAAGATTTTGGAAAAACTAGGCTACGAAGGTCTATCCTTTGCTGACCTGGATCTTCATCTCGAAGAGCCCGAAGAGACTAAACTCACAGCCGAAGAAATCGCCGCCGAAAAAGCCCTAGCCTACGCCGAGCAATATAAAGATCTCCCCGTCCTCGCAAGAGACGACACTAACCAGCTAGTAGGTGTAGACGAAGAAGATGATCCCAAAAACCACAACAAAGAATTCATCGCTCGCAGAATGGGCGAATACACCGACGAAAACGGCGAAAAGCTATTATCCGAAATTGCACACAAATACGGCGGCGAAATCCCACTTCGTTTTGACTGGGGCTACGCCCTCGCTTGGCATAAAGACGGCGAGATCAAAGTCGTTTCTTCCCTTGCCACTACCGGCACTAAAATCACCAAACTGGTCGACAAAATCTCAGACCACAAAGTTCCTGGTTTCTGTTACGGTCCAGTCACCAAAGTTTTAGTCGACGGCGAATGGAAATACGACTCCGAATGCACCGACAAAGACTGCTGGAAATCATACTGGGGCATCCAAAAAGACAAAATCAAAGAATTGCTAGATCAACTAGACTAATAAAGCGTCTTGTCCATCTTGGCGTATTCATCAAATAATTCTAAGCATAATTCCCGGTCATGCTCTTCCATAAAGCTTTCCGGAAGATGCGAACGCTCACCAATCAAATGCTCCATCCTCGCATCGCGAAACCCAATCTTAGCATTGTCCTCCAAATTGCAACCATAATACACCTTCCCGATGTTCGCCCAAAGAATCGCCGCAAGACACATCGGACAAGGTTCACCCGTAGTATAAAGCTCACATCCAGCTAAGCTATGAGTGTCAAGTGCCTGTTCAGCCTTACGAATGGCAGCAATTTCACCGTGACAAGTCGAATCATTATTTGAAAGCACCTGGTTATGACTAGCCGCCACCACTTCGCCATCCTTCACAATCACGGCACCAAATGGCCCGCCATCACCATTTTCTATTCCAGCTTTCGCCTCAGCGATCGCCATTTTCATATATTCAGGATTATACATAAAGAATTATTGTTCTTTTTGATGTTTGCGCGAGACTGCATAGGTCGCAGTGATAGTTCCAAGTACGACAATTGTTGCGGCAATAACGCCATCGCTAAGACCATTGGTTTCAGAAGTCAAAACACCAGTATCCGGAGATTTCACGGTACGATATGCAATCGCATAATTTGAGAAGCTATCCGTAGCAAAGCTCACAGTTCTCGAAGCTGTGTCATATGTACCAGAAATTAGCTCATAAGTACCGTCATGTTTTTCGTGAACAATAGCAACATCATTACCATCCACGCCCTCAGCTAACTGCAAGCTAATATTTGCATCAGCAGCCAGTTGCGAAAGATCATTACTCCACACATTCGTGTCATCATTTGAGCCTTTATAGAAAATCTGTTGCATATTTAAATCAAAGTAATCAGCAATTTGGTACCCAGCAGCAGTATCTGCAAAACTTGCAATCTGCGCTGCCGACGGAGCAAAATCAGCTACCGAAAGGCGACCAGTACCAGCATTAATCGCACCAGATAAATCTAGGCTACCGCCCGAAACCGCGTTCGAGCTTGACTTCACCGCATCACTCACTTTTGAAAACACCGCGCTAAAATGCCCGTTTCCAGTAGCAGCGGCAGTATCTAGCACGTATTGGTTAGTGGCATTCTGGGCAGTAAGTGGCGTGCCGTTCATATTCACACTCGTCAGCTGATAACCATACTGTGGGACGAATTCGAATACAATCACATTTCCCTTTTCGAAATGGATAAACCCTTCCTTAGTAACATCGTCAACACAGCCAGTTGCGATACAAGCAAAAGTATTCGATATGTCATTCATATTTGTAGCATCATCATACACCTTAACGACCTTCGCAGCACCATTAATAATCTTCACGTCTTCCGGTGTCTGTGGGTCAGTGTAACCAGGATTGCTCCAGTTAATGTTATATGTTACCGAAGGAGCGCCAGTGATATCAATCGTATAGCTGCTAGCCGAAGGCAAAGTATAAACATTCCTACCAATCGGCGAAGAGATGGTCTGCGGAACATTATTTATCTTCACCGAAGTAAGCTTCATATTAGCAAAGAAATCAGGCTCTACGCTAGCATAAACCAGCAAATTCTCATCAAGACTATCGCTAGCCCCAGTAGAGTCAACCATATATTCAGTGCCAATCACTTCGCCACTCTCATCGATCTGATCGCCAAACACCACGCGAGCGCTAATATTAGAATTAATTTGTATATTTTTGTTAGCCGCTGAAGCCACACCAGTAAGCGACAAGAAAGGTGTTACCAATGTAACTAAAGCAACGATAATATTTGAAATTTTTTTCATAATTATGTTAACTCCTTGGCCTAATTATACCACAAGTTTCACGGCAAAAATCGTGGTACGCTTGCTACTCTCACAGCTAATTATCCAGCCATTCCGCTCACAAAGCGCCTTTGCAATCGCAAGCCCGAGCCCCGACCCATCCTTCGTCTTATCAGTCTGATAAAACCGATCAAATACTTTTTCCTGATCTTCTTTGGAAATCGTCGCACCATCATTCGATATTGTAAATCCAGCTTTAGAAAGTACAATCGAGATTTTTTTCTCCCCATACTTCGTAGCATTATCGAGCAAAATATCCATCACTTGAAGCACATCTTGCTTCGGCAACGTAACAGTACTAACTTCACCATCAGTTTTAAAAGAAATCCCGCCAGCAAATTTCGGCTTAAACATCTCAACCCGCTTCCCTATTTCGTCCTTCAAGTCAACTTCTTCAAGCGCTTCTTTCTCATTATTCCCCGCATCCATCCTCGCAAGCGTCAATAAATCCAGCACCAACTTATTTGCATGAGTAATTTCATTCTCAATGTTATCTTTCCATTTTTCATTTTTCTTGTCCACGTCAAGCGCTTCCATGTTGGCCTGTATAATCGCAAGTGGAGTTTTGAGCTCATGCGATGCGTTTGCAATGAATAATTTCTGCTTTTCATACGAATCCTTCACCGGCTCCACCATTTTTTGCGAGGCAAAATAAATTGTCAAAAACACCGCAACTTCGATAACAACACCCACCGCAAGCAGAGTAAACAGCAATCGTTCACTTCCCTCCCGGCGATCATTTTTGATGAAGACTTCCAAATCTTGATTGCTAAACGATGTCGGGTCCGGCATATTTATGTCGAGCTCCAAGTACGGCTTCGGCTCCGGTCGCATTGTCGACGAAAATGTCATAATAAGCACACCCGACAGCACCAAGACCACCGTAGTAACGGCCATCGTAATTATTATAATTCTGTTTCTTAATTTCCTAAACATTTTATTCACTCGTTAATTTATATCCTAGCCCACGAATCGTTACAATCCGTGCCTTGCTATTTACCTTCTTCAAAAGTCTCCGAATTCTAGACATATAAGCCTCTACGTAATTATCTTCGCCAAGCCCATCTTCTCCCCAAACTTTCGCCAGGAAATGCTCCTTACTAATCAAGGCATCCGGAGTCTTCATAAATTCATCGATAATCTTAGCTTCCTTAGCCGTAAGCTGCTCACCATTCAAAGTCGCATTTGTCTTATCGAGCACCAAGTCACCATATTTAACATCCGTGTCTTCAATGTTTCTCGGACGACGAAGTAGCGCCTTAATCCTCGCGACTAGTTCCGCAGTCTTAAATGGCTTCGCGAGATAATCGTCAGCACCATGATCAAGATGACTAATCTTCGTCTCAACCTCCGAAAGCGCCGAAAGCATAATCACTGGCGTTTGCACCTTTTTCTCGCGCATGCGCTTCAAAATATCCGTCCCTGACATTTTCGGGAGCATTATATCAAGCACCACGCAATCATAAATATCGCTCAGAGCATTTTCCAAACCATCCCCACCATTGTCCGCAAGGTCAACTGTAATCCCCTGCTTCTCCAAATTATATTTCACTGCTTCCGCCAGGAAGGTTGCGTCTTCGACATAGAGTACTCTCATAGTATTCTCCTTATTTAATTATAATATAATTTTGCTCCCTCTAACTAAAACAAAACTGAAATCATCCCTTGAGCAACTTTTAAGCTTTCTTTCAGTAAGCTAAACCATAATAATAGTATAATAATAAAAAAGGAGCCATCATCATGGAAAACGATAATAACAAAATCAATAACGATACTGGCAGAAAAGATCCTGCCAAAGAAAAAATCATTCTATTCATAATCGGCGTACTCGTTGGCGCAGTCATTTCAACCGGCGCATTTTTCGCATATATTAAATTAGCTGGCGTCGGAACTAGCAGCAATGGCCAACCAGCCGAAATGCAAGGCGGTACCCCACCAGAAATGCCTAGTGGCGAAGACGGACAAAGTGGTCAAGGTGGCACCCCGCCAGAAAAACCAGGCACCAGCACCAGCACCGAAAGTACCAATAACTAAAAAGGAGAAAAGCGGTGAACAAAAAACAAGCTATTACATATGTGTCCATCATCGCCGCCCTGGTTATAACCCTGGGTGTGCTATGGTTCTTCATCATTGACACAGTTAATAATACAAACTCGAATAGCACGCCCGCTATGAACGGTGGTGGGTCAACCTCATCAGCATCCTACTCAGCGGTCACAGAAATAACGTCCGACACCGACATCACAAGCGGCAATTTTTCATCGACCAACGCTGATGAGAATGCCATTTCCGCTTCGGGCAATATCGAAGTCAATCTATCAAATATTACCGTAACAAAAACCGGCGATTCGGATGGTGGCGACAACACTAGTTTCTATGGCACCAATTCAGCCATCATTGCAAAAAGCGGCGCCACGTTAAATATCAAAAACGCCACCATCACCACCGATGCCACCGGCGCCAACGGCGTATTCAGTTATGGCGGCCAAGCCACAACCAACAACTCCGCATCAGACGGCACCACGATCAACATTTCCGATTCCACTATCAATACCAAAAAAGACAACTCCGGTGGTATCATGACTACTGGCGGCGGCACCATGAACGCCGAAAATCTCACCATCAATACAGCCGGCACTTCCAGCGCAGCGATCCGTTCAGATCGCGGCGGAGGCACCGTCACTGTTAATAAAGGTACTTACAAAACAACCGGCAAAGGTTCTCCAGCCATTTACTCCACAGCCGACATTACCGTAAAGAATGCCACGCTCATCGCCGAAGCAAGCGAAGGCGCCATCATTGAAGGCAAAAACAGTATCACCCTCGAAAACGTCACCCTAACTGATACAAATAACGCCCTAAATGGCCAGTCAACTACCTACAAGAACATTTTCTTATACCAATCCATGAGTGGTGACGCAGCGACCGGCGAAGCTGTCTTCACGGCCAAAGATTCCACGATCACGACAAATAAAGGCGATAGTTTCTACGTTACAAACACAACTGCCGAGATCAATCTCGAAAACAACGAGATCATCAACAACGATTCAACCGGCAACTTCCTCAGAATCCAAAAAGATTCTTGGGGCAACTCCGGCAGTAACGGCGGCACTGTTACCCTAAATATGACTAATCAAGCCTCCACTGGCAACATCGTCGTTGATTCCATCTCCACCCTCACCATGAACCTCGCCAACGGTTCTGCGTTCAAGGGCGCCATCAACAGCGAGAACGCCGGCGAAGTCGAACTCACCCTCGATCAGTCAAGCACCCTCACCTTGACCGGTGACACTTACGTGAAATCACTCACGAATGAGGACAAGGAAAACAGCAACATCAACCTAAACGGCTACAAGCTCTATGTAAATGGTGTTGCACTCTAATCAAAAAGCCGACCGGTTCTTCCAGTCGGCTTTTTGTTACCACTTCTTTATTTACGTTTCTTTTTCTTAAACGGATTAAACTTTTCGCTATGCGCCTTGAACCCATATTTCCGCGTAATCGGATCCCTGAATAAGGACAATTCAAGCGGCATTAATGTTAGCACCGCGTACGCTCCAAATACGATAAACACCCCAATCGTCGAGAAGTACTGCGCAGAATGCGAAATCGGATCACAATTAATGATTCCATAAAACGCCAACTGACTTAAGAAAACCGCAACGTAAAAGATAATGATACTAAGCACCATGACATCTTTTTTCAAAATCAACTTATACCCATAAAACAAACACGGAATCACCACGATCGGAATCACAAGCGACACGAATTTTGCCAAGAAATAATTTGGATTTTGCCCATACATATATCCATCATACAGCCCGCAAAATAGTATCGGCGTCAAAGCAATCTTAATATGCTCCCAAGTACTTTCATTTACCGCCGCAAACAAACCGATAAATTTGTTATGCCCAGATAAATCATAGAAGAAGTGCGCTAGAGTCCCTACTAATGATATAACGATAGTAGTTATTATTACCTCCAGCATACCCACTCCTCCTTATATATTATTTTGCGTATTCAACCGCGCGTGTCTCGCGGATTACATTAACCTTAATCACGCCCGGATAGCTCATGGTTGCTTCAATCTTGTTTGCGATATCACGTGCAAGTTTCAAAGCCGACAAATCATCGATCTGCTTCGGTTCTACCACCACGCGAATTTCACGACCAGCCGAAATTGCATAAGCCTTGTCGATACCAGTAAACGAAGTTGCAATGTTTTCGAGATCACGCATTCTCTCAGCAAAGTTCTCTGCCGAAATGTTACGTGCACCTGGCCTTGCCGCCGAAATCGCATCCACAATTTTCACAATGATAGCTTCCGGCGTCGTTGGCTCAATATCATCATGATGCGCCGCCATCGCGTGCACCACTTCATCCGGCATGCCATATTTCTTTGCAAGCTCCGCACCAATCTCTGCGTGCTTACCTTCAATTTTGTGAGTTACTGCCTTACCAATATCATGGAGAAGCGTTGCAGTCTTCGTGATTCTTTTGTCGGCACCAATTTCTTCTGCAATCATGCCGGCCATGTGCGCCATCTCGATCGAGTGTAGTAGCACGTTCTGACCATACGAGGTTCTAAACTTTAGCTCACCCAAGAGATGCAAAATCTCGCGCGGAATGCCTACCACGCCAACTTCGCGTGCTGCATCCTCACCTGCTCTTACCACTTCCTTTTCAATCTCGCGCTCTGCCTTAGCTACCGATTCTTCGATCGAAGCCGGATTAATACGACCGTCCTTCATCAATCTCTCCAAAGCATATCTAGCGACCTGTCTTCTAATCGGATCAAACGATGACAAAACGATCATGCCAGGAGTATCATCGACAAGCACATCTACACCCGTCGCTCTTTGCAAAGCCTGAATGTTACGCCCTTCCTTACCAATGATTCTACCTTTCATGTCATCATCAGGCAACTTTAACGCCGTCACGGTTCTGTCAGCCGTCACTTCAGAAGACATTCTTTCCATCGCCGTAAGCAGCACTGCCTGTGCAGTTTCATCGATTTCATGCTTGATTTCTTTTTGCTCTTTCGCCACCAAACCAGCCAAATCTTGCTTGATGTCGTTTTCTGTCATCTTCATCAACTTGTCTCTCGCGTCTTGCTTCGAAAGTCCCGCGATCTTTTCGAGCTTCTCGTGCTGTTTGGTTCTAATGTTGCGAACTTCTGTTTTTAGCTCTTCGAGCTCTTTCTCTTCCTTACTTAATTTCTCTGTCTTTTTCTCAAGCTGATCGAGTTTCGCATCAAGCGTAGTCTCTCTTTCCGCTAAACGATTCTCTGTTCGTTTCCATTCCTTGCGTCGTTCATTTTCCTCGCTTTGATTCTTCTCGGTTACTTTTGCAGCTTCCTTCTTTGCAGCAAGTACGATGTCCGATGCTTCACGCTTTGCCTTCCGCACTAAATCGTCGGCCTTTTCCTTCCCCCCATTCTCATTGCGCTTGTTGTACGCAAAAATACCACCAGCACCCACCGCCAAACCAGCGACCGCCGCGATAATCGGAATTACAATTTCCATAAATTCCCTTTCTAATTGTTTTTGTCGATATTTTTCTCTATATCAACGGGTTAACAAATAACATCAAATAATAATATTCCAAGTCTAATTATACCACAAATGCCAAAATTTTTCTTTTACCAAAAATATTACGCAGCAATTCTCATCACTACCGCACCAGTAGAACTGCTTCGCACCACCAAGTCCACGCCATTACTAGCGCGTTCTACTCTATGAGTTACGAATCCTGCAGAATTCCTCACGACCAATGAATTAGATAATATGCTCCCCTCAATATATGATCTGCTGCCGTCCGGTGCATGATAAATCAGCCCATTCCTGAGCAGCATTTCTTCTAAATAACCCATTTGTTAAACTCCACTTATCACTTATCACCCTCAGTCTACTACGCCATTCTCAAAAAAGCAAGCATAAACCCTAACAACCTAAAGAATGCTAAGCTAATCCTTCGAGCAAATCCAAAACCTTTTCAAAAAACCATAATCATTATAAAATAATATCAAACCATAAAAAGGATACTTAATATGAATAATGACCCTCTAGAACCAAATAACACGCCAAACAATGCACCGTCCGGTGCGCCAGCCACGCCGCCGACTCCCGCCCCAGCCGCATCGCCGGCCGCATCGCCAGCCGCATCGCTGGCCGCATCTCCAGCACCATCCCCAGCTACGTCTCCGACGGCTTCTCCGGCGGCTTCTCCAACCGCATCCCCAACCGAAGCCCCAGCTGAAACCCCAACCGCAGCTCCAACCGAAGCCCCAACCGAAGCCCCAGCCAACGCACCCACAAATAATCCTCCCGAAGCTCACAAAAAACCCATTGCCCTTATCTGCATCATCGCCACTCTTTGTGCTGCACTCATTGCAACTGTTGTGGTTTTAGTTATTAGTCTCAACCCTGGCGACAATAACGCCAATAAACAATCGGCCGAAACAACCCAAAACGATGACTATAAAGACAAACAAGATTATGATATCGACGATGATTATAACGATATAAACGACGGGTCAGGCACAGCGGGTTCAGGCGGCAATGCCAACCTCACTAACAATTGGCAAGATTACAGTTTCTCTGTCAATGGCCAAACACTTTCGCTGCCTCTTTCGTATCAAAGCCTATCTACCGCTTCTGGCTTTACCATGAAAGAAGCTGACGCGGGTTCAACCATCGCTTCGAACTACTACACTTTGGCTAATTTATTCCAAGATGGCAAACTCGCACTATACACCGAAGTCGCCAACAATTCAAACGATTATCTAAAACTATCTGACTGCGAAGTCACTAGGGTTTCCCAGACATCATACATGGTACAAAACGGTGCAGCTACCGTCACCTTCCCGGGAAATCTCTATGTAGGCATGGCTATGGATGAAAGCACTCTTACTGGTATCCTCGGCGCACCTAACGAATCCAAAGATTACAGCGGAACCAAAGAAATCAGATACTTCGCCGATCCGTCCTGGACAACCGCAAACTACTATCGAATCACCATAAAAGATGGCGTAATTGACGAGATAGCCCTAGACAACCGCTAAATAATTAAAAATAACCGGCCTTACATAGACCGGTTATTTTTATCCCCAAAATCCGCGCTTTTTTGTCTTCTTAAATTCTTCTAAAAGATCTTTTTGCTTGCGCGACAAATTCTTCGGTGTCTCCACAATTACCGTCACAATATGAGGACCGCGATCCCCATCAGAACGAAACGGCACACCATGTCCAGAAAGCTTAAATGGTGTTCCGCTTTGCGTACCTGCCGGAACCTTCATCGTCACTACACCATCCACTGTCTCAACTTCAATCTCACACCCAAGCGCCGCATCCACCATACTAATTCTCTGTTCGGACAGGATAATCGCACCTTCTCTCGTCAAATGCTTGTGTGGCTTCACCCGAATTCTCACATACAAATCACCAGGCCCCGAACCACCTTCCGGTGCCGGACCACCTTTACCACTGAGCCTAATAGACATTCCGTCATCAATCCCTGCCGGGATTTTCACTTTCAAATCTTCGCCATTCACAGACACGGTCTTAGTCGTACCAAAAATCGCTTCTTCAAATGTAAGAGTTACACTAGTCTGAAGATCTGGACCTTTACGCGGTCGCCTTGCGCCCGCAGCGCCAAATCCAAATAAGCTCCCCAGGATATCATCAAAAGCTCCCCCGCCACCAAAGTCAAAGTTAAACGTCTGACCATTATAGTTAAATCCACCACCAAACGGATTACCACCACCCGAGAATGGATTTCCACCAGCACCCCCAACACCAGCATGGCCAAATTGATCGTAACGAGCCCGCTTCTGCTTATCCGAAAGCACATCATGCGCCTCGTTGATCTCTTTAAACTTAGCCTCAGCCTCTTTATCGCCGGGGTTCTTATCGGGGTGGTATTTTACAGCCAATTTCCGATAAGCCTTTTTAATTTCGTCATCAGATGCGTTCTTCGAAACACCCAAAACTTCGTAGTAATCTTTTTTACCTGTCATAGTAATCCTATTATAACCCACTAGCACTCAAAACGCAAGAGTGCTAATTAACTCCCTATTGAACCTGTTGTATCTGCTGCGTCGCCTGCTGAGCCTGCTGACCAGGCGTGGTCGTAATCAAAGCTTCTTCTGTCTCCGAAGCAATAATTTGAATATGCACGTGATTCTGCCCAGCAAAGAACAACCCTTGTCCCACCGGGAAATTTGCCAGCCTTCTCTTCTCTTCCTCAGTCAGTTTAAACACATCCGAAAGCACATCCACTGCCGATGCCGATTGCTTAAGGAGTAACTGCATCGACGAGTTTGCCACAATCGCACGGCCCATCTTGGATCCCATGAAATCTTCCACGTCCTGCGTAATTGTCGTGAGACCAAGATAGTACTTCCTCGCCCTCTTCGCAAGTGAGAACAAGAAGTTTGACGAATCCTCGTGCTGCATCAATTGCCAAGCCTCATCCACGATTAGAAGACGCTTCTTCTGCTCGGCGCGCACCACATTCCAAATATGCGACAACACGATATACATCGCAACCGGACGAAGTTCTTCTTCGAGATCCCGAATATTAAACACCACCATTTGGTTATTAATATCCACATTAGACTGCTGTGAGAAAATACCTGCGAACGTACCGCTCGTATACTTACGAAGCCTCTGCGCAAGCTGCGGACCAGACCCCTCCATATGTAGCAAAGTATCATACAAATTCGCAATCGTCGGCGGAGTAGATTGGTGCGTCAAAGGATCAGACGTAATCCCAGCCCTAGCATAAGTGTCAATCAAAGCTTGGTCAAGATCTGCTTCCTCATTTGCTGTTAGTGCCGGCACCATTTGCCCAGAGCTTGTCACTTGGTTACCACCCAGCATCAATCTAAACAAACCGTGTAAAGTCACCAAGTTCGCCCTAAGTGCATCATTCGAATCTTCCGAATCAACCACCTTTGGCAAATCAAACGGATTGATTCTCGCATCAGAGTTAAGCGATAACCTAATATGCGATCCACCTACCGCGTCACAAAGCTTCTGATACTCATTCTCAGGATCGATAATAATAATATCCGCACCTATCATCATCGAACGAAGCGCCTCAAGCTTCACAGTAAACGACTTACCTGCACCAGACTTCGCAAACACTACCATGTTGGCATTCTCAAGACTAAACCTATCAAAAATCACCAAACCATTATTGTGCATATTCACACCATAAAGAATCCCTTTATCCTGCGTCAAATCTGCCGAAGTAAATGGGAAAGATGTCGATATCGCGCCAGTATTCATATTACGTCGAATCTGTAACTGGTCAGTACATTGTGGCATTGACGAATTAAGTCCTTGCTCTTGCTGCGAATTTGCCACTTTCGAGAACACCATTTGCTGCCCAAAGATCGTCTCGATCTTCTGCTGCACAAATTTTAACTCATCCAAAGAATCCGCCCAAATTGTCACATAAAGCCCAAAGCGGAAAAACTTTTCGGCGCCTAGCTGCAATTGATCACGTAGCTCCTCAGTATCAGCGAGTGCCGCCTCAAGCTCAGGGTCACGCACCTTGCCTTTTTCAACATTTAAGTTCATTGACGCCTCAAGCTGAGTCGCTTTCGTACGCAAATTCTTCATCACTACTGCCGACTCCACCGGATAAATATACATAGAAACATCGACTACTTCGTCGATATTAATAATCGGCGAAAGCCACCCAGTGTATAGGGACCTCGGATAACCATATATATATAATGTACGCCCATACTTATTTCCTAATCTAAAATAATCCGAATGAATCTCAATCGCAGATGGAGAAATCAAATCTCTTAGCGTGTTCGTACCCTGTTCAAACGCTCTCTGTATTTCCGCCGCTTCCATCGCCTCAGCTTGCGCTGCGATTTCTGCTGGAGTTAATTGTTTCTTCTTAGCCATTTACCTCTCCCTTTGCTTCCTCATTTGGGTTACCCTTTTTAACATACATTGTTGCGACCTTAGAGAAATCCACTAACGGCTCCCTCACTGCAGTATCCGGATTATTATAATTATAATAAAGCTCAGCTAGCTCTTTAGTGTTAAGCCTCACGGAATGAATACCAATCTGAAATAACCCAGACACCACCGCATCAACCCTGTTGTTAATCTCGGTCATTGCTTTATCATAAGTAGGCCTGTCTATCTTAATTGCGTTTGGAGTCCTATTTTTCGAAAACGCTTTGAAGAAACTCTTTGTCTGCTGCACCAATTTCTCAGCATCAAGCGACGTATAATACGGGATCACCACAAAGAAAGACTTATCCATAATATTTGCTTCCTGAGACAAGACATCGATAAAGTTGATGTAGTCATCCATTAATACGCCAAGTAACATATTGTCATTGTTGCGACGAATGTCATTCAATCTATCAATGTACGGACCAATATCAACTCTTTGTGACCTTACTAATATCTGAGTAGTAAATTTCAAAGAGTTTAAGAAGTTCTGATACGAATACTCCACCCCTTCTCTTTCCACGTCAGACATAAGATCAAAGTTGATTGATTTACATGCTACCACAGCCCTGAAGGAACCATCCTTCATGATCACCACATTATCGCGAAGTTCCGAAATCATTAAAGTAGATTGAGTAGCGGTTGGCGATTCCTTATTCGGTGAAACCGGATTAGCTTGTGCCGCATTTACCGCCGCCGCACCAAGATTCGCCGCACCAAGATTTTGCATCATACCTTGCCCAGGCATCATCGTCTGAGGACCAGTCTGCACTGCAGCCTGACCTGGCATCATAATTTGTGGGCCAGCTGGCGCTGCACCCTGATTCGGCATGATCATTTGCGGACCATCTGGCACCGCAGCCTGACCACCAGCCATCGGCTGTGGCATCTGCTGCATGTTCGCATTATTTTGATTTATTTGTTGTGGATCCATAATTTAGTGTAACGATATAAAAACTTCGCCCTCTTCTTTATTGTTTATACGATTAGCCTCCTTTGCAATTGTTGCAACAGAATAACTTGGATTGTTTGATAATTCTATTATACTAGATTTTGGCTGATTTTCATTTATTTCATTAGCATTTTCCACAAGCTTAGTAAAGCTATCTGGTTGCACCACTACGTCACTTTCGGATTTACTAATACCATCGAACTTCGCCAGCGGATCAAATGATTCTTTCGGTTCTTCGCGATCGCTGGCCCCAACCGGCTCAGTTACATCATTCCCCATTCCATTCTGCTCATTCGTATCAATTTTTCCATAGAGCAACTCATTCTTATCAATCGCTTCCCGCATTTCCCTCATCACCTCTGCATGCCGATCGTTTTCATCCCTCATAATCGAATCGGCCAAATCGTCAAAATGATTTGTTTCAAACATGTCTTTCACAGTCTCTGCCTCAGCCCGTAGATCCTCCTGCATCGAATTAGCCGCTACTCCCTTAATTGCATACCCTTCAGTGTCAACAATGTCCGCAAGGAATGATAATCTGTGTGTCGCTTCCTCACCAGTAATTTGTCTACCTCTATCATCATTTTCGATCTTTGGAGCCAAAATATTTATATTTGAACCAGTATGCCCCGGCTCCCATTTTCTCGTATGCGGTTTTAGATAATAAGAAACAAGAGCTGCAAGATACGTCTCCATTGGCTGGTCTTTCTTAATTGGGAGTGCCAAAGCCGCAAATAACAGTATCGGCGGTACCGGGATAATCGCAAGCAACGGAAAGATTTGAAAGAGCCCCACCGCAAGCGCAATCAGCCCACCGCACACCAAAAGATACACGAACTGCCGAAAACTAAACGGCCCGAGAAGTTTATCATCCGCCTCAACATCTTGAGGCACCTTATACTGCGCCATATACTATACATTATACCACAAACGTTTTAACGTTGCGCATATACACACTCAACAATCTCGCGCCTATTGGACGCGAGATTCGTGTAAACGGAAGCTGAAAAACTTACAAGCCTAAGACGTCTTAAAACACCTAACATACAATCCGTTGCCCCGGTTACTCTGACCAATGGAATATAAATAACTCTCCGGAGGCAAGTACAGGTTGTGACGATCCGTAGCATCAAACGCAGTAGCAGACCACAAATAATCGTATCCAGCATCAACGAGCATACCATTATTGTAATAACCACCAAATTGAGAATGGAGAACATGATCCCTATAAAACGAAAGACTGCTCAATTCACTTTGCGTAGGCAGTCGCCAACCAGCCGGGCAAATATCATAAGTTGCGTCCGTATTATTAGAAGAACCAGTCACAGTCATCGCCGAAGCTGCTGCAAAGTTATACCAGACAGCAGGGTCACCATTGTCATCTACTCCAGTATGTATTCTAGCCTCATCATAGCTATCTCCCGATGTCAAATCACCGTAGGTAATCGTAGTAGCCGAAGCCACATTTGAAGTAGCAGGATCCAAATTAGTACCAGTAAAGCGAAGGTTCTGCGTCATCCAGTAAACGCCATTCCGCCCGGCGACTTCGTACTTATTGCCATCACGACTATCACTAAAAATTGCAGTGTAGCCTCCCGATGGTATAACAGTAGCAAGAGATGAAACTGTCTGTTCCTGCATAGTAGGCGTAATGTCTTTAACACACCTAACATAAAACCCATAGAGTCGAGTGTCACGGTAAACAGTGAGGTTCTGATCATCGGTATACCACTCCAACCAGTACCCTTGCTCAGGATCAGCCCCAGTACCACCAGCCCCAGTAGAAGCCCACCAACCACCGGAGTATTCAGGCGCTTCGAGATCAGAATAGAAGTAGCCACCAGCAACAGGTTTAAACGCATCCACATAAGACGTAATGTCGCTCATCTCATTCCGGTATGGCAATCTCCAACCAGCTGGGCAAATATCGTACATCGCATTCTTACTCTCAATCTCGCCGCCATCACTAGTCACAGTCATGGCCGAAGCTGCCGCAAAGTTATACCAGACAGTAGGATCGCCGTTATCGTCCACACCTTCATGAATCCTGGCCTCATCAAATACAATTAATTCATGGCCCGCGAGCTCTCCATAAGTAATCGTAGTATTAGAAGCCACATTCGAAGTAGCAGGGTCCAAATTAGTGCCAGTGAAGCGAAGGTTCTGCGTCATCCAGTACTGATTACCGATCTTAGTGACCTCGTACTCTTTATTATCACGAGCATCTCTATATACTGCGCTGTCGCCCTCATTTGGCATGTCGGCAGCAAGTGATAAAGCGGTTTGTGCCTGCATGAATGGAGTGCTCTTTACACACCTAACATAGAATCCGCTGAGCCGGCTGGCGCCATAGCCGGTATTAAGAATACTGCCATTCCAGTTCAGGATATTACGACCTGTAGCACTAGGCGCAAAAGAAGACCACCAGTGACCTTCGTCGAGGTTGGAGAGCCCACTGTAGTAGTAGCCGCCGGCGACAGGATTAAAGGCATTTACATAGGAAGTAGCGCGACTAATCTCGCCGGCTGTAGGAAGCCTCCACCCAGCCGGGCAAATATCGTAAATTGCATCTGTATCATTAGAATCACCAGTAATAGTACCAGCCGAAGCTGCTGCATAGTTATACCAGACTGTAGGATCACCATTGCTATCTACGCCTTCATGAATTCTTGGATCACTGTAGCTACTTCCAGAAGTAAGATCACCATAAGCGATCGTAGTATTAGAAGCCACATTCGAAGTAGCAGGGTCCAAATTAGTGCCAGTGAAGCGTAGATTTTGCGTCATCCAGTACTGATTATCAATCTTAGTGACCTCGTACTCTTTGTTATCACGAGCATCTCTGTACACTGCGCTATCGCCCTCATTTGGCAACGCGGCAGCAAGGGATGAAGCAGTTTGGCTTTGCATGGTCGGAACATTCTTAATACACCTAACATAGAATCCAAAGCCACGGCTTTCATAGTTAGCCCAAAGATCACTGCCGTTCCAGTTCAGGCCATAACGACTCGTAACATTGGGTGAAGTAGTAGACAACCACCAGCTACCTAAGTTTGGGTATTTGAGCGTACCATCGTAGTAGCCGCCGGTGACAGGGTTAAAAACACTTGCATAAGACCTAAGACCACTAGTTTCTCTAGTTGTTGGTAATCTCCAACCAGCTGGGCAAATGTCGTAAGCTGCATACGCATCGTTAAAGGTCCCAGTCACAGTCATGGCCGAAGCTGCTGCATAGTTATACCAGACTGTAGGATCACCATTATCATCCACCCCGGTATGAATCCTAGCCTCATCATAACTAACACCGGAAGTAAGATTCCCATAAGTAATCGTAGTAGCAGAAGCAACATTCGAAGTAGAAGGATCGAGCGAGGTGCCAGTAAAGCGTAGATTCTGCGTCATCCAATAATCCCCATTAATTTTGGTAATTTCATACTTCTTATTATCGCGATCGTCTTTAAATGTTGCCTTATCACCCTCATTCGGCATAGCGGCAGCAAGAGACGAAACCGTCTGATCTTGCATCGTAGGCGTTATATCTTTTATACAACGAATAGCCTGCCCTCTTGCCTTAGAATAATCAACTACACTGCCCTGTTGTTGATCTTCTACAAAAGATAGAGTATCAGCGGTGCTACCACCATGAGGAAAAGCTGTCCACAAATACCCCTCAACCCCCCCATCAACAAATGAATCACCACTATAATAGCCAGAAAGGGCACCATTGAAGTATTCTGGCCAATCCAAGCTTATTCCTTGCTCATGAAGCACGCTTCCCAAATGATTAGACTCAACCAAAGACGGTAGCCTCCACCCCCTAGGGCAAATATCACTTGTGGCTCTTTCGGTAGAAGGATTGGTCCCAGCCGTAGCAGCAGCAAATGAATAATAACCACCGCAAGGCTGGGCACTCGAACATGGCCCCTTACCTGCATTATAAACTTTCTGAGCAGTTTCAGACGAGAATCCAGTATTAGAAGATGCAGGAAGTGCATAGTGCACTAACCCATCATTCAAGTTAGTGTCTTCCTCCGTTAGAAGCATCGCATTTTCTCCTCCCAAGGACAAGTTTTCCGCCATCCAATACCGACCGCCTATTTTTATAACACGATATCTATTCCCATCCCTACTATCATTTAACGTCGCAACATCCAATTCATCTGGCATCATACTATCAAGATCAGAAGTTGCTATATTCTGCATATTTTTATAACAAGCACCTTGAAGCGCAAGATTATCACCTGGCACCACTGTTGCACCAGACTCATAAACCACGCTTGCATCATTCACCTTTTGCCACTCACAAACATACCCACTTTTTGTGATCGTTGGTAGAGTTACTTGCGAAAATGCTCCAGTACTTATCGTCCACCCAGCATGTAAAGCAGCATCAGAGTCCCTAATCCAACGGCTTGATGAATCCGTGTAGCCTGACACACTTGGCTGCAATTGTGGGGTCGTGCCAGTTGACGCGACCAGCGTCCCAGTGTCAGAAGTCTCATGCCAACCATTAAAAGTAAATGTGGTAGTCCTAGAAGATGCACAATTATTCGCAGCAGTACAATTACCACTAGACGGGAAAGTCACAGTCGCGCCATCAGCACCACGGCCATTGGTATTAAAATTCGAAACGGTCCTATTACTAATTATGTCAGCACAGGTTGGTGCTTGAATTTCGCCAAGCGCAGTATCACCAATAGTGACTGTAGTAAAAGTAGACCCAGTAGCAGTAGTATAGCAATTTCTGTCAAGCGTTACATAATAAACTGAACGAGTCCAAATCGCATAAAGCCTGATGTTACTTCCATCCACAGTTTGGTCAACACCATACTCATCCCCAGCTGCATAAGTATTACCAGAGCAAGTATGATCACCAGTATTGCTATCTACTGTAGTAGCTACGTCACACCAACCGCTAAATGTGTAATCATCTCTTGTCGGAGTAGTATCACTAAGAATCGCGACGCTCTGTGCAGTTGCAGTCCCGCCCTCAATCTCAACTATTTGAGGATTAGGCGTAGGCATATCATTTACTGTGCCAGCAGTATTCTTATCATAGTTAATGTTATAAACTACATCATTAGCAAGAGCTATAATTGTTAGACTATTAGTATATACTCCAGGCAATGTATCATAATCTACTCTTGCGCCGAAATCTAATGTATATGTATTATCTATACTATTAGCTGCATCAGTGATATCAATAGTATCACCAAGAGACCCAGGCACAGGCAAAAAGCTGTTGTTCTCTACTACAGTAGGAGTAGCATTAAGGCCAGTCATATACTGGCTCGGACGATACCCCCAGGTATTATTATATGTTCCGCTCGTGGAATAAGTAGATTCTGAAACCGCACTCTCGATCGAATCAATCTCGCCACCAGCACCATTAGACAAAGCCGTGTCTCCATCCGACTTAATTATGAGATTATAACCAGTGAAATTGTCAGTCCTCACCCTGATCGTAGAACTATTTGATTTGCCAAAAGTACCTTCGGCATGTGGTGTAAGCTCAACAGACAAACTGTTACTAGATAAGGAAAGGGTGAGTGAACTCTGTTTCGCTTCAGCAAAAGTTGGCGCAGAATTAACTAATCCCATAATAACAAAAACAGCAAGAAGCGACGCACTTCCCAAAACTTTTACATTCTTACAAAGTATTTTTGTATTTAACATGTATGACCCTATATTTGTGTATGTATTTAATGACCTTTTCCCTGATTATAGCACAAGTTTTTTAAATTGCAACATTAATCTACACTTTTTTGAAAAAAAGTCAAAATGCTATATTTTATATACTAAGCGTCAGGGTAATTCTCTCTGTCCGATAAGATATTTATTACCGCATTGTAGAGTTCGAGATTATCTACACTATCCATATTCTCACGGTAGAATTGCTCATACTTCTTCACAATGATCGAATCTTCAGTGAACCACTTCACAAGCTGATCTCTCGTATCTTCATAGAATACACTCGGCTCTTCATCGGAAATCCTATCCCTCAAGTTTTCCATCTCAGCTACGAATGTTTCCCTGTCGCTTTCCGAATAAATCGGTCCATCCCCGCCAAACACATCGGCATTATCATTATCAGACGTAGAATACGATGTTGGCTCCTTTTTATTTTTCTTATCATAATAATTCATCTCTCGCCTCAAAGCATCTTCGTCATCGAGAAGCATCCACTTACGTAGCCAGTCCTTCGCGTTAATAGCTGTACCACTCGGACGTGTACGATAAATCTGTTTCATCTTACCGGTTTCACCCATAATCTTACGTACCTGTCGCCCAGCAAGATCCATCTTATAATCTTTAAGTTCTTTCTTGCGTGCTTTCTCTTCTTCCTCAGGAGTATCTTTTCCGTATTTCTTATTTTTGATTCTCTCAGTCTCCTCTTTGTACCGCTTTTGTTTCTCTTCCGCAGTACCCTCTTCTGAATTTTCATTAAGATAAGTCGCCAACATATGTTCCATTGTAGGATCCCTATAATCAGTCCTCATACCAAGGATCTGTCCAGTAGTCTGATCTTTAAAGTAATCACCTGTTTTCCTACGATAATACTCTTCCACTTCCTTCTCATGCCCCTTAAACTCTGGGTTCTCCCAAACAGGATTTAAATCATATACAGGTTCATAATTCTCATCAACAATAGAATTGCCATTCCCATCCTTCTGTTGTTGTAATTCATAACCCGTCCAGAACTTCACACCACTATTAATCTGTTCGCTTCCCGACATCCACTTAAGGCTTGCCGACAAGAACGCTGGCTCGAAGGCCGTCTGAAGTTTTTCTCTCCTCTTCAAATATCCCGTTACGTCCCATTCCCTATTCTTATGCTTCGGATCATACCCATAAGCCTTCTTTAGATTCTCATCCAAGCTAGAAAGCGCTGTACGCTCAATTTCATCAAACGACGTACCTTCGAGTAGTTTGGCCGAATCCTTCTTAGCATACATAATCTCGCCATCCGGCTCCTCATGATAACCTCTCAAGTACTCATCATACGTTATATACTCTTCCTTACGTTTGTTTTTATTATAAACGTTAGCAGTCTCTAGATTAATATATTTACCAAACCTTCTTAGCGCCGGGTCGCCATTCTTTACTTCAAACATTAAGAAGCTAGCAAGTGCCTGCGACGCATGAGTTCCTAGCTTTACGCCACCACCAATATCCTTTGCTAACACATTCTTAATCTGATCTATCAACAAATCGGTATCACCACGTTGATTCAATACGCGAAGTCCCGGTATGATTGAATCGATATTTTGAGCAGCAGTACCGAACTCAACATTCGTCGTTAACTCATTCAACCTGTCTTCCAAATCCTTGGTTGGCGGAGTAAAATCAACGTATTTATATCTCTTTGAATCGAGAATCTTCTTCTGAGTATCGTAAGCTTGTGCCGAATATGCCGCCGCATATTGTGTATCGTGTAGATTGCCTTTCATGATACCGCTAGCTATATTATAGCGCTGCATTGCTTCCGCTCTCTTTGCTGCACTACCAAAGTCATGGATTTTATGCTCAGTGTTAAACCGCACCGTACCATCATCATCGGTTACATATTGATGTACCTCATCGAAATGCGCGTTGATCGCGTCTTCCATTCTCTGGTAATAACCCTTCGCATTGTTATACTCGACCACTTCGCCTCTTGCTTTCTCCATCTTCAAGTAATCACTTGAAACAATGTTCTCAACATCAAGCTGCTTAATCTTGTCATACAAAGCTCTGCTCCTTGGTTTAACAGTAAGATCACCAAGTCCTTCGTTCAGGTTATTCTTATGGCGTTCAACCATCTCGGTGTAATTCATATTATCAGACTGGCGTGCATACTCTTCCACGCCCCTCTTGTTTGCAGCACCATACTTATCATAACTCTTGGACACCTTGTAGGCCAAACCACGATTCTTAATTTTCTCCTGGTAATCAGCTAGCTCTGCTTCCCTAGCGACCTTCCTATTTGACATATACTGCATCAAAGCGAGCGAAGGAGTATATACCTGTCTTGCAGCCAAATTCTTCGCCTTGGTATATTGCCTTCGCGAATCCGCCCAGTCCTTGGTCGTGGCAATTGGCTTCGCAGCAATCCCGCGCATCTTGGCGTTGATTGTACCAAGAACCGTTCCAGACATCTTCATTAGCGACCAAGAGAAGAACAGCGGGAACACCTGCACCGCAATACCGACAATCAACCAGAATGCATCCTTTGCGCTTGCAATAATCGCAAACCCAGCCAAGCTCGACGCTCCAAATAATAGCGAGAACATTGGATAGAACACCAACATTTGCACCAGCAAATCCTTCCACTTCTTAAACCACTTTTCCGTATTTGGCAAAATATTTACCACAATCGCAAGTGGCGCTACCATCACAAGAAGTGCCACCACCGCCTGACGAAGGGCAATCGTAATAAGCCCAGATGCTACTGCTACCACAGCGCCAAGCACGATAGGAATGAGCATCCAAATCGTACCATTTTCAAAAGAAACCATCCCGGCCCCCACCGTCAACATCGCGCCACCAGCAATAACGCTATACACATCTGCATAGGCAATATTCATACTCTCAACTGCCTCTGGTGTCACATCCATATTTGCAACCACAGTTTCCTGTACCGAAGTAAACACACCTCGAAGCCCATTACCGATTATATTGGACAAATCAATTCCCAACTGGCAGATCAGGAAGCTAAGGTTCACCAACACCGCTGCCACGATCAGCTTTGGCAACGCTTTCTTCAACCCGTAGTTATTAATCCCCAACCCCGTAAGTTGCGAATAAATCACTACGAGTAAGAAAATAATAAAGACGATATTGGTGACACCTCTACAGTACTTCCAAATCTCATAAATTGGCGCTCCATCCTTCGCTTCAACAGGGTTAACGACCAAAAGCTCTTCTATGGTCCCGTAAAGCCAGTCTACCGCCTCGGCAATTTTACCCGTAGTTGGACACACCAACCAGCCAATCGCCTCAAGCTGAGTTTGACATTGGTTCTCACCTGTCTTCTTCTTTTCTTCCTCTTTCTTCTTTTTCTCTTCTTCTTCCTTCTTTTTCTTCTCTTCCTCTTCCTTCTTCTTTTCTTCCTCGGTCTTCTCTAAATTCGTATCTTCACCCCCAGTATTTTCATCAGCGCCATTAGACTCATCGACATTAGTCACCTCTGTCGTATCAGGCTCAGCATATGCATCACCCACAAGGAGCGTACTCGTAATACCAAAAACCCCACTAAGCGCCACAATAAAAGCAAAAAAGTACCCTAAAAAGGACTGTTTGATTCTCTCTCTAAAACACTTCTTTTCTCTCATATAAAAACGCCCCCAATAAAGGCTTGCCGTAATTATAGCACACATAAGCGCTTTTGTCAAGACTTTTTTCCCAATACCACCCCAATACAAAAACCCTGAAAAACCTACGCTCTTGACAGCCAAAATGCTTAACCATATAATAAAACTTGGAAAGGAGGTCCCTACACCACAAAACACACTCTATAAAAACTCTAATACAGAATAAAATAATATGACAGAAGAAATCGCTGGAATCAAAAAAGGAGAATTGATGGCTCTCAGTGTTGAAATACTGAGATATCATGACGATATTGGCACAATCTTCGGCGAGCTTAATAACCTCATGGAAGAATTGCCAAACAACTATCGAGGCCCGTCATGCAAAACAATCATTTCACAATACAACGCGCTCAAATCCCAGTACCCAAATATCAAGTCTAACCTTAAAAATTACTCAAGAGACTTGCAAAATGTAGTCAAGTTCTGGGAAATGAGAACGAAGAACGCTGCCGTAGGTTTCAGTACGGCCGCCAGCGAAGTACGACAAAACATCAAGTCGGAAAAAGAAATAATACCAAATCAACAGTCCGCAGAAAGGAGAATATAGTATGGGGACAGATATCGGAGCATTAAGCGATGCAGCAAAAGCATCTGGTGCAGCAGATTTAATCAAACAAATCAACACAATAATCATAGATAAAGGGGCCAAACAATTAGAGGCGCACTGCAACACGCTAATTACTGGGCTTGAACCTATTTGGGTAGGCCCATCCGCTGAGAACTTTAAGGCAAACATGAAAGCCGATGTTAACAAAATCGTTGAAGCTCTTACGACGACCAAAGAAGCAATCGAAAATGAAATCAATACCGCAATGCAAAAGATCATGGATGCCGAAGAAAAATTAGTCACTAAATATGGAGAATAAAAGGAGAAACAAATGGCACAAACTGATATAGATGTAGCAAACAAAACTATCAATATTGGAGAAGAAGTTGCTAAGGCAAAAAAAGGGATAGAAAACATCACAGGGATAAACAATTTTAAAGGTTTCAATGTCAAGCAAGATGTCGTCGGTATGGCAAACGATGATGCAGTGAAAGGCTATATAACGTACATAACCAAATATGTAGAAGATGTCAAATCCGTTCTTGACGGGATGAACACAGATGTCGATATTAATCTCGCATTCAAAAACCAAACACTAGAAAACGATATCCGCACATTTCTTGATGAATCAAAGAAACTATTACAAAGATATGTTGAAGCGCTCAATAAAGAACGCACAAACATTCTAAGTGCACAAAGCGCATGGAAATCAGTACTCTCTACAGCTGGAGGAAACTTTTCCAAAGATGCTTCTTCGATTTCGGGCCTAGCCACGAATATCGGTGATATCGGTTAAACAACAATTATAGGAGAATTTTACAGTGACTACCAAAGCAGACTATCAAGAAAACATTAGAAAATACAAAGCTATTGAGGAGCAACTAGGTAAAATTACTCCTAAACTATCGTCGGCGTCACCACTTGTAGGTAACGTCAGTCGCGAGATTGAGACTACCTACAAAGTGGATGGCGACGGCGCCAAAATTGCTTCCCGCGCCGACAAACTTAGAAAAACCATCAACACAACCTATTCAAATATAACCAAGATTGTACTCCCCGCCCTAGGCACCGCTATCCAAGGCGCAAAGATCGAAGTGCAAAAAATAGAAGCAGCCGAAGAAGAAGCGGCGCGCCTAGCAGCTGAAGCAGCCGCAGCAACCGAAGCAGAACAAACTACAACACTACCAACAGATCCTAGCCAAGTTCATCCATCGACGGACCCGAACAAGCTTCGATACAAAAGAGGAGCACAAGAATGATTTCATATATTAACACGAGTGAAGTTGATAGAATCGCAACAGAGATGTCGAAGCGCATCGACACCCTAGACAATTATTTCAATTCCCTATTCAAAAGACTCGAAAAAGTCCCAGACGTCACCAAAGAATGGGTCGGTAACTCATCAAAAAGCTATTTCAGCGCAATCGCTCGCGACAAAAAAGAATACCTCAACCTTGTTAGCGATCTGAAGATAATTAGCAAAGAGCTAAAAAAAGAAGCATCCAGCACCGAAGCTCTCATCACAAAAATTAATCAATAATGGAGTAAAGCAATGACCAAGCTAGTTTATCCATCAAATGGCATCTACCCACAATGCAAGTCCAACCTCAATGACTGCAAAAGCGATCTATCATCGGCAGCCAGCTATGCTATCTTTGACGTACCAGAAGATTTCCCATACAAAGAATTCTTAGATAATCTACATACACTTCTAACAAATCTCAGCACTGGATGCGAAAATTTAAAAACTAAACTAAAGGCAATTGATACCTGCTACCAAACTCTTTCTGATAACTTTGACAAAAGCACATCAAGATTAACCACCACAAAAATTACTAGAAACAACCCAAGAGTAAGGATACCTGATTAAACCTATGGAAAACGCCGAATTCCTAATTAATCACGAGAAAGACCAAGAAGCCCCTGCAATAAACGACGCAGAAATCGCGATTAGTCATGGCGATGAGGTAACGAGCGGCGACCCAGTGCCTGATGCCCCAAAAAGCGAAACTGATACAACCGAAACCTCAGCCGATATAAATAGCAGCGCAATTCCCGAAGAAACCCCAGCGAACCCAGCTGTCGAAGTAGTTAATTCCGAAGAAATCTCAATCAACCACGGCGAAACACCACTTGCCTCTGCGGATGAATCACCAACCGAAGAGGCGCCAGCCACAACAACAAGCGAAGCCCCCGTCGAAGAGGCGCCAGCCACAACAACAAGCGAAGCCCTCGTCGAAGAGGCACCAGCCACAACGAACGAAGCCCTCGTCGAAGAGGCGCCAAGCACAACGAGCAAAGCCCCCGTCGAAGAAGCGCTAAGCACAACGAGCGAAGCCCCTGTCGAAGAAGCGCCAGCTACAACGAAAGTTTCAGGAGGTCAGGATAATTATCCCCTCCCCGACAAAAATACCGCCCAGCAAACTCCACCTCCTCCACCGGAAACCGACTCCGCAGCAGACGTAAGAGCCAAAGAAGCCAGCAAAAAATCCCAAGAAGAAGAACAAGAATTGTCATTAGCAAACCCAGAGGCCAGCAATAACAATAAACCTTCCGAAGAAAGTTCAGAAGAACTTAATCCAAACTCAAGTGAGACCGAGACGGAAGCAAATAACAATCCGCCAAAACTGGAGACAAATCCGTCCGAAATCGCACCAGATATTTCAGAGACCAGCCCAGAACCATCGGAAAACGAAACAGAAACCCCTACGCCAGACCTCGAACCATCAACAGTTACCCCAGAGCTGACCGAAGCAGAAGCGACAAACGAATAGTAAAAAAGAAAAAGACCCGAGCAAATATAGCTCGAGTCCTTTTTTTGATTACCCGGCGATGCCAAAGTAATCAATCTCACCGAATTCGGTGTCGTACATTCCTATCATGGGGTTATATCCTCTTCGGATTTGCCCCTGGATTAACCAGTCAGCCGTTACGTTATCTATATCATAGACATCCAACCCTTCCTGGAAGTATACTTCCCCATCATTAGTGAGGAATTTTACCCCAGTAGCCGAATCCGTAACAAGCTTATTGGCTTCGACCTGAGTGACAAATAAGCACCCACCGACACCTTTTGCTTTTAGTTCCTCGACAAGAGCCGGGATTTTTTCATCGCTAATGATGAATCCCATCTCCGAATTTTCAAGGAAAATAGTTTTTCCCTTGAGTGAAACCGGAGCCTTGGTTTTCGAGGACGCCAGAACGACGCCAGCCAAAGCTACTACTGCTACTACCACTACTACTACAATTGCAAAAAATTTCTTCTTCATAACTCTCTCTCCTTTGAATCGGTGATTTTTTAAGGTTCATCAGTAAACAACTAGTTACTAAGCATGATTATACCACACTTAAGTATAAATGTCAATAGTAATGCCATATTTAGCCGATAAAACGACCCCAGTTATCGAATCTCAACGATTACAGTGGTGCAACCCTATAATATCATCACCAGTTCAGTCCCGTTCCTAATATCTGTATCACGAATCATGGCATCGCCCGGGTAGCATACCCCAGTCTGTCTATTAATAAGATAAATTTCATCCCTTATCGGCAGTATGCCAGTAGACATACTATTAGTGAGCTGGTTCATTGATTTTACAACTTCACCCACAGGTTTATTGATCGGAATATAAATTTCATATTCTTCCTCTATTTCAGGCACAAACAATCTTATTAATACTTTATATTCCATTATTCATCCTTATCCATCATAGTCTTTATTACCTTATAATCGCCATCTGCAATATTAAATGCGAGGCCCTCAAAGTTATACTTCTTGTCCTCATCAAGCACCTCTTTGCAATCAAACAAACTCTGGTTAGCAAGACCTTGCCCAAGCCACACCCCTCTGCTATTGAACATCGTAAACCATTCCTCAAGCTGCAACTGCCTCACCTTGTCATAATCATCAATGAGCACATATGACAAATTCTTACTTTCCCCTAGATGTTCGAACACACCCTTAAACTTCTCGATCCCCTCATTAGATAAGAAGTTCTTGTATTGACCCGCCCCGATAACCAAACTGACGGCATAATCCTGCGCATCGGTTCTAGTTTTAACGTCATTTTCGAGCGCATCAAACAATGCGTCAAAATTCTCATTAAAGAACTTAATATCAAGCATCGGCTTCTTAAATATACCTAGCATATCTATGACGCGCACCTTCACCTTTGATATCTTTGACATGATGGAAGCTAGAGCATAGATAAACGAAACATCCTCTGTTATGCTCTTCCCCGTAATGACGTGGAGCTTGTCACTGATGAAATCATATCTAGCAACATCTTTCTCTCTGATATCGAGCCCTATTGGCACAGCAGAAAGATCCGACAAGTACTTAGTAAGGTCATCGCTCGTCACATCGTCCGGGATCTTTGTGAGCTGCTTCACTTTACACTTATAATATTCAATACACTGGTCCGCATATGTTCTTAGCGTTTCAATCTCCTTCTCCTCACTATCAATCAAAGCCGTCTGGAACTCACAATAAGAATCAACATTCGATGCGTCTGTTTTACAAATACCTCGGCCCACCACCTTTTTCGGAATCAATCCTTTTCTGCAATCAGTCAAATTCCTATATTGGCTATCGTCTGCCATTTGCATCACTATTTGATGGTTAAAGAACTGCAACAATCTAGTACTAATAGCATTTGTAGTGTTAGACGTAATTATAAAGATGATCCCATATCTTGGCGCGTCTCTAAACAGTTCACCGATCGAATCCATCGCCCTAGGCAATACCTCGCCAAAGATATCATAGTTATTTATAATCACCACCATCAAATTCATCTTGTCCTGCTGAACTTTATTGTAATACTCAAACGAACCATTATAATCAGACAAAATATTCTTGCGTCTTTCCATCTCTTCCGTTATAAGGTCAAACACCCCCGCCACCTTATCTATTTCATCCTGAAATACCACTTCACCTACATGCGGGAATCTCGCGAACTTTTTCATCGTCTCCGTACCAAAGTCAATAATGTAATATGCGATCTCAGCTGGTGTATGGTCAACGATGCTAGACCACATAATCGTCGATAATAGTTTTTCAATACTTGAATCCGCCTTACCCACAATCGCAATATTACCACCAGCAAGGTCAATCTTAAGAGGCCCTTGCTGCTGTTTTCTCGGTTCGTCATATTCGCCGACAAGCGTTTCATAAGTGTATTTCGCCCCAGGTTGAAGGCCATATTTTTTCTTCAAATCAGCTAACATCACAATCGGATCAATATTAGTAAGCCATAGCGGTTGCCCCTTCAAAGTCACCTGCTTACTCACCTCCGAAATATAGCCCACGATATTAATTAACTCCTCACCCTGAGCTTCCTTTACTTCAGCTTTCTCTTTTAATGATTCCACCACGCGACCAATATCATTAATACATTCAATCGACTCATCAATCTGACGCTCTACTACATCAGAAGGATAATACTTTGCCCCGGCCCAAGCAACTTGTCCCAAGTTATAGTAATCATCGTTCCCTACCTGAAGATAAAAAGTACCCGTTTGCTTGAGGAATGCCGCATCCGGCTTCTTCAAAATTTCATTCGAATCGCTTTTGTCTTGCACTTTGAGACATACTTTAAATTTAGAGTTAGACCAAATCTGATCATTTACCACACCACTCGGCTTCTGTGTAGCCAGGATCAAATGCACCCCAAGCGAACGCCCAACCCTAGCCGTCGAAATAAGCTGATCCATAAAATCCGGCTCTTGCTGTTTCAGCTCAGCAAACTCATCACAGATAATTAAGAGATGGCTCATTGGCTGATCCACCATACCCTTCCTATAGTACTGCTGGTACTTATAAATATTCATCGACCCCTCCTTCAACTTCTCACGCGCCGCATTAAAAATTGATTGGCGACGCTTAAGTTCCGACTCGATAGCAGAAATCGACCGGAAAATCTCAGATTTATCAAGGTTCGTAATAGTCCCGGCAAGATGCGGCAACTTAATATTAAGCTCTGCATTCTCAAAGCTCTTCGCAAGACCACCACCCTTATAGTCAATCAACACAAATTGCACTTCGTCCGGACTAAAGTTCACCGCAAGAGATAGAATATACGTCACGATCCATTCTGACTTACCAGAGCCAGTCGTACCAGCAATCAACCCATGCGGCCCATAAGCCTTTTCGTGAATATCCATCGTGAATATCTCATTATTTTGATCGATCCCAATCGGCACCGACAAACTCACCGACGGGTTATTATTATTCCATCTCGCGAGGCTGTTCAGCTGTTCCACTCGGCCAAAATTATAAAGCTCAAGGAATGATACCGATTTCGGTAACTCAAATTTCCCCTTCTCAGCCGGCACTGGAATATTAGCAAGACTCTGAGCGACAAGATGCATATTGACTCGCCCATTGTTGAAATCAGCCATGAACATTTCTTTTCCTGTATTAGTATCACCAGAAGTAACCGTCGAAGCTTGACGAGAAACAAAGACAAAATCAGTCGTCTCATTCGGTAGTGACGAGACACTCTGTGTCGTCGCAATGATTGAAAACCCAATATTTCTCCTATAATGAAGTATCTTGTTAATTATCGGCACATTCCTGACCGCTGCCATATCATCCACCACAAATAAATAATATGGTCTAAAATCCTTATAGCTTGATTTCGACTCATGTTCAGCCCCATCATCTTCAAGTTGTACTTCCTCGTCATTTGCCGCTCTCGCATTGAATACCTTCTCGAGTTCACCGGATATAGTCGTCATTTTATCCACCGAAGTACAAAAATACCTACTTGTCCTCTGCCCATTCCAGCAATGTGGCACCGCCCTAAGATAATCCCATTTGCGCGGATCCTTCGTGAAAACCACTATCTTGAGGTCATTATAAGCATGAAATGTAAGAAGCTGCAGGAAGAGGCAGTCCATAAAACAATTAACTATCTCCTTGTCGCCCACAACCGCGCTAATGTTACTCGTCTTCAAATCATAAAGAATTGGTGCAGCTTCAATAGTTAATGCATCGTTCACCGTTTTCTTCAACGCCAAGAATAATGAATCGTCATCATCAATGGAGAATTGTTCCTTGGGTCTCTCAATCTGAATTGCCGTCGGCACTTTACCAAGCCCCAGTCTAACGGTCAAGAAATCACCATGGCTAATATTTCTCTGCCACAATTCCTTTGTCTTCCCCTCAATAATTGCCGCACACTTCTCCGGTTCCGGATGATTGTCAATCATCGTCTGCTTCTGATTCGCTTTAATGAAATTAATCAAATTCTGTTTTTGATTCAAATACTCCTCGTATTTCTTTTGACGTTTTTCCTCTCTTTTTCTCAACCTTCTTTTATTAATTTTACGCGAAATCATTGGCCAAACCAAACTACCAGTAAGCGTCAAAACCATAGCACCGATAGAAATCCCCAGCATCGTCCCATTACCATTTCCAGACGCTGACACAATCATCCCGACCATCGATATCACAGACGCTCCCGCCATAGTCAACTGCGGCCCCACAGTCATAATCGCCGGCATATCATTTTTCTTCTCCTGATCCGGCGGTGCATCAATCTCCACCGTCACTGGTTCAACCATATAATTAAGCCGCGGTGATTTAAAGAAATAATCCTTTTCGCTATAAAGCGGTACCGCCTCCTGCGCAACTGGCTTTTCACTGTTTTTCATTAGCGATGATGGCGCGTGCCTCTCACTCACCTTCAATTTGATCGTTTCCTTTTCAACCAATTCCTGGGAAGCATCGATCAAAAGCTTCCCATTCAAGAAAATAATTTTCATCCCATAGAAGAAAATCGTATCCCCACTCAAAATCTCCTGCCCACTTCTCGCCCGCTCACCAGAAATAAAGAAAAACGGTGAATTAGTCTCAACCAGCCACCTGGAGTCAACCAGCTTAATTCGCATATATTCAGTCTTACTAAACTCCAACGGAAAATACACATCACAATTTGGGTCGGTGCCGATCGTCACAGCATTAAAAATATCGTATGACTTAAGCTCAGAGTTAAACCTCGGCGTCATAATTAGGAAGAAACTTTCCCCAGTAATCTTCGAAGTCAAAATATAAATCTTATAAGGCTCCAGCCTCGGCTGTTCGAAATAAATATCTTTTGAAGAAAACCTATGCGACAGCTTGATAGTCCAATTTTCATTGTCAGCAATAATATTGGCCACCAGTTCGCCACCAATATACACCGGATACATACCACCACCTTTTGAAGATAAGACCTGCGAAACAAAAGCCCTATCATTAAAAATATGTACGATCATTTACAGTATCTATCCCATTCTTCCTTTACTGTCTTTTATAAGCATAACAATATTATACAAATTTCAACCTGTTAAGTCAATGAATTTTGGAAAAGAAACCTGGACTTTTTTAAGGTTTATGATAAGATATTTATATAATAGAACTAAACAAAATGAATAGAATCATCAAAAAAATATCGGCAATTCTAATTTCAACGTCCAGCGTCCTTTTTGTTGCTTCCACTCCAGTATCTGCCGCGCAGTATGTCGATGTCGGTGACTGTTCAGATTCTTTTGCCGGCCTTACCTCTTGGTGTTATGGCGTAGGTGATATCCACGATGAAGAAACTCTAAAGACCAATATTTGGACAATCGCTGCTAACATCGCTGCAGACATCACCGTTCTCGCTGCTTACCTTGTCTTAGGCTTCGTCATCTACGGCGGTTATCTTTATCTTCTCTCCGGCGGAGACACGACCAAGGTTGCAAACGGCAAGAAAACCATCGCCAACGCCTTTATTGGGCTAGCTATCGTCCTACTAGCAAATGTTATCTTCAATACCCTTAGATTTATTCTAATCGGCGGTTCAGGAGATAAACTACTTTCCGATTGCTACAATTCAACTTGTGTCGAACCAGCCGACATGATTTCTGGGATCATCCAATGGGTCGTTGGTATTACCGGGCTCGTTGCGGCTATCTTCCTCATTATTGGCGGCATCTCATATATGACTTCGTCTGGCGACACTTCCAAGGTCGAAAAAGCCAAGAAGACTATCCTCTACGCTGTCATCGGCCTCGTCATCGTTGCTCTTGCCGAAATTATCACAGGACTTGTTACTGGCATCATCAAAAATGCTAACAACGAAGAAGGCGCCTACATCAACAACAGCTCCATTTCATATCAAATAAACAAGGAGGAAACATATGTTAAAAGGATTACTTAAAAAACTTGTATTGGCGGTACTATTAATCGCTGGCCTCACAACGGCCTATCCAGTCGCATCTACCTTTGCAGCAAGCGATCCAAGCACCGACGTCTGTAATCTCGATGTTCCAGATTCCGTCAAAAACGCCAACAACTGTAATGGGGCTAAAGATGGCGCCTCTGACATAATCGTCAACATAATTAACGCCGTAATCGGCTTACTTGGTATCGCGGCAGTAATCGTTATTATTATCGGTGGTATCAACTATATGACCTCATCTGGCGAAACCGCCAAAATCGAAAAAGCCAAGAAGACCATCCTCTACGCCGTCATCGGCCTCGTAATCGCCGTACTAGCCTTTGCTATTGTCAACTTCACCATTGGTATCCTTGGCGGCGAAAGACAAAACGATACTAGCAGTGAGGCAAAAGACAATTCCAAGGCCGACAGCAAACCTGGAACCAGCACCAAGGACAAAACAAAATAAGGATAAGCTCTTGCCTATTTTTAACAATCGCATTATAATATAATTAAGTATAAGTAAAGGAATAAAATGAAAGATATAGTTTTAAAACTCGCCGAAGATACAAACCCAGCAATGCCATCCACGCTACCAAATAAGGTTAACGAAGGTGGCTCAGGTGATCTTGAACAAGCAGTATTGCAAATTATCAACGTCGTAATTGGGGTTCTAGGCCTTGCTGCAGTTGTCGTTATCATCATCGGTGGTATCAACTATATGATGTCATCCGGAGATACTACCAAAGTCAAAAAAGCCAAGGACACCATTCTCTACGGCGTAATCGGTCTCGTCATTTGTGTTCTCGCCTTTGCTATCGTCAACTTTGTAATTGGCAATATCTTATCAAACCCTAGCTAATTCCTAACAAAAAATCGCCCTACGGGGCGATTTTTTGTTACTACTTATCTAATAATTCCATCACATCAAAAAACCCTTCAATCATGAAGGGTTTTTCTTACTGAATAGCGATTTTCTTCGGTTGCTCAGTCTTTTCTTTTTCGAAAGTAATCGTAAGGACACCGTCTTTTAGCTCAGCCTTTACGCTGTTCTCGTCTTCGCGTACCTGTACTGGAAGAGCAATCGTCCTCGAAAACTCACCCCAATAACATTCCTGAATATGCCATCTAGTAGTTTGCTCGTCCTCACCCCCTGACAAAACACCGGAAATAGTCAAAATATTGTCAGAAATACTGACATCGAGATCTGATTTTGAGATGCCAGCGGTCCTAGCTTTTACTACTAATTTATCGGCGGTTTCATAGACATCTACAGCTAGTTGTCCTGGGAAATCGTCGGTATTGTCCCACTCATCTTCTACTGATTCGCCGAGTTCATCTTGAGGGATCTCTTCCTCAATGATCGCAGTCTCCTCGGTCTCAACTGGAGCCACTAGCTCCTCATCATTGCCAAGGAAAGCCGCAGCGAGGTCATCCTCCATCAGCAAATCGTCACTATTTGTACGAGCCATATTTCCTCCACTTATATTGTTATGCTTGTATTTTATACCATATTCGTAGTAAAATCAAGCAAATCATGCCAATTAATGTAAATAATACAACATTCGCTAGCATTTTGGATCTCCTCTCTCCCTACTCTTGTAGGGGTTGTGGCCGTATCGGTGACGCTCTTTGTGGCCATTGTAAAAAATACATTCTAGACCACCACCAAAACCTTTGCCCAATTTGCAAAAACACAAACACCACCGACACTTGTCCCCACTGCAACAAAGTCAAGTCGCACGACCCCCTACCGCCCACTTTTATCCTTGGCGAACGCTCCGATCTCCTCGCCGCGCTTATCCATGACTACAAATACAAATCTATCCGCTCCCTAGCTCATCATTTCGCTGATATGCTAGACCAAATTCTCCCACCCATCACTGGCTCCACTTTTATTGTTCCCTTGCCAACAATTCACCGCCACGTCCGTGAAAGAGGGTTCGACCATACTCTATTAATAGCAAAGCATCTATCAAAGAAACGCCCCAATTTTTCCGTAAATAGAGCTCTTATGAGGGCCAATTCAAAAGTCCAGGTCGGCACAAATATGAGAGACCGTAAAACCCAAGCAAACTCCGCTTACGAAATAAACCATAGAATCAGGCTAGACCCTCAAGCGAACTACATTCTCCTAGATGATGTCTGGACCACTGGCGCCAGCCTAATGGCGGCAACCAAAAAACTCCGCAGTTGCGGAGTTTCCAAGATTACATTATTGATCCTCGGCCTGAGTCGTCTCAACTAGATAAGAGGTTTGCTCTTGATTGTTATTAGAGCTTGAGCTCGGCAACGCAGAAATCACAAAGTTGACAATCGCAAATGCCAAGAAAGCAATTATAAGACCGATAATCGCATAAAGAATAGTATTCTTCGCATCAGTTACTTTCTTAGAATCACCACCAGATACTACGTATTTAATACCACCAATAATAAGCATAATGACAGCAATAATACCAACAATATAAAGCACAGTGTTAGTAACCTGCTTGAAAACGCCAGTATCCCCAAAGAGATCTTTTGGACACTCGTCACAACGTGCAGCCTCAGCACCTTCCATTAAAGTCATAGCAGAAACATGAGGAGCAAGTGTCAACCCAACCATCCCTGCAATTAATAATATTGGTAATATTACTTTTAGCATCTTTTTCATACTTTCATTATACCATAATTTAAAAAAGTGTAAACCCTAAAAATGGGAGATGCATAATCTCACCACTCCTCAGAGCACACAGATAATACGATGCCAGAAACTTTATTTCTACGGTCTACTCAAGATAACAAAAATACTAGAGCGAGCTCTAGATTTTTATTATCTTTCGTATCCCTAGAAAAGCTACGCTTTTCTGGCATCGTATTATCTGGCGGAGGGTGGGAGATTCGCACCGGAGGTACGAATCGACCATAAAAAAGAGCTCGCCAGAGCTTGGCGGAGGGTGTTATACCAAGTTCGAACGATTATCATCAATTCAAACTGCACTATAAAACCTACCGCTACTTAAATTATACCATACCTACACACGTTTTTTATTTATTGTTCAAACTGATATAATATAGATAAGGAGCTTACAATGGAAGACAGAAAACCAATAATACAAGAGTTAGAAGATGGTCGCATTATCAAAGATGAAAATGGGACTTTTACTGAACTTATAGATGGTAAATGGGTAGAACCGATAGCTGATTTTACCGTTGGTGATTTTATAGATGGCAAAAGACCGTCTCCAGATAAATTAAGAGGTGCTATTTAGTGTAATGGAAAAGATAGACAAAATATATTTCGATATTGATGGAGTATTAAAAGGCACAGCATCACCACAAGAAGATATTATTTCTCTTCTTCGCTATTGCCTAGATAACTATACTGGCTCACTTTATTGGCTAACTACACATTGTAAAGGCAACGAAAACCATACTAATTTTGCACTCTCAGACACCTTCCCTAAAGAGCTAGTAGATGAGCTTTATCAGTCATTTTTGCCAACAAATTGGGAAGTCCTTAAAACTGATGGAATTGATTTAGATAGTGATTTTGTCTGGTTTGACGATAATCTATTCGAAAGCGAAAAGATGGTTTTAGAGAGCCACTATGTATTGGACGGCTTCTTTAGAATGAACCCTAAAGACCCTGAAATGGCAAAGAAGGCTCTTCTCTTCCTCAAGAATTTTGAAAAATAGATACAGCCACCACACTTGGTTATACCGTATTATTTTTGGCTTGCTTATGGTATAATTATATTGTCTAAATCAAATATAAACCTGTGCTTAGTGCCTGTAAAGGCTCAAGATTGGTTAACTACGAGGCTAGGACACCAATCCGAAGCACTAGTTAACCACTAGGCGCAGGAAAACGATTTAGACACCGTGATTGGTGTCCTATTTCGTTTTAAGACAAAGGAGTAATTGATGTCCAAATACGAGCCTATGCATATAAAAATACTCAGAGATGAGAACTCGGTTGCACCAGCAAAAGAATGGATTTTTAATTACTCGGATAATATCGTTTTTAAATCTATATTAGACTTTAATAATTTATTCAATTGGGTTGACAAACAAAAGCTAACTAGATTAGCTGACCATATGTATGGCATACAAACAAAGCCAGTAGCCTGTGCTGTTCCAGAATTTATAGATACCGATGATTTAGAGGTTTTGGGCGAATGTATAATGGGATATCATAATACATTCTCTCAAGTCTCTAAGAATATACACAGCAAAATTGATTGGTCGTATGCACAAAAAAATCACCGTGTAAAAGATGCAGATATGGCTTATTATCTGTCAAGCAAAGCAATTTCCGATAATTTAGAAATCATAACCAGTTGGTTGGAGATTTTGCAGATATGAACCAAAACGAGAAATCTGAAGCTCAATTAAGGAATGAAGAAGCCGTCCGTAAAATTATGGCTGAGCGAGGATATGACCGAGCTTCGATAAAAAAGAAAAAACGCAACAAGAAACCCCTTATACTGTCTAGTGCCATTGTCCTACTCTCAGTCATTACCGTTGCGGTTATTTTTGTAGTAATAAATAAAAAAGACGATTACGAAAATAATAACAATGTAAATGCCACCTATTCCACAGAAGAGACCAATAAGGGTAATGATGAAATAAATAGTCAAACACCATCAGAAGAGCCAGAAGATGCCACTATGACAAATGATGGCGCTGATAATCAATATACTCCTTCTGCTAGCGATGGCTATGAAGACCGTAATGTTTATTATTCACATACAGATAGCGATGGAACTCAACATTATACAGACGGTTCTACCTTTAATCCTCATCATTGTGATGCCCTTTATGAAAAATATAATAATAAAAAGAACGAGGCAGAGACTTTACGTATTGCGTGGGAAAATGCTTATAAAAACCAAGCCTCTTTTTCTGAATTGTATGAAAGGGCTGGCAAAAATATGGAGCTTGCCAAAAAAATGATGGAAGAAGAACGAGTAGCCATAGAAGATGCTCAGAAAGCCTATGAAAAAGCATTGTCAGAAGCAAATGCAATCTATGATAACGAGATATTACCGTGTAGGAAAGAAATGTAATAGGAGCAAAAATGAAATTAAAGTTAGAGGAAAAAGATAACAAAACAATCGTAGGCTTATTTCCAGGCATTCTTGATGAAGTCAGAAATAATATTAGAGATATCAGAGGAGTAAATGCAGGTATAATAGCCCCAAACGAAGACGAACAAAAAGTTATCATCGCTAATGAAAAATACGCAAAGCTGATGGAAGATGTCTTGTGGTTTGGAGAAGATGCTCTAGCTATTCTGCAAAATAGTAGAAGCGAAATTACCGATGCATCTGCAATACTATATGTCATCAAAGGTTTTACTATATATGCCAACAATCGTTTTAAAGAGCTAGATAGAGTTAGGAAAAAAATTGCTGGAGAACAATTTTATTATTATGACGATGACGGACAGACAGTTATAATGGGGCTTAATACTAAAACAGATGATGATGACAAAATAGAAGATTTGTCCTACACATATAATAGGCTTTATAGTCAAAAGGATTTAAACGCAGATATAGGAAAAACTACTGCAAACAATAACAAAGCTACGAATTGGATACTCCAAATGATAAAAGAAAAAAGAGTAGAAAAACTTTCAGACCGAAATCGTGAGAAATTTCTTGATTTAGTAGCAAATGCAGATTTGATAAACAGGGGTTTTGATATGATGAACTCGCTGAGAAAAAAGAGCCTAAATAAAGAGCAATACAAAATCTGCCAATGTTTATTTATAAATTTCAACTCTTTCTTAGAACGAACCTATATGGATTGCTGGGCATTTAAAGTTGATAATAACCTTTAACAATATATGCTTTATTTCGCATTTTAAGGCACTTCTCAGCCGTCTTAAACACAGAATGGTATAATTGTAATAGTGAACGAAAATAATCTAGACAAATCAAAGTTCTTACACGATACTTTTTTGTCTATGAAACTAAATACTGCAGTTTCAGAAATGCTCAATTTGGATATTCAAGCCAAAAAAGCCGTATCCAAATTAGTATTATTTGTCGGCACTGAAAAATTAAATAAGATTTATGTCTTCACAGTAAGGACACTTGAAATTTTATATGAAGAAAATCCTGTTTTATCGAGCACAGTTGCTCGTCCTATTTGGGAAACTATAAAAATTCTTGATGACAATTTCGATAGTGCCGTTGGTCTTGTTGAACATCAGAAACACATAAATGAACTAAAACGAATTTGGATATTGGAAAAACGGAAAAACGATATAGTAGAGTTAAGCTCAAAAGAGTTAAAGTTTCTAGAAAAGATTAATGACGAAATCAAGAACGTTCAAAAACAACTCGATGAAAAATTCGAAAAACGAGACAAATTCGTCATTGACCGAGATAAGTTATATTTCAAATTGGAACGACACAATGATTATGCACTCTATATTAATGGGCATTTTCTTATAAAGCCACGTGGAGGTATGGGTGAAAGGATAATAGATGAAGGTTTGAAAAAACCAAATAAAAAAATAGCACTACCCATTGCGAAAACCAGCAAAACGGTAGTAAGTATCATAAATGATATGAAATTTGATGCTAAATTGCGCAAACTATTCTTCCCTTTAATTAGAGAACACGAAATCATTTTGCGCCCAGAGATATTTGGCAAAGATATTATCAATGAGCAAATTGACATAAGTGGTTTAGAAGACTGGCTAAAATAATAAAATTATACGACTTCTATACGATATCCATACGTTAACAGCGACTTCCTTTTTGATATGTCATATAACAGAGACATATTAACTTTAAAAGGAGCAACGAATGCAAATTCCGCCAGCCAGAATAGAGCAGTTGAAAAGTCTATATAAGACTGCTTTTGGCTATGAGCTGACGGACGAAGAAGCACAAACTCAAGGTCTCGCAATTATGAGGCAGGTAGCTATTCGACATTTTGATATTCTTGCTCAGAAAGGAGACACAAATGGATAAGCCATTTAAGGAAATTTGTCTTGATGATGTTGGTAAAGTCTTAGACTTAACAATAAAATCAGACAACTACAACAAGCGAATTTTATTCCTTGCGATGCTATCAGCATTTACAGACGATTATCAAATTAACATTACATTAAATGCGCCGTCATCTGCTGGAAAAACATATTTAACCAACGAAATAGCAAAACTATTTCCGCAAGAAGATATGATGATTTATTCAAAAATCACACCGACAGCATTCTACTATAGTAGTGATGCAAAATATGATAAAGAACGAAAAGCTAGAGTGTTAGATTTAGAACGTAAAATATTAATATTCCAAGAACAGCCCAATGCAAAGGTTCAGGAAAATTTACGCCCAATTTTATCTCACGATAGAAAAGAATGTAAATTCAGTTTAACAAACAGAAATAAAGAAGGCGCACATAGGGCGGAAGACGTAATCATAAAAGGTTATCCCTCTACTGTTTTCTGCTCGGCAAATTTATTAATGGACGAGCAAGAAAGCACAAGAACAATAATGTTATCACCAGAAATAAATGATGAAAAAATTTGTTCAGCGAAAGAGTTAATTGCGAAACAGGAAGCCGACCCATCATATTATCAACGAGAAATCGAGACAAATGCAGACAGAAACTCATTGAAAAATCGTATTGTAGCTATCAGAGATTTAAAAATAAAAACAATTAATCTCTCCAATTCCGAAGAAGTTTTAAAGCGTTTTAATGAGATATCTGGAAAGCCACAGGCTCGACATTCTAGGGATTTTAAACATTTTATAAACTTAATTAAAATAATAGCGATGTTAAATGTCTGGTATCGACAAGATGAGAACGGCAAATACTATGCAAATCAACAAGACGTAAATGAAGCCATTAGTCTCTGGAAAAATATATCTAGAACACAATGTTTGGGATTACCGCCGTATGTAGTTGATATTTATTACGATGTTATCCTGCCGTTATTTCAGCAAAAGAAACAAATTAAAGAAATGGGCAGAAGAATGTCCTACAACAAAGAAGAGCTAGCACTAAGTGATTTGGGTTTAACTACTCAAGAAATCACTAAATATCATATGACGACAAAAAGGAGTTTTTTGGACAGTTGGAAAATGAAGAATTTGCTAAATAAACTAGAAGCAACAGGACTTATAAAAACCATCAGCAACCCCACCGACAAAAGGCAAAAATTAATAATACCATTGGAAGGAGTAGAAAATGTATAAAAACGGCGAGAAAACGGCGGAGCATATGCGAGAAATAGGCAAGAATACGCAATTCTCCAGTCAAAATCAACCACGAAACAATGGGCGTAAAAAGAAGCTATGTAATGTCATAGAAGAAATACCAGCGAATGCCCAGATGCTTGTATATGGCAGATTATGGCAAGCCCTAAAATGCAATAGTAAGAAGGAGGCTATGGAATTATTGAAAGAAGAAGCGGAGGGGTTAGGCGAATATGGATTTGTTTTACAAGTTGCTATTGAGACATTGTCTAGCAAAAATGGCTGGAGTGCATTGATGGACATATTTGATAGATTATTTGGCAAAGCCCCATTCATAATTGCTACTGAAGAAATAAAAGAAGACGATTATTCTTCAAAAATCATTCGTGGATTTTGCCTACCATAATTAAATAAAAAATAGGTGTAGGTATTTTAAAAATAAGGATTATGTTGTATAATTAAATTGCTACATCAATTCGTTAAACCGCAAGAGAATATTTATTTCTCGGCAGGATAGGTAGCCTCATTCGAGAAATCTCTTGCGAGATGGATTGATGTAGCAGGGGCTACCTATTTTGTGAAAGGAGAGTATGAAGAGCGCAAATACGAAGAACACACAACTAAGATACATCGCCTATATGCGCAAATCTACTGAAGGCGATGAACGTCAGGCGCTTTCTTTAGGCAAACAAGAAGATGCAATTAAAGAAGCTTTTCCTGGTTTAAACATTATTGATTGGGTAAAAGAAAGTAGAAGTGCTTTTGAGGCAGAAAACAGACCAGCATTTGATAATGTCTTAGAGCGAATAAAAAATGGCGAAGCCGATGGAATTGTCGCTTGGAAAAGTAATAGGCTTTCGAGAAATGCATTTGATGCTGGCAAAGTAGTTCATTACATCAATATTGGCATAATAAAGGATTTAAAGTTTGCTAGAGAGAATTTCGAAAACACCCCAGATGGAATAAAAAACTTACAATATGCTTTAGCCGACAGTAGGTATTACTCAGCTAGTCTTGCCATAGATGTCAGAGAAGGCAATGACAGAAAGCGTAAACTAGGTTGGTTGCCACAAGCAAGTTTCAGTGGTTATAAAGATGATTTAAATCCTCTAAGATATGAAGATGGGCAACCAGAAAAAATAACCGCAGTAGATGAGGAAAGATTTTATTTATTGCAAAAAGCTTGGAAATTGTTTTTAACTGGCGAATATAGCGTTCCTGCCATATTAGAAATTCTTAATAAACAATGGGGGTATAGAACGAGAAAAACACCCAATGGTGGTGGTAAACCATTGAGCAGACAAGCCCTGTATAAAATTTTTACCAACGTTCGCTATGCTGGCAAAATCCCAGACCCAATTACTGGTGAATTATTAAATGGTTCGTATCAGCCAATGGTTTCTGTCGAAGAATATAATCTTACCCAACGTTTATTAGAAAGAAGGGGCAAGCCTCGTATCTCTGAAAAGAAAAGTTTTATCTATAAAGGCATCGCTATATGTGGTGAATGTGGCTGTAGCATAACCGCAGAAGAGCATACCAAGAAGAGTGGTCGAAAATATGTTTATTATCACTGCACACATAAGAAAAAAGACCATAAATGTAAACAACCAAGTATTGAAGAAAAAGAGCTAACCAGCCAATTAGAGGAAATCTTTAATGGTTTAACTATCCGTAAAGAATTTGAAGAATGGGGGCTAGAAACTATCCGTGAGATGAATGACGAAGAGAGTAATGATAGAGAAGCCTTACTTGCATCTCAAACAAAAGCTATTAAAGATACTGAGGCTAAGGCTAATAAACTTTTAGATTGTCTTCTTAACGGAATAATCACAGAAGAAGAATATACATCGAAATCAGAGACTATCAAAGCAGAACTAAAACAGCTAAAGATTGAGCAAGGACAGACATTAGAGAATGGCAATGACTGGCGAGAAACAATGCGTAGAACACTCAACGTGCTGTTTAATGGGCGAGATAAGTTCGAAAATGGAGATGTTTTCGCTAAACGTGAAGTCTTACAAAGTTTAGGTTCGAACACTATCTTAAAAGACGGAAAAATAAGCATTAACACCTATAAATGGCTTGAACCAATTAAAAACGAATATAAAAATCTAGAAAGTCAATTCCTAGAAGGTTCGAACTCCGATTTACAGATAAAAAACGCCTCAAATGAGGCAGTTCGTCAACAATGGCGGAGGGTGGGAGATTCGAACTCCCGCTCCAGATCACTCCAGACTAACGATTTAGCAAACCGTCCCCTTCAGCCACTTGGGTAACCCTCCATTCACACTATTCTACCACATTTTATGCATTTATGATACAATGAAATCATGGCAAAAGCATTAAAGGATATCTCTTGGCAAGCCGAAGAATATATCGTACGCGACCGTAGCGTCTGGTGGTATGTTGGCCTATTTGTCGTCTCAGGCGGCCTTTGCGTCCTTTCTGTTTTCCTAGGCTGGTGGACTTTTCTCGTTCTGATCATCCTCAGCGTCATCGTAATTCTTGTTTCCATTTTCCGCCCACCCCGCAAAATCGACTACAAACTAGACAACGAAGGCCTCACCGAAGGTACAACTCTACATAAGTTTGCCGACTACAAAGCCTTTGGTATCCTCAAAGAAGACGAATATTTCTCTGCTGTTCTTATCCCCAAGAAACGCTTCGGTCTCAGCACTAAAGTCTACTTCAGCGAAGGTAACGGCGAACAAATCGTAGACATCCTAGGCAACCACTTACCGATGGAAGAAGTCAAGTTAGATTTCCTGGATAAAATCGTAAATTTCTTGCGCATTTAGAAATCTGTGCTATAATTAACATAAGTATTAATATTAAAAGGTGGGCAAAATGGACCAAAATCAACCAACAGTAGATAACAATCTGCAAAAAGCAATCGACGACATTACAAACAACACTAACATAGACCCTGTTTTTTCAGACCCAGTAGCTGCTCCATCTTCTGTACCAGAAGGTGACACTGGTGAACTAGGTGAACCAGTCGGACCATTCCCAGAAGCAACGCTCGAAGTCGTCGCCCCCGCCGAGGAAACGATTGCTCCAATCGAAGCAGTCAATATCCCAGATTTGAATGCTCCTGCCCCAGAACCGGCTCCGGTTGAAATGGCTATGCCGCCAGCCCCTGAACTAGCTCCTACCCCCGCTCCAATCATCGAAGCCCCAGTCGAAACTAAGGAACCAGAACCATCTTCTCTCAACATGCATCAAATCAAAGAAGCCGCACTTCGCGATTTACTCCCTCTCCTCGATAGGCTAGACATGAATGCTTCCCAAAAATTCGGCATTTATCGCGACGTATTCGAAGATTTGCGCGATTACACTATTTTGGAACCCGCTTACAAAGCCGCCAAAGACATCTCTGATGACACCGAGCGCGCTAACGCGCTTCTCTACCTCATCGAATCTATCGACAAGATGTAAGCAACAACACAAAAAACCTCCGACTTCATTCGGAGGTTTTTGCACCATAATCTTTTGGATTATTGCTAAAAGATTTGATATAATAAACTTATAATAAATGTGGAGGAAAAATGGATAATCACAACGAGCAGCCAACAGCCAGCCAGGCAAAAACACCCAAGAAAAAAGGTAACAAGAAAAACCTAATCATAACTATTGTCACCATCGTAATACTCTGTGTTATTGCCGGGGTAATAGCATTCGTAATCATAAATAATAATAATAAGAATAATATCGGTGGCGAAGGAGATGATTCTCAAGGTCAACGCTTAAGCGAAGAAGAGAGAAAAGAAACCGAAGATACCCTGAAGCAATATGCTGAAGTCACCATCGAGGGCTACAAAGATATTGATAACCCTGACACCGAAAAAAACAAAGCCGTTGTCGTCAAAGTTAAAAACATCTCCAAAGAGACAACTTCCATCGCTGCGACTATCGGTGCATATGACAGAGATGGCAATCTTCTCGAGACATCCTCAACCTACGCCGAAGGTCTTGAACCAGATCAATCTGTGATCTTTAATACCTTTATCTATACAGAGTTGACCGAGGATCAGCTCAGTTCCGCCACATTCAAAGTCTTTACCGCTAAAACCTACACAGCCGAAGGCTTAGTAGAAGAAACTGGTGAAGGGACCGAAGAGCCAGCCGAAGAGCAAGCCCCAGCAGAATCCGAGTCCACCGAAACAAACGAAAACCAATAATAAACCAACAAAAAATGAGGCCTCACGGCCTCATTTTTTAACGTATCTAGTACACTCCCCCCATATCACCACCACCGACAGCTGGCTTCTCTTCTGGGATTTCGCAGATTAAAGCACCCATCGTAATTGCCGTCGCTGCAATCGAGGTAGCATTCTTAACCGCTTCCTTCGTGACCTTAGCCGGGTCAATCACGCCTGCCTTCTTAAGATCCACCAAGCCCTTCTCCGGAGTCATTACGTTAACCCCAAATCCAGCCTTCGCATTCTCAACCTCAGCGAGCAAAGCCTGCGCATTTAATCCAGCGTTCTCCATGATATGTACAAATGGAGCCTTAAGGGCGTCACGCACAATCCTAGCACCTGCATCATCTGCGTCTAGCTTGCTAGCGAGATTTACCAAAGTAACGCCACCACCGGTTACAATTCCCTCAGCTAGCGCTGCCTTAGTTGCAGCCACTGCGTCGTCAACGCGGAACTTCTTCTCATCGATCTCAGTCTCGGTCGCCCCACCTACCTTAATCACAGCTACCCTACCAGATAGAGCCGCTGCTCTCTTCTCGAACTCTTCACGTTCATAATCGCTTCTAGCATTTCCAGCAAACGTATGAATCAGTGCAATCCTATCAGCCACCGCCTTCTTGTCGCCAGCACCCTTAATGATAGTTGTTGAATCCTTCTCAGCAATCACCTTATTCGCGGTACCAAGCACCTCAAGCCCCACTTCCTCTAGCTTAAGTCCCTTGTCAGCCGACACCAAAGTCGCATCCGTCAAAATAGCAATGTCTTCCATGATCTCTTTTCGCCTATCACCAAACGAAGGAGCCTTGAGCACCAATGAATTAAATACGCCCTTGAGTTTGTTCAAAACTAGAAGGCTCAATGCCTCACCTTCAACTTCCTCAGCAATAATTACTAGATCCTTCTTTCCAGTCTGGGCTACTTTCTCAAGCAAAGGCAAAATATCATTCGCTGCCGAAATCTTCTTATCGGTTACCAAGATTAGTGGCTTCTCAAACACCGCCTCTTGCCTATTTACGTCTGTAACAAAGAATGGTGAAGAGTATCCCTTATCATACGAGAATCCTTCCACAATTTCCTGCTCCATCTCGAGCCCCTGGCCAGCTTCTACTGTCACTACACCATCTTTGCCAATCTTTGAAATTACCTCGGCAATTAGCTTACCAATTTCATTATCGCCAGCTGAAATAGTTGCAACTTCTGCCACCTTCGAAGAATCCCCTTCAATCTTCTCAGAAACTTTATCAATCCCAGCTACAATATCCGCGCCAGCTTTTTCGATCCCACGGCGAAGTTCCATCGGATTCATCCCTGCCGCAATCAACTTATTTGCTTCATTCAAAATATTATAAGTCAGCACTGTCACAGTGGTAGTACCATCACCCGCAACCTTATTGAGCTTCTGTGCAGCAGTCTTGATTAGTTTCGCCCCCACAGCTTCACCGAGTGTCTCATCCTTATTTGGAAGCTCCACCGCTTCAGCCACAGTTACACCGTCGTGAGTAATCACTGGTGCACCATATTCCTTCTCAATAATCACATTTTTACCCTTAGGGCCAAATGTCACTTTCACTGCATCATATAATTGCTTTGCTCCAGATAACACCTTTTCACGCGCTTCTGCTTCATAATAAATCTTCTTTGCCATTTTTTCTCCTTCTTATCTGCTACATCGTAGCCAAAATATCTTCTTCTTTCAAAATAATATATTCTTTGTCATCAATCTTAAGATCAGTAGTTGAGTACTCTTTGTAAACGATCCTGTCGCCCTTCTTTACGGCCTTAACTTCAGGACCTACCGACTCTACCACTGCATATGCCGGTTTCTCTTTTGCCTCACCAAGTAGTATTCCGGATTTAGTTTTTTCTAGCGGCTTCTCCACTACCGCCACCACGCGATCTTTTAACGGTTTTAGTGTCATTTTTCTCCTTTCAGGGCCTAAATAACCCTCTTTCTACCCCAATTATAGCACAAAAATTGGCACTGTAAACCCCCGAGTGCCAATTGTTGTTTTTACTATTCAGCGTCCAATAATTCCGAAGCTTTCTTAATCATATAAGCCGCTTCATTTGTCGGAATAATATATACTGGCTTCGATCCTTCAGCGGCGATATTCGCATATCCTGCGCTTTTGTCAACCGAAACATCGCCCCTAAGCTTAAAGCCCATAAACTCCAATTTATCCATTATTGCGTTACGTACTGGGAAAGATCTCTCACCAATGGTTGCTGTAAATACAATCGCATCTACTCCGCCCATCTTTGCTGCAAACTCACCAATCTTACCGGCAACTCCATCAATAAACATATCAAATGCCTTTGCAGCTTTTTCATCATCTTCCTCAGCTCCAGCAATAATCTCGCGCATATCCGAAGATCCAGCAAGTGCTACAAGGCCAGATTGCTTGATCATTACCTTAATCGCTTCCTCTGCACCAAGTTTCTCACCGAGCAAAGCCCCGATCGTCGGGTCAATCGAACCAGTCCTCGTAGACGACATCAAACCTTCAAGTGGAGTCTCACCCATCGAAGTGTAAGCCGGTTCACCGTCGATAAATCCAGTCACCGAGCAACCAGAACCAAGGTGACATACGATCATCTTGTCTGCCAAAATCCCGAGTTCTTTTACCTTACCAATGATAAAGCCGTATGACGAACCGTGCGCACCATATCTTGCTAACTCAAATTCTTCCACTACCTCAGCCGGCAAAGCATAGTCGTTGTCACGACGTGAATCCCTGGTAAGCGCCTCTGAATCACTCATCGTAAGCACTGGAATACCAGGAAATGCCGCCATTGCATTTTTGAGCCCTCTAATAGCGCCCGGTACATGTAACGGATAAGTAAGTTTTGCTTTCTCAAGCTCCACAAACGTTTCATCATCTGCAATGTGATGCTGCGTAAAATATTTCCCCGCCGCTGGCGTCCTTACCAAGATACCATCTAGAGGATGCGCCTCATTGATAAAGCCCTCCTTCTCGAAAATTGCCTTGGCCTCCTTAAACGCCTCGTCTAGGGAATCCCATTTCTTGTCAATCAATTCTTCCGAACCATCTGCCCGCGTAATCGTACAGATAAATTTCTTCTTGCCATCCTCTTCGATCCCCTCAAAATAGAGTGAGCAGACTTCATCTTCGCCCTCATAAAGCGAAAACTTCTCCGAAGATGACCCGGAATTAAGAACTAAAAAGATTTTTGTAATATTTGTTGCCATTTTTTCTCCTTTCCGCAATTATACCACAAAATAGCAAGTTGCACCCCCATCCCACCCTATTTATAATAGTACAACCTTGAACCCACCTTCTTTTGCACCGCCCCATTCGTCCACCGCCTTTTTCACCCCTGGAAGAGCCGGATTACTATAATCATGTATTACCATCACGCCACCCTTACTCATCTTCGGTGCCACGAGTCTCAAAGAATCCCGAATAGACTCATAAAAATCTCCATCTAGAAAAGAAAATGAAATTGAGCTCGGCAAATCATCAGGGGTCAAATCCGAGAACCACCCCTTTGTAATTACCGGCACCGGCAGCCCCGCCCTCAGGAACCGCTCCTTTACTTCCCTCTTCGTGACCAAGAGTTCACCACTCTTAAAATCCACACCTAGGACCGATTCATCACGCTCATTCTTCTCTGGTAATCCCTCAAAAGAATCATAAATCCACAGCCGTTTCTTGGGTTTTCCACCACCATCCTTATCCACTACTTTTTCACCACTTTTCCACAGGTTATCCATAGACTTATCCACAGGGTTTTCCACAGAATTACCCCTGTTATAATCCCTTAAAACCTCCGCAAGAAGCAGCGAAGTGTCACCCTTATAACATCCTAGCTCAACAAAATCACCATCCACCCCTAAGCATTCCTTAGCGAGCTCTATTATTTTCCGGGTTTCATCTGCCGAAACCTGATCATTTTTCCACGCCATAAACCGCCTAACTCTTCAGGTATTTCCTCAAATATTCCCCAGTTGGTGTCTTTGCCGACTTCGCCAATTCCTCCGGCGTACCTTCTGCCACCACTTGTCCACCCTTAAGCCCCCCTTCTGGCCCCATATCAATAATCCAGTCCGCCGATTTTATTACGTGCAAATTATGCTCAATCACAATCATTGTATTTCCGCCGTCCACCAATCGGTTCAAAATCGTGAGCAGCCTCTTCACATCATCCGAATGAAGCCCCGTAGTCGGCTCATCCAAAATATACAAAGTTTTCCCCGTCGAGCGTCTCGATAGTTCTGTGGCGAGCTTAATCCTCTGCGCTTCACCACCCGAGAACGTTGTCGCCGGCTGCCCAAGACGAATATAGCCTAGCCCCACCTCTTGGATCGTCCTGAGTTTCGACGCGATCGACGGCACATTCCCGAAGAATTCCACTGCCTCATCAATCGTCATATCAAGCACCTGCGAGATATCCTTCCCCTTATATTTCACCTCGAGGGCTTCCGCATTATACCTCTTGCCATGGCAGGCCGGACAAGTCACATACACATCAGGCAAGAAATGCATTTCAATCTTGTTTACTCCGTCACCCTGACAATGCTCACATCTACCACCCTTCACATTAAACGAAAACCTGCCCGCCTTATACCCACGTATTTCTGCCTCAGGTTGGGAAGCAAATAATTCACGAATAGCAGTAAACACCCCAGTATAAGTTGCCGGGTTAGAACGCGGCGTTCTACCAATCGGCGATTGGTCAATCACGATCACCTTATTCAAATTCGATATCCCCTCAATCTTGTCGTGTAACCCCGACACCGTCTGCGCGCGGTGAAGCCGCGCCAAAAGCTCATTTGCCAAGATAGAATTCACCAAAGTAGACTTCCCTGATCCGCTCACCCCAGACACCACCGTCATCACGCCCAGCGGGAAATGCACATCGATATTCTTCAAATTGTTTTCTCTAGCCCCCACCACTACTAATTCCTGACCACGCTTCGCTTTTCGCCTCTTCTTCGGCACCGGAATCGTCAATGCGCCAGATAAATATTTACCCGTAATAGACTCTGGGTTTTTCATCACTTCTTCCGGAGTACCAGCGGCCACCAACTTACCACCTAGCGCACCCGCGCCAGGTCCAATATCAATAATATAATCGCTAGAAAGCATCGTGTCTTCATCGTGCTCCACCACCAGCACAGTATTCTTCAAATCCCTGAGATGTTTCAAAGTCGCAATCAATTTATCATTATCTCTCTGATGCAAACCAATCGAAGGCTCATCTAGCACATATAACACACCCTGAAGCCCCGAGCCAATTTGTGTCGCCAACCTAATTCTCTGAGCTTCACCGCCCGACAAAGTATTAGCCGCGCGCCCCAGCTCCAAATACCCGAGCCCCACATCCTGCATGAATTTCACTCTCTCGCGTATTTCCTTCAAAATTGGGTCCGCAATCATCTTCTCAGATTCAGAAAATCCCAAATCCTGCGATAATACTTCAAGTGCCGCATCTACGTCGAGATTACACATATCCACAATATTGAGATCGTGCACTGTCACCGCAAGAACCACAGGTTTAAGTCTCGCTCCGTGACATTCTTGGCACTGCCTCACTCTCATAAATCTCTCAATATCATGTTTCGTAAAGTCTGAGACCTTCGGGTCATGATATCGCCTTTCAAGCATCGGGATCACACCCTCGTACGTCGTTTCATAAATCGTGCCATCCGCGAATCGCCCTGACCCGCTAATCTTCATCTCATACTTTTCGTCACCAGTTCCATACAAAATCATATGCCGCACTTCTTCGCTCAGTTCACCGATCGGCGTATACACATTAAACCCATGCTTCATCCCCACCGCCATCAATCTTTTCAGCCACCAAGAGTCCTGCCCCACTCTATTAAATGGCCTAATTCCGCCTTCCGCAATTGTTAAATTATTATTAAATACGAGCGCCGGATCTATCTCCATCCTCGTTCCAAGCCCCGTACACACTGGGCATGCCCCTTCTGGTGCATTAAACGAAAACAGCCTTGGCGTAAGCTCCGGGATCAATTCTTCCGGATGGTCCGGACAGGCATACCTCTGTGAATAAGACAAAACCTCCGAGTTATTAGCCCCAATCCGCGTCTCCCCCACCGCTGTCGAATTATCCGTCACTCTTAGAATCTGCATAATCCCCTGCCCCATCTCAAGTGCTTGTTCAATTGATCCCGCAATTCTACTCCTCATCTCTGGCGACAACACAAATCTATCCACCACTATCTCAATATCATGTCTTTCGTTTTTATTTAATTCCGGAAACTCATCCAATGCATAAATGATCCCATCCACTCTTACTCTCGAAAACCCGCGCGCCGAATACTGCTCTGGAATATGCGCAAATTCACCCTTTTTCGCTGATACGATTGGCGCAAGCAACATACATTTCGACCCTAGTGGCAACTTCATTACTTCATTTACGATATCTTCCACCGACCTTCGGCTCACCTCTTTATGACAAATCGGACAGTGTGGCACCCCAACCCTAGCAAAAAGCAAACGCAAATAATCATATACCTCTGTCACCGTCGCCACTGTTGAACGTGGGTTCCTAGAAGTGGATTTCTGATCTATCGATATCGCCGGACTAAGCCCCGTGATCGAATCAACATCCGGCTTATCCATAATTCCGAGGAACATCCTAGCATAAGACGACAGCGATTCCACATACCGCCTCTGCCCTTCAGCGTAAATCGTATCAAAAGCTAAGGAAGATTTTCCCGACCCAGATAACCCAGTAATGATCACCAGCTTATCTCTCGGGATATCAACGTCAAGATCATGCAGATTATTCTGTCTCGCCCCTCTCACCCTAATCACGTTCTCATTACCAAAAATCTCCCCCTGAGTCTCACCACTGATTTTTCCCTTTTCCATACCAATCTTCCCTTAAATAAACGCGTATATTATACACCAAAAATCAATTTCTGTCTAGACGGTGTTATAATAAACCATATGAATTCATCTAAGAAAAACCAGGCAAAATCTACCCCCAAAAAAGACGTCGCCACCAGCCGCCACGCAATCCGTTATTTCTTCGTCGGCGTCGGTGTTACCCTTGTAAACTATATTCTTTTTACTATACTGTCGAATCTCATCATCAAAAACAACGATTTTCTCTGGCTTTCCAACATGATCGCCACCGTTATTACTATCATTGTTGGCTACATTGCTCACTCCAACATCACTTGGAAAGAACGTAATGTTACCAAATCTTCAATCATCAGATTCTTTATTTGGAATATCTTAATTGCTATCATCGTCAACCCCGCCCTTGTCCAATTTTTCAGTATTTTCACCCCCGTTTACGAGTTTGCTCACAACATCACTACTGCCATCAATCTTCCATTCACATATGAATTCGTCCTAACCACCGGATCTTTTGTCTTTACTGCTATCGTCGTAATGATACTTAATTTTCTATTCTACGACAGGTTTGTTTTTCCTAAATCCCACTCACCCAAAATCACCACCTCAAAATCCCCTATTTTAGAGCTCAGCATTAGAAACCAAGAACCCAAAGTTTCAATCGTTGTCCCTATTTATAATACTGAAAAATACCTCAAAGCCTGTCTTGACTCAATCACCAGCCAAACCTACAAAAACCTAGAAATCATCCTAGTAGACGACGGAGCCACCGACGATTCTGGCAAAATCGCCGACAAATACGCGAAGAAAGACTCCCGTATCACCGTAATCCACCAAGAAAACCAAGGCCAATCCACCGCCAGAAACAACGGCATTAAGAAAGCTACCGGTGACTATATCAGCTTCATTGACGCTGACGACAAAATCAAGCCGACTTTTATAACAGACCTCCTCACACCATTTAGCGACGCCAACGCTTCCCTCTCTGTCTGCGGCATGCACTATAAACGTTTGAAACAGAACACCGCAAACGATGTTTACATCAATCCCCTTCGTCCCCCTCGTAAATCCGAATCAAGAAAAGCCTATATACTATATTTACTCGCCGTGGACGGCCGCATGTACTCATCCGTCAACAAACTCTACCGTACCAAAACCGTCAAATCTCTCCAATTCGACAAAACCCTCAACTTCGCTGAAGACACTAAATTCGTCCTTGATTACTTGAAGAAAGCAAAAGGCGAAATCTCTTTTGTTCTCGAACCATTATATATTTACAACTTCGGCACCAGCACCAGCACCATCAACCGCACCGCCGTCAATTGGCAAAACTGGCAGACCTCCTACCAGAACCTCAAATCCTGGCTCGGCCCCCACTCCACCATCGCCGAAAAATTCTGGCTCCACACCATCCACCTCCGCTGGCGCATTTCTTTCATTCGCTCCAAAAAACGCACTAAATAAATCCCAAAATATGCTAAGATAAAAGCATAAGTATTACAATGGAGGATTTTGATGGAACAAGATAAAACCACTGGAGCACCCGTAACACCAGCAACACCAGCAACACAAACACCAATGCCAATGGCAAACGACAAACCAAAATCCGGCAAAGGACTCAAAATAGCTACAGCTATAGCGTGCATCATAGCTGTTTGTGGTATCGGATTTGGCGTCTACGGAATAATAACAAAAAACGACAACACTCCAAACACCCCGTCTAACGAACCGAAAAAAGAAACGAGCAGCAACACCGAAGACCAAGAGTTGAACCCGTACGAAGAAAACGACCTAAAATACAAAACCCTTCGTTTACTGGGTTATCGCAACGGACTCTCCATAGGAGATTATTACGATGATGGTTCTGGTGATTTTGTTGTCTACAAAGACTATATGCCTATAGCTAGCCTAATAAACAACGAGCTAGACGACAACCTTAAAACGTACATAACTCTAGAAACCACAATATCGGATAAAGAAAAAACCTGTAGTTATAACTGGACAGATGGCGTAAAGGCCGATATCGACACAGCCCTGGGTGAAGAGGCGAGCACAATTTCCTTTGGTGATGGGGAGATTGATTGTATTTCTTATGACAGAGCAAACGACGATTATTATAATCTGTGGGGAGAGACTATGCCAAAAACAAACGGTTTGTCATCCAGTAATCCTACCGGTGGCGACTATGCTTATGGCTCTAATTTAGATGCTTACTATTATCATATTATCGGCGGAAGAGGAGGAACCTGTTCAAATTACGCTGTGGGCAAAATCCTTAAAACAGACAAAAACCAAAACTATGCCTCCGTTGATATTAATGTAGGATCACTCAATATATGCATGGACAACCCTGGAGAACTTCGCTCAGACATTGTAGACGGAGAGATCATCAAGACCATCGAACAAGATAATTTAAATTGGAATAATCTAGAGTTCGCAGACAACGATTATAGTTCATTCCAATCATATCGCCTCACATTTAAGAAAAACTCAAAAGGAATCTACTCCTTCTCTGCCATTGAAAAAATCTAAAGCACTCTCGCTCCAAAAAACGCGCCAAATAATCCCCAAAATATGCTAAAATAGATATCGTATATGAGTATTCCTCGTGTTTTAAACCGCAAAAACCGTATTCTATTAAAAGAGCTAACCAAGACGGACTTCAAACTCCGTTACCAAGGCTCTGTCCTTGGCTACCTCTGGGCTCTGCTGAGACCACTGATGATGTTCGCTATCCTCTACATTGTCTTTGCAAAGCTTTTAAAGTTTGGTAGCGACATACCCCACTACCCTGTTTATCTTCTTTGTGGCACATCTATGTGGAGCTTCTTTACCGAATGTACCTCTCAAGGCATCCAAGCCATCGTTTCTCGTGGCGATCTCCTCAGGAAAATCAGCTTCCCAAAATATATCGTAGTTGTTTCCGCTACTCTAACCGCCGTAATCAATATGCTTATTAATCTTGTAGTGATTATCATTTTTGCCCTCTTAAATGGTGTTACCCCGTCTTGGGGGTGGTTCCTCATCTTCATTCCTCTTTTTGGCTTATATTTATTGTCTCTTGGCATTGCCTTTCTACTCGGCTCCATAAACGTTAAGTATCGAGACATTACCTCGATCTGGGATGTTATCGTTCAAGCCCTCTTTTATGCCGTACCGATCATCTATCCAATATCCATGGTCGCTTCTTCTAGCGAAGCCGCCGCTAAAGTTATTCTCGCAAACCCCATTTCTCAATGCATCCAAGATATACGTTATTTTCTAATAACTGATGAAACAATTACCACCTGGAATTATATAGATAATCCATTTGTTAAGGCCATCCCAATCCTTATCATCTTCTTTTTCCTCATCGTAGGTGCTCTTGTTTTTCGTCGTAAATCTAAGTTCTTTGCGGAGGAAGTATAATGAAACGTTCTATTGGTAATCGTACTGAAATAAGTACAGACAACGACATCGCAATAAGCGTCAAAAATCTACATAAAAGCTTCAAGCTCCCTACAGAACAAGCCTTCGGTTTAAAACAAGCTATCTTCAATCGCCTCCGTGGCATCAAAGGCTATAAGGAACAAAAAGTTCTAAAAGGTCTTGATTTCGAAATCAAAAAAGGCGAATTCATTGGTATTGTTGGCCGCAATGGCTCAGGCAAATCCACCCTGCTTAAAATACTTGCCGGTATTTATTATCCCGAAAAAGGTGAAATTGTAGTTGATGGTGCGCTCGTACCCTTCATCGAACTAGGAGTAGGTTTTAACCCCGAACTCACTGGTCGCGAAAACGTCTACATGAACGGAGCCCTGCTCGGCTTCTCCAACGAAGAAATGGACACCATGTATGACGACATCTGGGAGTTCGCCGAGCTTAAAGACTTCCAAGATCAAAAATTGAAGAATTATTCATCCGGTATGCAAGTTCGCCTCGCATTCTCTATCGCTATCCGTGCCCAAGGCGACATCCTACTTCTTGACGAAGTCCTCGCCGTTGGCGATGCCGCCTTCCAACGAAAATGCAGTAACTACTTTGCTAGCCTCAAAGAACACAATCAGACAGTTATTCTCGTTACCCATTCTATGGAAAACGTTCGCAAGTTCTGCGACCGAGCTATTCTTATCGAAGACGGTAAAATCATCAAGGACGGTGATCCAAAAAAGGTCGCTGAAGCCTACACAAACCTCTGGCAGTAAAACATCTATTCGTGACGGATTTTCCGGAAAACTACATATAGTTTTCCATCACAATTATTCACCAGCCAAATATACAATCTCAGTTTCTTACTTATAAACTTATTCCTAAGTAGCTCTCCCTTGTGATCCTTCACCCATTTCATCCCTTTTTGAAGATAGCTCTTATCCACATCACCAGAAATCGCAAAATCCATCCATGCTAGCTTCGCGGTCAGCATGGCTATCTCGGCCGCCTGCCGGAGATCAGTCCCCTGCTTGAAATACAAAACCGCCTCCTTTGCCGCCTGCTCTCGCGACTTTAGTTTTTCTTCTTTCTTATCTTTATTCGTGATGCTCCCTCCCCTCTCCACATAAACATACAACGACTCACCAACATAAGCTACTATACCAGCCTTGCTCAGCAGCTTATAAGTCGTCAACGTGTCCTCATAATTCCTACCCTCTGGATACAACACGTCATCAAACAACGCCCGCTTATACATTTTGTTCCAAGCGATCACTTCCATATTATTTTGCCCAAGGAGCAACCTAATAGCTGCATCCTCCCCAGTTATTTTTTGGGCTTCTGGAACTTCGTTGTTAAATCCGCACACTACAATATCGGCATCACATTTCTCCGCAGCATTCACCAGTTTCTTTGCAAAATCCTTTTTCACATAATCATCGCTATCCACTAAGCATATATAATCGCCTTTAGCTTTCTTAATCCCGAAGTTCCTCGCGCTAGACAGTCCACCATTCTTCTTATGAAAAACTCTTATTCTTTTATCCTTCTTCGCACACCCATCGCACATCTCTCCCGACCCATCCGTCGAACCATCATCCACTACGATAATCTCGATGTATTCATAGCTTTGGCCCGCCAAAGACTCCAAACACTTCAAAACATATTCCCCCACGTTATAAACCGGTACAATTATTGATACAAGCGGTTTCATTTTTCCTTCAAATGGTTTAGATAATTAATGGTGTCATTCATCGCATCATCAATAGTAAGCTCCGTCTTCCATCCAAGTTCTCTTTCTGCCCTCCCAGGATTTGCGCAAATTTCAGCAAGATCCCCTGCTCTCCGCTCAACAACTTCATACGGCAACTTCTTCCCGCCACTCGCCTTTTCAAACGCCGCAATCATTTCAAGCACCGACGTGCCTTTTCCGGTCCCAAGATTATAAATAGAAATACCGGACTTGATTTTATTAATCGCAGCCACATGACCCTTAGCAAGATCCACCACATGAATGTAGTCTCTCACACCAGTACCATCAACCGTATCATAATCATCACCGTACACTTTCAACTTTTCAATCTCACCCGTAGATACCTTCATTATGATCGGCATCAAATTGTTCGGAATATCATTCGGGTCCTCGCCAATCAACCCGGATGGATGCGTCCCTACCGGGTTGAAGTAACGCAAAATTGTCACCTCGAACTCTTTATTGGCAACAGCAACATCTTTCAATATTTCCTCGATCATATATTTGGTTCTACCATAAGGATTCGTGATTCCAACACCAGTCTGCATGTCTTCCGTGAGCTCCGCCACGCCTTGATCACCATATACTGTCGCAGAAGACGAGAAGATGATCTTATTTACGCCATGCTTTTTCATGCACTCTAATAGATTAATCGTCCCGCCCACATTATTCTCATAGTATTTCAGTGGCTTCTCTACTGACTCCCCCACGGCCTTAAGCCCTGCAAAATGAATCACAAGGTCGTAGTCACCCTCAGCGAACATCTTATCCATCCCATCTTTATCTAGCAAATCTACTTCATAAAATTTCGGCTTAACCCCAGAGATTTCCGCAATCTTATCCAGTACTTCAATCTTACTATTGAACAAATTATCCATTATCTCAACTTCGTAACCAAGCTTAATCAGCTCAATCGCTGTATGTGATCCAATATATCCAGTCCCCCCAGTTAATAATACTTTCATTTTCTCTCCTTTTCTCTATTATATAACGGTAAGGTCTTTTCTGCAAAAACAACCATTACTCGAAAAATAACACCCAATACGCTAGCCATAATTTATGATATAATTATTACTAATTATGAGTAATGGGGTCAAAAGAGCATTGTTTCTATTGCCAGCGATCATATTATCGTTTGTTGCTAGCTTTATGGTTTTTCTCTACGAACCAATAACCCTTTATGCTAACAACATTAATGATTTTTGGTTTGATTTTTACACGCTAATTGGTCCGTCCCTACTATTCTTTTTCCTCTCATTCCTAGCCCTAGCAGTTGCGCTTATCGTCGTAGCCGTAATCTCAAAAAATAAAAAACACCTAAACTTATATTATATAGTTGTATCTATTTTCAGTCTATTACTCATCTGCTCCTATATTCATAGTAACTTTCTCGCAAACTTTCTTCCCCCACTAGATGGGACTTCGTTTGACTGGAGTGACCCCACTGCAAACATAGTTTCAATTGTTGTATGCGTTATCCTCATAGGACTCCTCATATTTAGCCTTGTCAAGATTAAGCCACAAAAAACATCAAAATACTGCACTTATATTAATTCTGCTATTTTCGCCATGCTTCTCGTTTCGCTTCTGTCTACCATAGCGACTACGGATGCTCTTAAGCCAAAAGAGTTTACGCCTATTGCTACCACGAAGAACCTTAATCTAGTTTCAAACAACAACAACTATCTGATACTCCTCGTCGATGCTGTCGATTCGACACATTTCAACAAAATAGTCTCAAACAGTAAAGACTACCAAAGAATATTCAAGGATTTCTCTTATTTCCCAGACACTCTTTCAGGCTATGCTTTCACAAGAGATTCTGTCCCATTCATTTTCTCCGGTGAATGGAACGAAAACCAAACTTCCTTTTCTGAATACTCTACTAACGCGTTCAATAACTCTAAATTCTTTGCCAAATTAGCGGAAGAAGGATACAATAGAAATTTTTACAACTACGACTTCGTCTGGAATGACACTAAATCTCTCGAATTCAGCAATACTATACCTCTTGAAAGAATTGTTCAGAAAAAACCCCTACTAAAACAGGAGGCGAAATTCTTCCTTTATAAAGCGCTCCCATTCCCATTAAAGTTCCTATCAAAAATTGAAACCCTTGACTTTTCGCTTGCCCAAGCCCCACAAAAGGGAGAACCATACTCATGGAACGATGTCAACTTTTATACTCAATATTTAGAACATCCACTTACAAAAACAGACCAAAACTATTTCCAGTACATCCACATCGAAGGAGCGCACGTACCTTTCAATCTTGATTCAAATGTTACATTACTCCCAGATACAGAAGAAGGAACATATGAAGACAAAATTGAATCTACTATTAAAATCATCGACAAATATCTAGCCAGACTAAAGAATAGCGACGCATACAATAATTCCACCATTATTATACTAGCAGATCACGGCTTCAATATCGACGGGACTAACCGCGCAAACCCCATACTATATATCAAAGGAAAATCGGAAAAACACGACAAAATGGTAGTCTCAGATAAACAAATCTCATATGCTGATTTGTACAACGGTTTTATAGAACTACTCGATAATAAATCAAGCACCGAAATCTTTAAAGATATTCCAACAGAAGGCAGGATAAGAAGATATCTTTATAATGGATTCAACGAAGAAGAACATATGTATGAGTACGAACAAACCGGTCATGCATGGGAAGCAGACAAATTAAAACCAACTGGAAGGGAGTTTGATCTATGATCTTTGTAGATTTTCTTGGCTGGATTATGAAACTATGCTACGACATCGTGGGTAACTACGGCGTAGCCATCATCCTATTTACTTTAGTTAGTAAAATTATTCTATTACCAATTTCAATCTGGGTGCAAAAAAACTCCATCAAGATGGTTAAAATGCAACCCGAAATCAATCGCATCAAGACGAAATTCTTTGGCGACAAAGACACTATCGCCGAAGAAGAATCCAAAACCTACAAGAAATATAAGTATAACCCCCTCGCTTCCATTGTCCCCCTGGTTATCCAAATCCTTCTACTTCTCGGCGTAGTTGAAATCGTAAAAAATCCAGAGCTTTATATCGGTGTCGAAAACCTTGACTTCAATTTTCTCGGTTTCGATCTCCGCTGGATAGCAGCCGAAAATGGTGGCGTAAGTATTTGGATCCCAATCATCGCCGGCTTGTCGGCACTAATACTCTGCATCGGTCAAAACATCATGAACGTGCTCCAAGCGGAACAATCCAAATGGAACAAATGGGGTATGCTCGTCATTTCCGTCGGTCTTTCACTATACCTCGGTACATTCGTAACCGCAGGTGTAGCCCTCTATTGGACGGCAAGCAACATTATGGCCGTCATCCAGCAATGGCTCTTAAATATCGCGATCAATCCCAAAAAGCATGTTGATTACAAAGCACTGGAAGCTTCCCGCGTTGCCTTAAAAGAACTCCAGGAAATATCAAAATCCAAAAAACGCACCGCCGAACAAATTAAAAAAGAAAAGGCAGACTACAAGCGCTTCTTCAGTATTGCCAACAAACATCTAGTCTTCTATTCCGAAAGTAATGGTTTTTATAAATACTACGAAGGCATTATCGAATATATTCTAGATAATACGAATATAATCATTCACTACATCACGAGTGATTATAATGACCAGATCTTTGAGCTCGCCAAAACAAATAAACACATCAAGCCTTATTACATTGAAGAAAAGAAGTTGATCACTCTAATGATGAAAATGGACGCCGACGTAGTCGTGATGACTATGCCCGACATCAATAATTACCACATCAAGCGCAGCTACATCAGAAAAGATATCGAATATATTTATTTGCCTCACGGTATCGATAGTCTCAACCTCACCATGCGAAAAGGCTCAATGGATAATTATGATTCTGTCTTAGTGACAGGCAAATACCAACGCGAAGAATGCGAAAAAACAGATAAGTTGAATAACCTAAATCGTAAAATTATCAGCTGCGGCTATCCCCTCCTGGACGACATGATACGTGATTACAAAAAAGAAAAGAAAAAGAAGACCAGCAGCAAGACCATCATGATCGCACCGAGCTGGCAAAAGGATAATATTATTGATCTTTGTCTAGATGAAATCCTAAAGAAACTAAAAGGCAAAGATTACCGTGTCATCGTCCGTCCACACCCACAACAAGTCCGCCACATGAAAGACGCTTTCGAAAAAATGAAAGAAAAATACGATGGCACCAATATTGTCATCCAAACAGATTTTTCATCCACAGATTCAGTTTTCAATTCCGACCTACTCATCACAGACTGGTCGAGTATTGGCTACGAATACGCCTTTACCACCGAAAAACCAGTTCTCTCAATCGAAACCCCAATGAAAATCATGAATCCAGACTACAAAAAAATCAAAGTGGAACCATTCAATATTTGGGCACGCGAAGAAATCGGGAAAATACTCAAAGTCAAAGACATCAAAAAGATCGATGCGGCTATCGACGAAATGCTCAAAAACTCCTCAAAGTATCAGAAAAAGATTTCCGCCCTCAAAAAGGATTCTGTATATAATTTAGGCAAAAGCGCCGAAATCAGTGCAGATTATATCATCAATTGCGTTCAAGAAATAATTAAAGAAAGGAAGAAAAAATGAACGAACTAACAATTTTCGGGTATATCGACCCATCAGTTATGACCTATGCCATCCAGGCTGGAGCCGGCATTCTCATCGCAGTCGGTGCTTTCGTAGGTCTATATTTCAGAAAAGCCAAGAAAAAAGTCAACAAGAAACTCGGCGTCGACGAAAACAAGAAAAAAGAGGTTGAGTCAGACGAAATAGTCACCAAGAAAAAGGGCAAATAAAATGCAAGCTTTAATCTTAGCCGCCGGGATGGGCAAACGACTTGGTAAATATACGGCGGACAACACAAAATGCATGCTAAACATCAATGGCAAAACGCTAATAGAGCGCGCCATTGAGTCATTACTGGATGCTGGCGTGACAAGGCTTATCTTGGTAGTCGGTTATAAAGGCGACAACGTCAAGAAATTCCTCTTGCACGAGTGCAAAAACCCAAGAGTCAAAGAAATGGAACTCGTCTTTGTGGATAATCCTATCTACGACAAAACCAATAACATTTATTCACTTTTCCTCGCCGTAGATGAACTCGCCAAAAACGACACGATCCTTCTAGAATCCGATCTAATTTTTGACCCGGAGATCATCAAGAAGATAGCAAAAAACCCCGGCAAAAACCTCGTCACAGTAGCAAAATACAAACAGTGGATGGACGGCACAGTAGTTAAACTCGATGACGAAAACAACATTATAGATTTTATCGAAAAGAAGAACTTTGATTATCGAGATATAAATAACTATTACAAAACGGTAAATATTTATAAATTCAGCAAACAGTTTATCAACAAAGAGTTCATTCCCTTTCTCAAGGCGTATATCAAATCCTACGGCGAAAACGAGTATTATGAATTAGTTCTCAAAATAATCGCACACACCGCAAGAAGCAATCTCAAAGCTTTTGATGCGTCCAAATTTGATTGGTACGAAATTGATGATGCACAGGACCTAGACATCGCAACTTGTATTTTCTCGTCAGGCAAAGAAAAACTCACAAACTTCCAAAAACGCTACGGTGGCTACTGGCGCTTTGATAATCTATTAGATTATTGTTACCTGGTTAATCCATACTACCCCACCACTGGATTATTAAACAAGATTAATTATTTCTCAAAGGAATTAATCACCCAATATCCATCCGGGCAAAAGGTTAATTGTATTTGCGCAAGTCGCATCTTTAACGACGTAGATACCGACTATATTGCAGTAGGCAACGGCGCAGCTGAGCTTATTTCGGTAATCGGCAATCATATTCTCACCGGCAAAATGTTCCTCCCGGAATCCGCTTTCAACGAATACGCAAGGTGTTTCATTAACTGTAAGCTAAATCGCTACGACTTAAGCAAAAACAAATACGAATACACTTTGGATATCTTCAAAAAAGCAATAGACGACAACGATATCATCTGTATCGTCAACCCAGACAACCCAACGGGCTCATTTATCAAAAAACCGGATATCATCGAACTCTTAGATGAAGCAAAGAAAAAGAACAAGACCGTTATCTTCGACGAATCGTTCATTGATTTCGCCGATGCAAAGGATCGCTATACATTAATCGAAGATAAGACTCTATCAAATTATCCTAACCTCATCGTAGTAAAAAGTATTAGCAAATCCTACGGCATCCCAGGAATCCGCCTTGGCGTTCTAGCCACAAGCAATACGTCTATAATTGAAAAAATAGAAGACACGCTCCCAGTATGGAATATTAATTCCTACGGTGAATATTTCCTACAAATAGCCAACTTGTATAAGCAGGACTACGCTTCCGCTTGCGACAAAATTGCCGCAGAACGCAAACGCATGATTTCTCAACTTAAGAGTATCCTGCCACAAGACTGCGTAGTATACGACTCACAGGCAAACTTCATATTGGTTAACCTAGGGAGTACTAACTCGACAGAACTAGCTATCAACCTACTTGAAAATAACATCTTCATTAAAGATCTCCGCACAAAACAAGCTTTTGAAGGCAAGAACTTCATTCGCCTTGCAATTCGCACCAAAACTGACAACAATAAGTTGTTATCAGTTCTAAAACAATACTTTGCTAATAAATAATTACTCTTTCGTTTTATAAAGCGGCAGCATCTTTTCTTCGAAAATCTTATCAAAATCAAATTTTTCTTCATATCTCTTCCGAGCATTTTTTGCCATCTTTCCCGCTTCTTTCCTATTTTCAAGCATCCAAATCATTGCCTCGGCCAACTTACTGGCATTTCTAGCCGGCACCAATAACCCCGTTTCTTTATCGACAACAACTTCAGGATTCCCATCTACGTTCGAAGCAATTATTCTCTTCCCCATCATCGCCGCATCAAGTAGCGAAAGCGATAACCCCTCACGATAACTCGGCAAAACGAACACTTCGTTTTCCGCAATTACTTTAAGTGGCTCATTTGTCCTCCCATAAAAATGCACCTTATCGTCACCAGACGCCATTTTTCTATATTGGTCATAACCTTCACCGTCACCGTAGATATTTAATATTGAATCAGAACATTTTTCACCCACCACTGAGAAAGCCTCTATGAGCTCAGCAATACCTTTGTAATCCACTATTCTACCTACATAGCAAATACTATTCTTCTTTTGCTTTATATCATCATAGTGCGCGAATTGATCCTCGACCCCATTTTTAATCGTAATAATATTATTAAACTTTTGCGGTAATACTTTTTTCTCAAAACTCTTCCTTTCATAGTCACTTATCATAACAATCTTGTCGGCTTTGTGGGCACATTTCAAAACCCATTTCCCAATTAGATTCTTGTACCAAATATTCACATTATCTAAAACCCAGCTCCTGAGATCCATATGATCGGTCCAAATAACCTTAATCTCCATTCTTTTCGCTACACCAGTAGCTGCAATCCAATCGTCCCGAGATTGCACATTAATGGCTACCGGCTCATACTCTTGGAACAATTGCTTATACCACTTTCTCAGCCCTCTTTGTTTCAAGAAATAAACAGGCAACAATGCATTTCGCCACCCGCTCCAGTTCTGTCGCTGAAAATAAGGAGCCTCAACTGTATCAATCTGGTTATCTCTGGCTTCCCTCGAAAGCCCTTTCGACGACGTTACAATGATAGGCCTAAACCCATATTTTTTAAACATTAGCCCAAGCTTAATCTGATAGGTCTCCCCACCACCATATTGTTCCGGGCCTACATTCCTAATTAAAAAAACCCTGCGTTCCTTACTCATCTTCAAACGTCTTCACCTCTTCTGGAGTTCCTAGCACATGAACCGCATCAAACGGTATTACAGAAATACGTACTTCCATCCCTTTTTCTATCATATAATTATATAGTGGAGCGATAAATTTTTCATTTTTTTCCACATTTGTCTCATCCGCATAATACTCACTATAAAGCTTTTCATACAAAGCAGCACTCTTAAAATAATACAAACCCACTGTACAATTATCTGAAATACGTTGTTTTTCGCGTACTTCAACTACGCGCCCATCCTTGTCCAACTTCACGAAGCTCCAATGATCACCCAAAGCTTTAAAACAGGGAATAAATCCGTCTCCACTTATGTCAGAATATTTCATCGCTCCCGGCTCTATATAGGTATCTATATTGTAAATGACCATTTCTTCATCTTCTTTCCAATACGGTTTTGCCAACATCGCTGAAGTGGCTTGTCCGTCCGTCAATTCTGCAATCTCCACTATTTCCATATCGTCTATTCCCAATCCAACAGTTTTGTCTATAATAAACTCACGCGCATTATCCTCTTTTCTTACTACAAAAATATATTTTACGCCTTTCTGTTGGTTATAGTCAGCTAGACTCAATAGTGACCACTCAAATAACGTCTTCCCTTTTACTTCGATCATGAATTTCGGAATATTATATCCAACTTTACGGAATCTTGACCCCAACCCAGCCATAGTGATTACTACATTCATTTTATTCTCCTTTTCATCATTATATCAAATAATGGCTCTATTTAATGGTTTTAGCCTTGCGTCTCACCACAAAACAACGCTGCACTAAGCTCACCACCATATAGGCTACCAAAATATAACCTAATAGATACTCAGCAAAATAATACATGTGGTAAGGCCCCGGCGCCGTCAAAAACACTATTACGGTCTTTACTAGGATTGATGCCACAATCAATGCCACAGCAATACGTCTCCTTATAAATTGCCATACAACAAATGCAAAAATTCCGAACAAAGGAACTAATAAATTCCAAAACAAAGGATAAGTGAATATAGTATTATTATAATTATATATATCCCTACCCTCAAGTATTCTTATAACCGCTTTTCTTAAACGCGTGCTTATCGGGTTCATAATACCACCACCGCTCGAGATAAAAGTCTGTATTCTCTCTTTCGAAGAACCGTCATAGTTAGCCGTCGTATCCCAAATAACGTTTTTCTCATCATCCACCAAAGCCGATGTTACTTCAAACTCCATTAAACGCTCACTTACTACCTCACCTGGATATGCTAAAATTAGTTTTGCTAGCGTCTTCATGTAGTCCCCATACTCTTCCGCATCAAATAATCTCACTCCTGAGTCATCCCAAAAAACCTTCTCGCCACTCAGATTAGTCCCCACAACTAAGTCCACATTCAAAACCTTATCTATTTTCTCTAAATCCTCAACCCTATTATCCTCATGCGCCTTTCTTATAAGTGGCGCCGCAATCTCAACAGTACTAGATAAACTATATCTCATTTGACTATATTGATTCAACTGAGAGTTTTCAAACTGCCTAACTAATAATACTCCGCCAAAAGAACCAATTAACGATACGAATAACATGAAGGGCATAATTAAGCGTTTTTTTGCCAAATAAATAAAATAGATAAAAGCGACTACGATCAGATAGATCCCTTCACTCCGCCAACCAGCGCAAACAACAAAAAGACCCACCAAAAACATTAGATTTAGAGTAGATAACTTTTTAAGCCTAATAAATTTTATCATTACAAAAATCAACAAAACACATAAATAGCTATAAAGAATTGGCCTTAACGGGTATAAAGAATTGTCTAGCACTGGAGGCAAAACAAATGGGATAAACAGAATGACCCGGACCAACCTATTCTTTAAGCTAGTATTAGCCAGCACACTGTAATACAAATACGAAGATATTATCGCAATGATCGCACCCTGAATGATTATTACACCACTATAGAATGGTAGCAGCTTATACGAAATCATGTAGAAAACCGAAGTCAACACGTGTTGCCACCCATCCAGAGCATACCCTTTCGCCATCATAGCTGTACCCATATCATCATTTCGCCACACTCCAGGCCACACCAATATCAAAATCGTCATCAGAAGAGCAAAATAAACCAAAGCGAAACGTATATATGGTTTATATTTTTTTCCATTTCTAACTATCCACACCAAACCCCAATACGCCAAGAACATTATTCCAAAGAACAAGACATCAACCAATAGCTTATTCTGTTTAGCAGAAACATTATCGACGTCAAAATTAAAGAAAAAGCATGAATAGAAATAGCTCGCAACTGATTGCACGAAAGCAAGAATTAGCCCAATCTGATAGTTTTTCATTTTAGCAATCCGCTTTTTTAATTGAATCTTTTTTTGCTTCATACTTTCCTCGTCGATTTTTTACAGATTTCCTCCAGCTCCTCAAAAGAATGAGTTAAAAACTCGTCTGGTCGCACTGATCTATCATCGATATACAACCCCTTCTCCCCTGGCCAAGGCTTACCAAAATAGATTTCATCATAAGGGATATCCCATTTCTTCAACCATTCCCTCATGACCACTGCTGTATTCGCATTAATAAGTCCTAAATTCCCCCCATATGTCTTCATGTTACGGGAAGAAAACAATACTATTTTCGCACCACCTTTTTTATAATCCCTTATTCTTTGCACCATTTCAGCATCTGGAACCAAATCAATATATTCCTGATCTTTTTCCTTCAGCGGACATATTGTCCCATCTATGTCAAATATTAAAGAAACATCTTTATACATTTGCTTCAACCTCCTTTAGAATCCCTATAGCATTTAGTACAAATCCAAAAACTTTATGTATATTGTCTATATGTAATGGTAACATGGAGAGAAATAGGCTCGCTTCATAAAGCCGTACCAGCACATAATCGTACCCATTTTTCGCCAAATACTCTTTAAAAATCTCTTTTGCCTTTTCATTATTATAATGCACAATCAATATAAAACACATATCTTTATCCAATTCTATACCGTATGATCCAGTATTAAAGAAATCATAATTACCACAAACTGAGTGTGATAGTTTGGCAACATCATAATACGGATCAGTCCATAAATCATCCTCAGTAAGAGCCCCTTTCGGATCAATCAATCTTAAAAGATTTAATTCCTTGCTGTATAGCATATTTGCAAAGAAAACATCACCATGCCCAATAACACTCCTAGGCAAAACCTTTCTTTTCTTTATTATTTTGCTAAATAATTCTAGATAGAATTCCACAATACCATCTATCGAATCAAACTCTGTTCCACTTTTTATCAATTGTGCGAGTATTTCATACTCTGGCTTTCTTTTCAATTCGCCCACACGCTTCTTAACTTTTTCCACATATAAACAATTTCGCGTCTTCTCATACTCCTCTCCAGAAACCTTCTTTTCAACCCTATGCGCCAAAAAATAAAACGTCTTGTCCAATATATTGCGTAGCTCCACATTGTCTATCGCCCCATGCGTCCAACGAATGGCAATATCGGTCATAGGCATCCGCTCCATCGTATATGAAGCGTCATTTTCTGTTTCAGTATAATTATAGGGCATCACCATCCAATTCTTCATCGCATCGGGCAATAACCAGTAATAAGAATATTCCATCTTCATTTTTTTCTTGTCTGCGCTTCTTTTTGTCACAGTATAAGCATCGCCTTGGAGAGAATTAAAGAATCGTGCATCAAATCCGCTCGATATGAACATTAAAAGCGTATTATAATCAGTCAAATCTGCAAAAATGTTCATGTCTATAACGTCACCCTTCACAGAGCTAAACGTTCCCTGATGTATATAGTCCTGCAAAAACCGTGCGTACTCTGTTCTGTTTTTTAACACCGACCCAACAACCATATCATTATTCTTCACTAAGATATTATTCTTCGTGAATACAATCTTCTCCAATAATACAGCAAAATCTTCCGGTGCAACAACCGCCGCACTTGCTTTTAAATGAAAGAAAATCGTATCCGACGTAAAAATATTCAAATCGAATCTATCAAAATTCTTTACTACTACTACATCAACACCCTTAATTGGTTGTACCATCTTCTTTAATCTCGTAAACATAGTCCGTCGCTTAAGCACCATATCGCCAAAACTCTTGTTGCCAAGTATGGTTTTAACTCGCCCCTCCACTTTTATACTGTCATCATATACGACCACCAATTTTGTCATCTCGCCTCCTTTTTATTAAGTATTTCCTTCCGTATATTATTATCATAATTAAGAAAAACACTATCGCACATAAGTAGACATATTGTTCAAACGATGCATTGTTTACACCAAAGAAAGCATCACTCACATAAGACGTTGCAGCCCCAAAATCAAACAAATTACCAGAATTCAGCACTGAAAGCAACAGTCCCTCCAACCCCCAAGCTAATACGCTCAAGAACAGTAATAATACAAACCTACCGCTCAAGGTTCGCTTTGCTCCATCATAAGCACGCTTAATCCCCTCAAGTACTCTCAAAAATACTATTGTCTTTCGTCCTCCGCCCCTGCAAACCAAAAAACTATTTAAGTATTTATAAGTCCCCCCGAACGAAAAATAGAATACTATCATTAAAACAGCGAATAATAGCAATATTACTAACAATGGAGTCAGTGCCCCCTCGCTTAAAGCATAAGGTACCATAAACATACACAATACCATCGCATCAAAAAACTTTTCGATAGCTACAGCCATCACGCCTTTCATTGCGCTTTGGGTTTCTACACCGTAACAGTACATTTTGAAAAGCTCACCAATCTTGAAGGGGATAAGTGTACTCACAAACGTTGTCTTTACATAAAGTTGTAGAAATCGAGTTGGCCTGATTAAATCCTCCAGTAGAATAAAATACATACGAATGAATCTAGCCACATGAATCAATAAGAATAGCCCCATTATTACTAAAATATTCGGCCATTCAATTCTTGCACTCAATAACCCACTATAATTCACAAAGCAAAGCGCTACTACAACAAAAAAAACATTAATTAAAAAATATGCTAACCTATTTTTTAACACGTTTTATCTCCTGATAAGTGTACTCATCAATCGGTTTTTCCCTAAGCTCAGTCTTAATAAACTCATGGTTCCTTTTATACTTTCCTAACATTTTTAATACATTCATAGCTTGGCTCATTAGTTTTACATTAGATGACTGGTCTTCCTCACGCCAGGATATTGGGAAAAACTTTACTTTTTGGTTATAGTAATCTAACGCCATCACCATACAATAATTGAAAGTTAGTCTATCTGGGAACTTATGATAATACTTACTCTCGAGAGCCCTAACATCATAAATATTTAAGCCAGAACCAAGGTCGTATATTTTTCGGTGCACAACCATAGAAAATAAATGGTTATATACTCTATTCCCAAAAGTTCTAAATTTTGAATACCCGCCCAGCTTCGAGCCCTTCATAAAACGCGCCCCCAACATTGCATCGTAATTCTCATACTCACCAGACTTCAAAATCGGCTTTAGATCTCTAATATCTCCCTGATCATCACCGTGCAATACCACAACATAATCAAAGCCGTTATTTAATGCATAGCTAAATGCCACCTTGTGTGATCCGCCCAAATTATAATTATGGTCATTTCTTAATACTTTAATTCTTGGCATAAAAGATTTTGGTTTGTAATTCAAAACTATGTCTTCCGTATTATCCGTACTGCGATTATTTACAAATATTATTTCGTCAAAATAACGAGCTATCTCTTCGTCAATCTTATCAAGTACTCTGGGTATCTGTTTTTCACAATTATAACCGGGGATAAATAAAAGTATTTTATCCTTTTGCTTACATTTTACGGCCTTATTCATCTTTTATGTCCTTCCTTATCACATCGTCAAACGCCGAATAGCTATGTCGTTTTTCAACCAATTCGTATATTGCCTCCCCGCACTTCACTGCCAGCCTGTTGTCCTCATTTAACCGCTCAATTGCCTGGACGAAAGCTTCAGCTGATTCATAATTATCCACCAAAACACCGCGCCCGTCACCAATCAGTTCACTAATTCCGCCCTCATTACTAGCCACGATAGGCATTTTTTGAGACGCAGCCTCAATCAGAATATTTGGCAAACCATCATATTTAGCCGTATATAAGAATATATCATACTCACTGGTCGGTAAATCACTAAAATTCGAAAAGCCACCTTTACGCTCTACCACAGAGCTCTTCTTAATAGGATTTGCCTTATACTCGTTTTTGTCCACCTCGCCGTAAACATCGATCTTGTATTTCCCCGGATGCTTCCTTTCCAGGGTATTTGCAATTTTATTAATCAGTTCAGGTTGCTTCTGTCGCGAAATCCGACTCGCCCACATTATTCTACAACAACCATCATCTTCCGTTGCCCTTTGCCCTGCTTTACTTATTTCAACCGGCTGATAGTGCACTCTAAACTTTTTATCGTCCACATACCCGTCCAATTCTCTGATGTAGTTTATTACGCTACGATTATCCGTAAAAATCCTTTCAACAACTGGATATATTTCAAACAGTCTCGGATCAATATAACCACAGACCTCAGTCGTACCATCATCATGCTCAATGAACCCATTACAAAATGTTGACACATTCAAGTGATAATTAGATTGTATCAACTGAGTATGATCCGCCAACCATTTATAACCATAATCAGACTGAATTACATGTAAACGTTTCGCACCAAGTTGAGTAATCAATCTTGAGAACAAGAAATCTTTTTCAATTCTATCCAATTTACTCGCCACATTCCCAAAATCTACTAAGTACGCGTTCTTTCCTAATTTGTTTTTCCATTCGTTCTTGCTTTTTTCCGTCGTAATCACAGCAACGGTCCACTCAGGATGCACTCTTGAAATTGCATCCACATAGTTCAATAATACTTTTTCACTACCACCAGGAATCAACCATGGCACGATAAAAATATAGTCTGGTTTTTTGGGGATTTCTTGAGCTAAATACCATAACGCCGGACCGACTTTTCTATTTAAGCCATCCGTATAATAAAAAGAGAACTCGTGTTTCAGTATGTATGAGCTGGGAAACAATTGCGGCTCAATTTTATTCATATCTTTCCAAGCGCTTATTAAAAAATCTGGTATATTAAAAATCCCACTATAATCCTTCCCTTGTGCATCCTTCTTGTCATCATGTTTCATTATCTTTTTAATACCTTTTGCTACCGGTATTATGATAGTATTAATCTTACGATTATTACGCATCATCAAATAAGGTTTCTGCATTAATGTCGGTAATTTTTTCGAAAACTCTGTTGGTTCATATTCGTGCTTTTTCTTCTTCTCGGTTTCGACATCATCAAATATCTCCGCGCCCTTTGGTTTTGCTATTGTCTTCAAAAAATCTATATCTAACAATTTAGTATATGGCTGAATTACCTTATTTGCATCACTTTGACTAAGTAGCGAAACTTTCTTCCTACGATAAAACATCACCGTCTCAGGCACTATCTCGTGTCTCACCCCGCCTGCGATAGTCTCCGTATTAAAGAAGTAATCTTCATACCCGTATCCTCCCCCTGTTTCCATATATGGATACTCCAGAAAGGTCTTTCTGTAGCCAAACACTGTTGATGTCCACCTGTTACAACCTGCTAGTATCATCGCATCCCCAGCCTTATCCAACGAACTCCCTATATTACAGCAAACCGGACGTAAATCTGTCCCAAAAATTAATTCCTTTGCCGGGTGTAAAATCAATGGTTTTTTACTCTTCGATAAATGATTAATTGCGGCTATATACCAATTAAACGAAACGAGATCGTCGGCATCAATAAACGCTAAAAAACGTCCTTTTGCATTTTGAGCAATATTATTTCTCGAGAAGCCTAAATCTCCAAAATCGGAATCAAGAATCAAAAACCTAGGATCACCCCTATATTGTTTTAGATAATCCTTTGTTGTCTTGTCGCCCCTATCTATATTTATAATTATTTCATATTTATATCCAGCCTCCTCAACCTTTTTCATGCATTCGAATATGCATCGAAGTGTTTTGTGGGCCAAATAACCCTCATTATGAGCGGTAACACCTACCGACAGATCAACTCTTTTCATACCCCCATTATATCACAACTACTAGCCGGGACGACGAAGTCAGACACCCAATTACTTCAGGCCAACCATCTTGCGAGCCTTTAACCAAGCCTTCACAATTCTAGAATTTTTAAGCGAAGTTAGCTCTTCGTTAAGGCATAAGATTTTCCCTTCAAGTTCCTTTTCCTTATTTATCATAGCAGCATTTTCTTTTTTCAGCCTATGATATTCTCCATCAAGCCAATCTTTACTCTCTTTCATTTCTAAAAAAGATTGCTCCATGGTCAAAATAACATCTTTATAATACTTTTCGTAACTTACCTTGTGCTTCTTTAAAAGCTTATCTCTAATTTTTAGTTCATCTTCTACACTGGCAGAATGGGACAACGAAGAGGGTAATTGTCTATAATAAAACAAATACTCTGGCACCAAACCAATTTTCCACCCCTTCTCCATCATCGAAATCCACCTATCCCAATCTTGATACCTCACAAACCCACCAGACAAATCCGTTTCCTTTAAAGCCTTTGTTCTCATCAAAGAAGACCCCAAAACTTGGTTTCTAGCCAGCTCATACTTAAGTATCATTTTTTTCGAGTCATACTCCTGCTCATAATAATACTCTTTAGGATTCCGTACGAAGAATCTAACGTTTGTCCCAACCGCGCCATAACGTTGATTCTTCTCTAGAAAAGCGACCGTTTTTTCCAAAAAATCAGGAGCCAGAATATCGTCTGCGCATAAAACCAAAATATAATCAGTTTTAAACAGATTAAAATGCTCCCGTGCTCTATACGCCACCCCCCGATTGTCTTTGTTTAAGAATAGTTTTGCTTTATCGTATTTTATTGAGCATAGTTTTTTAGGAGTTAAACCATCGTTTGACCCATCATCAACTATATGAAGTTCAAACTTTTGGAACGTTTGCTGCCTAAGAGACTCTATTGCCCCATCAACAAAGGCGCCATGATTGTAAGCCGGCATGAATATTCCTACGGTAGCGTTTGACTTATTTCCCATATTTAAGATCATTATATCAAAGATTATCTCTAATACAATCGTAAAACCTCCACAAAAGCACCATTGCCTGCCTTCTCGTCAAAGCCTGTTCGCCGTTAAAGTATTGGTTGCTATCTGTGATTTTATTGTATACGGCCCAACTTACGGCCTTTTTACTAATTTCATCACCGGGCATATCTAAGAAACC
>JAFZSN010000004.1 GCA_017619315.1 Candidatus Saccharimonadota bacterium
ATGGGGCCAAGCTGTATCTATTACTGCTTCTCCTAACACTGGTTCTCACTTCACTTCCTGGACCCAGTCTGGTACTGCTGGCACCTTTGGCTCTGCCTCTTCCGCCTCCACCACCTTCACTATGGGTAAGGGTAACAGTACTGTTACAGCTGGTGGTACCTATAATACTTACACTATTGGATATACATTAAACGGTGGCACTGCTGGCTCTAGTGCTCCAACCTCTGGCACTTATGCCTCTGCTGTTACTATTTCTAACCCAACTAAGACCGTGACGGTCAACGGTAGTGTGGGATCTACTGGTTGCGCTAACAGTAGTTCTAGCTACACTGCTTCCTCTGCTCAGACCTTCGCTGGCTGGACCTCTTCTACCCTAAGCAGTACTGCTACTACCGCTTCCTCTGCTAGCGGCACCTATTCTGCCTGGAATGGGAGTACAGCTACTACCAACCAATACTTTAAGAATCTAAGAAGTGATACTGGCACTGCTACCATGGTAGCCACCTGGACGCCAGTCAGCATTACCCTACCACAAATCAGCCGTACAGGCTACACTTGTAAATGGAATTATGGTGGGAATTCCTATGATTCTGGTGCTTCCTATACCCCAGCCGCTAACTCCGCTGCTTCCCTAGACTTTACTGCCACTGCTACTATTAAATCTAACCTATCTCTCAAAGTCTCCTTCAATTCTACCTATGTATCAAGCGTCAAAGTCTGTAAGACTACTGGTGACTGTTCTGGCACTAACCTCATGGGTACTGTCACTACTTCCGGAAATAGTGTTTCAGGCCTAACTTATGGCACTGCCTACTATCTCTATCCAACTTACACCACCGGCTCATATCTAGAATCTTGGACCAAGGATTCTGGTGCGGTAGGTACCCTCTCTTCTACTTCTGCTGCTAACCCAACCTATACCATTGGTGATGGTACTAATGCCGTAACATTGAATGGCAAAAACACCTATAGCTTAACTATCAACTTTGCGGGGACAGGTATAAATTCCGTCAGAATATGTAAAGGTGGCAACCTAGGAGCATGTAAAGCGGCTCCAGCACAATATGCAATAGGTGAGATAACGGCTAGCGGCGGATCGGTCGGAGGGTTAAGCTATGGAGCTTCTATTGGTCTACTTGCCTACACAGACACTGGCTATTCAGCTACTTATACAAAAACAGCTGGAGCAGGTTCTTTAATAAATCAAAACATCTTCACCGTTGGTGCCGGGAATGGGACCTTAACGGCAACTGGAAAGGCAAGCGCTATGCAAACCTGGACCGCAAGCGACTGTTTAGCTATGACCGCTGGAGACATAACCCAACTAGATGATTTAAGAGATAGCGAAACGTACTACATAGGGAAATTGGCCGACGGAAACTGTTGGATGCTTGACAATCTCCGACTAGATCTAACAAACAGCACGACTATTTCAAATACTACAGCTGACAACACTAATGCTACCGCCTATGCCTTAACAAAGCTCAAGTCTGGTGGTGGCACAACATCTGATAGATATGCTACTACAGGTCTTACCGGATCTAACTGGACTAAAGGCGTTAGCTATTCTGCGCCGCTCGTAAATGCCGCTTATAAAAACACTGTTGTGTCTACAGTAATTGGTCAAGGGTCTGGAAAACAAGGCGTTTATTATAATTATTGTGCTGCATCAGCAGGTTCGCATTGCTGGGGCAATGGTACTAGCCCAGGTACTGTGTTGATACATGCCAGCGAGGATATTTGCCCTAAGGGCTGGCGCTTGCCAACTGGGACTAATTCTGGCGAGTATCAGGCGGCCTATTATAGCTATGGTAGCAACCGCGATACCCTCTCAACAGCTCTTTCTGATTCAAAGACAGGTGACTTTTACAATACTAATACTACTGACTATACAATGGCTGTTGGGTATGGTGGTTCTTATCATTGGACTTCAAGTACATATAATAGCACCGATATGTATAGAACTAGAGCTAACACAACTGATACGTACACAAATGTATCAAGAGCCCGTTATATCGGCTCAACGGTACGTTGTGTCTTTGATAAACAGGAATATCTCCAAAATGCAACCCCATCAACCATAGACGCTCATTTGACTTCTACAAACAAGATTGCTTCCTTCCGTGATTCGCGCGATAATGAACCGTATCTTATCAGTAAACTCGCAGACGGTAACTATTGGTATCTAGATAATATGCGGCTTAATTTGTCACTCAGTACCACGCTCTCAAACGTTACGGCCTCAAATACTAATGCAACTGATACCTCCATAACCAAGCTTAAATCTGGCGGTGGGACTACTTCTGATAAGTACCCAACTGCAAAAATTAATAATGTATCATGGACTTCAAGCTCTCAAAACTACTATAGTATTCCAATGTCTGTTTATACCTTTGGTTCTAATAATTTGCATACCGTAGCTAGCACTACTTATGGTAAAGGATCTGGTAGATTTGGTGTATACTATAACTTCTGTGCCGCCTCAGCTGGATCATATTGTTATGGTAATGGTACAAGCGCTGGCACATCTTCTGGCAATGCCACTGAAGATCTATGCCCGACTGGTTGGCGCTTACCTACGGGTAACACGACAGGCGAATATCAATCCTTATATACTGCTTACTCTTCCAATACAACAAATTTCTTAAACGCGATTTCTACAAGCCTTACTGGTCATTTTAATAGCGGAACACAAACAGCTACTGGTTACGGCAACTGGTGGACTTCTACTAGAAATGCAAATGACAAGATGTATGATCTTCATACAGATTCAACCCCAAGTGTAAGCAATTCTAATGCATATGTACGTAGCTATGGATTTTCTATCCGATGCGTGAAAGATAATTCGAGTGTGCCAACTATGCAAAGCGCCACCACTTCGACTCTTGCCGCCGCAATGCCAAACGAAGGTGACAAAACGACACTAAGAGACTCTCGAGATAATAAAACATATGAAATCACAAAGGTTAATGGCCAATACTGGATGACTCAGAACCTACGTTTTGTTGGCGCGAACTCCGCCTTCTCCCTAAATACGGGTAGCACCAACATAGGCTCCAATGCTACTGTTTCTTATGGCGATTTAACATCCGGGAACAGTAACGATGAGGCAAGAATTCATGCAGGAGTCGACAACAATGGTGACGGGACGGTTTGGTATAACTATGCGGCGGCTACAGCTGGAACAATCACAGGTTCTTCCAATAGCACAAATGCAACTTATGATATTTGCCCGGCTGGTTGGAGACTACCAACGCAGAGTGAGAATAGTGGCATTATGTCTTATGCAGGTACCTTTAACCCTGTCGCCGGCGGCATCTACTACGATGGTACGCTGGGCAGCGCCGGCGGCTTCGGTTTCTGGTGGTCTGCTACTGCGTCTAGTACCACCAGTCGTTACCGCCTGGTCTGGGATGGTAGTGGTCTTACTACCTACGACAACAGCCGGAGCTACGGGTTTTATGTTAGGTGCGTTAAGAAATAGCAATCCGACCATAGCCTCACGATCATAGGTAAAGGCAAATTAGAAAACGATAAAACTCCAGAAACATACTACAAAATAAATAACAAGAATGGCAATACATAATTGCAATATAGTGGTAAAGATATTTACCCAGCATGCCCCTTCTGGCTAGAATCAAAATAGATGATCTCATAATCATCAGGATTATAACCCTTGTCCTGCATCAATTTAAGCGCGCGGTCATAATTGCCACCAGTAAAATCGGTAATCTTTAAACAATAATCAGTCTTGCACCCCTCATATTCACCACCGTCAATCCGATAATACACATACTCAGTATAATTATTGAAATACTTCTCATAAACAAGAGGCAAGCTCTCCATGATCGGATACTTCGCGCGAAGCTCTTTTAATTGGTTCTGTCCCTCATATTCATAAATAATATCAAGTAGATACAGCGTAGTCTGATTGGTCAGATTCTCGTACCATTCCGGGTTACCACCGAGATGTGTATAAACCTTCGTCTTTTCGTCCCGTTTTAGTTCAATCTCAAATTCAGCCGTGTCAAATCCTTCCCTACTAATCACCGCTTTCTTTTTGCCGGCGGGCAAATTTTCATAAATACCATTTTCGTATTTTTCTCCGTCAATCAAAATCGTCGCGTCGGTCGGGACCACGAGAATATCAAGCGAAGCCGAGAAAATCATTTTGATCGAAATATACACCAAGAAAAGTGCAAGTATCAGGAATCCGCACGCGATTCCAATTGATATTTTATGTTTTTGAATAAAATCTATCATTTTACACCTTCAATCTATAAGTTAATCCAGGCTGGTAATAATAACTGGATATATCACCAAACCGCTCGCCCGACGAAGCTGAGGCTACCTTTAGTTCGCCATCAACTTCGACGATCATCAAAATATGTCCACCACCATTTTCGATCCTGATATCGCCAGGCTTTGCTTGCGAAGAGTCAGTCACTTCGACAAGTTCCCACATATCCGAATTAGCTAGATAATCCTTCTGGGCACCAAGCCATACTGGGAAATTCGGGTCAATACCAGAAGCTCTTACCACGGTACCCACAAAGTTATCACAGCTTTTCCCTACTGGGATCATAGTGCCGTCACCCCTATTAAAGGCCCCCGCCTGGGCCACCGTTAATTCATAGCCACTGGTCCAGGTTTGCCGAATCGCCTCAGCATACCCCGGACTAATTTGGGAAGCTGAATTGCCTTGCTCAGCTTCCGGCCAAGCAATTTGCGCCGCAGTCTCGTTGAGGTCCATATTCCCGCCGATAAAACTACTAGGACAGACGTTATCACCGTCAGAAGACCCAGTCAAAGCTTTGTATTTTACAAAACCACCAAAATCTGCCTGAGTCGCATCATCCTTATAGTCGCCGTCGGCGACAAAACGTCCAGGCCAAGCTGGATCCATCGAATCACTGTTCGGGTCACGCTTAGCGTCGTAACGATTCATTACATACGGTGAACCCTCACCTATTTCAGCCTGAGCCGCAGTGAACCCAAGCGCCAAAGCCTTTTCTTTATACTCCGGAGCTTTACCATTGTATTGGAATAGCAAAGATTTGATTCCGTCATCAGATTTAACATCAAGCCCAGCGGACTCGATCATTGCCTTCATTTGTTCAGCCGCAATCAAAGTCTGACGTTCAAATTCCTCATCATCTACCGGTCCAGCCGGCAAGAAGGCTTTGTCATTTGTCCCACCAACGGTATAGGAATAAAGTTGATAAATTCCTTGACCATTGGCTGGATTAGATCTCGCGAGACCAGTCTCGAGGCTGTGCATCGTCGCAATTGCTTGCCAAGGAATCCCAAATTTATCTTCTGCTTTTTTGTAGACGGATTTATTATTATTGATTGCAGAAAGTTGCTCCTCAGACCAAACCGTATCACCAGCGTAGTTCTGGTTATACATTGCGGTCTGGTCAGAATTCGCCCCGGCACCGCCGACAAATGAAGATAGCGCCTTGACGATCGTGCTGACCCATTCCTTATACCCACCAAAAGGATGAACGCCGCTAGAATCCGAACCATAATACTCATCCTTAGCTGCACTGGCCCAATCCGCCACCCTAATATTAGAGTGGTCATCCAAAGCTTTCTCTAGAACCTTATTACTAGATTTTACAATCTCTTGCAGTTCCGAGTTCGTAGTCGTCATATACAGATTGACAAACACGACCTTCGTGTCGTCACCAGCGAGTTCGAGCACCTTATTAACATCGTCCTCAGTAATACCATTATTGGCCCCAAGTGCAAACACGAGATACTGCCGGAGCTTTTTGTCGGCCACAATCTTCTCAAGAATACTAATCCCACTCGGATTACTATCGCCAACATCAGCGCTAACATTCTTACCAACTTTAAGATAGGAAGACGCAGATTGATCTTCATTCCCGACGCCTTCATAATTAAATTCGCCAACATCAACACCAGGCAAAGCCTTGGAAATCAGTTTACCACCAGAATCAAGCTCCGCTCCTACTGAATAAGAGTCGCCAATCCAAGTAACATTTTTGCCAGAAGGTGCCTCTACCGCAACAGGGTTACAGCCACCCGTCGGATCGTAAAACAGGATATTATTCTGCGAATAAAAATCCATGGTTTCTTGGTCAATCTGCGCATAGACGAAATTCGGGCAAAGCGATAAAAGAAAAGATATCGCCACCAAAAACCATTTTTTCAAGCTTTTTCGCATAGTATTATTATACTATATTTAGATACGATTCGCAAATAAAACTAGGCGTTCCGAAGCGTCTCCATCCCCATAAGAAACACCGTGACAAGTCATGATCGAAACATCATATTGTACCCCGTTATGGCGGGCTGCTGCCACATTCCACATATAACTACCAGAACCATTGAGCTCCAACCTGCCATTTTCGCGGTTTTTCTCAAAGATCTGTCTTTTCGCGACACGATAGTTGACAGTTACACCATTGAGGGTTACTGAGAAAGTACTCCCCTCCGCTAGGTTCACTAGACCACCAAACACTGCACCAGAATTATGCCCATAATAGAATCTATCGCCGTATTTATTGACGTGATTACCGGAATCTACAGTGGTATCACCGACAGAAATGACCGGCAAAGTCCGGCCTGCAATCGTAATCGAATCATATATTGCACTACCATAACCAGTATCGCTATTTGCATAAGAAGAACGATTAACACTAGATTTTACGGCTGTGGCGGCTTTATAAGAACCCGAAATATCCGTGAACGGATCGCTATCAAGATCATTTGACTTGGGAGCATAAGAAGAAGTATCACCAACATAGAGAGAGTCGACTACGTCAAGACCCCAAAACTGTAAAGGCTTCAAAAGTAAAGCGCCCACCAAGATGGCTGTAACTGATATGACCAACTTTTTCATAAAACTCCCAAACTACATCAGTTAATGACTATATTATAGCACATTTTGCAAAATAAATCAAGTGATGCTAGAATATCTCATAGATAAGGGAGGTGTACATTTATAGGGAGGTGATTTTTTGACAATCATAACAAAGAAATGCGTCGAAGACGATTACTACAAAGAACAAATTCTCGAAGACTTCAAGAGCATCATGAAAGAAGAGATAAAGCTTCATGACTGGGACATCAGCATGCTGTTACCTCGAGCCGAAGAGATTATGAACCTTGTGGTACAGATATTTGAAGTAGCATATTCTTCGGTAATTCCAAGATCATACAACGAAAGCTACGGCTTATGTAAAGACGAAATAACCTTTGAGTCCATTAGTGCCCACACTAGACTCATGACCGTCATAATACTAAAAGCCCTTGACTACGTTTACGGTCCAGATGCCGAAGTATATCCTGGCGGATATCGTTTAAAAGACATCATCAAGATGCTCAACCGGCATGATTTACCAGAAAATATCATCGGAGACCAAGCGGACAACGGCGACAGAGATGATAGTGGTTTGGCCAAAATTGAACGCAAGTACTACAAAGAATATGGCGCCCTGTCACTTAGAGTAACAAAACAATACGAAGAAAGAACGCAGAAATTACAGACAGAATTCGAAGAAAAATCAGGGACGATGGGTTGTTTCGCCTATTCTGGTGACAAAACTTCTGCTATAGTTGAGACTCTCTTGCTCGACGCAATTGGCTATCCACCAAGAATGAAAGAAGATAACCCCAATGCTTCCGAAATCGACATATTGAATATGTCAATCTGCGACGAAAGAGATGAAGAAGGCTACTGCTATGCTAGCGAGATGTGGACAATGGGCTACCTGAAAACTAGACATATGGACGCCTATGACGAAACGGGAATCTTCACGGCCATTATCGTATTTGCGACGTTACTCGTAAGACACAAATGGTACAACTGGAGAGACAAAGATTACGAAACCCCCCTTATCTAGCGAGACTAATAAGTCTCGCTTTTTCTTGTATCAAAAAGCAGAAAAACCCGTAAAATCCCGGCATTTTTTAAGAGATGTTTGCTATAATAAAGAAAAGGAGGTTAATGAGCAAATTCGATGAACAGTATATCGACTTGTGTAAACGCATTTTGACCGAAGGCGAAAAAATCGTCAATTACCAAAAATCCGACAACCGCCAAAAATCAGTCGCCAGCGCCATTCCGGATCACACCGCCCAAGGCGCCTCTAGTGCAGAAACCATCAGGTTGCCTCATCAAATCATGAGCTTTGACCTCGAGGAAGAATTCCCGATCCTAGTTAGCAAAAAAGTCGGTTTCAAATCAGCCGTCCTCGAAATTCTCTGGATTTATCAAGTAGCATCAAATGACGTCCGTTGGCTACAGGAGCGAAATGTCAAAATTTGGAACGAATGGGAAATTTCCGAAACTGGTGAGTATCAGGGGCGAAACATCAACGAGATTTTCACCAAGAACCACCCTACCGAGCCAAAAACCGACTTCGCCCACACCATCGGCACCGCTTATGGCTGGATCGTCAATCGCTATCAGCTAATTCAGAACTTAATCGAGACTTTGAAACAGAACCCCGGTAATCGCCGCATGGTCCTTTCCCTCTGGCAAAACGAATGGCTCGACACCGCCGCTCTCCCCTCTTGCGTCTGGAATTCCCAGTGGAACCTCATCGACGGCCGCCTAAATTGCCTGGTCACCTCACGCTCCACCGATGTTCCTCTCGGCCTCCCCTATAACATCGTCCAATACGCCGTACTCTGCCACCTCATCGCCCGCACCATCGGCGCAAAACCTGGCAAATTCACCTTCATCACAAACGACGCCCACATTTACAAGAACCAAATCCCCGGCATCAAAGAGCAGATCGCAAAATACGACAAAGCTGTAAAGGACGGAACCTTACCAGAAGCGCCTAAGCTCTGGCTTAACCCCGAAATCCACAATTTTTACGATTTTGACAACTCTAAAGACTTAAAAGATATTAAACTGGAAGGCTACGAGCACCTCGGTGTCATCAAAATGCCAGTAACGGAGTAAAAATGTTCACCCTAATAGCATGCGTCGGCAAAAACAACGAAATCGGGAAAAAAGGCGAGCTCGTCTTTAACATCAAAAAAGACATGGAGTTTTTCACAAGAACCACTTTGAGCCACCCCGTCGTCATGGGGTATAACACTTGGCTCTCCCTACCAAAAAAGCTAAAAAATCGCAAAAATATCGTCATTTCTTACGAAGACTTCGCTGGTCCCGACGAAGTAATTACAAATCTAGACGAATTTATTAAAAAACACGAATTATCCGATAAAGAATACTTCATCATCGGTGGCGGCATGATCTATAAGAGGTTTCTACCGCACGCCAACTCAATCTATCTAACAGAAGTAGACGCCACAGTGCCCGACGCCGACGTGTTTTTCCCTGAATTTGACAAAACAGCTTACAAGAGAACGATCATTGAAGAAGGCACCGGAGGCCCACTGAAATACTCAATCGTAAACTACACCAAGAAAAAGGAGGTAAAATGAAAGACATAGTATTTAACCTAATCGACCAGGAGAAAATCCGCCAGAGAGACGGTCTCGAGCTCATCCCAAGCGAAAACTACGTCTCAAAAGACGTTTTGAAAGCTATGGGGTCAGTTTTGACCAACAAATATTCCGAAGGCTACCCCAGTTTCGAAGGTATTACCGACTGGGACGAATCCGAAATTGCTCAAAAAATCCTCCCGAATTACCGCTATTATGGGGGGCAGACCAACGTCGACCGCATCGAACGCCTCGCCATCTCACGCGCCTGCAAACTGTTTCATGCCGATCACGCCAACGTCCAGCCTCACTCTGGCGCCAACGCCAACGAAGCCGTCTACTACGCCTGGTGCAATCCTGGCGACAAAATCCTCGCCATGTCCCTCCCCGCCGGCGGCCATCTCACCCACGGCTCCCCCGTTACACGCTCAGCCAAAATCTACAAATTTATCGGCTACGGCGTAACAGATGAAGGGGACATTGATTACGAAGAATTAGAGAAAAAAGCCCTCGAGGAGCAACCAAAAATCATCCTGATCGGCTACTCTGCTTTCATGAAAATCCCTGATTTTGACCGCGTCGCACGTATCGCCGCCAAAATCCCCGATTGCCTCCTCATGGCCGACATGGCCCACGTCGCCGGCCTTATCGCCGGAGGAGTGCACGAAAATCCCCTAGATCACGGCTTCCACGTCATGACCACCACCACCCATAAAACCCTCCGTGGCCCCCGTGGCGGTTTGATCCTCAGTAAAGGTAAAGTGTCTTCACCTCTGAAGCGTCCAGATCACACCCTAGAAAACATCCCAACCCTAATTGACCGCTCCGTCTTCCCTGGCACCCAAGGCGGCCCTCTAGAGCACGTCATCGCCGCCAAAGCTGTCGCTTTCGGCGAAGCACTGCAGCCAGAATTCAAGGAATACGCTAAAAACATCGTCAAAAACGCCAAAACCCTAGCCGAAGAACTCATCAAATCTGACTTCGTTCTCCAAGGGGACGGCACCGAAAATCACCTCATTCTAGTAAACGTCAAAGAAAGCTACGGCATAGACGGCAAAATGTACGAAAAAGCCCTCGATCACGCCGGTCTCACCCTAAACGCCAACGCTCTCCCAACCGACGATTCCGCCGCCTTCCGCCCCTCTGGCGTCCGCCTTGGCACTCCTGCAATCACTTCGCGCGGCATGGGCGAGCCAGAAATGAAAATCCTCGCCAGCTGGATGAAGAAAATCGCCAAAATCTGCAAAGAAGCTGGCACCGAGGACAACCTCCCCAAATATTCTGCCGAACTCGAGACCATCAAAAAAGAGGTCAAAGAACTCGCCCTCAAATTCCCCGTCCCGAGCATTTGAATCGCCCCAGACACCTAAAAACATGAAAAACCGCGACATATCTGCCGCGGTTTTTATTGATATAGATTAGGCAAGGTGATTAATTGGGAATATTTACTTTATTGTACAATTTTGTATTTAATTTTGATCTTACCCTTATACTCACCCTTAAGAGTAATCACCGCTGTGGCCCAACCTTTCTTCTTACAATTACGATACTTAACGCCATAATCAACTCCGCGGACAAGAACTAGGCCTTTGCTTTTGTCCAACAAGAGGCTCGTAGACATCTTGCTATACTTGTAAGTACGGGCAAACGGGCAAAAACAGACGTCAAACGGGCGCACGGCTTTTTTCTTACCAAGTTTATACTTCTTGGTAGATTTAGCTATGCCGCTAATCTTAGTCTTAAAGAAGACAGGCCATTCCTTAAAATCATATCTAGTATCGGTAGCTTTTTGTAAATTTTTAGCAAAATAGCCATCCTCGACACCAAGATGAGAATGTGGAAGTTCGTAATCGCTTATAAGAAAATAGTCATCCCTATAGCTCCTACCTGACTCAGAATCGAGATCATCAAAGGTAACATCGATATGGTACCATTTGTTATTTATTTTGACCCGATTCCATGTATGGTTAGAGCCTGAAACAATTTCTGCAGCCAAATTTGCACTTGTCCGTTTCGCGAGAGCATTCACGATAGCGCAATAAGCATAGGCATATCCTACACAGACCGCTTTGCCGTCAAGGAGAGGGCCACACTCATTAAATAATGCATTATACCTAGTGTCACCATCTACCCAAGCAACAAGACCATCTTTGTCATACTCAACACTTATGGCCAAATAATCATGGATCCATTTTAGCCTTTGCGGTATCGACAACGACTTCCCATTGGATAAACGAGTAGCTAAAACCTTAGATACGATAGACTCTATCCTTTTTTGCACTTTTCCATAATAATCTAAAGCTACCTGACGAGAGCAGACAATCCCAGCCGGCGTACACCAACTCTTCACGCAAATACCCACCAAAGCGCTACGATAGAACGTATCTCCATCCGGGCCCTTAATCGCACGGGTTTCGGTCGTGCACTCAAAATCGCGTAAATGAAACAGTCCAATTGAATCTTCATTGATATTTTCAAGGAAAATATCCAAACGATTGCAATAAAGACGTGTAAAATTGCGCATATTTTGAAAGGAGAGCCATTCACTGTTTTCGTCCACATAAAATGGGGCTTTTTCGAAAGACCACACAAACCTATCTTGTGAAACCTTACCTGTTGCCAATTCTTTATAAACCGACAAAAGGTCATAACATAATGCCTTTTTCATATCTCCGTTCTGAAGCGTAGTTTTAACGTTAAAATCAGCATAACGATACGAAAATGGCTCAATTTTAGGATTTACACCATCTTGGGCCCGTACTACTAAAACGCAAGAAATGAGACTCACCACAAATACTACCAAAACGAACAAAACTCCCAGTAAACTTTTTCTTAAACCACAAAACAAATTAATCACCACCTTTGTAATATTCTTAGGTTTAAAAACCAATTTATCAAAACCTACGCAATAATTATAACATAATTTTGAGATTTTTCAAAAGAAGACAAGACGCGTAGACATTGAAAATAGAAAAAACCGCGACATTTCTGCCGCGGTTTTACGATTACCCAGGGTTAATCCTCTTCTGACACTTCTACAGAAGAAAGTGACAATACGAAGATATCTGTAAATCCAAATAATAGGATAATTACAGCCATTACAGCTAAAACCTTTTTAATCGTTTTCTTTTTCATTTTTACTACCCCCTTATGAAAAACTACAAAGTGCTTAACCTTCTCGCTATCATAACACCCCCTCATAATACGAACGACTCTGAGAAATTACTCCCTCCATTATACCAAAAACCAAGCTTCGCGGAAAGAAGTTTACCTGACAGAACCAGGCCAACGAGAAAAGGTTAACAAAAACCAAAAATGATGTTATAATATAAAAACAGCTCACGGAGAAAGGGGTGATGGATGTGGGTGTAATGAGGATTAATTTGGAATCTGGAAAGCAGCCAGAAGACCAGTCCTTAACAGGTTGGATATTCGTGGAAGAAACAGGGGAGTTCTATGGGATCGCCAAAAAACACTGCGAAGGAGACGACAGAATAAGATTCCTCGCTGGAGTAATCGGAAGCAACGGAAAGAGAAATGGGAAAGGTATTGCATTTTACGAAATGTCAAATCAACCTAGTAAATACCCGTTACTATACGTTGTCCCCGACTTGAAAAAACCGAAAAAAGGATCCTGGTCAGAATTTTACGATTTCGGAAACTTCAAAGAAAAAGGAAAAGTACGCATCTCCATCGAAGACGATCTCGAAGCAAAGAGAAAGTTCATCGATATCTTGTTCAGCAAATTGGTCATGGAAATCAATTTCAACGCCGAACAAGTAATGGAACTTCAGCAATGTAGAGCAAAAATCAACCTAGCACATTAATTAAAACATCAGCAAAAACCGAGCGATAATGCTCGGTTTTTTACTGTTGCCTTTTATTTGTTCCATGCCGCTTAATCACCAGCGCTTCACGCGTAGAAACCGGCCCCATCGCGTGATTCTTCTTCGTAGCGCTATCTAGAACGTCTCTCGGAATGACTAAATTATATCTAAACGGATCCATTTCGCCAGCCTCAAATTCCAAAATTTGGTGGAGTGTACGAGATTCAAACTCGTGACCTCTGCAATGCGAATGCAGCGCTCTATCAACTGAGCTAACACCCCGTGTCCTATTATTATACCATAAAAAGCACAAAAATAAGCCCCTCGCGGGGCTTATTTTTAACGCTTTGAGAACTGTTCGCGTCTACGAGCAGATCTAAGACCGTATTTCTTGCGCTCTTTCTCGCGTGGATCACGTGATGTAAATCCAGCTTTCTTGAGCATCGGGCGAAGATCAGGTGCTTCAACCACTAATGCCTTAGAGATAGCGAGCTTGATTGCGTCAACTTGACCAGCCAAGCCACCACCTTTAACTAGGATAGTGATATCGAACTCTTTTTGCTTGCCTGCAAGAGCTAGCGGATCAGTAATCTCGGCAAGATAAGTCTTGTTATCAGATAGATAAGCAAGAGCTGGCTTACCGTTGATCGTAATTTCGCCTTTACCCTTGTAAAGACGAGCGGTTGCCGTTGCAGATTTGCGACGACCAAGCCCGTATGTGTATTTCTTCGTAGCTACCATTATTTAATCTCCTTCGGGTTTTGTGCAGTGTGAGCATGCTCCAACGTGTCAAATACACGAAGTCTTTTTAGCCTATCTGCAGCTAGTTTATTCTTTGGCAACATACCTTTAACGGCAGCGTGGATTACCTTCGAAGGATCTTTTTCGATCACCTCTTCGAGGCGAAGTTCCTTCAAGCCACCCGGGAAACCACTGTGGCGATAGTACTTCTTAGCAACAAGCTTATCACCGGTAACCTTAATATTCTTGGCATTCACGACTACAACATAGTCACCATTATCGATATGAGGAGTGTAGGTAACCTTGGACTTACCCATTAGCTTGTCAGCAATAACAACAGCCAATTTACCTAGTGGCAAAGTAGAAGCATCGATAATCCACCATTCGCGATTAACTTCAGAGCCTTTCTGAGAATAAGTTTTCATTATTTATCCTCCTTCTTAGCCGACTTTGCAGTCTTTGCGGCAGGCTTAGCGGCCTTAGCAGACTTGGTAGCCTTAGCATCAGCTTTCTTCGCGGCAGGCTTCTCAACTGGCTTAACGCTGTAATCAATGTCGTCCACAAAGCTAATCGTACCCATCTCAGAATTGTCGCCACGCCTTGTACCAGCATGCTCAATTCTGAGGTAACCAGAATCGCGCTTGATTTGAGGTGCAATTACATCAACCAAGATGTTAGCAGCCTCAAGATCATTTAGTCTTGCAATGATTAATCTACGGTTAGCAAGGCCACCCTTTCTCGCCATCGTAATCAACTTTTCAGTCCCACGGCGAATTTCCTTCGCACGTGCCAAAGTCGTTGTTATAGATTGATATTTGATCAGAGAGCACATTAGCCCCCTCGTTAGCGCCAACCTCTGATCGGTCTTACGGCCAAATTTGCGGCCTTTATATCCGTGTCGGTGCATTTTAAAAATTTAACTCCGTTAACTTTTCTTTAACTTCATCTAGCGCTTTTTGACCGAAACCTTTGAGCTCTTTTAGATCAGTCTCGGAAAGAGTTACTAGGTCGCGGACAGTCTTAATATCGTTATTAAGAAGTGCGTTAGCTGTTCTTGCTGACAATTCGAGGTCCTCGATGGAAACACTTAGACCAGCATCATCATCTTCATCAGTGGTGCCAGGGGCTGGAGCAGATTCGACCGTAGTCTTTCCAGCAAGTGCCTGGTACTGGTTTACTAGTATAGCAGCAGCTTCTTCGAAAGCTTCTCTTGGGGTGATAGTACCGTCAGTTTCAACAGTCAAAGAAAGTTGTTGCAAATTGGTATCCTGTCCAACACGAGTGTTCTCGACTTTGTACCGTACTCTTAGAACTGGAGTAAATACAGCGTCAACTGCAATCATGTCAGAGTGTACACGTTCTGCGCTTGAATTCTCAATCGTGAGATAGCCTCTACCGGACTCAACGATGAAATGCATCTTAAGCACATATTTTGGATCGTCAATGTGACAAATAACCTGGTGTGGGTTAGCGATTTCAACTTCGGAAGGAAGTTTGATGTCGCCAGCGATAACTCTTTTGTCGCCATCTTTTTCGGATTGCTTGTCACCCTTGATCTCAAGCGTAAGTTCCACTGGAGAGTCAGTGTGGCTCTTGAAGCGGATGTTCTTGAGATTAAGCATGATATCTACTAAATCTTCACGAATCCCTGGGATAGCTGCATATTCATGAGTAGAACCTTCGATCGAGAAAGCTGTAATAGCAGCACCCTTAATGCTCGAAAGCAAAACTCTACGAAGTGAGTTACCGAGAGTATTACCATAGCCATAGTAAAGTGGCTTAATTATAAACTCTGCCTGAGTCTCGTTGATATCTTTGACTTCGGCGAGCGTCGCTTCATGGATATTTTTTGTTGTCATATTATTTTTCTCCTTAGCGTGAGTAATACTCAACGATTAATTGTTCATTAATGCCAGCTTCCGCTTCTTCACGTTTCGGAAGACCAGTAACCTCAATCTTCATTTTCTTAGCGTCGACCTTCAACCAGGACAAAGGCGTAACATTCGCCGCCCCGATAACATTCGCAAGATTCTTGAAATATTCAGATTTAGCTGATTTTGGACGAACCTCTAAAACATCACCCGGGTTCAATCTAATTGAAGGAATGTCAATTCGACGACCGTTTAAAAGAAAATGTCCATGTGAAACTAATTGGCGCGCTTGACGACGAGTCAAAGCAAAACCTGAACGAAATACTACGTTGTCGGCTCTTCTCTCTAGAAATTCTAGGAGTTTTTCACCGGTCAACCCTTCAGCTTTTTGCGCCTCTCTCATCAATTTAGCGAATTGCTTCTCAAGTAGCCCGTACATTCTACGAACTTTCTGTTTTTCACGAAGCTGGGTAAGATACAAGCTTCCGCCTCTTACTCTCATATCTCCGTGCTCGCCTGGAATACCAGACTTTTTAGCCATAACTTTATGCGCTTTTGGCGCAAGTGCGAAACCTTCGCGACGGCTTTGCTTAACAATAGGAGCAGTATCTCTTGCCATTACGGTTTCCTTTCTCCCTTAGGTCGCACGCCACCATGTGCGATAGGGGTTACGTCCGTTATACTATCAATCTTAATGCCAACTGTCGAAATTGCTCTAATTGCTGCATCCCGACCAAGCCCAATGCCAGAAACAAACACATCAACAGAATTGAGTGCGTGATTCTTCTTAGCAGTTTCAAGTGCTTTTTCTGCGGCTACACCAGCGGCGAACGCAGTCCCTTTCTTAGAACCACGGAAACCGTTAGCACCAGCAGATGATGCAGAAAGCACACCACCAGCCTTATCGGTCACACTAATAATAGTGTTGTTGAATGTAGCCTGGATATGCACAGCACCTGCATTAACGATTCTTTTAGCTTTCTTGCTTGCCTTAGACTTTGGAGCCTTAGCTTCCACAGCCTCTGGCGCAGTTGTATTTGTATTAACTTCTTCTGCCATATTACTCCTTAAGTCTTACTTGCTGCCTTAGGTTGAGCACCACCGACCGCGATCGCCTTACCCTTACGAGTACGTGCGTTCGTACGAGTACGCTGGCCGTTGACTGGTAATTTAGCCTTGTGGCGGACACCCTTGTAGGAATTAATATCCTTTAAACGTTTGATATTGTTGCTCACGAGACGCTTCAAATCACCCTCAACATGATATTTCGCGGAAATAATGTCATTGATTTTTTGTTCGTCAGCCTCGGTGAGATTTTTGACCCGAGTGGTAGGCTCGATTTTAGCCTCCGCAAGGATTTTCTTTGAAGTCGTGCGACCAATCCCATAAACGTAAGTAAGGGCAATCCAAACTTGTTTATCGGAAGGGATCACGACACTAGCTATTCTAGCCATATTTCTTAACCCTGCCTTTGCTTATTCTTAGGTTTTTTCTTATTGATAACACGAAGCACACCTTTGCGGCGTACAATGATGTCATCAGGGGAGATTTTTTTAACACTTGCACGTACTTTCATTGTGTTAAAATCCTTTCCTTATGTTAGAGTTGCGACTCCAAACACTCAATATTAAAAGCATTTAGCTAAATACTTTTGCAACTAGTATTTAACTGTTACCTCTCATATTAAACGTTGTAAAAATCACAACAGTTAATATTAATCTTTGAGTCGGAAGCTGATTCTGCCCTTTGTAAGATCGTAAGGGGTTAACTCAACCTCGACTCTGTCGCCCGGGACGAGACGAATATAGTTCTTTCGCATCTTCCCGCTCATATGGGCAACAATAATATGACCATTCTCGAGTTCAACCCGAAACTGGGTATTCGGTAGTGCCTCGACAACACTACCAGTGAGTTTAATCACTTCCTTTTGACTAGCCATAAATTACCTCACCATTTTAGCACAAAAAATTAGACTTGTAAAGATTAAAAACACAAATTTTGCATTTAAATTTAGCTATTCTTCAACCAGCACCGCTCTCACAAATTGGCGAGACAGATAAGTTCCTTGCTGTTGTGACCACTCCCCCGTACAAGAGATCAAAGTTAACGACTCTTCGCCTGGAACTGGGCTCTTGAGAGCAGTAGCCATATATGCATCCGCTTCACTAAGGAGCACACTGACATTCTCAACGACCTCGTAGTTATAAATGGCGCCATCGCCCCTCTCCACCGTAATCAAATCACCTTCAGTAAGGTTCGGCAAATCCTTAAATACACCATGTACATGTGGACCACCATTATGTCCATCAATTAGCATAGTACCACCCTGGCCCGGTTTACCCGATTGATTATACCAGCCCACATCAAAAATATTCCGCGGCGTGTCAAGCTCACCGTTGTTATTAACCCCCATCGATAAAATCCTAGCATTACGAATACCAAGCTTAGAAACAGTTAAATATCGCGGCCGATCAGGAGCCACCGTGTACTCGTGAACCTCTTCCTCCGTAGGCGGGACTTCAATCAAATCTTCCTGAGAAACGGTAGAACCAGCCGCTACCGCACGCTCACTTCCCTCTTTTTCGCTATAATAAGAAGCCTCAAAAGTAGAAACTCCGATAAGAAACACTAGAAATAGTATCGCAAGAACGGCATAAATCGCCCATTTAATAATCCGCTTCGGGCTAAGCTCAATCTTGAAGTTCTTCATCTCTATAGTCATCGTAAGTTATCATTAGAGCTCTAGAATCCACCGACCTTAGATTCTCTAACGCCACCGTTACTACGATTAGAAGCCCAGTACCCGAGATTGATAGACCAATCGGCGCACCAGTTAGTAAAATAAAGATATAGTCTGTGATAAACGGAAGCATTGCGATAAGACCAAGCGCAAGTGCACCGAATAGGTCCAACCTATTTACTACTTTCGACAAATACTTCGAAGTAGTGATACCAGGTCTGACCCCTTCAATAAACCCACCTTGCTTCTGCAAATTATCCGCAATCTCCTTAGTATTAAAGATAATCGACGTATAGAAATAAGTGAAGATAAACACTAGAATAAAGTACATCAAAGGATATACGAACCATTGCATAGTAATACCATCTGGATACATGGTCGCATAGTTATTAGCTGAAGGCGCCGAAAATACCGACACAAGCGTAGAGCCAACTTCGTTACCTGGATCAACCGAAGTAATCACTTGTCCCACCAAAGCCGGAAGAGACAAGAATGCCGTCGCAAAGATCACCGGAATCACACCAGCTGCAATTAGCTTAATAGGAAGAATTGATTTAATTCCACCATAAGATGAGTTACCGTGTACACGCTTAGCATAATTAATCGTGATAATCCGTTGCGCCTCATTCAGCTTTACTAAGAAGTAAATCACTATCAGCATCGCAATCGCGAACCCAACAATAATCCAGAACACCGTCGGATCAACCGGAAGTTCAAACCAACCAAACAAGCTAAGCGTACCTTTAGAAGTGTCGAATAAGGCGTTGCCGAGGGAGGCCATCGTCGAAGGAAGCTGTGAGATGATCGAAGCAAAGATAATGGTCGATATACCATTACCAATGCCCTGCTCAGTAATTAACTCACCGAGCCACATCAAGATAATCGAGCCAGCAGTCATCGCCGTGACAGACAAAGCCCAGTCACCAATCGAAGGCGTAAAGTCGCTAGCGAGGTTCGCCGACAAAGTGGACTGATAAAGAATGAAAATATAAGCAATCGACTGCACAATAGCTAGAGGTACAGTGAGCATTCTGGTCCACTGATTGATCTTTCTGCGACCGGTTTCACCATCGTTAGAAAGCTCCTCAAGCGAAGGAATCGCTTTAGTAAGAAGCTGAATCACAATCGAACCTGTAATATACGGAGAAAGACCCACCATTATAATACTAAGAGAAGCAAGTCCGCCACCCGAAATTAAATTCAGGAAACTCGAGAAATCAGATTTTTGCATCAAGTTAGAGACAGCCTCTTTGAAAGTAGAAGCGTCACCCATCGGGACAGGAATCTGTGCCAATAATCTATATGCCACAATAATACCGAGTATAATAAGAACTCGTTTTAACATGTCTTTGTTCTTTAGGGATCTGAAAATAGTCTTGAAATGCATATAAACCTCTTAATAACTATCTAATATGATATCACACATAGAAACAAAAAACAACTGTAATAATGCCAGCTCGGGGCATTTCGGAGCGCGGCAGCGCGAGAATTAGCGCCGGCCGCCCGTGGCGACGGGCCGGCCGGACGCGGCCCCGAGTGGTATTATTCAGTTGTTTATTGTTTATAGGTTCTCGAGATCTTCTTCGGTCGGTACCTTAGAGTCAGGCACTTCGAAGTCGCTGAGAGGGGCGACGCCGGTACCCACAGGGATCTTGCGACCAATGATGACGTTCTCTTTGAGACCACGCAAGTGATCAACTCTACCGCTAATTGCAGCATTGATAAGAACACGAGTTGTATCCTGGAAGGATGCAGCCGACAAGAACGAATCTGAGAAGATCGAAACTTTGGTAATACCAAGCAACAAATTGTTGTAAGTCGCTGGTTGCTTGCCAGAAGCTTCAAGCTCTTGATTAACCGTGCTTACAGCCGTCCTCGAAGTGATATCACCAGAAACAAATTCTGAATCACCCGGATCAACGATCTGAACTCTAGAGAACATTTGGCGCACCAAGATCTCAAGGTGCTTTGGTGAAATCTCATGACCCTGAGCAGCATAAACGTTCAAAACGTCGTTCATGATATAGCGCTCAGTAGCTTCAATTCCCTTATACTTCAAAAGATCTTGTAGATTAAGAGAACCAGTAGTGATTCTATCACCAGCCGTTACTGAATCATTAGATTTAACGACTAACTCAGCTTCACCAGGAATCTCCATCTTCACCGGTGCACCTGCTGCAGACACTAAGATAATAGCGTCCTTCACAAGCTCCACCACGCCAGCATTTGGAGCCTTAACGGCAGCCGACTTCGTGCTCTTACGAATCAAAGTAGCACCAGCTTTTACGCTTTCACCATCTTTAACCGAAGGTTTGCGACCATTTAGCTCAATTCTCTCGATTGCGCCAGATTGCGGAGTGATAGTCACGATGTAGTGGCTATTCTCTTCGCGTACATCCACGACACCATCGATAGGCGAAACATACGCCTGACCTTTCGGAGTTCTTGCTTCGAGAAGCTCTTCCACACGAGGAAGACCTCTTGCGATAGCACCAGAACCAGCCACACCAGAACCGTGTTTAGTATCAAGTGTAAGCTGAGTACCAGGCTCACCAAGAGACTGCGCAGCGATCACACCGACCGGCTCATTTGCAGCAACTAGTTCCCTAGTCGACATATCAACACCATAAGCCTTGCGTGGAATACCGTTAACCGCAGTAGTCGAAAGCACAGATTGAATCTTCACAAACTCGATCTTTTCATCTGCTTCGATCTGATCAGCCATCTCTTTAGTGATAAGCTGATCTGCTTCTAGGTAGCCCGGCACCGGCTCAGCCGTATAGCGGCCAACTAATCTAGCACTAAAGCTAATACCAGAAACTTCAGATTCGTTACGATAAACCGTAAATCCAGGATCCTCAGCCTCTTCATCAGTCGTGAATACATCTTGAGACACATCAACGAGACGACGAGTAAGATAACCAGAGTCCGCAGTACGTAGAGCCGTAGACACCTGACCCTGACGGGCACCTCGAGTCGCGATAAATGACTCCAAAGTGTTAAGACCCTTCTTGTACGAAGACTTAACCGGGAGCTCGATTTCGTTGTTGTTAATGTCCACCATGATACCAATCTCAGCAGAAGCAAGCTTGATGTTCGAAATATTACCACGAGCACCAGAGTTCACCATCACCGCAATATCGGTATCCATCTCAGCGAGTTTCGATGACAAGAAGTCAGAAATCTTCTTATCGATATCACGCCAGTTGGCAATTGTAAGCTTGTAGCGCTCCTCATCCGTAGTAAGACCATCATTATAGTCTTGCTGAATAAGAGCAGTCTTAGCATCACCTTCAGCGATAAAATCATCGATCTCGTTGTAAGTCGGATAATCATCCTTAGCAGTGGAAATCGAAGCGATCGTTTCATACTCAAAGGCCAAATCCTTCAAAGTATCAGCTGTCTTCACCATCACCTCTGATCCATACAAATCAAAGATGTTTGCCATTACCTTAGAAAGATTCTTCTTAGTCTGTACAGAGTTATCGTACGGATAATCTTCTGGCAAAATCTCGTTAAAGATCACACGGCCAAGGGTCGTATCGCGAATCGCTTTCTTAGTAAACACACGAATTGGTGTCTGGAGAGCGATCAAACCTTGATCGTAAGCCATCTCAGCCTCGTAAACAGAGGAGAATGCCTTCGGATCATCGGTATCGGTTCCAGGTTTGTCATAGGTGAGGTAGTAAGCACCAAGCACCACGTCCTGGTAAATAGCTAGAACCGGAGAACCATCAGCTGGCTTCAATAGATTCTTAGAAGCCGACATAAGTTCCTTAGCCTCGAGCTGTGCAGCGTCAGACAAAGGTAGATGTACAGCCATCTGGTCACCATCGTAGTCGGCGTTAAAGCCGGAAGCTACTAGTGGGTGAAGCTTAATAGCCTTACCATCGATTAGTCTCGGCTGGAAAGCTTGTACCGACAAACGGTGTAGAGACGGAGCACGGTTAAGGAGCACGTATTTACCCTTAATCACCTCGTCCAAAGCATCCCAAACAACAGTTTCCTTAGCTTCAATCAATCTCGAAGCCGAGCGGATATTGTTAGCATACTCGTTGCCAATGAGCCAAGAAATCACGAATGGCTTAAATAGCTCGAGTGCCATTTGCTTTGGCAAACCACATTCGTTAAGCTTTAGCTCCGGACCAACCACAATCACTGAACGACCAGAGTAGTCAACGCGCTTACCAAGCAAGTTTTGGCGGAAGCGACCCTGCTTACCCTTGAGAAGGTCAGAAAGTGATTTGAGTTTACGACGACCATTGGTTGAACTTGCGCCTCTAGAGCCATGTGCAGCAGAGTTATCGATCAAAGCATCGACAGCCTCTTGCAACATTCTCATTTCGTTGCGGCAAATCACCTCTGGAGCGTTGAGATCAATCAACTTCTTCAAGCGGTTGTTACGGTTAATGACTCTACGATAAAGGTCGTTAAGATCTGAAGTAGCAAACCTACCACCAGGAAGCGCAATCATCGGACGTAGATCTGGTGGGATCACCGGGATCACGGTCATGATCAAATCTTCTGGCTTGATACCAGCAGCTTGCATACCTTCAAGAGTCTTAAGTCTTTTTTGAATCTTCTTCTCTTTTTGACCTTTAGCCTCTTCTTCTTCGGCTTTAAGATCAGCAATCAACTTATCAAGATCGATTTCATCAAGCATCTTCTTGATAGCAGTTGCGCCCATCTCTACAGTGATCAAATCTTCGTATTCTTCAGGAAGATTACGATATTGTACCTCAGTAATTACGCCGCCCTTCTTGAACGATTCAAGAGTAGCTTTGCGAGAGAGATAATCGTTTTGAAGATCTTCAAGCTCTTTGGTCTGAGCCTCAGCTAGAGCCTTGACATTAGCACCTTCTGCTTTTGCCTCTTTCTCGTAGCGAATCTTGATCGCATCGCGAGCAGTGTTGGTTTGAGCTTCAAGTGACTCTAATTGCTTTTGCACTTCGTCGGTCTTAGCATCGATGATGAGGTAAGTAGCAAAGTAAACTACCTTCTCGATGTTCTTGACGGTGATGTCAAGAAGAAGCGACAAAGCAGAAGGCACGCCACGCATAAACCAAATGTGTGCAACAGGAGCAGCAAGTGAAATATGCCCCATTCTCTCACGCCTGGTGATAGACTTGGTGACTAAGTTTCCTTCTTTATCAACCGCAGCCTCACGCGAGCGTACGCCTTTAAGCTTAGCGTCGTGTGGATTAATATCTTTTGTTGGCCCAAAAATCCTTTCACAGAACAAACCGTCCCGTTCTGGTTTTTGAGTTCGATAGTTAATCGTTTCTGGCTTGGTTACTTCGCCGTAACTCCAATTCAAGATGTCGTCTCGGCTAGCTACCGATAGACGAATCGAATCAAAGTCCGAAGCGCTGATAAAATTGTCCATCCACGCCATCTTAGAACTCCTCTCCGAGATCAACAGTTCCATCCGACTCGTCAATCTCTGTTATTTCGACACCCTCTTCCGCCATCATGGCTTCTGCCTCTTCCTCATCAAGATCGAGGATCTGCGGCTCGGTATCTTTTTTATGTTGATCATAGATGGATTGATCATCTTTTGATTTTTCAATTTCTTTTGATGTGCGCTCAATCACATCACCAGCGTCAGCAGCCTCACCGTGATCCAAGAGATCCACCTTAAGGCCGAGACCCTGCAACTCTTTCACCAACACATTGAAGCCTTCAGGAAGCTTCGGACCTTCAATTGGTTCGTGTTTGATGATTGCTTCATAAGCTTTCGCACGTCCATAAACATCATCTGACTTAATGGTGAGCATTTCCTGCAAAGTAGTAGCTGCACCGTAAGCCTCAAGTGCCCAGACCTCCATTTCCCCGAAGCGCTGACCACCGTTTTGAGCCTTACCACCGAGCGGCTGCTGGGTAACCATTGTATAAGGACCAGTTGAACGAGCGTGAATCTTATCTTCAACCATGTGGTGAAGCTTGAGCATATGCATCACACCTACAGAGGTTCTTTCGTTAAATGGCTCACCGGTCAAACCATCGAAGAGTTGCACTCTACCGTCGCGAGCATAACCAGCTTTTTCGAGCTCATCAGAGATTACCTCGTCAGGCACACCGTTAAATGACGGCGTAGCAACCTTATAGCCGAGTGCTCTAGCTGCCATACCAAGGTGAGTTTCAAATAGCTGACCGAGGTTCATGCGGCTTGGCACACCCATTGGGCTAAGCACTACATCGATTGGCGTACCATCAGCCATAAATGGCATGTCTTCCTTTGGCAAAATCCTGGAAACCACACCCTTGTTACCGTGACGACCAGCAAGCTTATCGCCTACGCCGATCTTACGCATTTCAGCTACGAAGATCTTGATCTGCATAATCACACCAGCTTTGAGTTCGTGACCCTGCTCTCTGGTGTAAACGCGTACATCGACAACTTTACCAGTCGAAGAACCGTTCATTCTAACTGAAGTATCGCGTACGTCTTTGGCTTTTTCACCAAAGATAGCACGGAGAAGTCTTTCCTCAGAGCTTAGCTCCTGCTCACCCTTAGGTGTAATCTTACCTACGAGAATATCGCCATTTTTGACCTCGGAACCGATAGCCACGATACCATCTTCACCAAGATGTCTCAAAGAATGCTCTGAAACATTTGGAATATCACGAGTAACTTGCTCAGGACCAAGCTTGGTCTCACGTACTTCGACATCGAAATCCTTAATGTTGATCGAAGTCAAAGTGTCATCCTCGACCAAACGGTTCGAAATAACGATAGCGTCGTCCATGTTGTAACCACGCCATGGCATAAATGCTACGAGAAGGTCACGGCCAAGTGCTAACTCGCCATTATTAATAGATGCACCTTCGATCAAAGTGTCGCCCTTCTTGACCTTCTGGCCACGACGAACAGCACATCTTTGGTTGTAACACCTATCATCGTTAGTCTTTTCGAAGTGTTGTAGTTTATATTCTACATCTCCGCCCTTATCGTAAGTTACGATTACAGACTCGGCATCAGCTTTCTTAACAACGCCAGCCCCAGTAGCTACTACGATCTGTGAAGTGTTCAAAGCGACTTCACGCTCGATACCAGTACCTACGATAGGATTATCCTGGCGAAGTAGAGGCACAGCCTGTTTCTGCATGGCGCAGGCCATCAAAGAACGGTCAACACGGTTTTTCTCGACAAACGGAATAAGTGATGCGGATACACCAAGAATCTCTTTGTGAGCCGCGTCAATATGAGTTACTCTTTTTGCCTCAACCTGTGCAGGAGTACCATGCACACGTGCGGACACCCAATCTTCGACAAATTTACCATTTTTATCTAGCTTAACCGAAGCGTCAGCGATAATCATGTCGTTCTCAGTATCGGCATCCATGTAAACTACTTCATCGGTAACCTTACCGTTCTTTACGACGACATAAGGAGCCTCAATGAAGCCATATTCATTAATCTTGGCATAAGTTGCAAAGTTAAGCACGAGACCTACGTTACCACCTTCTGGCGTCTCAACCGTACAAATACGGCCATAGTGGGTCGGGTGAGCATCACGTACGTCAAAGCCAGCGCGTTCCCTGGTCAAACCACCAGGACCCATCGAGCTTAGACGGCGCTTGTGTGCAAGCTCTGAGAATGGGTTAACCTCATCCATAAGCTGTGAAAGCTGTGAAGTTGAAAAGAATTCCTTAACAGCAGCCACGACCGGGCGTGAATTTAGAAGCTGTGAAGGAGTAACTTCCTCGAGGTTAGCCATTGACATTCTGTCTAGAATATTACGCTGTAAGCGAAGCATACCGAGGCGGAATTGCCTTTGTACGAGCTCGCCGACAAGCTTCACACGACGATTAGACAACGAATCGATATCATCCGGCGCTTCTTGTGTATTGTTCAATCTGATGATTTCGGAAACGATTGCCACAACGTCTTTCATTTGCAAAGTTCTAAACTCAGGTTCATTTGGCGTATCAAACCCAAGACGGCGATTAATCTTAAATCTACCAACGTTTGAATAATCATAGCGTTTCTTATCGAAGAAAGTACGTTCAATCATTGATTTAGCGTTCTCAACGGTTGCAAGATCGCCTGGACGAAGCTTGCGATAAACCTCAAGCAAAGCTTCACCTTGGTTCGAAGTCGTATCTTTTTCGAAAGTAACTTCGATGTACTTCTTCTCACCGGTATCAACCTTAGAAAACGCGTTCTCGATCTCGCTCTTCTTCATACCAAGTGCACGAAGGAAGGTTGTGACCGGGATTTTACGACGACGATCAATCTTTACATAGATTGCACCGTTTACAGCGGTCTCGAACTCAAGCCAAGCACCACGGCCTGGAATTACCTTAGCACCATAATAGCGCTTGAGACCAATCGTTTCAGCATTGAAGAACACCCCAGCCGAACGAATCAACTGAGATACGATTACCCTCTCGGTACCATTGATAATAAATGTAGCCCTTTCGGTCATCCAAGGATAATCACCAAAGTAAATATCCTGTTCCTTCTTTTCGCCGGTGGTCTTGTTCTCTAGTTCCACCAAGACGTGGAGTGGCGCTTCGTAAGTTGCAAGGTTGTACTTTGCACCACGCTCCGACTCCTTTGGTTCTTTAAAATAATAATCTTTGAAACGAAGAGAGAGTTTCTGCCCGGTGTAGTCGTCGATCGGATTCAACTCCTCGAAAACTTCCCGAAGACCATTTTGCACAAAATCAGCCCACGAATCCTTCTGATGCGCGGTTAAATCTGGTATTGGCAAAGCCTGATCACCTTCGGTAAAGAAAACTCTTTCTTTCTGACTAGGTTTTGTAACCATTCTACCTCTTTTTATTAGTGTTAATAGTATTTTTCAGCAACCAATCATACAGGAAAAACTTAACTCCTGCCACATTAATTACTTCAGCGCCGAAGACTACTGCCCAGTTCCCACCTTGAAAGTCGCCACCTTCCATAAGATACAAAAACAGGACACACTACTTCTTGTACTTAATATTATCACACCCGAGGCTCAGAATCAATACTATTTTTGCGATTTTTTCTCTAAAAACCCAAAATCCTCCATGAGCGATGGAGGATTTCAAGCCATATATAAGCTCTCAACTTTTTCTTTCAAGCCGACTCGCAGTTAGTTAGCTTATGTTTAATTATACACGCCGAGCAACGATTGTCAAGGACTTTTTTGAATCAAAAAAAGAAAAGACGCCGCTAAAACTAGCGACGCTTTTCTGAACTGAAAGGAGGAATATGATTATGAAAACTTGAAGACAACCGGCCTTCAACCATCAATCTTGAGGATTTCAGAATTAATCCTTATAAGCTCATCGTATTTTTTTGCAATATTCTCTTCTATTATCCGCCAACTTATGACTTATCATCACACCTTCTTCAACTAACCTATCGAGGCAACTCTCTAAACGTTGTTTGTTCATAACGAGATCTTTGATCTCACGATCCTTCTTCTCCGTTGAATCTAAATTTTCGAGAAGCTTCGAAGTCAAACAAGAGCCCTCGTTCTCCAATTCAATCACCTCTTTTAAGAGTTTCTCTCTCTGTTCTTTAAGAGAATCGAGATCCTGCTTTATTACGGTTTCCTGTTCCAACACAATTGAACGATTCGTTGAGCTTTCCGTATATCCCATAAAAGATACACCTCCTTCTTTGTAAAGATCGAGTCTATAATGTATTACCTCACCAATAAGACTTTTGTTAATATTGTTGTATCACGGATAAGAAGGATAGTCAATCGATAAGTATTTACTCTCTAAAAGAAAAAACGCCGCTATAATTAGCGACGTTTTCCTATTAGGGGGTGCAGAAGAGCCGCAAATAGACTAATTCTGCATCTCTTCTTTCAAAACGAACATCAAAAGACGCGGGAAACCCGCCGAGAAGAATCTGTCGAAGCTTCACGATATTCCTGATATCCACGAGCCGAAGCTCCATGCAGGCAGGATCATGAACGAGCTTATCGAAAAGCGTATTCGATTCATCTGATTCTTTGAGAACACCATCGAGATATTCCCTAAGGCCCTCACGACAAAATCGACGATCCGCCTCCAGCTTTATCTCTTTGTCAAGAACAAAGATCGTCACCTTCTCCTGTCTTTCGATCTCCTCACGGATGGCGCTCAGCTCTCTCTTCTTTGAATCAACAGCCTTTAAGAGCTCAGCCAGTTCATCGGAGAGCAGCGAAGCCTTTTCATTTAAGGCGTCGAGAGCACCATTTGTTTCGATAATCTCAACTGCTTCTTCGATAGAGTCCTTTGCTACAACTTTTTCCGCCTGCTCTGCTGTTCCCTCAACTACGGATTCCTCAGCTGCTTCTTCCACTACGGATTCCTCCGAAGTTTCTACCGGCACTTCCTGCTCCGCGTCAGTAACAGTTTCCTCCGGAGTTTCCTCTATCGGATCCCCGTCAAGCATATCGAGCTCGGTTTCCTGAGTAACTCCAATCATGGGCACATCACTCGCCGACTCAAGCAAGACTGAACCCGAAGATTCATCGAAGATCCCAAGAATTTTCTTGGCATCGTCCGCCAACTTATTCTCGGGCTTATCCGGAGCATTTACTGCCTCACGGTACCGCTTGACGGTATCGTCCACCTTTTTTGGTGGTTTCTGGTACTCACCAGTTTTCTGATAAGCCAGATCGTTCCGCCGTAGCCGTTCAGCAACACTATCCTGCTTAAAACTCGTCTTATAGATGAATTTAAGCTGAGAAACAATATCCTGCTCAGAGCAGTGATATTTATCGCAGAACCATTTCATCCCGTACCCACACTTAAGAGCATAGGTGATATCGTAGAGTGTCAAAGCGTTTAAATCGTCTTTTCTTGCCATTTTTCCCTCCTTTTTGGTAAAGAACACGTTTTTTCAAAAATAAAACAACCAAAACAATTATAGCATAAATTCCCAAAAAAGTCAATCAGATTCCCCTTGTATAACCATATCCAGTATGATAAAATTAAACAAAGAAAGAGGTAATATTAAAGGATTATTATGGAAGATTTTGAAAACCACACAAAAGGCCGCATTGAAAAAATGTATGAAAACCCCAATGGCGAGTATTACAATGAGAACGACAATTCAGAAGAAAGCTACGAGGGCAACGACAAGAATAACGAAACCAAATCGGACGACGCAATGTCTATCGAGAGAAGAATGAGTAGCAGTGCCTTAAATGAAGTTATTAAGAGTGGTGAGAATCAAAATGAAGCCCTCGAGAGCATAAATAACTCCTATATGGAGCTTGCGACCCCAGGCGTAAAAGCTGTCGAAAGGTATTGTGGTACCGAAATTGCCAACAATGTCAAACTTGAGCTTAATAGAATCGACCGAATGCGCTATGAATCCCTAGACGAAAAAGAAAGCAGAGGTGAACTCAGCAAAAGAGACATCGAGAACACCAAAAAACTTAGTATTTTTGGAATCTATGCAGGCGAGCTAACCTCAGAACAAGCAGAAAAAGCACGAAGATTTGCGACCAACGAGGATCCCGAAGCAGAAAAAACCAAAGTAGACTACATTTACGACGCTTATCTAAGGGCGAAAAACACCAAAAACCACCGCGTCGACGGAAAAGAACCAGCATATTATAATGAAAGAGAAATCGGAAGAAGAGAAGAGATAGAAGAAAAATACAAATTATGGGACAAAGGTGAATTCGATACGGAGAGAGGTTTCGACTTTGAAAAAGCCTTTGAACGCTTAGTTAGAGAAGGCGGCCACGGCAGCCCAGAACAAATTAGAAATCTACTAATGGACGAGCAGTTGACTCTAGATGACCTCAGGAACCTTGATTTAGTCAGAGAAAAAGAAGAGCTTGAAATTGGCCCATTTACCGACGACGACCTACAAGATATTGTAGTTTTCACCAAACGTATGTACGTCGAACCAAATTCACCACGCTATAAACAGGCTATTTCCACAATATTCCAAGAAATTGCTCCAAAAGGGGTCAGTCGTCTCGACGAGAGTGCTCTTCAACGCTACATCGCTGAAAATATAGTTCAAGATCTACGCCCCAAAGCGCAAGAATTAATTCAACTTACAGCAGCTACTTGTCTTGATTTCCAAAAAATCGACAAGCCCGACAAAAACGAAGTAGCCAATCTTAAAGAATACAACAAGGCGAAAATCGCCATAAGAGAGATTGGGGGATATCTTCGCAAATTATTCTACAGAGAAGACGAAGTCAAGAAACGCTTCAATACAACCAAGCCAATGAACAAAGAGTTCTTTTCAGAGGTATTGGCCGAAGCTAACAACTTATCCGAAGACCGTATCAATTTCCTAGACGAAAACCAAATGCAATTCTTAACCAAGCTAAACGATTGGTCCATAGACCTTCTAACTCACATAAGAACTCTTAAGGGCGATGAAGATTCTAGTGGCAACACTAAGCCTTCACTCTTCTCGGATGATTATGACTAATGAAAAAAGAATTCGAACACGATTTTGGAAATACGAAAGAGCCCACCATTGAGCCGATTGTCGATAACGTAGACAATACTCCACCCGAAGCAGAAAAATCAAACAACGAAAAACAATCACCTCTGTTATCGGAGGGCGAGGCTCTCCTTCGTAAAATCGGCGAATTACCAGAAAACCATCACATCGACACAAAATACAAGCTACTATTTTCAACCATCGACAATACCGAAAACGACCTAGGGTTTGACATCCGCACACGAAAAAACGCTACTTTTACCCCTCTAGGGCTAGAATATAAGGGCAAGCGCCATCCTTATCGTGAAGATGTCAGGCCTTTCATCCACGAAATGGCATGTAACTCCGACAAGCTTGAATACTTAGACGATAAATCTCTCGCTAAAGAGATCGATTCAATCAATTCCGCTTGGAAAGGCCCATTCAAAGCCAAGCTAAGAGAATACTATCTACCCGGAATCGTCCAAGAATACCAGAAAGAAGAAGACGAGTTATTAAAGGAAATTCGAGAGCTTGAATACAAAGATTCCATAGTTAGAAAAGACAATGAACTGAGGCGAAAAATAGAAGAAGAAAAAAGAAATAAAGAAAAACAAGAAAAGAAAGAGAACAAAGAAAAAACAAAAAACGAAAACACCAATGAGCGAGACAAAGAAATAAACCACTTTGGTCAAGAATTCAGGCGTCAAAGAATTAAATTCCTTAATGAGTATGTCGACCCCGGGAGTAAAGAGATAGGGTATGCCAGAAAGCTAATGCGTAACTATTCCTATAGTATCGGCTTTAGTTACTACAACAAGTACAGGGACAAAAACTCTCCCGAAGCTCAAGGGGTCCACAACGATCTCACCAATACATACGATTTTTGTACAGAAATGAGGAGGAGGCTAAGTAGAGGGCAACCCGTAGAAAGCCCAGAAGAAGCAAAGAAAGCACTACTCGAATACTTGAAAGAAAAAACACCCAACGCCAACGACGAGCTACTTGGGTACGTAAAAAAGATCGAGGAGATATCTAGCGAAAGGTATGGAGAAATACTCCCTAAATATGGAAGCCTAAATTTTACCCCTTACAGAAAACAGATCCAAAAGCTCAGAGAAGAAAAAGGAAAGTTAACGAGAGCAAGAAAGCAATCGATCAATGAAGATATCAACCAACTTATAGAAAGCAAAATAGGAGAAATCGAAGATCACATTATGACTTTGATTGAACCGGGTGTAGTATCTAGCAAAATCGGCATCACTACAACTGGCACTATTTCATTAGGTATACGCGGGCCGGTTAACACAACCGAAATAAAGACACCTTATGGCAACCAACCCTTTTCCCCACTCAGTCCCAAGGTAATGCAAGTCTTCACCAACAAAACCGAAGCTAGATTTTGGAGGGAAACCTGGAATAATCTGGCAGATGAAAACTCAGGACAAATCGCCAAAGCCCTATGGAGAGAAGCTTCCGAAGCGTCAGAAAAATATAAAGACAAATTCGACAACGAAGCTACGGTGCTGCTAAAAGAATATCAAATCGCACCTCCAGAACTATTTAACGAACAAACCGGAGAGTTTCATGATTCCCTACAGCCTCAAGATGTCGAAATTATGAAATCGATTCTCCCCACACTAGGCCCTTTTATTAAGAGAATAAGACTGACTCGAGCCGAGCCAGCCAATAAAGAATTCACCCTAAAAGAAACCCGCCTCTCAATATTACGATTTCTTACCGGGCATGATTATATCGAAGATTTATCACTCGTAGATAAGGATGGCACAGTAGACATTGGGGCGTTTGGAATCTTACTACGTAATTCGGGTCCAGACAAGGCCGACAAGGCCATCGCAAGGCTAACTCTACAAATGGGGGCCTCGATTTACAAAGATCTACATCCCGCAAAAAAACGCGATTTTTCAATACTCTTAGGCAACCAAACCAATATCTCCGAAGCCGAATATTATCGTATCTATAGAGAAAAAGTCCCCAACCCTAACACTAGAAGACAATTAATTGAACGTGGATTCTTCTTGGTCGAATTCAACAAATTCCTAAAAAAAGAATCTTCGAAAGATATGGCTCAGTACTTTGAAGAAATAAAGTTCAATTATAAGAAAAACTAGTAATATTAGCCCTACCAACAAAACCCCGCTTCGAAAGCGGGGTTCTTGTTACTTATTCCTAAAATTAGATATCTAGATCATCAAGATCAGCGAGCTCAGCTCTCGTTTTCTCAGCAAGCTCAGAAGTACCCTCTTCTTCGTCGTCATCATCTTCGTCCTCTTCCTCAACTTCCTCAACCTCTTCGACCTCTTCATCCTCTACGTCTTCTTTCTTTTCTTCTTTCTTGCTCTTCTTGGCCTCAGTCTTCTTCGTCTCGCCTTCTTCGTCTTCGTCAGTATTTACGATCTTCAAATTAAATCTTGCATCTTGCTTGGTGCCAAGTGCGCGGAGTAAAACACGAATCGCCTGCGCTGTTACGCCTCGTTTACCGATAACGCGGCCGACGTCAGATGGATCTACGGTCAAAGTAAGAAGCACACCCTTTTCATCGATTACTCTTTCCACTGCTACCTTTTCAGGATTGTTGACTAATGTTTTTACGATATATTCTACGAATTGTTGGTCGATAGTAGCCATGTTAATTCTCCATTTAGTTTATACTTTTTTATTATAACACAAAAATAGTCCCAAGACGGGACTATTTTATTTTGGATCTTAAACTTAAGCTTCCGCAGGAGTTTCCTCGGCTGGAGCTTCAGCAGCTTCAGCAGGTGCTTCAGCTGGTGCCTCAGCAGGAGCTTCAGGAGCTTCAGCTGGCGCCTCTTCCTTTGGCTGATTCTTACGAAGCTTATCAGCGTGCTTTGCGGTAGCCTTCTTAGGAGTAGGCTCTTTATACCACTTAGGTAGCTTGATACCATTTTTCTTCAAGATAAAAGCAACTCTCGAAGACGGCTGTGCGCCATTTGATAAATATTTATTTACTGCATCCTTATCTAGGGTCAAAGCCTTAGTTGCGGGATTGTAGTTGCCGACCTCAGCCACCACGCGTCCCGAAAGCGGATGACGCTGTGATTCTTGGACGACTATCCGGTACGTTGGATAATGTGACCGGCCATTACGTTGCATGCGAATCGCTAGCATTTTTTCTCCTTAAATTAGTTATCCGAATCATTATAACACATTTTTTTAAAAATAAAAAGAGGAGACCAATAGCCTCCTCAAATTCTCACCCCTTTTCGTTTTTTCACGACGATCTTGCCGATCGTCACCATGTCGAGCATGAGTTTGTCGCGCTCAAGATTCTTGAGTTCCCTCTTGAACTCTTCGCGCGCCTCACCGTCCTTAAATTCCAGGACCGGCTCGTTGTGGCCCGGCTCGTAAATCGTGTCACCGAACTGATCCTTCTTTTCCGGCCAAAAAGCCGTAAAATATTTCAGGAAAGATTCCGGATCCTCGAGTTTAGCGAGCCCATTGTCACCGAGAATGTTGTTCATCTCTTTGACGAGACGAAGGCACTTCCCGTGACAACCATCGTTCACAGCATGACCCAGCCGCTCGTAAGCGTTTCTCATCTGTTCCGGTGTTGCCGTACGAATCGTAACATCCTTCGGAAGAAACGCTTTAGCAAAATACAGCCGCGATTTTAGATCGATTTCTTCAAGATGATATCCCCTATCGCGATAAAGCCGCATCTCATACTGAGTTCTGCGAACTTTGGCATATTTCACCAGAGCCGCGTCTTTCCCAAAGAAAAGCTCGTGTAAGATTTCGAAAAATCTCTCCACGTCAGCCTTAACTTTGGATTTTTCATTAAATTTCTCTATCATTTTTTCACCCCCTCTTATTTCTGACCGATAGCTATCAAAATATTCTTATATTATACCACAAAATTAACAAATAATCAATAGCGGAATCAATCCGCCCCTGTTACAGCGCGCAAAATTACTTACTATTAGCCGCTTTACGATACTTCTTCACCCCCTCTTTTGCCGCCTCTGTTTGCGCTTCTTGTTTAGAGTGCCCCGTACCGGTACCCATTAGTTTGTCACCGACATAAATCCCCACCGTGAAAGTCTTATCATGGTCAGGCCCCTCTTCTTTAAGGGTCCGATAAACCGGGGTGAGTCCATCATTTTTCTGCGCAAGCTCCTGGACATAGGACTTCGGATCGCGCCAAGACTCTTCTTCGAGAATTGTATCGATTTTCACCAAAATATGCTTACCGATAAACTCTTTCGCTGCGTCGTACCCCTGGTCAAGGTAAATTGCCCCAATTACCGCTTCAAAACAGTCCGCAAGGATCGAATCATGAGCCCGCTCGGACCCCTGTTTCTCGCCCTTCGAAAGACGCACCAAGGGCTCATACCCCAGTTCTTTACCAGCATCACCAATCGACTCAGTGCGCACCAAAGCTGCCCGAAGCGCCGTCATCACCCCTTCCGGATACTCGTAATTTCGATACAAGAAATCAGACGACACCAGCTCGAGCACTGCGTCACCGAGAAATTCCAAACGCTCGTTATGTTCGTGTACGGACTTGTGTTCATTGACATAACTTCGGTGAGTCAAGGCCAATACTAACAAATTTATGTCATTAAACTCAAATCCTAGTTTTTCTTTGGCAAATTCTTTGTATTTTTCGATTTCCATTAATAATCTCCAGCGCGAATCCGTTTCTTCGCTATTAACATTAATTTCTCAATATCTTCGTATTCAATCGCGTCAAGTGCGTCGGCAAAGGAGAACCACTGAATCCCCTTCATCCATTTCTCAGGGGTAGGCGTCTCGTGACTATCAAGAGCCTGCACCAAATAAATTTGCGTAGTCATCAACACCAATTTATCCATCCTACGGTATTTGAAATGGATTTTTCCAAGCCAAGTCAGGACCGAAACGTTCGAAAGGCCAGTTTCTTCCTCAATCTCACGCTTCGCGGTCATCTTGGCGGTCTCGCCCGGCTCAATATGCCCCTTCGGAATGGTCCAACGCTCCTTCGAATCCTGGATCAAAAGAATCTCGATGTCCTTTTTGTCCTTCGTGAAGCGAAAAACAATCCCACCCGAAGTCGGCTCACGCACAATCGATTGAATTGCTGCCTTCTTGCGAAAAACAGCTGATTTTATCTTATCAAGGGGTGACTCTTTTACTTGGTCCTCAGGCAAAGCCTCGGGAACCTTAAGCCTTCTCCTTGCCGTCGGCTCCATCGACGGATTTACTTTCTGATTCATTTTTTTCTTCAACAATTCCGAGCTTCTTGTAAGCAGTACCAAGCACACCGTTTACAAATTTCGATGAATTCTCGCTACCAAATGCTTTTGCAAGCTCTACAGCTTCATTTATTGCAACTTTCGGTGGTATAGTGTCACGACACTCCGAAAGCTCGTACAGCCCCATCCTTAGGATATTCCTATCGATAGCCGCAATTGAATCTATCGGCCACTCTGGTGCTAGAGGCGTCAAAGTCTTATCTAGCGTCTCGAAATTCTTCGCGACATTGCGTGCTAGATTATACACAAACTCCGTATCACCAAGAGCTTTGTCATAAGGTTCAATATTTTTAGCTACTACTATATCGAGGTCGACGTTAGGATCTTTAGAGAGTGTTCTTAGCTCATACTCGTATAAACTTTGTAAAACAATTACTCTACCTAAATGTCGGTTACTTGCCATTTTATTTACTATCTTTCCCTTTTATCTTTTTAGTTGTTTTGACTTTTAAATTAGGTGTCTTCTTCTTGGTCTCAAAAGCTTTAACTGGCGAAGTCTTGTTAACTCTGCGAGCTAGCTTCAACCTGAGATGACTCCTACGAAGCCCGGTTTTGCGTGGGCTACTCTGTTTCTTAGGTTCAGGCATTTTGCTCCTTACGTTTAATAGATAATTTTATTCATTTTACCACTATTCTTCAAAACTCGCAAGGGCAAAATATCTAGAGCTCCACGCCGGCTTTTTTCAAAGCCTTCTTGATCGCCGGACGGTCAAACCCCACAATCCTCTCGCCACCAATCTCCGTCACCGGCACCGCGCTAATCCCCTCTTCCTTCGTCGCGTCCATTTCCTGATATTCCACCCCTTTAGAATCCAGCCAATCCATCAGTGCATGACAATACACGCAGGTCGGCGTTGTATAAATCTTTACTTTTTCCATACTCCCATTATATCATGTTCCCACATGGAGCAATAAACATAACCAAAACAGAGGTAAAATGCACTCATATATTTGCAAAATACTAATAAAGATGATATAATCGCAAAACGAATTCTTAATTAGTAGTTTATCAACTTGGCACATTAGGAGGTGAAAACATGTCAGGAGGGGGTATTGCGATTACGTCATTGTTAGCATTTATCATATCAGCGTTCGCTTTAGAATTCCTTGCGTCTCGGTTAAAAACCAACAGAAGCCTGGAGAAAGTAGAAAAAGCAGACGTGATGAAAGCAGTAGTTCACGCAACTATTTTTGTCGTATGCGCTACGTACTTGGTATTACTCTTCGCAATAAGGAAAGACGAAACTTTGGTGCAAGAAGTATCCGATAACATCTACAAGATACTACCCTTGTACACCATCGACAACGAAGGTAGTCCGGATTTACCTGAAGGTAAATACGTGCAAAGAAACGACGACACAACGGTGCTCTTCTACGAGAAAGACGATAAAAGAATCGGCATGGTAGAGGCAGCAAACGAGAATATCGAGCACGAGGAATCGAACAGAGCTCCTTACCGCGTAGAAGAAGTCGTAACGAAGGAGACAGAAGTTAATTGCTACTTTTTCTGGAGAATAGAAAAAGAAGAACAAACTATCACGAGGTACATAGTCTATGTCCCAACGGAGGCGATTCTCTATAGTAGCAATTTCTAGTACCTTAAGAGGCCGCAAATGCGGTCTCTTTTTCTTAGTTTAAAAGCCCATACATCGCAATCCCAGCCGCCACTGACACGTTGAAGGATTCTTTTTGCCCTTTCATTGGGATTTCTACAAATAGATCAATTATCTCATGAAGCGAATAATCGATCCCATGCACTTCCTCGCCAAGCACCAACACGACCTTGTCTGACAAATGCTCACCGAAGTTTTTATCGCCTAAGTCAAAGAGTTTGTCGCTCTCGATATTATTCTCTAACCCCACAATTTGCCACCCCTGTTTTTTAAATTTGTTTAACTCCGATAATATATCATCAGACGAATAAATCTCTAACATATCTTCCGCCCCAAGCGCAGTTTTATGGATCTCTTTATCCAATTTCTCCCTTAAATGCGGTAACAAATTCGCGTCATGTACTCTCGGCGTATATCCAGACAAAACCACCTTCTCCACCCCAAATCCTTCCGCCGTCCTGAGGATCGCCCCAACATTGTAACAAGACCGAATATTATCTAATACCAAAACTAATTTCATAAAAATATGATATAATATTCTCAATGAAAAATCAAATAATCACAGATCTTCGTAGCGACAAAATCGTCACTGTCCCCACCGAAACCGTGGAGGGCTACGCTGTTTCTCTGAAATCTGAGCAAGCTATAAAAGACCTCATGAGACTAAAAGACCGAGGGTTCGACTCTGGTAAAATTTTCACTCTCGTCCCCGAGAACAAAAACGCGATTTCAAATTACGCAATCATCCCCGAAACTGCGAAACCCCTCATCGACAATTATTTCCCTGGCGAACTTACCCTAGTTTTACCGAAAAACCCCGATTTCCATAATTTCTACTACGACCACTACGACACCATCGGCCTCCGCATCCCCGATCATCCACTATTTGCCGAAATCCTCCCCGAGACCGGCCCGCTTATTTTGACCTCTGCTAACCCAAGAGGCGGCACCCCTAAATCTCTCACTGGCCACAAGCCATCTACGATCGTAGACTTCACCACGGACACCCCCAGAATCATCCGCCAAGGCAACTTGGAAATCCCTGAAATCAAAAACATCTAATCCACCCCCAGCCAAACCTCAAAATAACCCTATAAATATGGTATAATATTACCCATGGAAAGATACGAACCACTCAAAATAGAACAAAAATGGCAAAAAATTTGGGCAGATACCGAAGCTTACAAGGCGACCGAGGAGAAAGGCACTCCCAAAATGTTCATCGCCGAGATGTTCCCTTACCCTTCTGGCGCTGGCCTCCACGTCGGCCACGTGCGTAACTTCACCATCGTAGACGTACTCGCACGTTTCTACCGCCAGCAAGGCGTTAACGTCCTCCGCCCATTCGGATATGACACTTTTGGTCTCCCAGCGGAGAATTACGCCATCAAGACCGGCACCGCCCCGCAAGAAGTCACCAAACAAAACACCGCAAACTTCCGCAAACAAGCCGAAAGCCTCGGCTACGCCATTGATTGGTCTCGTGAAATCAACACTTCTGATCCAGAATACTACAAATGGACCCAGTGGTGCTTCCTTCAACTCTTCAAAAAAGGCCTCGCCTACCAAAAAGAATCTTACCAATGGTGGTGCCCTGTTGACCAAACCGTCCTCGCCAACGAGCAAGTCGAGAACGGCCACTGTTGGCGCTGCGGCCACGAAGTCGAAAAGAAAAAAATGAAACAGTGGTTCTTCAAAATCACCGAATATGCTGACGAACTTCTAGACGAAATTGACAACCTCAACTGGCCCGAAAAAATCAAAACCATGCAGAAAAACTGGATCGGCCGCTCAGTTGGCGCAGAGATCGATTTCGCTATCGCTTCCAACGAAAAGGCCACTAGTCGCAAAATCACCGTCTTTACCACCAGACCAGACACCATTATGGGCGCAACTTTCTTAGTCGTCGCCCCAGAGTATCAAGATCTAAACTATCTCATTAGTGACGACACCAAAGACAAGGTAATGAAGTACAAAAACGACGCATTAAAGAAATCTGAAATCGAACGCCAAGAAAACAAAGAAAAAACCGGCGTCTTTACCGGCTCATATGTCATTAACCCAGCCACCAAGGAAAAAATCCCGGTGTATGTCGCAGACTACGTCCTAGCAGGATATGGTACTGGCGCCATCATGGCTGTCCCAGCCTACGATGACCGCGATCGCGAATTCGCCGAGAAATTCAACCTTCCAATCGTCGAAGCAGAATTGATCGACCACGACCTCTACGGCACACCTAAGACAACCTACCGCATGCGCGACTGGCTCATTTCACGCCAACGCTACTGGGGCTGTCCTATCCCAATCGCCTACGACAAAGAAGGCAATCCTCACCCAATTCCGGAAGATCAACTCCCAGTCGTCTTACCAGAAATCAAGGATTACAAACCAGACGAATCTGGCCGCTCAGCCCTCGCCAAAGCCACCGACTGGCTCAAAGTCAAAATCCCAGTCACCGATGAGAAAACCGGCGAAACACATCTAGAAGAAATGACCCGCGAGACCGACACCCTAGACGGTTACGCCTGCTCATCTTGGTACCTCTGGCGTTACGCCTCCCCACACGACAAGAACGCTGCATGGGACCAAGACGCCATCAAATACTGGGAACCTGTCGATATCTACGTTGGTGCCGACCACGCTGTCGCTCACCTCTTATACGCTCGTTTCTGGTGCAAATTCTTTGCCGACGAAGGCTACCTACCATTCCGCGAGCCAATCACGAAGCTAATCTATCACGGCTACATCAACGCCCCAGACGGCAAAAAAATGAGCAAGTCTAAAGGCAACGTCATCGATCCGCTCGACGTCATCAATGACGGCTACGGCGCCGACACTCTCCGTACCTACGAAATGTTTATCGGCCCGGTTGAGCTCGACGCAGCCTGGAACCCTCGCTCCGTCGGCGGCGTTTACCGCTTTTTAAACCGCTGCTACACTTTGTGCTTCAACCCAGAGAACACAACAGACCGAGAAAAGAATGTTATTATCCGCAATAAAACGATAAAGAAAGTCACCGAAGACATCTTCCACTATAACTTCAATACCGCCGTCTCCGCAATGATGGAATATGTCAACGAACTCTATAAGGAAGGCGCAGCCGAGGATGATCTCATTGCGCTTGCAAAGCTCCTCAAACCTTTTGCCCCACACCTAGCCTCCGAAATGCTAGAACACTTAGGCACTGATGACGAGTGGCCAAAATGGGACGACAAATATCTCGTATCCGACACCGCCGAGCTGGTCATCCAAATCAACGGCAAGCTCCGCGCCACTCTCACGATTGACATCGCCGAACTCGAAGACGAAAAAGCTATCATCGATAAAGCTCTAGATCTACCAAAAATCAAAAAATACACCGAATCCGGCATCAAGAAAACCATCTTCGTCAAGAAAGCAAAACTCATAAATATCGTAGTCTAAAACTACTAATCAAAAGCGCCATCGATAATACTGCTACAAATAGCTAATCCGATTCACTAATCAGATTCACCAGTAGCAGTATTGTTTTCTCTGAGCAAATGATTATAGATATTAATAAACTTATCTAGGGTGCTCTCAAAATCATGCTCATGCGCAATCTCGATCGATTTTTCCGAGTATTCTTTTTGAAGTTTCGGATCAGACATAATCTTTACTATCGCATCAGCTATCTGCGATACGTTGCGCGGTTCGCATAGCACCCCATTTTCACCATTAATACAAATCTCAGAAACCGCACCCTTATCCACCGCAATAAGAGGAAGCCCCGAGGCTGCCGCTTCAATCAGTACAATTCCCTGCGTTTCAATCTCTGAAGCCGTAGCAAAGACCGACCCAATCTTGTAAATCTCGTGAAGGTCGTCCCCCAGCACTTTCCCGAGTATCTTTATATTCTCGTCGTCACCGTATTTATGCTCCAAATTGGTCCTATCCACCCCATCGCCCACAACTACAAGCTGCATTTTCGGAAATTTAGACCGCGCTTTAATAAATGCCTCTACCACAAGTCCAACCTTCTTCTCTGGATCCACTCTCCCTACATATAGCACCACTTGCAAATCTTTCGAGATACCATATTTTTCATATAGCCCCGCCTTCACCTTCCCAGGCTTAAAATTTGACAAATCCACCCCGTTACTCACCGCCGCAATCGGCACTTTTATCTTCTCGCCATTTCCGAGGAGAGATCTAATTGCCCGCTCAGTCGGCATCGTTACAAAATCACTCTTACTCTGCCTATTCCTAAAATACGCCGTCAGCACATAGTTAGCGCCCTTTTTAATCGGTCGCGGCATCTTCAAAGATTCAGTCAAAACCTCCGGCTGGTTATGCTCAGTTGTCACCACCGGCACATTGTGTTTCCTAGCGTAAGACACCACCGAAAGCCCAATCGGATCCGAAATTTGCACATGTACTATATCGGGATGAAAATCATCAAGCGCCCTCTTCACCTCAATCTGCGGGAATACGGACACGCGAAAACCATTTCGATAAAACAATCTCGGCACCTTAGCCCCAAAAACCTTCTTTTGCTTCGGCACGTCATGGATCTGATCAGGGTAAACCTTAGAGTCAACCGACCTAAGATACACCGTCTTCACCCCATCAATCATTTCGGCGTGATTCTTACCATTTTGCGACGGCGCAATCACCATCACTTCGTGTCCACGACCAGACAACCCAACTGCTAAGTTATGGGAGAACATCGCCACGCCATTAATTTGCGGATAGTATACTGCTGTCGCGATTACGATTCTCATAGGCTCTTTGCTTTATCCATTTGCGGATCACGCATCGCATTAATGTCTTCGTACGAACGTTCAACCTCAACATCAGGGTTAATCCCTTCTTTGTTGATCGAACGGCCCTTCGGCGTCAACCACTCAGCCGTCGTGACCTTAAGTACAGACCCACCAGACAAATTCATCAGTTGCTGCACCACACCCTTACCAAAAGTCTTCTCGCCTACGAGTGTAGCCTTCTCGTAATCTTGCAAAGCCCCTGCCACAATCTCGCTAGCCGAAGCTGTCGAACCATTCACGAGAACAATCGTCTTAATATCTTTCAAAATAGCTTTACCTCTTCTGGCCGAAGTAGTCGTATCACCATAGTGCTTGGATTTCTGCAAAACTACTGGCTCGCCGTCAATCCAAAGGCTAAGTAGATCCTGGGCTGCCGACACATACCCGCCACCATTATTGCGAAGATCCAGAATTACCTTCTTGATCCCCTTATCACTAAATTCATTGGCCATCCTCTGCACCATGGTGCCAGTATCGTCATCAAATCTTGTTACCGTAATAATCGCAGTCGAGCCATCGTACTCAACGTAAGATGAAACATTATTAATCTGCTCACGTTTCATCTTATATTCGTGTTCTTTACCGTCGCGAACCACCGTCACGGAAACCTCAGTACCAGCCTCGCCCCTAACTTTATTCGATATTTCTTCAGTCGAAAGCGTATAGACTTCCTCGCCGTTCACCTTATAAATGATATCACCGGCCAATATCCCAGCCTTCCTCGCCGGGTTATCAGGTAAAGTCCTAAGCACTCTCACATAACCGTCACGGAGCCCCATTTCTACACCGATGCCACTACCGACATTGCCATGTAGATCATCATAAAAATCAGAAGCAGTCTCCGCACTCATATATACAGTATAAGGGTCACCAAGCGCATTAACTAACCCAGATTTAGCCCCCTCTATCACATCTTTCTCAGAGATATCACCGTTATACGAAGTACTAAGCTCATTATAGACTTCATTCAAAGGTGACCAGTCAATCGACGACGAAGAAGAACTGGATTTAGATGACAAGCCAAGATATGGTGCAAATCCACCAAATATATTATTCCAATTAGCCCCAACAACGACGCCGATTACCAACGTAATCACTGAAAAAATAATGGCATTGCCAAGACTAGTTTTTTTCTCTTTCCATTCCACTTTTTTGCTCATACTTATACATTATATCACAAAAAAATTAGGGAATTTGCATAAGAATTTTAGAGAAATCTACTACAAATGAATAAAATTATATTGCCAAACTTCGCCAGCCGGAATCGTCCTCGCGCCAAAATCACCATAGTGCATGCTACCAGAATATAGATAAGTAGCATAAGCATTATTATATTCAGTCACATTGATCGAACCATCAGAGTTTACGCTCTCTACCCAGAAAACGTGACCATAAGGATAACCGTCAACTTGGCCAATCGTATCAGCTGCCGGAGAGTGATCTACTCTATAACCAGCCGCCCTCGCGCCATCATCCCACGAATAAGCGTTACCCCAACCAACCGCTACGCCATAAGCCTCATAAGCTTTCCAACCAGCATAGCTCACGCATTCACAAACATATCCACCGATCTTATGCCAACCATAACCATCTTCCCAATAAGTAAGATACGCATCTTGCCGGGCCGGACAATCACCTTGCCAAGGATAAGTATTAGCACCAGTGTAAGCCGAACCACGATAAAGCTCTGGATGAGCTTCCTGCTCAGCTTTCTCTGCTTCGCGTTGCGCCAATTGTGCTGCTTTCGCCTCCTCGGCATAAGCCTCGGCGTCATTTTCAAATTTAGCAACCAAATTCTGCTGTTCGGTTCTCTTGGCCACCATACTCTCCTTGGCGGCTTTTTGTTGAGTCAAAAGATCTTCAACCTCAGCTTTATCGGCCTCCAACTTTTCTTTCGCCTTCTTTACCGTCTCAGCGGTAGCACTAATCTGTTGTTTCACGACCTCAGCACGAGCGGCCCTCTCAGCCAAATCAGAAATCGAATTAGCGCCAGCTAAAATCTTGATTGGCTCTGAATCCGATTCAAAATGCATATTAATCAAAAGTTCTGCGAGCGCCTCTTGCTCCTCCACGAGCTTAGCCTCGGTCTTCTCAATTTGTTTCTTAAGATCATCAATCTCAACCTGCGTCTCTACAATTTCAGCTTCTTTACCTGCGATCTCGGCATTTAGTTCGTTAACCCTAGCCTGATACGCATTGGCGGAATTAGCCGCTGAAGCAGCGTTTTGCCTTGCAGCTTTCTCCTTCTCGACCGCCTCACGACAAGCCGCAGAGTTTTGGCACGCTTTAGAAATAGCACCAGCATTATGATAAACCGGAATCATTCCAATCAACAAAGCTCCCACCAAAGACAAAACAACGATATTTTTGTTTTTACGTTTTACCATAAGCTTATTATAGCACACTCTAGGCTTTATTCAAGTACTTTGATACAGCAAGTCTTGCTGACAATCGGCCAATCACCACACCAAGTACCATAAATACTAGATAAACCAAGATCAACTTATTAGATTCAAGGACATCCGTAATTGTCGAAACGTCAATCCCGTACCCAGAGAGCTTCGGCGCCATAAACATAAAACCAAAGAACGAAATCGTCGCCGCAATCACCCCAGCAATCAAACCGCAAATCTCTGCTTCAATTAAGAACGGCCCACGGATAAAGTTCTTCTCCGCGCCCACAAGTTTCATCATATAAATCTCCTCACGCCTAGAGAAAATTGCCATCCTGATAGTCGAGAAGATGATCAGTACCGAAATCACAAGGAACACGATCGCAAGAATAAACCCACCTGTCCTTGCAATTCTGGCCCAAGTCGTAATCGTCGCAATTTCCGCCTGATTTACATCATAAGTCGGAGCTTTTTCTTTATCAACAAATAACTTAAACTCTTCATCTTCCTCCACAATCTTCTTGATGCTAGACAAATCATCAACATTATAAACTTTAATACGAATCGTGCCCTGCATCTTCGAAATCATCATCTTCCTCATATCTTCATCAAGCACGCTAATCACTTCGTCACTACCTTCATTCTCCTTCAAAAACTTCTCATATTCTTCTTCAGAATTCGAGGCTTCAACCGATTTCACATTAGGATCGCTTGCTACCATGCCCTTCAAAACTTCAAGTTGCTGCGAAGCAACACCAGGCTTCAAATAAATAGTAATATCAATCTTATCCTTCATCATCTCTGCAGTGTTAGTAAGAATCACGCTAGCCACCACAGTGACAAAAAGAATAATCAAAGTAATAGACATCACAGCGGTCGCTGCCGTCGAAAGCCAAATATTTCGCCCAAAACCTTTAGCGCCATATTTCGCAATCCTAGCCTGCGTCCGGAGGGGGTGCTTTTTTCTAGTCCGCTGCATCGTTTTTAGACTTTTCTTCGCAGTAGTCTTCAACTTCCGATCTTTCGAGACTTTGTTTTCCTTTTTTTCTTCTTTTTCTTTCGCCATTTTATACCACCTTCTTCCTTAATGCATGACCAGGAGTCTGAACAGCACGAACAGGAGTCTTAGGAGCTGGAGTTTCGTCCAGCTTATAAATACCGTGATTTTTCTGATCATTCACGATCTTACCATCTTTCAAAGTAATAACACGCTTTTGCAAAGTATTCACAATTCCCTCATTGTGAGTGGTGACTAGTATAGTCGTACCGAAATCATTAATCTTCTTGAGGAGCTGAATTATTTCTTCAGTGGTTAGCTTATCAAGGTTAGCCGTAGGCTCGTCAGCGATCAAAATCTTAGGCTGCCTCGCTACAGAACGCGCAATCGAAACCCTTTGCTGCTGCCCGCCAGATAGCTGATCCGGGAATTTCTTCGCCTGATCTAGAAGATCAACGAGTTCAAGTACCTTCGGTACAGTCTTGCGAATCTCTTTATTACTCATGCCAGCAATTTCAAGCGCAAAAGCCACATTCTCGTAAACCGTCCTTCTAGGAAGTAACTTAAAATCCTGGAAAACCACACCAAGACGTCGCCTATAACCAGGGACGTGGCGTTTCTTCACATAATCAAGATCAATTCCACCAATAATAATCTTACCAGAATCCGGGTTCTCTTCCTTGGTGATCATTTTCATCAAAGTAGACTTACCGGCCCCAGATTTACCAACTAAGAACACAAATTCATTCGGTTCGATATGAAGCGATACAGAATCAAGTGCTGGAGTATCGTCTCCAGGATATTTCTTAGTTACTGAATCTAGCAATATCATGATGTTATTTTAACACAAGTATTATTATTTGCAACAGATGTTACATTAAAATTCGAACTAAATAGACTTGATGTGGAAAGTGATATTACGTGTCTTTTGACCATCCGCCTGATAAATCGTTCCTGGAGTAATAATTGCATTAGGATTCTTTGCCTGGACCTCGGCCAACGCTTCGTCATAAGTTTTATCTGTAGTCACGGTCAAATCTTCTTCCTTGTATACGCCAAGGTCAATTTCCTTCTTTCTAGAAGCCTTTTCGAGCAACAAGTTCATGTCAACCTCAGCCCCAGCAGTATAAGCTGTCAACTTGAAATCGTGTAGTACGGATTTCTTAAATTCACCCACCACGCCGATTAGCTCATCACCAACATAAATGAGAGCCGCGCGCTTCGGATCATACGAAGCCATCTCTAGAGCTGGCTTCTCAAAAGGCGCATATTTCACCACGATACCCAATTCTTCAAACACCTTAGCGATATACTTCTTAGCTTTATAAAATGCAGTCTCGTTAGACTTTCTCTCCGCCACCAAAATCCCCAGCGACATTTTCTCCGCCGGCACCTTCTCAGAATCTAGGCCGAATCGTTTAGGATAAACCTTATTCATTTCAAAAATCGCAAATTTCTCAACCGGCATTTTTTCGTTTTTGTAAGCCTTCTCAAGAAGACTCGGCATCAGTGACTGCCTCACATACATCAGCTCCGGCGAAATCGAATTTACAATCCGATAAGAATTCGCTGTGTCCTGCGATGCGTTCTTTAACAGTCTCTCGCTAACAAAACTATATGACAAAATCTCATTAGCACCATATTTTACCAGCAAGTTCCTAAGATTACTCTTAAGTTCCCACATTGCATTTGAACCAGCCGTCGCGTGTAGCGGCAAAACCGGCGAAATATTATCATAACCAAGTAGACGTCCAACTTCTTCAATAATATCTTCTTTAATATGAATATCCATTCGCCAAGCCGGTGCGGTAATCTTAAACAAATTCTTTCGATCCTTAACCGCAAAACCAACGTTCTCCAAAGTCTTAATTACAAGCTCTTTGCCATAATCAGTCCCGAGCAAGCCATTGATTTCACTAAGTCCAATCATTATCTCATTGTTGTCATTTTTACAACAATTCTCATCGGCCATACCGGCAATCTTAAACCCATCCGACAGCATCTCCGCACATTTACCCGCAACCCCCAAAGTCTGATAAGGCGATAAGCCCTTTGTGAATCTCGTAATCGCTTCCGAGAAAATACCATGCGCCATCTGAGTCTTACGCAAATTATACAAACTAAATGTTGCGGCTTCAATTATTATATTCTTCGTATTCTCATCAATCATCGTGGACTTTCCACCCATCGCACCAGCTAGCGCCACCGGCACATCACCAGAGCAAATCACTATATCATTCTCATTTAAAAAAACTTCTGTATCATCAAGTAGCACAATCTTCTCGCCGTCACGAGCCAGTCTAACTTTAATTTCGGGTCGCGGAGTCTTAGAAACTTTCACAAATTTATCGTAATCAAACGCATGCAAAGGCTGCCCATAAAGTAACATTAAATAATTCGTAGCGTCTACAATCGGGTCGATCGGCTTCATGCCAGACTTTGAAATCACCGTATCTTGCCAGGTGAGATATTTCTGCTTCATCTCACCATGTTTTTCAAGTACAACCGCACTATATCTCTGGCAAATCTCTGGCTTTTCAATCGCTACCGTAGGATTAAACTCCGCCTTATCCGCTACATGACCAGAAGTCTTAAACGCCAGCGGCTGCTCTACGAATTTAACCCCAAGAATTCCCGCCACTTCTCTAGCAAAACCAATAATTCCAAAGCAATCCGGGCGATGAGTTAAAGATTTGTTCTCAATTTCGAGCACAAGATCAGATAATTCAAATACATCGGCTAATGAGTCACCAGGTTTAGCAGCCTCAGGTGAAATTTCAACAATCCCACTATGGTCATCACCAAAATCTAGCTCGTCCGCACCAGCCAACATCCCGCAAGAATCGTATCCGCGCATCTTGCGCTCGCCAATTACAAAAGGCGCATCCTCATGTACGCTAGCCGGCACAGTAGCTCCCGGCGCGATCCAAGCCGCAAGCATCCCTTCTCTCACATTTGGCGCACCACACACCACTTGCACCAAGTCTTTCTTACCAACATTTATTTGACAAAGTGTCAAATGTGTGTCGGGAATCTTTTCACATGATTCAACTTTCACTACATAAATCTTGTCGTACTTACGCGTCTCATCAATCACTCCTTCAACTTCAACCAGTCTCGCGCCAATCAAGCGAATCAAATCCTGATTCTTAACGTCTTCAGGAATTTCCACATATTTTTTAAGCCAATTTAATGATATCTTCATCGCATCTCCTCCCTAGTTAAACTTCCTTAAGAATTTCAGATTTCCACTTTCGAAATATCGCACATCAGGAAGACCATATTTCAGCATCACCAAGCGGTCAATCCCGCCACCCCAGGCAAAACCATGATATTTGCTTGGATCGATCCCTGCCATTTTAAGCACATTTGGATGAATCATCCCACACCCAAGCATCTCAAGGAAATCACCCTTCTTGCCACCAAGATCGCGTGGCTTCTCAATCATAAATTCGAGGCTAGGCTCCGTAAACGGGAAATATCCAGGCTGCGTCCTAATGTTTAGTTTCTGTCCATAATATTTCTCAAAAAATTCACGCAAAATCCCCAGCATCTGTCCCATAGTACAATCCGACGAGACATACACACCTTCGCACTGGTAAAAAGTATGCTCGTGTGTCGCATCAACATCTTCGTTACGGAAAACCCTTCCCGGCACCACCACTGAAATGGCTTTGTCTTCGTCCAAATTCCTTTTAAACTGTTTCAATACGCGATGTTGCATCGTAGATGTATGAGCTGGCGGGATCAAACCTTCCTCAGTTCGGAAAGTGTCATAACCATCTCTCGCTGGATGTTCTTTTGGGAAATTCAAAGTATCAAACATATGATATTCATCATCAAGCTGACGCGATTCCACCACATCAAACCCCATCATTCGGTAAATTGATGTCACTATGTCAAGCTCCTTCATCAAAGGATGCGCTGAACCCATCTCTGCAGGATAAAACTCTGGCGAGGGCTCATTCGTCCCCGACCATGCTGTAATATCAATAGCAACCGAGTCCTCATTGATTGCAGCTTTCTCCGCTTCAGCAATCGCACTAAGAATCTCATTTCGCTTCGCATTAATCATGCGACCGAACTCGGCTCTCTTCTCCGGCGCCATCTCACGGATTTTTGCCGCTTCATCGTTTATCTTTTTTAATTCTTGTTTTAGCTTATCAACATCTACCATACGTAATATATATTATACCCCTAAATGCCAAATTTTCCAAAACACTTCAAATCTGAACGCTAAGCCGCAAAACTACGATTTCGAACATCAGCAAAGGAAATAACATTCAGAAGCACTACGTCAGAAGCCAAAGTATTTTCATTATCAAATAGAAGCGTACCATCATCCTCGACCGCCGGTTCGCCAAAAGTATACCTTTCTGTCGGATCATACTCCGCGATATAATTACCATAATCAATAATATCGAGAAGAGCAACCACAGTATCCTTATCAAGTCCTGACTTCCTAGCCAACATTCCTTCGTAAGAATTATCCAAAGGATTTTCTTCGTAGTACTCATCAAGGAAGGCCGAAACCGCAGATTGTTCAATCAATCCCATCGATTCTGCCAAAGCCTGATCTTCAATAAATCTCTGGTAGTATTTAGCCGTATCCCACCCCGGTGAAGCGCTAAAAGCTGCATTTTCTTGGTCAATTGTATTTCCGGCTACACAGGATTCTCCGCCCACATACCCCACATTCGCCACCGCAGTCGAATTGCCAACCACATCGATCGCATCACCAATCACAGGGATTGCCCCGATCGCCGAATCAGCCACCGAGCTACCAGTCGATCCAGCAGTCACGGCATTAACAATATTTTGATCAGCAATCCCAAAGGCTGACTCACGCTGATCGCAGAAAGTAATGTATTTCGCCAAATCAGAATCATTATCAATCACCACATTACCATCACTTGTCTCGCCATCAAAATTATTATCGAGCACATTAACGATAGCAAGAGGATCGGCTTCAATCGTGGTAGTATCTGTAACTACGTAAGGGTTACAAAACGCATCGCCAACTGCGCCAATCGAAGCAAGGTATGGACAGGTATCCTCATATTCTTCCTCAGTCGGCAAAGTTTCATTGATATCATAAGCTGAAGCCGTCGGCGTCATCGCGACAACCGAAGACGTAACCGCCGAACTACTCGCCGTTATGACATCCATCAAGGTACTAGATGACACGAAACTCATCAGCTTAGTCAACAATACTCCCATAAACGTATTATTTGACGTCATATCAAACGGGCTGAGCGTCAACCTCTCATATCTCGCATTCTGAGCTATCACTTTCTCCTGTTCGGCAGCGTAGGCAATGTATTTTTCTCGATTCGACAAGGAGCCACCATTGGCTCTATGATTACCGCCCTGATACATCAGGCTCCCCGACACAAGTGCATTTCCAAGATCCTCCCCTCCTATATTCGACACCAGATCACGAGTCAGCGCTTTACCAGCCATAGGTGCAATTACACCGACGACGGCCGAAACAACAATGCCAATAGCCACCGCGGTAGCAATACCTTTGATCGTATTATAGATTAAAGGACCACAACCAGCAAGCGAAGCGCCAAATGTAAATGGCGCACCAATTGCACTCGCAATACAAGCAGCCACCTCGATAGCATCCTTGACCCCGCCCGCCAAACTAACAGCAAGTTTTGACAAAGCGCAAGTCTTAAACATAGTCATACTAGTACCAAGCCCACCCAAAATCCTATTCAGCCCCGATGACATATTAAAGCTTTGAACGCTTGCATCATTAGTGTCAACTTTACCATTTCCAAACAACGCCCCAACTGCGCTAGACTGCATAGCAGACTTCTTCGTCGTAACCTCTTTTGTAGTCAATGTTTTAATACCATCCGCCGTATCAGAAGTAGTATTGACGTTAACAAAATTCGACATCTGATCATTATCATTCCAAGCCACGCCTGTCTTTTCCAAAACTTCATTCTTATTCTCAACCTTCTCATTTAGAGCGTTACTGAGTTCATTGATCGGCGCATCACTACCATCTCCAGATTTCGTCTTGTCAACGGTCTCAAAATACCCAGTAGTTAGATTAATAATCTGCAAAGCCTCACTCGCAGAAACCAGTAAACTAATAGCACCCACCACATTCATTACCGTACAAGCAACATTCACAACCTGAGAGGCATTCCCGACTGCCTTATCAGCAGTTTCGGAGATTTTCGGTGTCACCTTGTCAGCAACACTAGTAATCTTGGCTTTCGCCTCAGACGGATCAACCATGTTTTTACGATTAAACCCATCAATTTTCTCTTCTGCTTCAGATGACGAAAAATCAACATCATCACCATCTTCGGTTTTATTGATATCTACACGTTTTACTGACCCACCCTCAACCTCATCGGTTCTACCAGCAAGTATATCCTGCGCCACTTTGCCTCTATTCTCAACATCTGCCTCTTCAACTTTTTTACGATAGTTCTCAAACATATTACGGGTCAAATTATTACTTTGCAAAAACTTTTTTGTTAAACTTCCAAACCAGTTCGCAATCGCACCCCGCCAGGTCATCGAACCAGAATCATATTTACTAGAAAAACCATCATTATTGGCATAGTAAGACTTAAAATCTACCGCCCCGTCCCCAATCTCACTTGCAACCTTAGAATCAGCGGCAATTAGTATTAGTTTCCCCTCGTCATCAAAATACTTGAACACACGCGCAGATTTAGCCCCATCAGCATATTTGTAATCATCGTCATACTCAATCCCCTGCACTGACAATTTCTTCGCCTGATCCTTAGTAACCGTAAAAGTATCAGAACTAAAAATCCGGCCCTTAACCGGGTTCTTGACGTTAACACCATCAGGAACATTCCTGCCAGCAGGATTCATTTGCATCTTGAAAAAAGACGCCGAACGCAATGATGCAGAAGTTTGCATTGAATTATGTTCTTGCACCAAATTAGCCACCAGGCTAAAAGGTTGGAACGACTGCGTCAATGACATCGCGCCGCCAACACCAAAAACCATAAAAATCAAACCGAACAATAACCCTTTCCCTTTCCCGGAAATCGTGAACCTACCCTTACCCTTACCTTTTCCCTTGCCTTTACCTACACTAGCCCTATATAATCCACCACCAGATTCTTCTCTTTCTTTTGCACCAAGTACTCCACCGCCACCACGATAAAGTCCCCCTTCACCATCTTGATCAGCGGCATCAGCTTCAAGGTTATTTAATTCATTTTTAGCTGCGTCAGATTTATTCCCCCCTACAAAACCAGGAGTAATATCAGACTTCCGCGAATCTTCCATCTCACGATACGGATCGTTTTTCTTTAATCCATCAGCCATATATTATATATTATACAACACTTATGCTTTAAATAAATATAATCGAAATAATCGAAAGAATCGCAAGTACGATTAGCACAATCCAAACCCAGCCAAATTTGCCGGTTTTCTTAAGATTCTTCATATATTCTGCATCCTCCACAAGGTCAACATCATCTTCTTTATCCTCGTCTTTCGAGGCTTCCATCGCCTTCTCGCGCAAATCCGCACTTATCCTTCGCGACAGCTCATTTTCCCCTTCATTGTTTTTATTTACAATTACACCCATATTTTTCCCTAAATAAATTAATATTATTTTTCATTATAGCATAATATTTGTGCTATAATGAATTTAAATACAATTAAAGGAGGAATATGGCGACCAAAAAGTCGAAAACGTCCACAAAGTCTTCTGCGAAGGCTAAGACGACTAAACCAAAAACTGCCGCGAAACCTGCAGTAAAGTCAGAAATCGAGGCTCCTAAAACCAAAAAAGTAGAAGCAACTTCTACCGCAAAAAAGTGCGAAGGCAAATCTTGTCTTTACGGTTTCTTTGCTAAAAAATATGAAGGCAACGAAAGTTTTCTTACCGTATTTAAGAACCCTAAGTTCTACGGTTCTTTGCTTGGTGAAGTAATTGGTACTATGCTTATCGCATTACTATTCTTCGCTGCATCACTAATGGGGCTTCACACAATTGCTACATATGCAATTGCGCTCATTGCGATTCTAGCCGGTATTTACGCCTTCTCGGGCGCTTGCCTTAACCCACTAGTATCAGTCGGTATGATGGCTTCCCGCCGTCTTTCAGTTGTACGTGGTATTATGTATATCATCGCTGAAATCATCGGTGCATGGCTCGGTTGGCTCATCTTCAACGCCTTCCACTTGGCTGGAGGTGAAACTGCCTACGAAATCCCAACCATGTCTGCAATCGCAGAAAACGGTTTCTGGGTCGTAGCTATCTTGGAGCTTCTCGGCGGAGCAATCATTGCATTCTTCTTCGCAAGAGCCCTTAAATACAAACGCAGTGTCTTTACCTTTGCAGCTATCGTAGCTGGCGGTATTGCTCTCGCTATGGTACTCGGTTATGTTGTTTCGGCAGCATTCCTAGGTCTAAACAACAACTTTATCTTTAACCCTGCACTCGCGATGATGTTCCAAATCTTCCCGACCGCAGGCGACAGCTTCGGCGAAATCATCGGTGGTATATTGCAGGCTCTTTCAGCCTATGCAATTATCCCAATGATCGGTGGCGTAATCGGCTTCTACCTGTCAGATTTCACAGCCAAATTGTCCGGCAGCTGCGAAGAATAAAAACTAGACAAAAATTCCCCCTCACAAGGGGGAATTTTTTATTGCTTTGGGAAAAGCGGTGTTTCAGGCGGCGTAATCTCCGAGTCAAATACCTCGAAAATCCGAGCCGACGCATCCGGTAGGAATGGGGACAATTCATAATTCGCAGCAAGAAGCCCCACGATCAAGTCATTCATGCATTTCTCCAACTTCTCAGTCTCGCCATTTTTTGCTAAACTCCACGGCTTCTCATCATCAATCTTTTTATTGAGGTCCTGGATCTTACCCCACACAAGGTCAAATGCTTTCGAGAATTCATAATTCTCCATCAAATCAGTATATTCTTTTGAAAATTCATAATCATTCGACAAACTAACATTCTTAATACCATTTTTCTTAGCAAGGGTCGCGAGTCTCTGTACCAAATTGCCCAGGTCGTTCGCAAGCTCATTGTTGTAGGCATCATCATATTTCTCCCAAGTAAAATCAGAGTCAGCAAAAGTATCGATATGGCGCAGGAAATAATATCTAAACGCATCAAGTCCGTATTTATCCAGCACGTCCACCGGGTCAATCACGTTACCAATTGATTTAGACATCTTCTTGTTATTAATTAGCACCATTCCATGAGACGCAATCGTGCGTGGAAGCGGCAAGCCAAGACCTAGCAACATTGCTGGCCAAATAATCGCATGAAATCTCAAGATATCTTTACCAACAAACTGGACAGTAGCCGGCCACCAATCGGCATATTTTTCGTCATCAGGGTAGCCTAATACGGTCAAATAATTCGAGAGCGCATCAATCCACACGTACATAACTTGCGAATCATCTCCCGGCACGCTCACACCCCAAGTGAGTTGCGAAGTTGGACGAGAAATAGACACATCCGGTGACTCTTCAAGAAGTTTCAACATCTCGAGCTTTCTAAACTCCGGCAGAATTAATAGTTCATCGGATTCTATTGCCTCCTTGATCTGATCCTTAAAATCGCTAATCCTAAAATAATAATTCTCTTCCGTTAATTTTTCATATGGCTTTTGATGATCCGGACAAACGCCTTCCGTTTCCTTGTATTCCTTATCAGTAATATATCTTTCACAACCAGGACAATACCAACCATCATATTTTGCTTTATAAATATGGTCTTCTAATCTCTTCCAAATCTCCTGCACCCTTTTCTCGTGTGCATCGTCTGTAGTTCTAATAAAATCAGTATAAGAAACACCAAGTTTCGCGATAAAATCTTTAAAAGAATTCGCGTTTTCATCAACAAGCTCGCGAACCGGGACACCAAGTTCTTCTGCTTTTTTGAAGATTTTGCTACCATGTTCATCGGCACCGGCCTGGAATCTTACTTCGTCACCTTTTAATCTCGAATACCTTGCAAAAACATCAGCCAAACAATAATCAACCGCATGCCCAACATGAGGCTTACCGTTAAGATATGGTATAGCCGTAGTAATATAAGTCTTTTTCATGAAAATATTGTACAATATCTCTATAAATTAAGCAAGCAAAACAAGAGTTATTACTCTTCTGAGGTAGTACAAGCAACTTTCGTGTCGGCAGTAACGCCCGCAGAAAGCTCATTTTCAAGATCCTGAGCAAAAGCGAGAGGAGTGACTTTGAGAGTACCATCATCGGCAATCAGGGCATTACTTTCGCTGGTAGAATCCTGGCGATAAGCGACATATTCAGTATAAGAAAGAACTTGTTCTACAGGAGCAGCAGATTCGTCCTCAGCCCCAATCACCTCAGACGTAAGAACAACTTCCTTAATCTTATTATCTACAATGATATACTTGTTTGTTGTATTAGTGGTAATACCAGTTTCCGCACTGGCCTGCGATGTAGTACATATAATAGAACTTTTAACGGCATTAGGATCAGTTGTATCCTCCGGCTCTTCAACAACTTCCGGAGCCGGGTTGTTGCTTGGGGTATTTGAATTTGCACTACTACTAGAACTACTATTATTATCGCCACCAAGTTGAAGCACTAAGACTGCAGCGAGGCCAATTATAATTGCTACAAACACAAATATCAAAGCAATATATGTAGTCTTGCTAGTTTTCTTCTTTGGCATCGCGCCACCAGCTTGACCAGGCTCAGGCTGAGTAGCTGGATCATTAAACGAAACACTCTGAGCTTTGCTTTGATCTTGTGCAAATGGATTATCTGCAGCATCAGCAGCTGGGGCCGTATCAGCAGCAGGACCCGAAACAGCAGAACCAATCGAACCAGGAACAGGAGCAGCAGCTTTCATTGGAGCTTTCAATTCCTCCTCAACAGGATCCGGAGCTTTAGGAGGCTCTGGCGCCATAACTGGGTCAGTAGCGCCCATGCTAAAACTACTTGGCCCCACAACCGGATTGGCAGGAGTAATCACGGGGTTAACAGGAGCAACAGGAACAACCGGAGGGGTAACTGGAGCAGCCGGTGCAACTGGTGCCGCAGGCGCAACAGGCGCTACAGGAGCCGCCGGTGCAGCAGGCGCTACAGGAGCTGTAGGCGCAGCTGGTGCTGGTGCTGGCGCAGATGCCGGAGCAGCCGGTTCTGGCGCTGGTGTTGGTGCCGGCGTTGGTGCTGGCGTTGGTATTTGGTTGTCTGTTGGGTCCATGTTTAGTTACCTCAAAATTAAAATTAATAACTTGCTTATGCTTATATACTACCACACTTTTTTCAAAAAATCAAAGACAGTTTAGCGAATCTAACGACCGCTAAAACCACCGCCTCCGCCGCCTCCGCCGGAGAATCCACCGCCTCCGCCGCCAGAGAACCCAGACGACGATGAACCGCCTGAACTACTCATGACAGTAGCATTCGAAATATAGTTCGAAGCATTCTGCATAGTTCTAGCAATCTCCGAAGCCGTAATGCCAGCAAGCAAATAATCCGGCTCCTCGACTTCCTGTACTTCACAGTATTGCTTCATTTCATCCATCCAGCTCTTTTCTAGCCCAAATACTGCCGCGTAAGGCAATAACTTCTCGTACAACTTCACAATCCCCTTCGGCGACGTATCGGCACCCTTCACGCTTTGAAGCATCTCCATTCTCTCAGCCTCAGCCATCTTGATATAAAGTTTCAATCCATCCATATAGCGCGAGGCTTCAAGCCCTTTCTCGGTATGCTTAATATATCGTTCAGCAGCAGTACCAAGTGAAGCCCAAATAACAATCGTGGCCGTAACCATAACGATCACTGTCGGCAAAAACTCATCTTCATAAATCATATTCTGCCCCGCCGTAATAGACATCCCAAAGAAATCTGTCAGGAACGGGAAAATAAACATCAACATAAGGAGCGCACCCGGCACAAACACAAACACGAGCGATAGTACATTTCCGAGCCCCCTATTCCCGCTATACCCCATAGTATAATTATTCTCAACCAGGCCGTCTTTCTTAAGATCACCTAGTATCTTACTCTGCATCGAAGACTTCAAAGTCACTAGTCTATTGCTCGCACGATGCTTCTCAATCTTAATCGTATCGCCATTTGCCGGACGAGTCCCACCGTTCAAAATACTAAGAAGATCGATGCTTTCCTCAGGAATTTTATCGAGCTTATCAACAATAATGCCCCACTTCTTCCCATCTTCATCTTTTTTCAATTGAATCTGATGCTTTACAATCATATCAAGCAGCATCGCTACCTTCATATCCCTCTTCTCACCAATATATATCTCGGCCAACTCAGAAATACTATAATCCTTGCTAGGTTGATACTCCGGTTTGACAAAAATCCCTTTATAAAAACTCGCTTTACCCCGCGTCTTCATATACTTACGCACAGAATATAATAGTAGAAGTGCACAAAGCACACCAAGCGCAGTAATCATCCATACGTAACCATAGTTGTCTTTCGGTGCTGGCAACACAAACGACCCTTCCTTTAGCTCCACATCAAAAGTCAAATTCTCCTTCATCGTCAAATTCTCAGCCTGGAACGTTACCCCATCATCAGTCTTCGTAATAGTACATCTCTCCTGACCATTTTCACCATACTTCCCCACATAACACCAACTATCCCCCGTCCATACAGATTTATCCTCAAAACGAAGCTTCGCTGTCACTTTGTCGAACTTCTGCACCGAACCATTTCCATTCGTATCCCAGTATAATTCCTGGAATATCCGATCGTTCTCAGCAAATTCCGTCACTACATTATCAAATTCATATTGAAATACATAAGTCTGCGACCCTAGCACGTACTCCTCCGTACCGGTACACACATTAAAGTAATCGCCCTCACGCTCAATACTATAAATTGGCTCCGGATTACCATTACGAGTCAAAGTAAGATTTTCTTTCGTAAGATTAGGAAGTACTAGATTCTTGCCATTTTGGTTCGTAAACGGAATTTGCCGGCAAATGCCCTTGTTTTGATTGTAGTCCGGAAACTCAGCCGTAACGCTTTCCGTCACTTTAAGATGCGACACACCCTCGTCGTCTGCATATAAATAATAGTCACCAGTGAAATCGCTAAAATAAAAATCATTCACCGAGGCAGCATTTGCAGGCGCTACCACACCAAAAACAGCTAGAAAAATTCCAGCTAACCCAATAAAACTAATACTCTTTTTCATATTTTCATTATACCAAATTAAAATGCTTATGCTATAATATTATTATGGACAATAATAAGATCATGATCGTTGGGACGGGTAATGTTGGCGCGAGCATTGCTTTTGCATTGATCAACCAGCGCAGCGCTGTTAACGAAATAATTCTTACAGACATCATCGCCAAAGATGCCGAAGGCGAAGCTATGGACCTTCGCGACGCTTTGGCCGTATCGCCTAGCTACGTCAAAATCAAAAACGGCACTTATAAAGACGCCAAAGATTGCGACATCGTAGTTATTACTGCCGGCGCCAATCAAAAGCCGGGCGAAACCCGCATAGATCTGTTGGCCAAAAACGTCAACATTTTGAAAGGTATGATCGATCAAATCATGGCCAGCGGCTTTGATGGCATTCTCCTCATCGTCACCAACCCAATGGATGTCCTAACTTATTATGCGATGAAATTTTCCGGGCTCCCAGCCGAGAAAGTCATCGGCTCCGGCACCGTCCTTGATTCCGCCAGACTACGTTCCCGCATCGCAAGCTACTTAAATATCAATCCAAAATCCGTCCATGCTCACCAAATCGGCGAACACGGTGATACCGAATTAACCCTCTGGTCTCTCGCCGACATCGGCGGCCAAAAAATCACCGAACTCTTAGACCGCAAAGTTCGTAACGATATCTCCGACTTCGTCAAGAACGAAGCCTACGACATTATCGAAAAGAAAGGCGCCACCTATTACGGTATCGCCGACTGCGTCACACAAATCATTAACTGTATATTGAATGACGAAATGCGCGTTCTCGCCGTCTCTTCCTATGATCAATTTAGCGACGCTTCATTCGGCTTTCCATCAGTAGTCGGCCGCCAAGGTGTCGTCCGCCGCTTAGATCTTAAACTCTCCGAACACGAAGGCGTAGAATTGCAAAAATCCATCAACGCACTAAAAAAAGCTATCAAATCAGTCAAATACTAATTACATCAACGATTCAGCATAAAGCATTAGTTCGTCTTTTATAAACTTGTCTTTAACTAGCTTCAACTCATTTACGAATCTAGACATCTGACGATCTAGCCTAGCTTTGCGATATTCCTCATACTTCTCCATCTCCGATTCCGACAAGCACTCCGCAAAGTTCCGGCCCTTATAGTGCAATAACAATTCCGGCAGTCTTTCGTCATCAAACTCCGGATTAAAGTCGGCTAGTTTCATACTATCCGCATTTCGCACGGCAGCCACCTTAATCCTATCACTATCATTCAAGAACCCCTCATAAATCGCCGCTTCAGGCTCCACGGCTTTCGGAAATTCAGGCCGCGCTTCGTATTCAGTCCTCATCTGTTCTGCAAACTCCGGATGCTTCAATAGTTCCTGCAAATTTTGCTCTACAATTTCCTTCGTTAATCCAATCTTCTTCCAACCGTCATGCTTTTCGAGTACGCCAATCGGCGCCACCGCTGGACATTTATTAAGGCAAAGTTCCTTCACAACTGGATACGTCTTCTCAACATCCGCCAAATTATGACGAAGATCATATACTAACACATTCCCATTCCGGGCCGGCGCAATCGGAAACGCCACCGTAGTTTTATTAAACTCATTCGAATACCGCCCCGAAGCATAGACGAAAGGTTTCTTCTCGTCGAGATTCACCAGCTTCTTCACATCATTTTTATTACGAATCTCATACAAAAATTTAAACAAATCCGGCTGCTTATCGCGTATCAAACCAGCTACCGCAATGGTCGCATATACATCCGACAAAGCATCATGCGCATGCTCGTGTGACACACCGTTTAGTTTCGTGATTAATTCAAGTCGGTTTGTCGGCGCACCATCTTCACGGAAAGGCCATTCAATCCCCTCCGGGCGAAGCGCCCGAGTCAGCCTCACTACATCCAAAATATCCCAACGGCTCCGGCCATCCTTCCATTCAAACTCATACGGATCGTAAAAATTCCGCCACAAAATTGCCCGCATAAATTCATCGTCAAACCGCACCGTATTATAACCCACAGCACAAGTATCCGGCGTAAATATCTCCTCCGTGACATACTTACAAAACTCCGCCTCACTCATGCCATCCATCAAAGTCTGCTGCGGCGTAATACCGGTCACATTAATCGCACCCGGACTCGGCAAAGCGTCGTCCGTCATCTTGACTAGAATATTCACCGGCTCCCCAACTGGGTTTAAATCAGGATCGGTTCGCTGTCCAGCGAACTGCATGATCCTATCTTCTCTAGGATTTAGTCCCGAAGTTTCCAAATCATAGAAGAAAAATGTTTTCACGTTTAGTCTCTATTCTTCAGCTCCAGCAACGTCATCATAATCCATTCCGTACATGGCATATTGATAACGTAGATATGCTTCCTCGAGCTCGCTGTTTAGTTTTACCAAAGAGTCAGATCTCGGTACCGCCATGATGATAAATTTAAGAGGTTTACTTGTACCACCACAGATCTCTTGTGTTTCGCCATATGCGAGCTCCTGCGGGATTGTGATCTCTCTTACGCCGCCAATTTTCATTCCGTCAACACCAAGACCCCAGCCCTCAATTAGCCCTACTGAAGGATCAAGAGCTCTGGTAAACCCGGTCGGATCGTCCATACTATCCAATGAGGAGTCAAATACGGTTTCATCTGCACAAAAACCAATATAATATGCAAGATAATTATCTTCACTAACGGAGGAGCCAGTTCCCTCTTTCAAATCCTTCTTTACTACACCACCTTCATTCGCAGCCGCTTCATTGTAAGCCTTTACTTCAGACTTATACTTCACGAAGGTATTGAAATCATCCTTTGTAGCTTTTGAAAATTCTGCTACTTTATCCTCGTATGCTTCTTGAAGCTCGGCAACCTTTGCTTCATCTACATTAGATTCTGTACTAGAAGTACTATCAGACTTATTGTTGCCACTAATCACAATTGCTGCATAACTCGCGATAATAGAACCGAGCATAAGGACCGCAATTACGATAATAATTATCCGCTGCGCAGGACTGGTTTTTAGTTCTTTTTCTTGCATTTCTGAATCTCCACTTATTAATTCCCTTTATTATAGCACAAAAAATGACTCCCTAAGGAGTCATTTTTCTTTATTCAGCTTTCTTTTCAGGTCGCTTTAAGATTTCAACTTTCTTGAAAGATCCACCTGCTTTCTCGATCGCAGCAACTGCGGACTTCGAAGCAAATTGAGTCTCAAGGTTGATTTTCTTGGTAAGCTCACCGCGGGTAATCACCTTAACTTTCACAAATGGTGAAGAGATAAGTTGAGCCTCAGCAAGCTTGTAGTTGTCTACATTACCCGACAAATCGTTCAATCTGTCAGTGTAAACCACCTCAGCCTTTGGATGGAAAGATTTGAAACCTTTGAGCTTAGGCACAGCTTGCATAAGAGCACGCTGACCACCCATGAATCCAGCTGGCATCTTGCGATGACCAGAACGAGATTTCTGACCTTTAGTACCACGACCAGCAGTCTTACCCTGACCAGCAGAGATACCACGACCCTTACGGGCAGGACGGGTGTTTCTGTTAACTTCTAAATCATTGTATTTCATTATTTGTCCTCCTTCTTAGAGGTGCTTTTTGCAGCAGCCTTCTTGGCGGCTGGCTTCTTAGCTGCAGTAGCTTTCTTAGCAGCAGGCTTTTCAGCCTTAGCAGGAGCAGCTTTCTTAGCCGCTGGCTTCTCAGCCTTAGCCTCGGCCTTAGGAGCCTTTTCAGCTTTATCAGCCTTAGGAGCCGGCATTGGCTTACCTTCGTTCGCTACCCATTTACTTCTAGGAGTCTGTTGCTTCAAACCTTCAACCACTGCATAAGCAATGTTTACTTTGTTGGTTGAACCAAGTGACTTAGAAATCAAGTTCTTTACACCAGTAAGACCGATGATAGACCTAACGGTACCACCAGCGATAATACCAGTACCAGGAGCTGCTGGTTTCAACAATACGTCAGCACCAGTAACCTTAGTACGAGTCTCGTGGCAGATAGTCTCACGATCCATAGAGAAAGTAATCATTGATTTCTTAGCTTTGCGCTCAGCTTTAGCAACTGCAGTCGTCACATCGTTACCCTTAGCGACACCTACGCCAACCTTATCTTTGTGGTTGCCGATTGCAACTAATGCCTTGAAGCGCATTCTACGACCACCAGCTACAGTACGAGATACGCGATCAACTGCGATGGTGATTGTGTCATATTCTTTTTTGCCCGCATCTGCACGCACGCGGTCACGACGGTTGCGTCGATCCATCTTGCGTCCGGAGATATCGCGAGTTTGCTTAGTCGCAGCAACCTTATCATCCATTTTAAGGGTGCCGGACTTGTTAATTACTCTCGGGGCTTTGTTATCAGTCTCGGCCATAATTAAAACTCCAATCCTTCTTTACGAGCGGCATCAGCTAGCGCCGACATACGCCCAGCATAAATCCTTGAACCGCGATCAAAGACAACTTTCTTGATCTTGGCGGCTTTTGCCTTCTTAGCAATTTCGGTACCGATAGTAGCTGCTTTTTCAGTCTTGGTACCAGTCATTTTACTACCAACAGTAGTAACATATACCAAAGTGGCCTTTGTATCATCATTGATGATCTGTGCAATAATGTGTTGATTCGAAAAATGCACTGAAAGACGAGGCCTCTCTGCTGTGCCATGAATCTTGGCACGAGTTCTTTTAGCTCTAAACACCTTATTCATTATTTCTTACCCGCCTTTCCTGCCTTACGAAGAATAACTTCGTCGACATACTTAATACCTTTACCCTTGTAAGGTTCAGGTTTCTTGAGGCTACGGATTTCAGCTGCAACCTGACCGACTTTTTGCTTGTCGATGCCAGAAACAGTGATTTCCATTTTGTTGGTAGCAAGTTGGACTCCCTCAGGAGCTTTGTATTTCACAGGATGTGAAAAACCAAGTGCCATTTCAATCTCCTGACCACCGCCAGAAAGACGAAAACCAACACCGTTAACTTCTAGTTTTTTCTCGTAGCCCTTGGTGACACCAACCACAGCATTGTTAAGCAATGCGCGCTGGAGTCCATGCCAAGCACGAGACTTTGGCTCGTCATCCTCACGGGTGACAGTAGCCACGTTACCATCGATCGTAACCTTTGTTTTAGGTTGGACCGGTACAATGAGCTGACCCTTCGGGCCTGCAACAGTGATTTCACTATCGCCGACCGTGATTGTCACTCCCGCCGGAATCTCGATGGGTTGTTTTCCGATACGACTCATTTGTCTCCTTTGTTATTTTGATATTACCCCTCATTATAACATACTTTCCCCTAAAAGTCTACAATTTTTAAGGGGAAAATTACTAAGCCAAAATCTTCTTAGCGTTGCCTTCAAGCACCCGCTTCAAACCGTTCTTGTCGTAATATTTCGAAAGCTTCTTCATCGCCGCCTTTACATACCCATTATGGCCAAAATGGTGCGCGTCATTACCAAATGCAAAGATGAAATCATCCTTCGCAAGTCTCCGCACGGTCTTAAACGCATTCTTCCCGTATTTACCGACCAAGCTCGCCATATTACACTGGAACAAAACTCCATTTTTATATAATTCCACTAATTTCTCATAATCATCATGGAAAAACGGATAACGCTCAGGATGAGCCAAAAGCACCTTGTATCCATTTTCAAGCAAACTTGCAAAAATATCCTCGTAGCTCATCGAAGTTTCGCTGAAAGGAAGCTCCACTAGTAAGTATTTACTCCCAACGAGAGGCGAAACCAAACCTTTCTTCAGAAGTCCAAGAATATCCTCATCAATAAATATCTCATTCCCGAGATACAAATTCACCTCAACACCTTCATCCTTCAAGAACCCACGCAGTTTCTCGAGTAGTTCCTTGTTACTCTTAGCCGGCGACACGTAAATAGTCTCATTCACGAAATGCGGGGAGGCAATGATGTCGGTCACGCCCTGCGCGGCCAATTCCTTAATAATCCCCACGCTCTCGTCGAAATTCCTAGCCCCATCATCTACGCCAGGAATAATATGAGAATGGATATCAATCATTTTTTATGCGAATCATTATTATTATAATAGTAATAATTGTTGTAGTACTTTGTGGATCTGCGGTTCACCATATTAAAGACCACACCTGCAACCTTTGAGCCTACTTTTTCTAGAGTATCTCTCACAGCAATAAGATCAGCTTTATTCGTAAATGAATCTTTTACCACAATGATAGTTTCGTCCACTAAGCTAGATAGAATCACCGAATCAGCCAAGCCCCCAACAGGTGCACCATCAAGTATTACAATATCATAATACGAGAAGAGAGAAGTCATTAACCGTTTATTCTTCTTAGAAGCGAGAAGTTCACTCGGGTTCGGCGGATAAGTACCACAAGTCATCACATCAAGATTACTCACCTTGGTCGGATGAACGAAATCAGACCAGCTTCTAATATCATTAGTCAGAAGATTAGATAAACCATGTGTATTTGGAATGCCAAATAATCTGTGAAGTCGTCCCTTACGAAGGTCGCAGTCGATTAGAAGCACTCTCTTCTCGGCCTGAGCAAAAGAAATCGCAAGATTAGATGAAATAAAACTCTTGCCTTCGCCTGCATTAGTACTAGTAATCAAGAATGACTTAACTTCTTCATCGACGGCGGTAAATTGCAAATTGGTTCTAAGACTCTTGATATTCTCACTTACAATTGCTTTCGGCGAGTTCTCAACAATCAGCTCGCTCGCCGCTCTCTTCCCCTTCGTCTCATGCCTACTAATACGTCCAGTCACTGGCAAACCGATGTTCTTCTCAACTTCATCATTATATTTCACAGTATCGTCAAGATAGAATCTAAGGAACGCAATACCCGCCACGAGCAGCACACCAATCGCCACCGCAAGTATCAAATCGCGCACCAAAGTATTATTGGCTGGCGAAGTCGGTGGCACCGCCACGCTAAGTTGTGTCACATTTTCAATCTTATAAATTGTCGCCACCTGCTTAGCAAATACATCAGCAATCTCATTTGCGATCGTAGCCGCAAGCTGCGCATTCAAATCTCTCACCGAAATACTAAGAATAGAGGTATCGGTTACCGGTTTTACAGTGATACTATTTCGAAGCTCATTCACAGTCATGTGGAGACCAAGATTCTCAATCACTTGGTTCATCACGAGCTCACTCTTCGCAATCTCGCTATAAGTATTCGCAAGCTTCTGGCTAGCATTAACTTCATTTAGGGACGCAGCAGTGCCATCGCTAGTATCGGACTTCGCAATCACCACTGTAGTATTAGCCTGATAAATCGGTTTCTTGAAGATTTTGTCGTAAGTGAGTACACCAACCACAGCAACCAAAATAATCAGTACAAAATACAAAATATAATGTTTCAAATAACTAAAAAATTCTTTGATGTTTATTTCGTCCATAAATAACTCCTTCTCATATTGTAACATAACAATATAAAAAGGCAAGCATAAAAACTTTGTTTTTGCTCAACAAAAAGAATAACCAATTTTTCCACAACCAAAAACGGTTTAAACAGCTAAATATTGATTAATTTTTGCTTTAATCGTCTCGAGCGAATCCTCATCGGGGATCATCACCCAAAGCGGCGTACCTTCACCATAAGTATAAGTCGGCAGCATATCGCCCACACCATCTAGCCCGATCGATTCCACCTCCCACGCCCGCGGCTGGTTTAGCTGCATCCGCATAAAATCAGTAATTTCGTCGCGACTAAAGCTTGTCTCGAACGAATCGCCAGCAATTTCTAGAATCTCCGGTAGTTTCATCAAATAGCTTCTTGACCCCATCATCTTATTTATAATTCCGGTCAAGACTTCCTGCTGATTCTCGCCGCGATGCTTATCGCCACGCGCATAGGATTTACGCTCCCGCGAAAATCTCAGCGCACAATCACCATCCACGGTCTGTTTACCAACTATGAAGTTACACATTTTACCACTTGGCGCATTACCACCTGCCGGCAAATTAAGCGCCGTATCGGAATAGATCTCCACTCCGTCTAGCTGGTCCACTACTTTCACGACTGTGTCGAAACCAACCTTTACCACGTGATTAATATCAATCCCAAGAGAATCCTCAATCGTCGCTTTACTAAGCTCAATATTATTATTCAACCCCGCGTGCGTCAGCTTATCCCGAAGCCCTGTAGTTCCATGTAATTGTACATACGTATCCCGCGGGATTGATACCAGTAAAATCTTGCTCTCCGCCGGATTCACTACAGCCAAAATATTCACATCCGACCGCGCATCTGGATCATCCACGCTAGTATGCGAATCACTACCCGAAATATACAGAATAAACGGATCGCGAGTAATATCAAGCTCATCATACGCCAGATCGATCCCGTTCCCAGTTAAACTAACCTTATCAAGGAATGCATTAATCGAATCAGTATATCTCAGGGCAAATATACCTCCAGCTATACAGGTAATTGATATAATCATACAAATAATACGTAGCGGAATTAACTTCTTCCTTTTCCATACTACGAGCGGCATGATACAAATTACAAATAATATCGCAAACACCCCCGCCGCCAAGACAATCATCCATGTCTCAAGAAAATCCATGCGTACAAGTGATACTACACAAATTGTCGCCACCACTAATTGCGCCACCGCAAGAAGCAATGCTACCACCTTATAAATCCTCTTCGTCGTTTTATTCATATCTAGATGATATATTATAATATATATTAGTAAATGTAAAGAGTTGTAAGGGGTACATTCGGAGTATCAATCTTCCCTCCACCACGCCGTTATATTGTGCTTTGGAACCCTCTTATTCTTCGGGGGCATCTTCATGTAATCACCATAAATGGTCTTCAAAATCTCGTCATACTCCTTAAACACCATCACCGTCACGCCCTCAAATTTTACATCAATATACTCTTCGGTATTCTTCGCTAGCTGAATCTCATTCTCAAATCCATAAACCGGCCAATTGCTAATCACATATTTCTTGCCGTCACTATATTTATTAAGTAGTTTATTATATCTACGATTAATTCTGTTATATCCCAATATCTTGGAGCACGCATTTTTCCCAAGACACAAGATAATCTTCGAAAGTGGCTCTTCCTTGAAGAATATCTTCCTTCTTAGGTACAAACTAAATAATAATTTCAGCTTCCTAAATTGTTTTGACTGTTCTTTTTTGCCATCCGAAGTAGGGTAATAACAAGTAATATCAATATAGATACCGTAATTAGGATTAAATTTCGGTCGGTTCTTTTCGAGCGCCTGCGTATGTGTATCTATCAACTTCAAGAAACCATATCTTTCGCCGCCTTTGCCCTGTTTTAAAGTTTGGTAGCGCCCAGTCTCCTTATCTAGGATCTTTTTTAGTTTATCGTAATTCTCTTTCGTGAGTACCACATCAATATCATCGTCCCAAGGCACAAAGCCCTGATGCCGAATCGCACCAATTAGTGAAGCGTTAATCAATGAATATTTTATCTTGTTTTTTCGACAAATACGATCCAGAAACCTCAACATTTCAAGTAAAATCTTCTGCTGTTCAGGTAAAGATATTATTTTCTTGTCAGCCATATCTCCATTATCATAACACCTCCCCACATATTTGGCAAAATAAGGAAATTATGTTATAATGTATATATAAAATAAAAAAGGAGGGTGCACATTATCATGAATAGAAAAGAAAGAGCAGCTGAACGCAAGTTTTGCAAGATGGTTCGCAAAATGAGCGAAGACGAGTTGGCTTGTCTTTGGCGAGATTACATGGTCAAAGGTTTCAAGGACAGAACTAACCTTGAAATATATAGACGCTCAGAAATCATTCGAGCGCAAATAGCCAGATATAAAAACCAAGAACCTTTCATCGCAAAGGTAAACGCGCTCGGAGCACTGGGTGTCATTACGCCTTGGACCGTACTCCGCGAGTACTTACCATATGTCATCAATCTGAATGGCGAAGACGAAAGAGGAATTTTCCATCGCGCGGCACAGGGCAATCTGAAGTACTACATCAAACTCATAGTATTGCCGCGTATACCGACAGTTTTATGCGACCAGATCACAGAAGACGACATCGACGACGTCGTTGAGATGATTAGTTCAAAGATGACGTACAGGCTGGGAACCTCCAGCAGGACCAAAGCTGTCTTCAACTAAATTTCATGAAGCCCCGAGCATCTGCTCGGGGTTTTTCACGGCAGCACATCGCCTTGAACATCCGAATCAGCGCCCTACTCTGCTTCACTGCAAGCGGCCCGCGCAAGACGGTCATCAGCATATAAATCCCCTGCTCGGTAAATGCACGTGGCGAAAATCTAACACCACCCCAACTTGAAATCAAATTTTTTGATCTCAAGTTGCTTTGACCCCTATAATTATTCTCTGTCGTGGTCAAATTCTTTGACTTCACGAAATATTCAACCTCATCCCTGGTCAACCGAAACATAAAGTCCTCACCTTCAAACTTTTCCAAATTATTTTTAACCTGCTGATTGAACGCACTCGTCGTATACCCATATATCTCCGCCAGATCATAGTCCAGCATCACCTTCTGCCCACGAATAACATAGATCTTATCCCTCAGCATGCCCTCCTCAATGATTAACCCGTCCTTAGCTTTTTTGCTATCTTGATTTGTTTTTGCCATATTATCTCCTCAAATTATTAAAACCAACCCTACCACTCCCCCTCAAAAATCTCAACCCCAAGAAAATTCTTATGCAAATAAAGGGATTCCAATTAATAGTACGATTATGCTATAATATAACTATATTCGGGAATACCCGTCCATCCCTAGCAAAAACTAGGGAGTATTTTTTAAGATAGCATCGGTATGCACACGGTAGTTTATTTTACTAATTTCACGATTCAGATTCCAATTCAGCGACAAGCGCGAGTTCTCGTCAGACTTAAGCCGCCGGTAATCTTTCATGATGTACAATTGAAACTCTGGTGATATCCAAGTTGCAAAACTCATAGCGATGTCGCTATGCGCATATGTACCGCCATTATGTCGTCCTCGTTTGTTAATTATCCCTATTGCACCGGTTTTATTTATCCATTTCTCTGGGGATATTACAAATCTATGAGCACCAGCTTGCTCTTTAAACGTGCCGAATTCGGCACGTTTAAAACTTGGATTATGCAGTTCTTCCCAAACGCCCAAAAATTCAATAGTGTCCCTCCCTCGCATCCAGTTCCTAATTACAAACCTCGGATCGTCAACATTCTGATATCTCGCAATATCTGTCAGCGAAATAAACTCATTTTTAAAATCATCGGTATAAATACCAATTTCTACGCCTTTGGCGTGAATAGTTTCTTTTGGCATAAAAACTCCTTTGTATTATTCCGCAACAACCCTACCACTCCCCCTCAAAAATCTCAACCCCAAGAAAATTCTTATGCAAAAGTGCAACCCATAGACCACCACCCCAGCCAAATATGGTATAATACACAAATACATTCTAAAAAGGGAGGAGCACTTTAAATGAAAGAAGTTAAAACAAACAGAAGGCTATCACGGAGTAGACTCAACAAAATGAGCTACGAAGAATTAATCCAGCAATGGGCTTATTATGCATCGGAAATCTGCAACGACACTAACAACAAGAAGCTGCATAAGAACATCGGGCTGATCCGAGCGAGAATTGATCGATTTGAAGATCAAAGGCCATTCCTGGAAAAAGTCGAAGATCTCGGGGCAAAAGGAGTTATCACGCCATGGGGCATAGTTTTCGAATTCTTGTTCTATGAACTTAACAGATTCGGCGATAAAGACAAAGAACTCCTTCGTCACATAAGGCAAAACGACCTGGAGCGATACATCCACGACTACATCATGCCTCTCATTTCCGAGAAAACACGGCAACTGATTACCGACAGCACCATTCATGATGTTGCTACGGAATTAAAAGCACCAGTCCTCAGATACTATCAAAACAAAGAGGTCAGAGTCTTCTAGTCAAACGACTTTAAACCCCCTAGCGCAAGTTAGGGGGTTTTCCATGCAAAACAACCCCACCACCCCACATACTTGTATTCCCGACATGAATCAGTATATAATATATGCAAGCAAAAAAAGAACAAGGGGAGGTGTACATTATGTCAGAAAAAGAAGATCGTAAGTTCCTTAAAAGCCTCAAAAGATTAGACAAGCAAGAACTTGCTTTGCTCTGGAGTAACTATACAATAGCCGCAGAAGCGAATGAGAGCGGAAACAGCCAAGATATCGAACGCGCAATAGCAATCAGGACACAGCTCGAAAAAATGGGCGAGCAGGGATTCTTTCTCGATTACGTCGCCAATAAGGCAGCAAAAGGTATCATCGGACCAAGCACTGCGCTTTATGAGTATGCAATATATCAATTGCGAAAAGACGGGAAAACCGCCAAAGACATCCTCCAAAGCATAGAAGAAAACAGCATTGGTGAGTATATCTTTAAAAAAGTTATGACAAAAGTCCCCGCCAACGTGGTGGATATAATCACCGCAGAAGACATAGAAAAAGTCATAATCGATCTATATACCGCCACAATCAATTACATGAAATACGGCTAAAAGGCAACTTTTCGAAACTTCCATAAACCCCTAGCAAAAGCTAGGGGTTTTATTGTGTTACTTTATTCTCTTAGCAGGAACACCAACATACACCCCCTCTTCATCCAAATCATTCAACACCGTTGCGCCAGCACCAATTACGACATCCTCAGCAACAACAGTATTGTTAATAATAGAAGCTCCCATGCAAACCCAAGAATAATCCCCAATAGAAACGGTCCCGGCAAGATGTGCACCAGGAGAAATATGCACAAAATCACCCAACTCATTATCATGATCGATCGAGCAAGAAGTATTCAAAATACAATGCTTACCTATCACCGAATCAGCATTCACGACCACGCCAGCCATCACCGCCGTCCCTTCGCCAACCTTAACAGCACCCGAGATCACAGCATTAGGGTGTATAGCAGTATACCACTTGAAACCATTCAATCCAGTGACGATATTCGCGCGCAAATGATTATCACCAATCGCAACAATGAACCAGTAGTCCTTAAACTTTGCAGAATCAGCAATTCTCCCAAGAACTTCATATTCCCCAAATACATTTACACCCTTTTTGATATTATCATCAAGAAAACCAACCAAGTTATCGCCGGAACATAAAACGATATCCGCAATCACTTTTGCATGTCCGCCAGCTCCTATAACAACTACATCTTTAGCCACGTTTACCGCTCCTTTCTTGAACCAATGTCTTCATTGTAGCACTTTCACCATCAGAAATACCAGAGCGTTTAAACACAACTACAAAAGTTGAAAAAACAATCTTAAAATCCTGCAAAAAGGACACCTTTTTAACATACTCAATATCCATAGCCAGTCTATCATCCCAGCCAAGAAGATTTCTCCCATTAACTTGAGACAAACCACTAAGGCCCGGCCTGACGTCGTGTCTGCGATGCTCTTTTTTCGTATAATATGGCAAGTATTCAACCAACAAAGGGCGCGGACCAACAAAACTCATATCACCCTTCAAGATATTGAATAACTCCGGCAATTCGTCCAAGGATGTAGCACGAAGCATTTTACCAAAACCAGTCAATCTCTCTTCATCGGACAACAATGCGCCATCCTTGTCCCTAGCGTCAGTCATCGTGCGAAATTTATAAATCCTAAAAATACGTTCGTTTTTTCCAACACGTTCCTGCTTAAAAAATGCAGGACGGCCTATGATAAGAATCACCGATAAATAAACAATCAAGAATATCGGCGAAAGGATAATCAATCCTAAAAGGGAGAAAATGATATCAATTGATCTTTTCAAAAACCCACGATACATTATGCAAACAGCCCCTTAATTATCGCAATTACACGTTCCTGTTCTTTCTCGGTCATATTCGTATCAGACGGCAAACAAACCCCATTCGCAAATATGTCTTCAGCGACCGGACGCTCGTCATCGTGTGCAAAAAACTCGCATTCAGAAAATACTGGTTGCATATGCATCGGCTTCCAAATCGGGCGTGATTCAATATTCTCGGCCTCAAGCGCATCCATAATGTCAACTGGCTTCACCTTACTATCATTAGATAACTCCATAACAGAAAGCCAATGCGTAGACTTCATCCTATCCGGCTCAGTAATCATCTGGATCTCGTCAATATCATCAAATGCCTCAACGTACCTATAAAATATTTCTCTCTTCATCCGGACCTTGTCCTCAAGATTTTCAAACTGGCCACAACCAATCGCCGCGCAAACATTACTCATCCGATAATTATAGCCAATTTCTTTATGCTCATAATGGCGTGCCGGTTCACGACTTTGCGTGGCCCATTTTAAGGCATGTTCGGCAGCCTCAGCATCATCAGTAAGAAGCATCCCGCCACCAGAAGTTGTAATTATTTTATTCCCATTAAACGAAATTATATTATACTTACCAAAAGTCCCTACATGTTTACCGTGATATGTAGCTCCTAAAGATTCTGCCGCATCTTCTATTATAGTTACTTTATGCTTCTTACAGATCGGCAATAGCTTATCAAAATCCGCCGGCATCCCGTATAGCGAGACAATGATCACGGCCTTCGGATGAGGATATTCATTAAAAGCCTTTTCAAGTGCAACCGGGCTCATGTTATAAGTATCAGGCTCACTATCGATAAACACTGGTGTACCGCCTTCATATATAATCGGATTTGCGCTGGCACTAAACGTCAAACTTGAACAAAACACGACGTCACCAGGTTTGACACCAGCTAATTTAATCGACAGATGGAGTGCTGCTGTACCAGCAGACAAAGCCACAGCGTTGCCAATCGGCATATACTTTTTGAATTCGTCTTCAAGCTTAGTGACGAAAGGCCCAAGTGGCGCAATCCAGTTAGAATCAAAAGCTTCTTTTACGTATTCGCGCTCTTTGCCTAGCATTTGCGGAGAAGCAAGATATATTCGTTTTCCAGCCATTATTTCTTTCCCTTCTTCACCTTATAGGTATCAACAATTTTCGCCGTTCGTTCCTTGATATCATCCAAATTATGCTCCGCCGAATCAATCAATTTATCAAGATTGCCGAGGAAATCCTTATCAATCTTAATCGGCTTACCGATATGGATCAACTTATTCGGCGTTTCTTTGAGCCCCTCTTCATCCATCAGCATTTCTTCATACAATTTCTCACCCGGGCGAAGCCCAGTAATCTTAATCTTGATATCTTTGCCTGGCTCGTAACCTTTGTAACGAATGATCTTCTTAGCAAGATCATAAATCTTCACCGGCTTGCCCATATCTAACACGAATATTTCCCCACCCTCAGCATACACCCCAGCCTGAAGAATTAGGCTCACCGCTTCCGGAATTGTCATAAAGTATCTAGTAATATCCTTGTGTGTTACCGTTACCGGCCCACCTTCTTCAATCTGCTTCAAGAACAAAGGAATCACCGAACCGTTACTACCAAGCACGTTGCCAAATCTCACCGCCACATAATCAGTCTTTGATTTCTTATCATAAGTCTGCACGATCATTTCGCAAATTCGTTTCGATGCCCCCATAATATTAGTCGGGCGGACCGCCTTGTCCGTACTGACAAGCAGAAACTTCTCCGCCCCATACTTATCTGCAAGTTTTACAGCATTAAGCGTACCAAGACAGTTATTCTTGATCGCCTCATTCGGGCTCACTTCCATCAAAGGCACATGCTTATGCGCCGCTGCATGATACACTTGCTCCGGACGATACTTAATAAACACTTTCTCAAGCCTCGCGTAATCCCTTACCGAACCGACAATAGTTTGCAAATTGAGATCGGGGTAGTTACGATAAAGCTCCTGCTGAATATCGTAAGCATTGTTCTCATAAATATCAAAGATGATGAGGAGCTTCGGCCCAGCTTTTGCAATCTGGCGACAAAGCTCCGATCCGATCGAACCACCGCCACCAGTCACCAAAATAGTCTTATTTGCCAAATTGTTAGTGATTTCGTCATTATTTACCACGATTTGATCACGACCTAGGAAGTCTTCATATTTAATCGGGCGAATTTGCTTAACGATATTATTCGTCTTTTGGTTCATAGTAAGATACATGGACGGCAAAATCTGAATCTGGCACTTTGTCTTCTGGCACTCATTTACAATCTTTGCAATATCTTCCTTGCTCGCGGAAGGAATTGCAATAATGATCTCCTCGATCCCATATTTCTCTACGGATTCTTGAATCTTATGATAATTACCTACAATTTTAATCCCGCGAATTCTTGATCCTTGTTTTTGCTTGTCGTCATCAATGATACAGCGCACCCGCGTATTACCATATTCACCATTTCGGCTAATCTCATCAATAAGAATACGCGCAGCCTCACCACCACCAACTATCATCGTATTCTTAGATCGATCTTTCTTTGAAAAAGAATGTAGCACCGTACGCCCAATTCTATACGAAAATCTTACCCCACCGGTGAAGAACATCAAAAGAAATGCATACAAGAACCAAAAGCTTCTCGGAAGCGGCAACCCAGCGATATGTTTATAAAGATACAAAAGCACCCCGGACCCAATACAGGCCCACACCACAGTGATGGACTCTGAGACAGAAGCATATTTCCAAATAGATGTATAAAGCCCCGACAAAGCAAAGATAGCAATAGTAAATATAATATCAAGTGGTAAATAATAAGTGATGGAGTGCAAGAAATCAGCCGGAATCGGCTGAAAATCAAAGCGAATAAGAAGCGACAAAATAGAAGCCAGCACTACAGCCAAAATATCAAAAGCCACTAGGACCATAATCCTAGGTATCTTCTTGTTGAAGAAAACTCTAATTTTCCTACCCATTTTGCCAGTGTAAGCTCCAATTTAACTCTACATTTTTAAAAGCATAAAAAACGCTTTATTACCTGTTATTTTATAACAAAATGGCAATTTTTGCAACTGCTTATGGTTATTTTCAAGCAGGAAAGCTAGTTCGTAGGACTATAAAGAATAGAAAGAGCTCGATAGCTCCATGCTAAATAATAAATTATTTAGATCCTAATAAGCTCCTCAAAAAATTCTTCCTCTTTTTTCCAAGTTCTTGTTCATTAAATCTCATGCTATTATTAAAATTATCACGAGCCATCTTGATCATCTTATCCTTAGTCAAAGAGGTAATCTTATCAAACAATTGACGAGAATTTCTATTATCGAACACATACTTACCATCAACTAATTCAGGGTTACCTCCAGCATTGCTTACGATGACGGGGCATGCCCTACTCATCGCTTCTATAACCGACCTACACAATCCTTCCACTTCGCTAGGTTGAACATACAAATCTATACCGTCAAGCCAAATAAATATCTCATCGTGAGGCATAGACCCCAAGAATCTAACCTCATCCTCTACGCCATTTTTTTGAGCGATTCTTTTCAATCGATCTGGGCTACCATTCCCAACTAATTGGTATTCCACGTCATACCCTGCCTCTTTGAGTTTTCTCATAGATTCTATTACATATTTTTGGCCCTTATACCTCACATCAACTGCACCGATAGTCCCGATAGTTATCTTTTTAGTTGATTCTAAACCTCTAATTCTAGTAATCCTATTATTCAAAACGGCTTCTTCTGGCTGTTTTAAAATTACGTCGGAACATCCAAGTATAATAGCATCAGTAGGGTACCTTCTCTGCAAAAAAGCATTTGTTACATAGATGACAGCATCGGCTTTTTTAACAAAATACCTAGTAAGCCCAAACATAAACGGAGCCACAATTTTCCCGCAAAAACTATGATTCCAAAAAGCATCCCAAGGACAACCAACCAGGTCAATGACAAACTTCTCGTTCTTTTTTTTCAAAACATGACAAACGTAGCTTCCAATGAAAGATGGCATTTTTACTATACGCAATTCTGCAGAAAAAATTATTTTTTTTAGTTGTTCTCGATTTCCCCTTTTTGCGAGATAACGAAGAGAGCCAATGCCAATAATCTTAACACCTTTACCAGACGCTTTTGCTAAATCTTTCGTTGAACCATTCGACTCTATCTCACGACAAACAAATATTATTTCATCACTATCATGGATCTTGAATCTATTCAAATAATCATAATGAGTATCAGAAGACGTATAGTATTCATCATCTTTTTTTATCAATTTTACACCCGAGCACAGTAATATTTTCATTCAAATAATTTTAACACATATCGCGACGACGGTCAAATCAGTCTCCAACTAAAATCCTGGTGAAATAAAAGACATCTAGTCGGTACGATATATCTCATCGGTAGGTCGACGAGCGCTATGCAGTATATTTATCCTATTTTTATAATGTCCGCAAGCGATTACGACAGCAATCCTTTCGCTATCAGGTATCCCTAATTGTCGTTTCACTTTTTTCTCTATACTAAACCTTTCCCCCCATTGCAAAAAGCACGTCCCAATATCCTCCGCATGGAGTGCATTTACCAAGTTCATTGAAAACAACCCAGAATTAAACCATCCCTGATTGCGCTCACCCACAAAAAGCGCAAACGACATGTCAAAAGTAACCACCAATAAGGTCATATTGTCCGTATCGAATAGATTAAACCCCGGCAAAATAGCCTTTAGCGATGATATATTTTTTCTTTTTTTAATATGGTACACTTTACAGGGTTGCCTATTGCACGCAGAAGGAGAAAGGATCGCAGCGTCTATCGCTTTCTTGATTTCAACATCTGACACCTTTTCCCCGGAAAAACTTCTAGTTGAGTGTCTTCGCGATAGAAAACTAGCGTACTCGACGATGTTTATAGTTTTTAAACTACTCGCCGCCACATTTTTTGCTCCATATCCAATAGTCTTTCTGCAAGGATTTCTATCAATATAATCACAGACTTTTTTATACTGATCCAACTCCGTCCATTGGTTTTCTTCATACAATTCCTTATAAGAAACGAGCATGGATTCCGCCAATTTATGTGCATATGATTCTTTGGGGATCTTATTGCTATCCAATAATCTTATAACCGTTTTTACTTTTGTCACACCAAATGGCCTCTGGTTCGTAGCTCCAAAACCTTTTTCTAGTTTGTGTAATTCTGTAAGAAGCTTATATTCAAGTTGATTAGCAGTATTTTTATTTGACGCAACCGAATTCCCATAAAAGAATCTCTTGTCTTTCCAAAATTCGATTCCAGTTATCTGATTAATTATTGTGCTAGCTCCAGGCAAAGCTTTTATCATTTCTTTTATTGTCATTTTTACCTTCTCCTCCCTAGAATAGTTTTAATCAGCTTTTTGTTCCTTACAATACTATATACCACACATAACACTAAAACAATTATCGTAATAATAATATTCGCACAATAATAGCTCACCAATACTAAGGCTAAGATGGTCACATTACAAAGCAACTCCTTGATATCGGTTTTGAACCTAACATATTTTTCGACAGCAATTTTTCTATAAACGAACATAACGAAAGTCGCAACAACAGTAGATAGCGCTGCGGCCCACAAACCCAAAAAATGAATCAAGGTCAAATCTATCACAATATTAACCAACGCGGCAACAATCGTTGTGATACCCATTATCCTCGTATCTTTATACGCAGAGAAAATTCCACCATAAAATCCAGACATATTAGCAAAATACATAGACAACAACAAAACGGGTATATAGATATAGGCATTCGTATAATCATTTTTGACCAAAAGATTAAAGGCTAAAGGGATAACACAAATTGTTATCAACAAAGAGGAAAAAAGAATTCTCCTAAGAGCATTGTGTATCTGTATATAAAATCTTTTCGAATCAATATGTTTCACCGTTTTAGCTGCACTCTCCTTCCATGCAATGTAGAAAAAATTGTAAATTGCATCCATCGCGGAAGGAAATTTATTCGCAATAGAATAAATACCGTTTTCATTTGCCCCTAAACTAGCCGTGATAACCAATCTGTCCGAAGTATTTATCACTGCCCAGCACATACTGTTCGGTATTAACGGGATAGAATACTTGAGCATATCAATCATTAATAACTTATTAAACCTTTTTATTCTGACATATCTGAACAATACTGGGATCACCATCAGGAGAGAAACTGCGCCAACAATAATATTCGACACAAATAAACCTGTTACCCCAATTTTAAGAACAACGATAAACAATATATTCAAAAAAACAAACATCGCACTTAAAACAAAGTTCAAAATCGCATATAGCTTGATCTTTCCCAACCCCCTCAAATACGTATTGCGCATTGCGACAACAATATTCGACATTATTAATCCGTAAAACAGCTCTTTATACTCAAAATCAAAAACCAAACAAATGATCAAATACAGAAGAGAAAATAATACACTCCCGACCATTATGCATATCATCGTATGAGTAATAACGTCTGTTTTTTCCTCATCATTTTTACAATCGATCAAAAATCTAAACATAGATTCTTCCATTAATGCTGTTACTAACGGAAGCACGAAAGCCGCTATCGTGGCAAATAAGTCGTAAGTGCCATAATCCTTAGTCGATAAACAAGAGGTGTATATTGGCAACAAAAAAAATGAAAGCACTTTTGTTCCAAAATTACCTATGCCAATTATTATAGTATTAAATGCTAGTTCTTTTGCTCTACTCATTAAAACTTGATATCTCTCCATCTAAACCACATTAATTATTTTACCATAATTTTGCAGAAATACAAATACATCAACATTGATCAAACACCGAAACGAACCAATACTACGCACCATGAATTACAGCGCTCAAAAAGTCTCTACTATTCTTTTTCTCATCAGATAAAACAATTAGCGCTTTTGTGTAATCAACACTAAAAGCGTTATCTATTTTTTTCGCATAATCTTCGGAGTTAATAGACCTATGTTCCAAACTAAGGGTCCTTAAAAGATTGTTAATTCGGTAGTCAGATCCTCCATCTATCGCAAAGAAAGGAACACCAAAAATAATCGGAAAAACGCTACCATGAAATGATGAAGATATGACCAATTTAGCATTTTTAATTAGATTTAAAAAATCCTCAGGCCCAGCGTCAAACCGTTTAATAAAATTGCTGCTTACAGTATTCAAATTTTCCTGGGCCACAACCACCGGAAGCCCAACTGCCTTAGAAATATACTTTACGATACGATATGTATCCTTTTTATTCTTTAAATCATACAAAAAGATATAATCCCCCTCTTGATACCTTTTTTTATTAATTATTTTATCCCACTCCCCTTTACTCAACAGCATCGTAGGGTCGATATTTACGGAGGGCTCAGTTTTCAATAATCCTTTTACAATATCACGACTTCCCTCCTCACGAACTGAAATACGATCATACCCTTTTAATAAAGAAGCGACTCTTATCCTGACACTATCATCCCATTTTTGATCAATTGGACCGAAAGATGCAGCATATGAAGCTTTTATGCAATTATCAATAAATCCAAGATAATAAGACCAGTCAAAGTCGGCAGGAGAAGTATTCCATATTTGGTCACTACCGCTTATGCAGCAGTCATAGTCAAATTTAAAAGCATTTAGTTCATCAAATGAGCTAAAAGAAGTAGGAGACAAGTCTATCCTTTCATTTATGAAAGATTCGAATTTATCATATTTATTAACTAGCTGCTTTTTGAATCGATAATATAAAAAAGATTTAATGATATTTTTTAAACCTTTTTTGTCAAAACATAAAGAATAAAGCCTCGATTGATTCTCCGTACGTAAATTTATTATTTCATAAGAACAATCAAAATTTCTTTTAACAAATTCCTGCAAGGCATAAGCCTGCAAGCATGACCCATAATTATGCGAAGCGTGATAAGTTATACATCCTATTTTTTTCATATTACACATCCTATCTTTTTAAATGTTTTAAAAATCTTTTTCCGCCATCATACAACCAGAAAAAACGATATTTTATATATAACGAAATTTTTAACGAGAGTCCCACTTCATCGCTACATAATAGCGTCTTATACATCTTGTCCACTATTCTCTTATCGACCACCCGACGACTGCATTTATGGGAAATATCGTTTATGGCTAAGAAGAAGCCCGTATAATAATCTTTATAGACACTAAAGCCATATTTTTCTAAAACATCGAGTTCTCGACGCTTAGCTTCGATTTGCGTAATACGTTTATCGTCCTCATTCTTGATGTCAAAGCTCTTTGCTACATCAATATAATAATTATATAATAACTCATTGTCATAATAGAATACGGCACAATATTCGACATATCTCACCACAAAAAGCTCATCTTCACAACAATAAATATCCTCATCGAAAAGAACCTTTTTTGCTATATCAGTTTTGAACATTTTATTCCATAAATAACCCTGATAAACCCTATAGTTTCGATGGAAGTCTTCCTTGGAAAGCATTAAGAAAGAAGCTATCTTTTGTTTTTTCTCTGATACCCTACAATTATCAATGATATTATATCCACACATACTCAAATCTGCTTCATGCCTCAACAAATTATCCAACAATCTTTCTACCATATTTGGCTCGACAACATCATCACTATCAAAGAAACAGACGTAATCCCCGCTTGCAAGCTTTAACCCATAGTTTCTCGCCGACGAAACACCATTATTGCACTTTTTTATCGCTTTAAACCTAACATCTTTTTTCTCATAAACCTTGCAAATAGCAAATGATTCATCAACAGAGCCATCATCCACCAATATTACTTCAATATTGGCATACGTTTGTGCCATGATCGAATCCAAACATCTTTCCAGGAAATCCTCAGAATTATAAATCGGAACAATAATACTAACAATGTTCTTTTTCATAGCCAATCCTTTTTTTGTTAGTAAAAACATCGTTTAGAACGATAATAGCCCACGGGACGAAACAATCAAACGAAATACTATGTGCCAAAATGGTCCCAGACAAACCTTGCATTATTGAAAACCTCAACAAAATCAACAAAATTGTATACTTATAGTAGATGTTTGTAGTTCTTTTAAATATACCCTCCAGTTTAATTCCTAAAACAAGAAAGACGAACTCAATTAGCCAAAAACCCATAATGCCAAAATAATAATAGCCTTGGCCAACAACAGGAATTATTTGAGAAGCATTGTCTTTGTGTCCGAAATATACATAATTGTATAGTTCAGACGACATAAGATTCGAGTTGTTTTCCCCCTTTAAAAACATGTTCAACCCTAATACCCCCCTAAACATATCATACAAAAAATTGTCGAAACGCCTGTATTGCGGGAATTCTCTTGAGGTCTCAACTGATATAGCTACATTATCAACACCACCAAGATAGGCGTTTGCTAACTGACTATAGTTGTTTACCGTACTATCCACTGTCAATAACTCAGATTTTCTAAAACTGGATATTGCCGGAATAATCATAACCAACGACAACAGAGTAATAATCAACATTTTTCTCTTGAGTTTTGGGAATACGGCGACAATTAAATAAACGCTGCAAAGGAATGATATAATAAATTGCATCCTATTTGTACCAGTGTAAACCAAAACATTAAATGCACCAAACAACACGACTAAAAGGATATCGAAAACCGTTTTCTTCTCTTTCGCACAAACTTTTTTAAGTACAAATAGGAATAAGAATGTTTTGCCGATATTAAATAGCATTATCAGTATCTGCTTTATACTACTTTCATTTATCAAAAGCGTGTCATCATTCGGTGTAATTATGTGTAGATTAATTCCATATTTATTCTTTAACGCGAAAAACAATATGAACGATAGTATTGTGAAAACAATTATAATAAAATCAGGACGATTATCAATGATGACTTTTTTCTCATCGGGGACCTTCTCTCTACGGCCAGAAATGCTAAAAACAAGCGTAATCATCAATATCTCGCCTATCATCAATAACTGAGCAACTAAATAATCAGAAGAAGAGGGAATGTTTTGACACCATGTAGAATAACCAACTACACCAACCAGGAGTGGCATTATAACATATCTTACAAAGACAGCAATACCCAGCGCAAATTTAAAAACACTTCTCCTGGAGAAAAAAATACTTCTATATGTAACATAATAGAATACCAAAAACAACAGCGGGTGTAGAAACATCAAAAAATAATTATCCCCACAGTTTATTAAACAGAACAATGAAATACTCAAACAAAGAGTTGTTGCGGCTAGGTCAATTAACAAACTTCTTTTCTTCATACCCGAAATTTCATTAAACAATTATTGTTCCGTAAAAGCTTACTCTTATATTATCTGAAATAATTTTACCAAATTCATTAGAGTTTTTAAAGCTTTTATCTAATCTAATAATCATCCTCTTCCCAATATCCTTAAGCATAGTATACCCTTTTTATATCACGCAAAATGACTTCTAATCCAAACGAAGACTTATTGTGATCCGTATAGTTCATTGACTTTGTATATGCATCATTATTCTTCTTTGTTATAATTGTTTTTTCAACAAAAGAAATTCTGTCATTTACGGTAGAGCACTTCCCATTGTCACCAATAGCATCCCTCACCCCCCTACAATCCAGCGCCACAATCGGGAGACCTGCCATCCCGGCTTCGATCAAATTCACCGGCAACCCCTCCCTTTTACTCGCAGACACAGCCACATCAGAAATCTGCATCAACTCCGGAATATCTTTACGAAATCCCAAAAACAACACTTCCTTTGACACTCCCAAATCTTTCGCCAACTTCTGATATTTTCCATCAAGTTCATCCGGACCAACTAGCAACAACCGATATTTGTCATCTTTTTCCAGCAACTCCTTAAGTACTCTAATCAAAAATCCCTGATTTTTATTCTTATCAAGCCGCCCCACACAAATCAACACTTTATCATCATCCTTAAGCCCAAGCTCTGCGCGTAATTTCGACTTCGCCTTTGCACTCATCTTCTTTTCAAACTTCTTCGGATCCACCCCCACTCCAGGTACATACTGAATATCAGCACAGCGCTTTCCAAATTTCCGCTTTGCTCGCTCAAAATCCTCATTATTTATCGTAATCAAAGTATCCGTATACTTTGCCAAATACTTCTCTACCGGATAAAACATCAACCAATAGTGTGCCGGCGCGCCCTTATAAAAATGGAATCCATGCGCCGTGTAAATCATCCGCGTGCCGTTTTTCCTGGCCTTTTTGCCAGCCATCCTCGCGACTACACCACCCATCGGCGTGTGGCAATGCACGATTTCGTAACCCTCATCGAGTATTACTTTTTTAAGCTGACGAATTGCCTTAAAATTTGACAGCCGAAACGGGCTCCGCCTTATCGGCAAGCAAATCTTCTTGTCGCAATATTTAATCGGCTTGTCCGTATCCGTCGCCACATGAACTTCATATCCGCGTTCCTTAAACATTTTAAGAAACGGCAAATGAAAAAGCTCAATATGCGAGTCCACCGTAGCCACAAATAATACTTTTTTCTTCGTCATTTTGATTATTCCACACATGGGGCAAAAAATATGCCCATACACTTATAGTAATACCACACTTTCCCTCATTTCGTCAATTGCTTATGTTTAAAATAACAGAGGCACATTAGTTCCACATTCACAGCCATGCCTTATTGTGGTTTTTGAAAAATAAAAGAAAAGTCAATGCAAAAACCATCCTGTACTATTTACTATTCAAATACAACGTGATATAATTAAGATACAGGGGATGCATTCCCCACCTTAGAGAGCGTATCTTCGGAGCCGCTCTCATTTTCGTAGTTGTTTTATTTCATCCTTTATATCATTGATATTGTTTAATTGATACCTAGGAGTATTTTTCCTTAATTCACGCAGCCTAACAGATAAGGAATTCTTCTTCCATTTTCCGACCATGGGCGGAGTAGCAATTACCGTAATTGATATCTTTGAATTCTTAGCTGCAATCCTAATTGCCTCAGCATAATCACCATCACACGTGAAAACAATAATATGGGTAGGCTTCTTAGCCTCATAGGCAATCTCCAGCATTTCAGACGCCAGGAACACATCGACGTTTGATTTCATTTTAACTTCTTTTTTATGTATTTGTACCCGATTCTTACACTTGCACTTTTTGCAAGCAAAAGTTTTAGTTGAAGCCGGCTCGATATAGGAGCGTCTCCTTAAAGAACGAATCGAGTAACCACACTCCTCTAATAGTTTAAACTTTTTTTCTTTAGATTTATCATCACAAGAAATACCTTCATAATATCTCACATCCTTAAGGCTGACATACTTTCTCTTTAGATATTCATAAAGCCTGATGAAATCGATATTAAAATCACAACTTTTTAAACACGCCGAGCGAATATTGCTCACATCAATAAGAACATATACTTCGCGATCGTCTTTCTTTTTTATTTTACTTTTATTTCGATCCACTCAAGACCTCCCATAATTCCTAGTCATTTCGTGACATTCTTCACACAAAAAGGCACAATTCTCTAGAGTACTGGGGCCACCTTTACTCTCAGCAACTATATGGTGAAATTCAAACCCGGGAAAAGAAGGGGTCTCCCCGTTAGCAAACCTTAACTCATTTATCAAACTGAAGCTCTCGCAAGTTTTCGGACATCTTCCAACGTGTTCACATCTATTGGATCTGCATTCACATCTACCGCCAGCCCGCCTGAAGGCACGCATTTTCGTATCTACATCGAAAGACATTTATACCTCCTTTTTAATAATTATTATTTAAATAAATAATAGCAAATATTAACCATAAAGTCAATCTCCAAACAATATTTTCGAATAAACACAAGCTTAATGATATCCGTGACTTCAAGAACGAACTGTGATAATATAAAAGCATAGAGTGAAACAAGGCACTGTACGGAGCTAGCGACACTCTTTTTTTTATTTCCCCATATTATAACAAAGTAACGTCATAAACAAAAAGCTATTATATTTGCGAATCATATGATTATCTCCACCACGCTCCCCCACAAAAAAATTAACCCGGCCACCAGGCCGGGTTAATTTAATTTGCGTTCGTGTTGTTTTGCCACCCACCAATAGGCAGCTAGATAACTGTTTCAGCCGCCAACCCCACTAGGCAGTCAGTGAGCCTTGGGCCTCACCCTATTCTTCCCCCTCTTATACTTATACTCGTCGAGAAGCTCTTTATTTGCCACAATCTGAGACTGATCCAAAATTTCCGAAACCGCCTCGACAGAAGCTCCGCACTCAAGAATAGTCTTCAAGCACTTAGCCACAACGTCAGGCCTCATCCTTCGAACAACGAGATCCGGGTCAATCTTCGCAATTTCTACAAGCATCTCAAACTGCTCTTCGGGTTTTGCCTTTAACATCCGATCAAAAAGGTATAAATATCTTTCCGGTGCTTTAACCATCGTTAATGCTCTCATCAGATCTTTCCCGTCACCCTCATCCTTCTCGCCGAACGAAAAACGCTTAAATTCAACAAAATGCGCGAAGAAGAAATCCGGATCAGCACCATGCTCCCAGAAAAATGGCAAATCAAGGCAATGTGCATCTTTTGCGTCAATCAATGAAAGAACCAGATTCGGATTCGCACCTTCTATCACAAGGCGTTCGGCCACGTCTCTCAAGTTTTCAGAGTGAAGGCTTTTGGCCAAATAGTTTGCATCGACCAAACACAGAAGATCATCAATGTCTTCATCTTGAATATCAAGCGTATCGCAGTCCATTTTATCAAAAACATCTTCACCATCAATGAGACCAAGCTTGCAAAATTCTATCCATTCCCGAATATCAACATACACCGACCAACCCTCCTGCTGAACCAAAATCCTGTTCATATCGATCTCGTAGTCATGGTCTTTCAAAAAATCCAAAGAAGCAAGAATTTTACAAGGGGATCCACTGATAAAATTAACAAAATTATCAAGATCAAGCTTCACACCATGCTCTTTGAGCCAATCATAATTCTTAATATAACAACAATAACCATACTCGCCAGAGAAAAGATTCCGCATGACGTACGAGTGGGTAAGTTCAAAACCCCGCTCGACTAAGTAATCAATATTCTCCTTAACAAATTCAAAACTACCAGCCACCGCAAATACATCATCAACATCAATACCTGCCTCATCGATCGCCCATTTGATCCCATGATCTTCCACCAGTCGCTTAATCAACAAATAACGAGAATCCATATTAACACCTCCTTACATCGCTATTCCATTGTTAAATAACCTATTTGCAAAAAAAATAAAACAACACAAATATAACTACATTTATAACATACTTACCCCAATCCGTCAAGGTTGAACTCTGTTTACTTAGAATCCAGGTGCCAATATCACAGAATCAAACTACCCAGAATCGGCACCCAGCACCCCACCGTTTTTTGACTTTTTCACCACAATATGCTAAAATATAGCTATTGTGGGTGTAGCTTTACTCTTAGATGATGGGGCCCTCTCCGGAGGGTTTTGGGAAAGTCACCTAATAGTCCTTATGCCCCTAGTGCCTGGTTTGTTACCATGCCGCGTATGCCAACGTTATTGAATAACGTTAACCTCTGACGGATAATAAATAGCATTTGCAGGCACCCGCATAACGAACGGCGAACTCCCTGGCTTCGGTCTGGAACAGCGTCGTTAGACGACGTGGGAACTGTTCCGCGGGACAAGCCGTTCCCCCACAATAACTCAAGGGTCGCAACCACACCTGCGGCCCTTTTCCTTACCGTAAAAACCACACCTGCGACCCCGCTTCCTATTAAACGCCTCTTGACAACCCCACGAGATGTGCTACAATATAAGTATTGTGGGCGTAATTTAAATTGCACTTTAATTTAAAATTACGTTGGGAGAAACGTGTTTGTAGGCGTCATTTCGCCGCGTTTCTATCTCCAGAGCTTTACCCGGAGAAAAACCATGGCCAAACTACATGTTGGAATGATGGTTCTTCGCGAGGGAACCCTGGGAGATCACCCAACATGGCTTATGCACCCTCAGGGGGCTCCCCCCTGTATCAGGCAAGACCCGAAAGGTTATTCAAGTTTTGGAGTTTTAAAACCACCTTGAAGCTTTTCAAACTTTGCCGATAGAGACGGATTTTCTCGTACCGTTTCAGGGGTCCTTGTCCGCTGTAGAGGACGTTGAGGATGTGACTATGCATGACGTGTCTGTTAGGGCGAAAGCCCTAAAAAAGCAACTTACCTAATCTCAGTGAAACAGTTCCACTTATCACACACTGAGAGGGATATCAACACAGCAGATACGTAACATAGCCATAAGCATAATGGATAACCTCATTTAACAGCTACGAGGCGGCACACCGCTTTGGCGGCGTACCGTTTTAGCAACACACCGCACCGTCGGTTGGCTATCCACACCACAATAAATCTTAGGTCGCAAGAATTGCGGCCTATTGTTTTACTCAACTATTGACAAATTTAACCAAAAGTGCTATAATTAAGGCACGGTCACTTATCTAGTGACAAGTTTTGTATATTAAAGAAGGGGGGGATACGATGAAAGATACAATCGTATTCAAAGAGGCTGCAGAGGCAACAAAAAGAGATCAGAGCTACGAACAAAAGAAAGAGATTCTTTCATCAAAGCTGAGAGAAATGTTCTGGGAACGTCCGGTATTATACCTTGAATTGGTGAATTATTGTGGCACTTTCCGGTATGATCTCGGCGAATGTTACAAAAAGGATCTGATTGAACTCGGCTTTCTTTTCAAGGATGGTAGTATTCCTGATATAACAAAAGATGTCGTATATGATGCGACAAATTAAGAAAGCAAAAAGCCAAAGCAACAAAATGCCCGCTAATTTAGCGGGCATTTCTCTTTTTTATGATTATATAGCTCTCTTTTCAATATCCTTATAGATATTATACCACATATTATCCGTTGCGTTCATACCACGCGTCTTCATAGCTGCAATATGATTATGAACCCTGACATCATCGCGCTGGCGAGCCTGATATTTACTTGCATATAGAGGCGAGTTCGGATCTTTAACAAACGCGTCCTGCCAGCCATCAGGATTACTGCCAGTCTGCCCTATCCATACATAAGCGGCATCATTCGACCTATTGGAAATCGGCACAGCAATCGCAACGTTACTATTCTTCACGCCATATCGAAGCACGATATAGTCTTTATTTTTATTGTTACTATCCTGGAACACAACCTTATAAACGTTCGCAAACGGGTCTGTAGCCTTAATGCTAGTAAACTCTTGCACTACTTTGCCAAGTTTCTGTGCGCTCGTAGGTGGCATATTCACCGGTGGGACTGCCCCAGTATGGTTATAAATCGGAAACCTCTCTATACGCGGGAAGATGTAAGGAATACCAAGCACAGCCGAATCTCTCTCCATTTGAGCAAGCATATCCTCATACATCTTGTTGAGATCTTCTTCGGTAATCTTTTCAACTTCTGCCAAAGTCGGGATTTCTTGCTTCTTCTGTCTCTCAAAATAATCTCGTATCTCTTTACGGCTATCAAAGTATTCCTCAAGCTTCTTAGACCATGCATCGTCTGAAATCTCTTCATAAGCATCCATTGCGCCCATGAACTGATCTAGGTTTGTTTTGTTGCCATATTTAAAATTGTCAAAATACCAATCGAGAGCCTTGAAGCCTTCTTCGGTAAAATCAGGGTTATCTTTGATAGCTTCGACAATATTGGCAAAACCCTGGAACGAAGCATCCCTTACGGCTTCAGCTTCTGCTGAGCTTTCACCGCCTTGTTCCAGCTCAACACCATTCTTTTCCATAAAGCTCTGCAAAGCGCCATCACCATGTTGCTCAATCGGCAACGCAATGCGTAGCTTTTCAGGCTCATCTAAGCTAGTATGCTCCACAAACGCACCAAGCGCAATCGAAGACATCAAAGCACGCTTCTCTGCATCATGCAACTTCTCTTCGTCAACCGACCACTCCGCAGCCTTTTCATTTACGCTATCCAGCGTGAAATCTTGCCAGAATTCTTCAACTTGATCCTCATTGATCTTGTTCTCGAGATCTTTCCCTTCTGCTTCTTTAAACCCATCTTTAATAAAACCACGCGGGTTAATCGCTAAGTCCCCATCCGCCAAACTCTTCATCGCACCAAGGACATAGTAATCATCCATATGCTTATTCAAACGAAATTCAGCAACATCTAGCGCTCTCTCCATCTTCTCGGCTGGAGTCTTCTCATGCTCAACATACTCTTCCTTGGTGGTCAAATTTTCCTGAACCTCTCTAGGGGTAACATTGATTCTCTCCTTCTCGAACTCATGCTCACGCATTTCCTTTTTGTGGCCTTTATCCTTGTTTTTATTGCCCCGTGGCTTCTCTGGCTTGACCGCCTTCTTATTCTCGTCCCGCTTCATAGCTTCAAAGAAAGAATCTTCACTATCTAGATAATCCTCGACATAGCTCTTATTGTTTGCCTCGTTGATTTCTTTTTGTTCTTGCTTCACTTTTTCACGCGTTTCCGCCACAGCGCTAGCTGTTGCCTTCCTGGCACGATCCGACAAAGCTTCACGCGCAACCTCAGGCGCCTTACCTTCAAAACCGTTTTCCATGTACTCACGATACTCATCAGTTGGATAAAGAATCTCACCTTCTTCATTCACGCCATAACCGTGCACCAAAAAATCCTGCTGAACATCATGTACAGCATCCTCTGGATAATTGTCTATATCGAATTCACCAGCCGCCTCACGCCTAGCAATTTCCGCCTCAGCGTTTTGTCTGTCTTTTGGATTTGTATTCTTTGCCGTAGCGATATCCGTTACGGTCCAGTCGTCCAAACCATCAAAATCATTATCTGATGCCTCAATTGGACGTTTTGGAAGTTTTTCTGCCATGTTGATCCTTCTTTTTTTAATACTACTTATGCCTATAATACCCCAAACAAACAAAAAAAGCAAATAAAAAATACCCGGCCAATTGGCCGGGTGAATGCTGGTTGGAGGATTTGAACCTCCATTTGATCCAAGCCAGGACCAGCTAAGTGGCGGGTTAGTCGTGGTTTAGACTTAGGGTTCCTTTCGCTTTATCGCAGGCAGTACGTGCGGGTAAAATTGCACTTCTCCTCTGCCTTATTTGTTTGAGTTTGTTTCGCTCGCTCCGGATATGCATCCCCACTTTCGCCCGTTGCTACGTGACCTGACACGCCGCCCTGCTTCGCCAGGACTGCTATCTCCACTTTGCGGGAGCTGGCAACAACTTTTAGTAAGTTGTCAACTCCTAACCTTGTAGGTGGGGTAGGTCACCAAGAAAGGTGTTGAGGAACGGAGTCACCACACTCCGAGCGTTCGGACCGCCAACCTCAGCCCAGGCTTATCCCCGAAGGGACACCTTCAGGAACTTGAGCTCAATCCCCGCAGGGAGAGTCGTGGCTCCTTCCGGAAGCCTGCCGCCCGTGACTTGCGCCACGTAAAGGACATCCTCGGGGGACTCCAAGCGGACAGATACTCTCTGCTGCTGCACCTCTACTCCAAGAAGAGTAGTAAGGACATTAGCCGTGTCCAGGTGGCCAACAACAGATTCGAATCCGCTAGCTGCTACTTCCTCCTTCGTCACGGGGACGATATCAACAGTCGTAGCACCAGACAGATCCAGCATCTGCAGGCTGAACGCATTAGCGAGATACGTTTTGTTCGTAATATTCACCCCCTTCCGTGAACGTGGACCCGTAGAACGGCAGTAGCTAACTGTCTAGGTCATTATTAAAGTTCTATCTAATCGCTTCGTTGCCTCCGCGATGATGTCTTCATTATACAATCTTCTTGACAAAAAGTAAATTACATAGCTACATAATAAATAGTTAACAGGGGTAAAAACGCTCCAAAAATGTAAATCTAGCTTTTACAAACAGGCATTTTTGCCCTCAGATTTAGTGCTACCTCGTAAGTTCTCGACCCAGCCTCAAACTCATTACACAAGAAAAATCCTGGCTAAAAGCCAGGAGTTCCCTTTAAATTTGAAATGAATTGGTTTAGTTCCCCGAGGTACACTTCACGATGAATTTTGAGGTTTAGCTGTTGCTCGCCAAACTCATCATCCCAACCATCACGATCAAGAGAGAGCCAATCAAAATCCTCGACAACTAAGACATACCTCCTAAAGACCTCCTCGAGGATCTCAGTTGCTCTTAAAAGCTCTTCATCTGGCCCAAGAATACATTTGCACGAAAACTTATATTCATCAAGCTTTAAGCTTATCATATTGTTGTCCGAGCAAATTGTATCAATCAACTCAGAAGGTATCATCGCCACATAGCCATAATCTGGCGTCTCCTCCACGAATGGGAAGAGAAGATTAAGCTCCTCCTTCTTTTTTGCTTCGAGATTCAAGAGAACAAGATAATCCATAGTCCCACCTCCATAGTCTACAACTCCAACCATAAAGAACAAATATTTAGTCACTCTAAATATTCTTAATATTATAACATATATCTAAAAAATGTAAATGAGCCATCTCCGAGTTGACAGATAAGAGTAAGTATGCTATAATATTAAGACAAAAATTTACTGAGGTAAATTAGCAGTTTAATAGGTAGTGAGAGAAGTCTAAGAATGGAGAAGAGAAATGGGAACAAATAACAGAATGGAGCAAGAAGAACCAAGAGAAAATTACTACGAAGAAAACTTAATATGCTGGCCCGAGCACAAGAGGAGAATCCTTATTGAAGAGGATAGCAAAGAAACCATTATTTACTTCTTCCCCGATGATTACTCCATAACAAAAGAAGAGATGGATAAAAAAATCCACTCACTGTTCTGGAGCGGATGTTGTACGGGAAGAGATCTGGCTCGGTTCAACTATGGAGAGATAAGGTTGTTCTTTAACCCTCTGGCTCAAGATTTCGAGACGCGCACACAAGCAGTTAGCCGCGTCGTAGAACGCTTGAGAGAAACCGTAAAATAACGGTTCAATTTACAGAGGTTCAGAACTTCAAGCCTCTCGCAAAAAGCCAACTACCTAAAAGGCCCCGACAAAGGGGCCTTTTTCCTGCCCTATGTTATAATGATAGTAAAGGAGGAAAATGAGCGAAAAACCAAAAATCCGTCCAGAAGGAGCAAATGAATCCGATTTACGAGATCTAAAATCCTTGACCGTCCTCGAATTAGCTAATGGCGACATAATAACAAACCCACAAGATATCCAAAACGCGGAAGCAGAATACGCAAGGCGCGAAGAAGCTGACGAGGTAGAAGATGAATATGATGACGATTATGAAGCCTTGAAAGATTTGGCAGAAAACGGCTACGAAGTATGTAACGGCGTAATTGCCTACCCAACCAAGATACTTAAAGATTTCATTCGATCAAAAAAGCAAGGCCCCATCCCCAAAGAATGGCGTGAAACCCTAGAAGAAAGAATCGAAAAAACCCAAAAAGAACAGGCAGAAATAGCCGCTAATGAAGAAAAAAGACCAAAAACCCTCGAAGAAAAAGCCGCAATGGTCATGTCTATAGAAAGGCAAAACGAAAATGATTTCAAAAACCAAGAAAATTACAGCAACTACACTATCAATCAGATAATTATTCAAACAAAAAACTTAGAAGGCAAGCTCGACGCAGACAGCGACAACATTTTTATAGCTACATCCGAACCATTAATAACGATTATCCTAGGCGGTGGCCCAGGCGGTCTATCGAGTTTCCTTAGTGGCAGAAAAAGCAATGCAAAGTGGGCCACAAGGTATGATGATTATTTTAATTCCACAGACATAGTCTATGGAATCGGCAGAAAGGATAAACCGCACGAATGGAGTATTTTCTCAATAGATGTGACGACCGGAGACGAAGCAATAATCAGGAAAAAAATCTATAGCAGTGGGAACCCAGAAGACAAAAAGAACCATTACGATACGGACGACTCAGATAGTACGGAAACTAAACCATCCGAAGAATCTGAAAAACCACTTCAGCCAGCATGGACCAGCAAAATTTACTTCTGCCCATCAATAGGCAGCTCAAAAAGGCACATCGAAGAGGCCGCCCCGCATTTCGTCATTGGCCTATCAAGGGATACGATAAAGAAAACACTAGAAGGGCTAAATATGGATGGGTACGAGAACGAATCCGTCAACCTAGACAAGGACACACAGTTCATGATTGCTTCAGAATTCCTGGAACAATTAAACACTCAACTGCTAAACTGTTTTGATGAAGACAGGAAAAGTATGTTGACGGATTTCAAAGAAGCCATCAAAAGAAAACTAGTCTCAATTCTGAGGACAGAGAGCTACTCGGAAGCCGTTGCAAGGTGCAAGCAGCAAGACGAATCCTATGCAGCTCTCGTCGGCTATACCCGAAAAATAGGGGCAGATTACAAGAAGCAAAACGCCGTCAAAGTCGAGGGCGATGTAAGAAGTAGGACCAAACAAAGATTCCAAGATCCTGAGCAACGAAAGAGGCTCGAGGAAGCTATGGCCAAAAGAAAACGTGCCTAAAAACACTGGAATTAAAAACGGCCGGATTGCTCCGACCGCTTTTTTATGAAATTAGGAGGTATACTCGGCTGCTTTGTTTGCAAGCGTAATCGCATCGTCTTTCGTCTCCGCCACAGCGAAGAACCCTGCCACATGGCAGAAGACGGCACTTCCGACACCCGAAACTCTTGCGAGCTCTTCCCCCCCCTAAGACCACGCCATTCCTCCGGGAAAGGCTTTCTCTGGCCCGTCCTGTTCTCAAGAGACGGCGGAATTGCTTGGACATCCCAGTTTCCGTCCTTCCCCTGAAAAACGGCATACAGCAGGTCTGCAGCCTTCGGACTATCAGACGTGAGCACAGCTTCCAGCCAGCCTCCGATAAACCGGTCCATGACCATAATCGGCCCGTCCGAAGCCTCGATTGCTTCTTCTGTCAGTCTACACCCATGGACCGAAGAGATTTCGTATTTAATCTCCCGCTCCAGGATCATGCTCGCGACGTTTACTGCAAAAGCGAAGCACGCGTCATCGTCTTCATTTTCATCCCATAAAGGATTGAAGACGGAGATAGCAGCCGAAACCGACATTGCGCCAATTTCTTCGCCCTGACCATTGTCTCTTGCGTCAATCCCTTTCACGAGATTACGATCGACACGATCAACGACCTCGTTCGCCATCCCGGCATCAATCACTTTTGATCCGCCAACCGCGAAAACGATATCGACACCGTACTCCCGCCAGATCAAACCAGCAGATGAATACTTAGTTCCATCCGGACGCACCTCGGCGAAGTCTCTCTGATGATGATCGAACCGTTTCTTTTCCGGATCAAACACGCCGCCGACGTCATAGATGATAGCATTCTTCGCAGAATCTATCATCTCAGGATCCCGGGTTCTCACCAGATTAACTTCCGGGAATAAAAACTGCAACATTGCCGTTGCGAAAGTTTCATCCGCATGGTGCGGAGCCGGATGTGTGATCGCATTAATCTTTTCCATTGCTTCTTGTCTTAAAATGCCCATAGTAGTATCCTCCTAATTTTTAAACAACTAACTCTAAAGTTCTTACCTTAATTATAGCACAAAACATCAAAAAAGTCAACCATAAGCGCAATATTTACAGGTTAAACGCAAGCTAATTATTTTCTGGCTCAGAAGTTTCTAATATTATCCCGTCGTGATAATCGTCTTTAATAGTGTCCCCAAGTGATTTCCTGTTTTCCCCTTTGGCCCACACGATCGGCGACTTCCCAAAAGGAACCCGCGCTACGATCGAATCAACCTTGCCCACATAGCTCATCGCAATAGAGGCTTTTAGCCAGTTCGCGCCGCCTGTCGATACAATCACAATCGCATTTTCGGGCACCGCCGGTACTTTCAAATCCTTCAACTGCTCAATAGACATACTGTGACTCGAAGCGTTCGCGATGTTTTCGACCATTATCACTGGTTTTCCATCAAGCTCGCCCATCACCACGGGCTCTTTCCACCAGTTTTCATCATACTGCCCTTCAGCTTCCATCGGTAACACCTCTGTTTTGACCATTCCATCTGGGCTCATGAAGGAAACGTCTTCGTTCCCCATTTCCTTGAGGGCAGACGCCAGTGTCATGGCCCCCCATCCACTAATCGGCCCAAAGAAACGCACGGGTCTATCTTTATAAGTCTTCGCTTTTTCGTACATCGCAGGAATGCTAGACGTAACCATCCAATTCTTGGTGCTAACGTGAGGATCCCCGTTTTCGTCAATAGTTTTGATTTCTTTCACTTCATGCGGGATAGATTCCACCAAATCCTCCACCGACACCGTAAAACCACCTCTACCAAGATTTTCAGGCAAATGCGCCTCTTTCTCCGTAATAGCGCTAATTAATCCGGCCACCCTCTGTACAGTTTCACGATCATCAGCGCTCTCCCCGCGCTCCAAATGATGTACGCTCCCTTTAAATGTCCCATTTTCACCATTATTTACAACAAAATCATGTTTACCCTCATAACTACTGTACACCTTAGCAATAGTTTTAATACCTTGCTCCTTCAAAAACACTTCCCATTTTTGCATCTCAAGCATAGCACTCTGTGGCTCTTTGTCTTCCGTATATCTGCCGCCTTTCTTCGCCCTCTTATCATCACTCCCGGCCACGATAATCGCATAGGTCTCCTTCGGTGAATCTTCGAGCATCCGCCTCTTCTGTGCCCGACGTTCCTCGATCGAAATATCACCACCAAATCCCACTAAAAGCGCTGGGCCTTCCCAGTCCCTCAAAACATCATGTACTCTCTCAATAAACTGAGGGGTGTATTTTCCCTTCGTCTCCTCACGCATCCGCTTCGCCTCTGGCAAAGTATAGTTTTCTTGCACCGGCCTGGACTCCCCATCCGGATTAGCCTGAAAAGGAAAGGCTTTATTTGGATCCAAGCATTTAGAAACCGCATGCATAAAAATACTCTTACCAGACCGCGCTGGCCCCACAAACAAGAACCGTACACCTTTATTAAATGGTCTCGGCTCCGTTTCTGGACCGTTCGGTGGTGGCCCACCGGCCCCCACTTCCATCTCTGGTGGCTCGTCCTCAGCATCATCGATCATCTCCAATGCAAAATGCCCAAGTCTGGCGTACGGCTCAAAATTAGCATTAGCCACCTCAGCCCAACCCTCCTCAAGATCATCGGGCTCACGAGAAGGATCACCTTCCTTCGTAGTAGCCGATTCTGGTTTACGCTCTGCGTTTTCAAAAAACTCTTCCTCTTTCTCGATTTTAAGTCCTGGATCCTGGTTTTTACCTATCATGCTTTATTGCTCCTGTGGGAAGGATCCCTTATAGTACTTCATCATCACCTTAAGCATTTGCCGCATCGCTTCAGCCACCACTGGGCTAGTAATGATAGTCGCCATCGCGGTTTCGCCAAACGAAATCATTGCAACCTTATCCCCATAAACCTGGATTTCCACCGGCGCAGTGTAGTCTTCTTCTGGCATCCAAGTACGATGGAAATTGATCGCTTTATCGCGGCCGGTCTTTACATTCTGCTTCGCGCGCTTAGTTACAGGGGTGAGCGCATAAGTATTTATGCCCATCAGCGGCCTCTGTTCACGGTAGTGCTTGAGAAAACTATCCGCATCGATATCGTTCCCAAGCAAGCGATCCGCCCTCGTCCTCAGGAGATAGATATCCTTTTTGACTCTCAAAGTATCCAGATAAACTTCTTTCACCCCCTCAATCCCTTCCAGAGTCCTAGCCCCTGGCATCTCGTTGTTAGCATAAAAAATATCTAAGAGCGAAGATAAGTTCTCTTTGACATACTTCTCGTTTTTAGCCATAATTTTGCGACGTTTTTCGACCAAAATCTCAAGATTACTCGGGTTTAGAACACGGTATCTTGCCTTCTTATCCTCGGTTTGCTCAATCAGATTCAAATCTGCAAGCTTTTTGGCAATCATGTAACAGTTTTCACGCGACTGCCCAGTTTTCTCGGCGAGCTCCGACGGCGACAAAGTACCATGATCAAGCAGACAACGATATATGGTAGCCTGCGCATCGGACAACCCCGCTTTTTTAAGTATGTCCATTTCTTCCATACCCTGATTCTACCACAAGGGGAAAGCAACCACAATATTTTTTGCTTATTTTGGGCACTTTTGTAAATCAGATTTTTACACTATTTTGGACTTTTTACCCCTGTTATTCAACATATCTTTACATCTAAATTTACTATTTGTCAAAATTATTGTATAATCAGGCTGTTCGCAAGAAAGAACTTTAAATATATTGATTTACGTTGTATTCTGGGGTTCGCCTCCAGAATTTCATATAGACACAAATTGTTTTTTTGAAAGTTTTGGAGGAATAAGCCATGCAGAATTTAAAGAAGATGTATGAAACCCACAGTGAAGCAAGAGCTTTTGTCAGCAGCGTCCTGTATGACCCCTTCGGGGATCACGAGTTAGACAAGCTTATGGGCTTGAAAACGGACGAAGAAAGAGTCCAGCAGGCTACGGCCTGGCTCGAATCTCTGCCGGAAGACGTGATAAAACGCGGCAAGTGGACCAAAATCCGCTACAACTCCGGAGTCAGAAGATATCCTGAGTCCCACTGGGACGAGTATCCTGAGCTGTTCGACGCCTATATAGAGCGGCTCGCCGTAAGGAAACAGGAAATCCTGGCTGTCGCAGAGATTAAGGATCTCATAGGCCTCTTCGCCGTCTTTGAGGTTGAAGAAATGCTTTTATATAAACCTGAGCTGGTGCCCACTTGCCCAAAGTTTATTTTAAAAGAATGCTTCAAACCAATAGACGTAGAAGATGGATCCCTCTACCCCTTCGACACACTAGAAATGCTTTGCGTGATATCGAAAAAGAAGGAGTAGCTCTGCGTTTGGGTCGGAGTATGGCGACTCTATAAATCAACGCCCGTCCAACCAATGACGTTAAAAGAGGACGTAATATTTCGGGGCAGCACCGAAAGGCTTTAGTTAGGCCGACATCAAACGATTTATATATATCGCGTCCGCAAAATTTGCGGCGCTTTTTTATCTGTTAATCCTTCTAAAATAATTGACAAATTAAGTAATCCGTGATATAATATAAGGTACTTTTCACACGTAAAGGAGGGGGTGAAGAAAAGATGCTCTTTAAGGAACCTAAGGTTGTTCGCTCGGTTTTCAAAGTGGACGATCAGGCAAAGCTGAAGAGGAACAACACTGTAAAGATAGAGATCGAAACCTATGACGAACCAGTGGTTTTGGAGATTTTTATCAATACGGTAGATGTTCTTCCGGACGAATCAAGGCAAATAAACGGTTATTTCCTTGACGGATCTCAGTGGTATCTTGTCAACCTCCTAAAAACAACCCAGGAGGGCAAGAAGCATAATATAATTATGAGCCCCAAGGATCCACCGCTCTTGGTCCGTCCAGAACTCCGTGATTACTTTGAAAGGAGGATCAAGGAGATCGAAGAAATTGGCAACAATCTCGCTTAGAGGTTATTCTACACTCTAAAGCGCAGTATTGGCTGCCAAACTTCTACGCAGACCCCCGTGCAAAACGGGGGTCTTTTCGTGGGTACTCCGGATTATCCTTAGAAAAGACCTTTTCATCGAGTTCTCGAAGCTTCAAAGGATTTACACCCTGTCGCACAATTTCAATAGCGAAACGTTTTTTATCTAACGGCGAAGCATCCTTACTTCCTCCAGAAGGAAGAACCTTATGCGCCAAATAATCTTCGTGCAACTGTCTAAAATCACTCATGAGTTCGCGCGTCATATTTTGACGCTCAATAGCGAGATTCACCCGCGAGCTTAGTAGTCTTTTCCCGAGCAACTGCATTTTGACTTTCTTTACGGCCTTAGCCTGAACCTGCTCAATTTGATCCTCTGGCACCCCAAGATCACGGAAATACCCAGGATTAGAATATTGCTTCAAGAGATCCTCATAAAACTCTGGTTCGACATCCCCAATACCTCTTCCCTCCACATCTGTCTTATGATACCAGACCGGCACTGATCTAGATGCTGACTCCGGCCAAAAAGTCATCGATCTAACATTGCAGCCAGGAAAAGCCTTACTAAATAGCGTTTCAGCCATTTCCAGTGTCGTTTTATGATTTGAGGATACTTCGTCAATAATTAGAATATTCTTGTTGTCTAATCTTGCCGGCATTTTCATAATTTGCTCTGGCGTCAATTCATCAGGATTCTCAACGTCCCCCTCAAGGAAAAGCGCTCTAAGCTGCGATAAATGCTCGTCGTTCAGCTTATCCCTGCAAGCCATCCAGGCGTCATAATGATTCGAGTAGTAATCGTCATCATACTTAATCGCGCCGTCCATTACCGTCATACCAAAAAACGACTGCAATATGAGACCACGGTCTATATTTACATAAGAATGCTTCGGTCTCTCCTTCACCTGCCCGTTTTCATCTTTCAGGGCAAAATCTTCCCAAAAAGTATTAACCAGCCAGCTCACTGGACGACCAGACTTGTCTAGATAAATAATCTCGTCCGGAAACGGGCACTTTTCCTGGTCGAGACTATCGATACCATAAATCACTTTCTGCACCGACCCCAGCATTATGGACGCCGTTTCCTCAAGATTGGCCTGTCGAAGTTTTTGCGATGATTCACCATCGCGCAGCCTCTTTTTTTCACCTTGGTTCTGCTCAACTTTCGCCACCGTCTGCAACTTAAACCTAGTGTATTTCGAGCTATCAAGCTCAAACTCATCCGGTTGGCGATCCAGTTTAGCTGAATCGTATTTTCTCGCCAATATCTCCTCGTCAGACAACGATTCCGCATACTCCACCGAAGGAATTTCACGCTCCGCCGAAGATTCTTCTGGCTCCACCAAAGGAGTTTCACGCTCCGCCGAAGGCTCTTCTGGCTCCGCCGCCGAAGGAATTTCTGGCTCAGAATATAAATTCAATTTTTCAATAGACATTTGTATCTCCTGTCGTTTACCCCATTTTACCATAAAAAGTACAAGAAAAAACGGACCATATTGGTCCGTTCAATAAAGTGCTAGGAAGATTTTGGCTTGGGGCCATACTTCCAGTACGAGCTACACTACCGTTAAGTAGCTAAGCTCCAGATTGTCTTATCGTATCCCTACGGTTTGACAATCCAATCACTTTGCTGTTGTTGAGCCATAGGCACCTTGAATCAGGTTTCGTGTTTTTGGAGGTTGGCCGGCCCCCTACTCACATTCCACACTAAAACAAGGCTTGCACGCCCACGCGTACTCTAAGCGGAAACCTTAAAGGCTCCGAGTACGCGAACCGAGTTGAATATGACCAGCGGAGAGGTCCCCGCCACTGATACCCGAAGGCATCAGAGATGTCTGTGAAAAGACAATAGACAATATTCTATTCGCAAGGTTTCCTTGCTGCCACCCGGTACCACTTACCTCCTACCCTTTGGTAGGCTCCTGCGGCATCCTAAACCACCTCTGTGATATAGGACAGGATCGGATATTGAGAAGCATCCCTGCAACCCTCGCGGGTTCAGGAAGCGCGACGCCCGCAGCAGTTCCGGATGGGTTGCGGCCCATCCAGCTTACCACCTTCTCTCCTTCTATGCCCACTTGGACATAAAAGGCCGTCAGCCGTGTCTCATCCTTAGGTTCGTGTGCTGTACAACATTAGATCCCCTTTCTATCGGTTTTCTACAAAGCGACGACACTACACAGTACCATACAATACCCTTTTCCGATATCGTAAAGTCACCTATTACTAGGCTTCTTCAATACTCACTATCTCGCACGGAGGCAATTCTGCTCACGATAGCTTTCTCTTGTCACCTCCTGTTCTAGGGAACAGGCGGCTGTCTGTGTATCCAGCCAAGGCAAGGGTCATATCCCACCTCTACAACTGGTTTAGCACTATCAAACGGATCTCCGCCCCAAGCAGCATTGCTACTCAAGACGAAGTACCAACGAAAACCGCTTCACCGAATTTCGTTGGGAGCTCGCCTTGAGCATTTAAGTAAATACTGTGTAAGTGTTTTTTGACAATTTTAACTGTGCTGTTGCGTGTGGGGTTGTGCTCCCTTTCGCAACTGTCTCGATTATATAATAAACTTGACAAAAAGTAAATCAAATATCCACATATGCTTATTTAACAGGGGTAAAAACCGCCAAATTTTGTAAAAATAGGATTTACAAACACCATAATATCACCATGATAGCCTTAAAGAATACAATAAAAAAACGGCCCGGCAAATGCCGAGCCAAAACAACTAGTACCAATTTCCAAGCCGAATTGTTCCCTTTTCCTCATCGTAATAACAAGTCTGAAGCGTGTGAGGCCGCGAGTAATAAGGGTCATCTTCAATTTCTATTTCAACTACTACTTCCTTTTTTAATATCTCTCCCTTCGTTTCTTTGGCCGCAAACCTAATTAAGTTCAAAAGATCACCATAAGTCGTTGTCATAATACCCACCTCCGTTAAAAACTACAAACTAAAATCCTAGACTAACTTGGACTAGTTTTTAAACTACTATTCGGTCAAATGTTCCCGAACTAACCCTAATTATAAAATAAACTTGACAGAAAGTAAACAAAGTATACACATATAATTATTTTATAGGGGTTAAAAACCTTAAGAAACGTAAAACTTAGCTTTACAATTTACTGTTTTTTGCATTAAAAAGGCTACGTAAAAACGCAGCCTTTTCATAATTTTAGAAAGAGTTTTCTCAAAACTCTCCATGATACCCACACCCAACGAGCAGCGTCGTATAAGCGCCCATATCGCGTAGTCTGATGTAGTATTTGCTGCCGGTATGAGTAGTGACACAAAACAGCCCATACTGAACCCAATCCGCAAACTCGTCAAAGGAGATCTTGTCGTCAAACAGATCCTGCATATCCGGCATTTCAACCTTATCGATATACTTGACCCAGGACGTATCAATGAGATCACCATCTTTGAACGGCGGACGGCCAATTACGTTTCCGCGCAGAATAAACTGCGCGGGAGCCTCGAAGTGCTTTAATGTGGATTCGAGAAAGTCCTTCGCAAAAGGAGCAACAACTTTCATCGTGTCTTCCTTCCGCTTGAACATGAACTCCCAATCCTTTAACATTGGCAAAAATTTATTTTCCATTTTGCCAGCCTTCATGTTTTTTTCAGTTCCCGAGTTACTCATGTTTTCCCCCTTTCAAATATGGGTAGTCAGAACATAATAGAATACACTCTTTCTTGAATTCTTAATGTTCTCACCTACCGGTGCCCACTTGGCATAAGCTTAATGTATATTATTATACCACACATTACCATTTTAGTCAATACATAAGCAATAAATAACCTCTAAAAGCAAAATATCTCTGTACATGAAAAAAGCCCGTGCATCAAACGCACGGGCTGTGTCTTAAATCCTCCCTGAAAAAGGTTTCGTTGCTAAAATCAGCATATCTATTACAGCTTTGACTTTCTCGGCATTACATTCTTCACGCAAAGTAGCAAGCCTAATCGTAAACATACCATGCTCAATCAAATCAGTGTTTAAAATCTGCACCGTACCATACGACAAATGCTCAACATCTTGCAAAACCTTTTCTAAGTTTTTCGATAAATATTTGCTACTGCTATAATCGAGATTCACCTCAATAAGAGGGATCGCACATTGCGAGTAGAAATGGAAAAACTTAATGTGCTTCACTTCGGCATTTTTGATATCGATATACGAATTAACAACGCCCATATCGTCATAAATCATTTCAAACACCTCCTCCGCTTTGGACTCTTTCAGGACTGTTAAAAAGCGACACCTACCTCCCAGTATAGCACATTTTCACCCCTGAACATGAAAAAACCTGAACTATAAGTTCAGGTTTTTTGCTAGGATCATTTGATACCGTCAATCGACATCATCTCCATTAATGACCGCATCTGCTGCCGATATTCGTTTTTGCTAACGATATCAACATCGCGCCCGGTGGACAGCTTCAAGGCCTCCATACAACTGACGTATTCATCATATGTCGGAAAGTCTCTCGGCTGGATGTCACCAGGGTCGAATCCGACCCTCATAATGTGGATCTGATTATAGATTCTGTACGGTCTATAATTGAGATCCGCCTGAGATGAAGCCGCATGATCGCCTTTTGCGTACTGGGCTCCTACACCATTATTGGTATCGGGTCCCGGACCAGGGTCATCATTCGGCGCAGATAGGTCACTAGGAGCTTGGGGATCCTTCGGCACTTTATCATTGCCGTCATCGTCAAGATAATAATTCTCTGATTTCATGACGGCTTTGATTTCCTGCCACTTCAAAAGGGTAGCCTCAAGATCCTTGTAAACATCGTCGATGTTCTGAGCTTTCTCCTTATCGAGAAAGATCGAATTACTTCGTAAAGAGGAGATTCTCTTAAGGGCGTCGTCGGGAACCTTATTGATCGCTTCCTTGAAGGCGATCGTTGCATATTGATCCAATTCATCATATGTTTTGTTTGGATAATAAAACAACGTAAGGTATCCGAGCAATACGATCAGGATTGCTAACACTCCAATCAGTGCCCTGATCAGAGTGGTGTGTTTCCCACGATGTATAACCTCAGTTGGGGTTTCACTTAATTCTACCCCGTTCAGAGTCGCTCTTCTCTCTTCGAATACTTCCTCATCATCAGCAGCATCGTCGGCAGAGTCATCATCGGTATCCGGTTTCGGATCCGAAGACTTATCCGTGATTCTGCCATATTTTATATTGGCAGATTCAAAACACAAATAAATAAAAAAGAACAATACAACAAGTGCTCCCAATACTCCAAGTATCTTTAAAACTATCATCTTATTTCCCCCTTTTTCTAAAGAATTTCGCCTACGTCACCTCTAGCTTCAAAATCCTAGCTGGTAAGGTGCGTAAACTCTAATATTTATCCAAGCTTATGCTAATAATTATACCATAAGAGGTTTAAAAAGTCAATAAAACTAAAGTATTTTGAAATATATGTCAAATAGTATGAACAGGAGTAGAATTCAACCTGTTGCGACCATCAAAATAACCCCCTTTTACGGGAGTTATTTTGTCTTGGTTTTCTCTAGTAGAAAGATTACCAAACTTTCACCAAGATTTCACCGCCCAAGCGATTCTTCTTAGCTTCACGTCCGGTCATTAGTCCCTTAGAAGTGGAAACAATCACCATACCGCGGCCAGATTTGATCGTTGGGATGTCATCTGCTGAAGAGTAAACTCTTCGGCCTGGCTTTGAGACTTTGCTAATCTCGTTGATCTTTGCGTTCATGCCTGGCTCGTTGATTGTAACCTTAAGAGTTCCTCTCGGTTCCCCAGCGATTACTTCATAACCAGTCACATAACCATTGTTCTTTAGTACCTCTACTACCCCTGTTTTCAACTTCGAAGTAGGAACGAGGATTTCATTCTTGCCAACCATTACAGCGTTACGAATGCGAGTAATGAGGTCAGCAATTTGATCTGTAGATTGTAATGACATACTATCTCCTTTCCTACCAGCTACTCTTAGTTACACCAGGAATTTCACCCTTAGAGGCTTTTTCCCGGAAGTTAATACGAGAAAGACCAAATCGACGCATGTAACCGCGTGGACGACCGTCCAACATATCACGGTTCTTTAGTCTCGTAGGCGATGAATTGCGTGGCAACTTCTGTAAACCTTCAAGATCGCCAGCTGCCTTGAGTGCAGCCCTCTTATCTTTGTACTTTTCGTACATTTTTCTTCGTTTTGCATCACGATATACTGCTGATTTCTTAGCCATCTTACTTACCCTCCCTTGCAAATGGCATTCCGAAGAGCTCTAACAATTTAAGACTTCCTTCCTTTGAACCATTTTTAATTATAAATGTCACTTCGAGGCCGTGCAATACTGAAGCATCCTCAAAAGTAATCTCAGGGAATACGGTCTGTTCGACGATTCCTAGGTTGTAATTACCCTGTGCGTCGAATGCGGTTCTAGACACACCGTGGAAATCACGGACGTGTGGCAATGCGACGTTGATCAATCTATCGACAAATTCGTACATCTTGTCGTTGCGTAGAGTGGTAAGGTAGCCAACTGGGGCACCCATCCCTTTACGAACCTTAAATGAAGCGATAGATTTCTTTGCTAGGCGAGAAGTTGCCTTCTGACCAGTGATCTTTGCAATAGTGAGTTCTACAGTCTCGGTGAAGCGCTTATCTTCGCGTTTTTTACCAACACCAGAAGAAATTACTACCTTCTTGAGCTCTGGAACTTGATTAATGTTCTCAAGTCCAAGCTCCTTTTGTAGCTTAGCCTTAAGCTCTGAATTGTAGAGAGCTTTGAGGCGTGGTTGTGCTTTTGCATCGGCTTTTACTGCTTTTTTAGCAGTAGTTTTCTTAGCCTCAGCTCCGGCAGCCGTTTTCTTTTCCGCCATTACTTAGCTCCTTTCTTAGCTTTTTTCTTATCGGCTTTTTCGGCCTTCTTATCGGTTTTCTTGGCGTCTGCCTTTGAAGCTTTTGACTTCACTGGAGCAGCCGCTTCCACTAATTTCAAATTGGATAGATCAATACCTTGGTGAATGGTTTTCTTGCCGCCAGAAGGATTCATGTAAGATTTCTTCATATGGCGCTCAACAAGACCAATTCCCTCAAGGCAAGCTTTGTGACCAGCGCGATCAATCTTAACGATCTTCGCCTCAGTACCCTTATGGTCACCAGATATTACCAACACCTTATCGTTGATTTTCAAATTCTTTGCCATATTAGAGTACCTCCGGTGCTAAGCTTATAATTTTGCTAAAGCCAAGATCACGAAGTTCCCTTGGGATTGGCCCGAATACACGAGTACCCTTCGGGGTCTTGTCTTCGTTCACTAGTACTGCAGCATTTTCGTCAAAACGGATAGTAGAACCATCTGGACGACGAATCGGAGCAACAGTTCTTACGATCACAGCGCGAACTACTGCCTTTTTCTTGACGTTACCAGTTGGCGAAGCCTCTTTGACAGAGCAGGTTACGATATCGCCTACGCGAGCATATCTTGCTCTAGTACCGCCAAGCACGCGGATTACTCCGAGTTCCTTAGCGCCACTGTTGTCAGCTACTTTTAATCTAGATTCTTGCTGTATCATTACTTATCCTCCCCTTCAGCAGCTTTTTTAGCAGCAGGCTTCTTTGCTGGCTTTTCAGCCTTTTCAGCCTTAGCTTCAGCAGCTTTAGCGGCCTTTTCAGCTTTAGCTTCTGCTTCTGCTTTTGCGATTTCATCAGCACCAACCTTCTCTGGAAGATCGACCTTATTGACATCTTCCTTGAGCTCCACTGAACCATGCGAACGCTCTAGTACTTTGACTAAAGTATAAGCCTTGGTCTTGGAAATCGGTCGGCACATGGCGATCTCAACGCGATCACCCTTGTGGGCTTCATTCTTTTCATCGTGAGCAGTGTACTTACGAGTCTTCGAGTACTGCTTGCGATATAGTGGGTGTGTTTCCCGGCTAACGATGGAGACGGTAATGGTCTTATCGCGCTTATCGGAAGTCACAGTCCCAATCAAAGTGTGTGCCATCTTAAAACTCCTCTTTCTTTATAATTTTACATTTCACCGGCAACTTGTGTGAAGCGAGTCTAAGGGCTTCACGCGCCTTTGCCTCTTCCACGTCTGCGACCTCAAACATCACAGTACCAGCTTTAACTTTAGCCACAAAGAATTGTGGTTCACCCTTACCGGAACCCATTTTCACATCCAATGGTTTCTTGGTAACAGGTGTGTGTGGGAAAATTCGAATCCAAATTTTACCACCACGCTTCAAATAACGTGTAATTGCCTGACGTGCAGCCTCAATTTGCCTTGAAGTGATTCTCTCGTTATCAAGAGACATCAAACCAAATTCACCAAATGCAACAGTGTTACATCTAGTAGCTACGCCAGCGTTTTTGCCTTTGCGTACCTTACGGTGTGCAGTTTTTCTTGGTAGTAAAATAGCCATCTTATTTCTCCCCCTTATAAATCCAGACCTTTACGCCAACGATACCGGCAATAGTTTGAGCGTGATGACAGTGATAATCAATGTCAGCTCTCAAAGTATGTAGAGGCACCGAACCTTCGATGAATTTCTCACGGCGGCTCATTTCGGCACCGTTCAAACGTCCAGCGACCTCGATACGTACACCCTTAGCACCAGCGTTCATCGTAGATGACAAAGCCATCTTGACAGCGCGGCGGAAGTTCATACGTTTGCCAAGCTGAAAACCAATGTTCTCAGCAACGAGTTTGGCGTTGAGTTCTGGTTTCTTAACTTCTTCTACATTAATACGGATAGGACCGTCGATGATTTTCTCAAGTCCTTTCTTTAGTTCATTGATCCCTGCGCCTTGTTTACCAATCACAGTACCAGCCTTTGCGGTTAGAATCGTGATAGTTGTAAGATTAGCGGAGCGTTCAATGTTGATTCGCGCAATCGTCGGACGAGACTTGTATCTGTTCTCGATAAATTCGCGAATCTTTACGTCTTCCACTAGCCAGTGGCGGAAATCAGCCTTCCTAGTGAACCACTTTGAAGACCAGTCCTTGCTGACCTGGAGACGGTAAGAGATGGGATTAACCTTCTGACCCATATTACTTTTTCTCCTTCTTCGCTTTCACCTCTGTTTTTTCGGCTTTTTTGTCCTCAGAGGCGGTTTTCTTAACTTTTTCTTCGCCTGCGACCTCAACAAAAATGTTGGACGAAATGATCTCATAAGGTAATGCGCGACCGCGAGATGCTGGCTTGTAGCGGCGCATCCTGGTCCCACTAGTTACAAAAATTCTTGCAATCCGAATGGTTTTCGGATCAATCGAAACTTTGGAATTGTTAAGCAAATTTGCATTTGCCGACTCCACAGCTTTAAGTACTGCCTTGGCAGCACGACGTGGAGTGTGCTCTAGAATCACTACCGCATCCGCGACGTAACGATCACGTACGAGCGCAGCCACAATGTTAGTCTTTCTAGGCTGTGAATCAACTCCTTTCGCATATGCATGTGCAAAATGTGTATCTGCCATAATTACTTTCCTTTCGCCGCCGCTGCCTCAGCTGCCTTCTTGCCGCCGTGGCGTTTAAATTTACGAGTTGGCGCAAATTCACCAAGCTTATGACCCACCATGTTTTCTGAAATAAACACCGGAACGTGCACTTTGCCATTGTGAACAGCGATTGTACGACCTACCATCTCTGGTGAAATCGTTGAATAACGCGCCCAGGTCTTGATAACAGTGCGGTCATCTGAGGTAAGTGCGGCAATCTTCTTTGCGAGTTTGTAGTCCACAAATGGACCCTTCTTAAGACTCCTAGACATTATCTCCTCTTTCCTTCGTGGCGACTGCGCACGATCATTTTATTAGTTTTCTTATTACGACGAGTACGGTAACCAAGCGTGAGTTGACCCCATGGGGTACGAGGCGCTTTACCAGAACCGTGACGACCACCATCACCACCACCGTGTGGGTGATCTGTAGCGTTCATAACGACACCACGTACAGTTGGGCGGATACCTTTACGGCGACGGCGCCCTGCTGCACCGATCTTTACGTTCTGATGTTGTACGTTTGAAACTGTACCGATTGATGCTTCACAGGTAACAAGTACCTTTCTTACTTCGCCAGATGGCATCTTGAGAGTGGCATAGCCATTTTCTTTTGCCATAAGCTGTGCTGAAGCACCAGCTGCGCGTACCATTTGAGCACCACGACCAGGCGTTAATTCAATTGCGTACACGAATGTACCAACTGGAATGTTCTCGAGTGGCATTCTACTAGAATCCTCAACATCGATTTCCTTGCCAGTCTTGAATTTTGTACCCTTAGTCATCTTGGTGTCAGCCAAAACGTAGTAATATACGCCATTTTGGTCTTTAACTCTTGCAATCCTAGCCGAACGGTTTGGATCGTACTCGATCTCTTCAACTGTTAAAGTCAAATCTGCTGGTAGCTTGTAAGTCATCACACGATAGTGACGCTTTACACCACCACCACGATGTCGTACGGTGATACGACCTTGGTTGTTTTTACCCGCCTGTTGCTTCTTTGCTCTAAGCAAAGACTTCATCGGCTTATTCGTCGTAATCTGATCATAATCCTCAGTTGTTTTTTGACGTTGAGCCGGAGTAATTGGGCGGTAAGCTTTAATTGCCATTACTTCTTCTCCTTCCCTGCATTCTTGTCAGCCTTCTTGTCCGTCTTCACGTCCTTTTTGGCTTCCTTTGCGCTGGTTTTCTTTTCTTCTTCAGGCTGATCTTCAAATACCTTGATAGAATCACCCTGCTTTAGTCTTACATAAGCAAACTTCTTGTCTTGGCGATGAGTAATGCCAGGATAAGCGTGCTTGCCTTTGCTGAATTTCGTTTTCTTACCTTTGCGAATCATAGTTCTAACATCGGTAACAGTAACGTTAAACTCTTTTTCTACCATCTTTGCAATCTCTTGCTTGCCCATCGATCTTTTCACTGGGAAAACGTAAATACGATTGGTTTGCTCAAGATAGCTTTTCTCGGTTGCGCGAGGCTCCAAGAGATGTAGTTCGATATTGGTATTGTCGTTCTTTGCCATCTTACTTCTCCTCTCCTAGTAGCCATTTTTCAGTAGCTTTAAGAGCAGCGTCGCTAAAAAGAATTGCATCTGCATTCATGATGTCAAATACATTGAGGTAAGTAGCACGTACCAATTTTACGTTTGGTAAGTTGTTTGTCGAACGTAGAACTTCCGGCGTCTTTTCAGCCGCTACGGCTAGTACATTCTTACCCTCAAGCTTCATATCCTTCAAAACTTTCACTGCGTCCTTAGTCTTGCCAGTGAGTTTGACCTCTTTGTCAAGCACAAAGACTGCCTTGTCAGCATTTTTCATGCTAAGAGCTTGGCGAACCGCAAGAAGCTTTGATGATTTTGAGATTTTCTTGGTGAAATTCTCATTGCTGGTACGACCAAAGGCCACACCACCATGACGCCAAATCGGGTTACGAGTTGAGCCAAAACGTGCTCTACCAGTACCTTTTTGCCTCCATGGCTTCTTACCGCCACCTCTTACTTCACCGCGCTTCAAAGTTTTAGCGTGGCTAGAACGTGAGTTAGCAAGATATGCATCATAAGCGAGTTTCACGAGTTCATGGTTTTCTACGGTTAAACCAAAAATATCTTTATTTAAAGCCATATTACTCCTTTCCCTCCACGCTTACGATACCTTTACGTGGGCCTGGCACTGCGCCTTTTAGACCAATCACGTTGTTTTCTGCATCGATGTAAGCTACTACTAAATTCTTAACAGTAACTGTATCGTGACCCATACGACCAGGCATCTTTTTACCCTTGAAAACCTTCTGTGGGTACATCGAACCGATGGAACCAACACGACGAATGTTTCCCTTAAAACCGTGGGTATTGCGTGATTCGTTAAAGTTATAACGCTTCACTGTACCAGCAAAACCTTTACCTTTACTAGTACCAGTTACTGCAACCTTGTCCCCTAATTTGAAACTTTCGACCGTGACTTTGTCACCGAGTTTCATGCCCTCTGGAATTTCCTCAACGCGAAATTCTTTAAGGACTTTAGGACTAATATTTTCACCAGCCTTTTTGACGTGGCCGGAAACCGACTTGCTCAGATTCTTACCCTGACCGTAGCCCACTTGCACAGCATTATAACCATCTGATTCGACAGTCTTTATCTGAGTCACCGTGCACGGACCGGCTTGGAGAATAGTGACAGGAGTCACCATGCCATCTTCACCGATAATCTGGGTCATACCAACTTTGGTGCCGAGAATGACTTGCATCCTATTCCTTTCGTTTATTAACCTTTGTTTTGTGCGCTTTTAAGAGCGCGTTAGAGTTTTGCCTCTGTACAACAGGCAAAACTACTATTTTTTTCCGCCTATAACGGAGTTTTTTGAGAATTTTACTTCTGTACACCAAGTAAAATTTTCTCTGTCGCAATCTTGAAAGCTCCACTAACAAAATTGCACTATTAAAACTAGACTTTTAGGACGGTTTCCACTCGTGAGTATGGCGGACCTCTCCTTGTGTCTAGGTAACGAATAAATTATATCACAGATTTTTCCCCTTGCCAACCCCTATTTTGCATGAAAAAGGAGGCTTTTTTAGCCTCCTTTAACTTAAATAGAACTTAACCTTTTTAGACAATTCTTTTGACCTGATCAATTGCTTCCTCAAGCGCGCGATCGATAAAATAGCCAAATGCTTCAAGGTCGTGGCCTCCTTCATCGTAATACTCACGTGTCATTTTAATTAAGCCTCTGACCATTTTAGTGGCTCCGTCGAGCCAGTCAGGATAGTCATAAGTCATTACCTCGACTTCCTCAATCGTAAGAGCCTTGACCGCAGAAGCATAGCAGGCCTCTTTTTCGTCCTTGAACAAATCAAGGGTCGAAGGGTCAAAAATCTCCTCGATTTTCGCATCGCTCTCGAGAGCCTCCTTAATTCTTTCAGGAGAATTCTCAAAGAAATCAACGATCTGGACCCAAATCACACTCTCTATAGCATCGTTCTTCAACGCCGTACAAAAACGGCCAGGGCCTACCACCTTGATAAGCTCCAACGAATATTTAGAAATATCCGTTTTTTCTTTAAGCTCTTCCAGAAATGTTCTTCCTTCCATATTGCCCCCCTTTCACTTTTAGGATTTCGATCTATACTTTAAACAACAAATTATGCCCATTCAGACATGATCAATACTCCTATTATATCACGAAACAATAAACACGTCAATGCTTATATCATATTTTCCAAATACGAATCAATAAATCCGTCAATTTTCCCATCTAACACCGCGTCCGGGTCAGTCTCTTCGTACCCAGTCCGCGTATCCTTTACTAATTTATAGGGTTGTAAGACATAATTCCTAATCTGTTGCCCCCATCCCGCTGATTCGCCAGCCCTTAGCTCCCCGATTGTCGCCGCATGCTGCTCCAGCTGCATTTGTACCAATTTACCCCTTAAAATCTCCATCGCTTTCTCCTTATTTTGGAGCTGCGAACGTTCATTCTGAATCGCCACCACGGTGTTTGTAGGAATATGGGTGATTCTCACCGCCGAGTTCGTCGTATTTACCGACTGCCCACCATGCCCGCCAGCATGATAAACATCAATTCTAAGATCTTTATCATCAATCATCACCTCAGAATCTGCCTTTATTACCGGCAAAATCTCCACAAGCGCAAACGAAGTCTGCCTGAGATTATTTGCATTAAATGGCGAGAGGCGCACCAGTCTATGTACTCCATGCTCAGATTTTAGCCAACCATACGCATCCCTACCTGCTACCTCATATACCGCTGTCTTAATCCCGGCCTCTTCGCCCTGAGTCCTCTCTAAGCATGTCGCCTTCCAACCTTTTTTCTCGAAAAACCTGAGATACATCCTCTCAAGCATCCCCGCCCAATCCATCGCCTCTGTTCCGCCCGCTCCAGAGGTAATCCTGATAATCGCATCTTTGCCGTCATATATCCCTTGGAACCTCAGGGCTTTCTTAAGCTCCACAAGTTGGTTTTCCATCGCCTCAACTTGCCCCTCGATCTCACCCTTCAAACTATCATCCGCAAGACTAATCAAATCTTTCAAATCTTCAATCTGAGTCTTCAATAAATTCCAAGGTACAACCTCATCGTTTAACGCAGCTAACTCTTGATTTTTCTCAGTCGCGAGTTTTACATCCCGCCAAATTTCCGGCTCCGCTACTTGTTTTTCAAGTTCACTGACTTTTGTATTTTTTTCTTCAATCTTTAGCTTTTCATAAGATTTCAAAAACTCTACTGTTAGTTCTGCTAATCGTTTTTCGAGTTCTTGCATAAGACATATTATACCATATAAGCCATTGACGGAACCTGCTACCATTAGTATAATGGTAGCAGGTGGCAAGCTCTAGAAACTTGCCTTGGTTTGGATTAGTTGCTCTCGTCTTCTACGACAAGAGTAACTTTTTTGTTTTTAGGCTTAAGCTTGAATCTAAAGTAAAACTCTATCTCCATAGCAGCCTCCTTTCTGTTTTTGTCTAACAAATCGGGGGCATCCACCTAAGCTATCTAGAATTACCGCGCGTAAATCCCCCCCTTCTCGGGGCGAACCCACCGCACCAAATGTCGTGGTTCGCCCTTCGCGGAGGGAATCTACTATTTCTCGCCAAACAAAATTTTCTCCAACCCGCAGCAATATAAACACACCAAAAATATAAAAACAACCCCGAGTTTTCAAAAAATTTGCATGAGAATAATAAAAAACGAAACAGGAATGATCCTGCTTCGTTTTCTCCAACTTTTAGCCTACTCGAAGCCTAAGCTGGTTGTGTGAGGTGCCAGGAAAGGTCGCGCGAGTTGAACTCGAGCGTTATTTGTTCCCGACCTACGAGCACGTCGAAGATATGAAGTGCCACCCCGCCCACAAATTTGATTTGTGTGCGAAGAAGCTCTGATACTTCAGTTTCAGATTCGCCTCGCCGCCTAAAAGTAAGTGGCTGGCATGGCGTCATCTCATACCCAAACAGAGCCATGACTTCGACCTGTTCTGTTTTATTTTTGTTAAAGTTTTTCATAAAAGACTCCTTTAAATTAAATTTATTAGAGCCATTTATGCGAGCCCAAATTTAGTAGGCTCTTGGTCACGAAGGCTAAATGACAAAACCTCACGCGACTAAAAACTTTTCTCATTGCCAGTGACCGAAGTGTAGCATGAGCACCTTAATTATATCACATTTGCCCCCGGTCAAGTTCTAGGCCGAGAGCCTAATCACCTCGCGCGCTTCTTCTACCGAGTGCGTCTCCATCAATTTCGCCCTTAATTCCTTTGCTCCAGGAAAATTATTGATATAAATCTTAAAGAAATGCTTCAAAGGTTCATACGAAACATAGTGCTTCTTAGACTGCTCCTCATATAAATCTAAATGCAATTTCAAGAGGTCCATTAACTCTTCCTGGGTCGGAACATGATCAGTAAAGCAATATGGATTCTGGAAAACCCCACGCCCAATCATAAAGCCATCCACCTCTGGATATTTCTCATATAGTTCCAATGCATGAGCTTTATCGCGAATGTCGCCGTTGATGATCAGTTTAGTTTCTGGGCTCAATTCATCTCTTAGTTTAATAATCTCCGAGATCAACTCGTAATGCGCCGGTACCTTACTCATCTCCTTCTTGGTCCGAAGGTGCACAGTCAATGCCGCCGGATGCTCATTTAGTAGAACCGGCAGCCATTCTTTATATTCCTCAGGTTGGCTCCATCCCAGTCTCGTCTTTACAGAAACCGGCAGATCGGTGGATTTAGTAGCATTTCTGAGGCATTCTACCGCGAGTTCCGGCGTCTTAATCATCGCCGCCCCACCTCCGGCCTTATTCACATGCTTATCTGGGCAACCAAAATTCAAATCCACCCCCGAAAACCCAAGTGAAGAAAGCGCGGTGCAAGTTTCCGAAAAATGCTCCGGATTCTTCCCCCAAATCTGCGCAATAATCGGCGCATCAGTCGGCGCAACCTCTAACCGCTCCAGCGCATTCGCCCGCCCTTTTTCCGACGCATAAGAAGACACATTGGTAAACTCCGTGAAAAACAAGTCCGGACGCCCCGCCCGCGCTACTACCTGTCTGAACATAATATCCGTCACCCCCTCCATCGGGGCTAATATCAAAAATGGTTTCTTTAAATCTTGCCAAATACCCATAAGTTTATTTACCTTACCCGCCTAATCTAACACATCCCCGTGTGCAAATCAACCCCCTATAAAACCCTTGACAAGAACCTGCTACCATTAGTACAATGGTAGCAGGAGACAAACTCTAGAAATTTGTCTTTTGGTTGGTAGTTACTGTTCGTCTATGGCGACAGTAACTTTTTTAGTTTTTGGTTTTATAATGAGAGTAAAATGCAGTTCTATTCTCATAACGCCTCCTTTTTTGTTTTTGTTTTCAAAATTGGGGGCATTTACCAAGGGTATCTAGAATCACCATGCTACAAATCCCCCCTTTAGCGGGACAAGTAACCGCACCTGGTCACTGGCAATTATTTAAACTCATCCCGCGGCGAGGAGGATTTATATCCGCACAAACTAAAATTTCTCCAACCCGAGGGCATTATATACACACGATAATCTAAAATACAACCCCGGAATAACGAAAAGTTTGCATGAGTACTACCGCCCCTGTTATTTTTGGCATGATTGTCCCGCTTAACCAAAGCACTACCAGAACGCAGCACTTGTTGACTCCCAGTAGTTAGAGTATAATATCAAGTATGAAAATTGCATTATTAGGATACGGCAAAGAGGGAAAATCTACCGAAAACTACTTCAAAACCCACTTCCCTGATGCCGAAATTGATATTTTTGAAAATTTTACCCCGGAAGAAATCAGGCAAAAAGATTTCTCTTCCTACACTCACGTTTTTCGTAGCCCGTCTGTCCCACCCCTAAGAATTCCAAACGAAACGTCGGTCACCAAGTACTTCTTTGACCATTGCCCCTGCCCGATTATCGGTGTCACCGGCACCAAAGGTAAAGGCACCACCTGCTCCTTTATTAAGGCACTCTTAGACGCCGAAAACGCCGACGCACATCTTATCGGCAACATCGGCGAACCCGCAATTGACATCCTTGATAGCCTAACGTCTAGCTCTATCGTAATCTACGAATTATCCAGCTTCCAACTCTGGGATCTTAATAAGTCACCACACGTCGCAGTAATTGGGCAGATCGAGCCAGATCATCTCAACGTCCATGAAAGTTACAACGACTATCTAAGCGCCAAGGCCCACGTCACCGATTATCAGACCGAATCAGATTATCTAGTTTATTACAAAGATAACCCCGAAACCGTCAAAATCGCCGAGACCAGCAAAGCGACTAAAGTCCCATTCCCGTTCACCATCCCCGAAGAAATAGCATCCGCTATCACCATTCCGGGCGAACACAACAAGAATAACGCCATCGCTGCTATTGCCGCCGTAGCTAGCTCTAAAAATATATCACCAGACGAATATCTAGAAAAATATCAAACCACGATTATTAAAGGTTTGCAAAATTTCAAAGGTCTTCCTCACCGCCTCGAATATCTCCGCGAATTAAACGGCGTTAAATACTACGACGACAACTTCTCCACCAACCCGTCCTCAACCCGCGTCGCAATTAATGCTTTCCCTAGCGACAATCTAGTTGTCATCATCGGTGGCCGCGACAAGACCAACAACGAAGACTTACCAGAAATCTATGAATTATTACAACCAGAAAACATCAAAAAAATCATCCTCCTAGGCGAATCCGGCCATGCTCTCACCGAGAAATATCAAGATGATCGCTTCATCGTCACAGAATCCCTCGAAGAAGCCGTCAAAACAGCTAAAGATGCAGCAGAAAAAATCGCTCCAAGTATCGTCCTAATGTCACCCTCCGCCGCCTCTTTTGATATGTTCAAAAACGTCTACGACCGCGGCGACCAATACAAAACCCTCATTGAGGCTCTATAAAGACAAAAATAAGTATAGGCTCTGGTTAAAAATTCAGCCTTGCTTCAAGCTCAGAAATAAACGCTTTGTCCGTTGACGAAACCGCCGCAAAGCCCTTAATCCCTGCCCCCGCGAATTCGCGTGCCAACTCAATCATCTTGTATTTATCAATCGATTGGATCAAATTCGGCATATTATCATACCTTTCGACAGTCTCATTCGTAAAGTAATGATCCGCATAATAATCTGCAATCTGCCCCACAGTCTGTGCACCCATCTGGAATCGACCCAGAGCGTAGGACTTCGCAGCCAAGAAATCTACATCCAGTATTTCCCCATTCAAAGTCTTCATGAGTTCCATTTGAATCAATTCAAAAAGCGCATCCGCATTCTCGATATTAACTTCACCATCGAAATCCCAGTACGAATTATGTGCATTCGAAGCCACCGATGAGCCCATGCCGTACACCAATCCACGTTTCCTTGCTGCGCCAAAAATCTTCGAATTTGTCGTCCCGTTCAAAATATGATTAAGACAGTTCATTGCGAATACTTCTGTCGGGTCTAAATGTCTTGGGGTTACCAACGAGAATCCAAAAGTAATATTCGAAGCATCTTTTCTTCTGATCGACACCGCCTCCGAAGAATGCAACTCCGACATCGGGATCTCAAATCTCTCCCCCTCTTTCAGATTCCAATCATTCAAAGTCTTGATAATTTTGTGCTTTCGCCCCTTCAATTTCCCAGCGATGATAAACATCATGTTCTTTGCTGTGTGAGTTCTCCTGTAATGCTCACGAATATCTTTGAGCTCAATATTCGAAATCGTCTTAATTCTCTCAGGTAAATCCAAAATATCTTCACCCACCGCTTGCTGCACACGCGGCCAAAGCAATCTGTAATAGTCATTCATATAGCCAGTAAGCTCTGATTTCACATTAGCTTTCTCAGATTTTAACTCTTCCTCGTTAAACTTCGGCTCACAGATAGAAACCCTCTGAAGCTCCATAATTCTTTCCCACTCAAAGTCTGCGCATTCCGTCTCATAGCATACCGAAATATCCGAAGTCCAAGCATTGTGGTATGCTCCGTTCTTCGTAAACTCAGCCTCAAACGCTTGCTCATCCTTGTATTTCGCATTCGCGCCAAAAGCCAAATGCTCTACCACGTGTGGGATTTCATACACTTCCTTATTCTTAGCATACATCATCCCCGCCCTAAACTGAATCCTCGTGGACATTACGCTCGCCCCAGGGATGTCGATCAGGAGCCCTTTCGCTCCGTTTCTAAGAGTTACCTCCTCAACTGAATGCTTCATCTTATTTGCGGCCTTTTTTGCGTGCTTGCTTACGCTTCTTTGCTGAGGTTTTCTTTTTCGTTGCAGACACCTTAGCGTGTGATTTCGTCTTAAATTCGTCATCTAAGTTCTTTTCACCCTTCGTAATCTCGTTCACGCCTCTCTCAGTCTGGCCTTCCGCCATCTTGGTAAGCTCAGATTCATATTCTTCGCCGTCCATCGCGTTATCAGCTGCTGCTTCTGCCGGCGTCACCGTGAGCAATATCTTCAATACTTCCTCACGCAAATTCCTCTGTAATCCGTCAAATAGCTTCTGTGATTCTGAACGATATTCCACCAAAGGATCTCTTTGACCCACCGAACGCCAGTGAATCCCTTCGCGAAGGTGTTGCATATTCTCAAGATGCTGCATCCACAAAGTATCAAGCACTTTGAGATATACTTCACGCTCAACCTTCCTCATCGTATCTTTACCAAATAATTCTTCTTGCTTCTTGTAGGCCTCTTCTACAGCCTCAAGCCCCAATGCGTAACGATCTTTCTCCTTGCGCTTCAAACCAATCCCATGGATCAGATCGTCATCAAAATCAAACACAGCCTTAAATTCAGCGTCGAAATTCTTATTAACCCTAGACGAGAACTCCGTTAGCATCTTTACTTCGTCGCGCATCAATCGCTTAATCTCCGGATAAATGTCGTCCCCTTCAAGGATTCTACGCCTCATCATATAAACAACTTTACGGTGACGATTGATCACGTTATCATATTGCACCACGTTCTTTCGAGAGTCAAAGTTAAATCCTTCGATCTTTTTCTGTGCAGACTCTAGAGTTTTCGAAATTGCCCTAGTCTGAATCGGCGTATTTTCATCTACACCGAGTCTCATCATTAGCATCTTTACTCTGTCACCCTGGAAAATTCTCATCAAATCATCTTCACAGCTCACAAAGAATTGTGTAGTACCAGGATCGCCCTGACGGCCGCCACGGCCTCTTAGCTGGTTGTCTACGCGCCTTGAATCGTGTCGCTCTGAACCGATCACTACCAACCCGCCTAGTTCACGTACTCCTTCGCCAAGTTTAATATCGGTACCACGACCCGCCATGTTAGTAGCAAGTGTAATTGCTCCTTTTTCACCGGCTTTCGCAATAATCGCAGCCTCACGCTCGTTATTCTTCGCGTTCAAAATCTCATAAGGAAGGCCATATTGCTCCAAATATTTCGCAATTTCCTCGTTGTTTACAATCGAACCAGACCCAACCAACACCGGTTGACCCTTCTCGTGATACTTGCGGATTTCTTCCGCAATCGCCTTCAGCTTACCGGCCTTTGTTCTATAAATTAAATCATCTTTATCCACACGTGCAATCGGCTTATTTGGTGGAATTTGAATTACGTCTAGCGCATAAATCTGCTGGAACTCTTCCGCCTCCGTAAATGCCGTACCAGTCATACCGGACAACTTCTTATAAAGTCTAAAGAAGTTCTGGAATGAAATCGTCGCAAGCGTCATTGATTCTTGCTTTACGGCCACACCTTCCTTTGCCTCAATCGCCTGGTGCAAGCCTTCATTATAACGTCGGCCCTGCATCAAACGCCCAGTGTGCTCGTCCACGATGATTACTTCACCTGAATTCGTCACCACGTAATCTTTATCGCGCTTAAACACAACTTCAGCCCTAATTGCTTGCTCCAAATGATAAACAAGCCGCGTATTCTTGGTAGAATACAAGTTATCCACGCCAAGAATCTTCTGGACTTTATCAATCCCTTTATCTGTTAAAGTCACCGAACGGCGCTTCTCGTCGAAAATATAATCATCCGGATCTAATCTCGAAGCCACTTTTGCAAACTGATAATAACTCTCCGGATTATCCCCAGCCGGTGCCGAAATAATTAGCGGCGTCCTCGCTTCATCGATCAAGATCGAGTCTACCTCATCTACAATCGCAAAATTGAGTTCACGCTGCCTCAAATATTGCACCTCGCTCGTCATATTATCGCGTAGATAGTCAAAGCCAAATTCGTTGTTTGTACCATAGGTAATATCCGCAGCATATGCTTCTTTACGCGTACATGGCTTCAAATGACGAAATCTCTCATCTTCATGCTCTTCGTTCTCATATTCCGCATCGTAAATAAATGATGCCTCGTTAATAATCACAGCCACCTAAAGCCAAAGAAAATCAAAAATCGGGCCATTCCAAACAGCATCACGCTGTGCCAAATAATCTTTTACAG
>JAFZSN010000005.1 GCA_017619315.1 Candidatus Saccharimonadota bacterium
AGCTTTTTCTTGTAGTTTTGTATTATTATAGGACATAGGTAGTCCCTCCTTTCTGTGATTTATTTTGCTTTTATATCTACAGTTTAGAGGACTACCTTTTTGTTTGCAAATGTTTGTTGCGAAGGTGTTGAGTTATTACGTTGGCATTGACTTCAAAACATAACCAGTATATAATTGTATGTACAAAAAGGTCAAACAAAAAGGAAAACAAAATTGAATACTAATTTTAATATCTCGGTTGTGAATGAGAACGATGCTTTTGTTGCTGTACCGAATACTGGTGCGTTACAAAATGAAGCTCCCATCATTATTGGTTCTTGTTCCATGTTGTTAGCTGTAAGCGCAATAATTATTATGCTATTTATTAAAAATAAGCATAAAAATAACGAGGATTTGCAAAAGCATTTTCTATTCTTCAATAAGAAACAAATAATTGTTGGTGCGATTCTTTTCCTTGCCACGGCGATGGTTTCGTTCGGGGCGGCTATTTTGAATGAAAAAACTGGTCAGGTGATGGCGGTTGATAATAGTGGAGAAGAGCAAACGACCAATGAGACAGACGGAATTTCTGTAAAAATTGAGCCAATGAGCTTAAACGTGAATATTAAGAAGGGTGAGAAAGAAAAATTTGCTTCAACTTATCATGATGTGATCGTGGAATCCGGCGCTTCGTATGGGTATACTCTTGGGGTGTATGCGAGCGGTACGGATATTTCTTCAAGTGAAACGAAAACAAAGATTAGTGGCCTTGGCGTTAGTGAGGAGCCTAGCGTACTTGGCAGAAACACTTGGGGCGTAGCGACGACGGAGCCGGTTGACGTGACTTCTAAAGTGTGGCAGAATGTGCCTGGTTCGGAAAGTGATATGAGGATCATAAAAGTGGCGCGAACCATATCGGAAATTGGGAGTGCTGCGAGAGTTTACTATGGCGTGAATGCTGGTGATGATTTGGAATCAGGTGAATATGGTACGACTATCAACTATGTAGTGGTGCCAAATGCGATAGATGATTTGGAAGTGCAGGATATTTCGTATGCGGATTCAAAAGAGGTGTTGCCGAATCCTGATAGAGGAGTATATATACCACTTCGCCTTCAATACAATGCTGAAACTGGATTGTTTGGCGAGAAAAGTGATGTAATTAGTGCGGCGGCTGAAGCAAATCGCAGGAAGGTTTCTTTGGTTCATCTTAGGATTGACCTTTCGGCGTGGTCTGGAAATGCAAATGAGTCGGGTGAAGATTTGCCGATGACGAGCGAGCAGGTGGCTTCACTCGCAAGACTTTTGAACTACTTCAGAATGTACTCTGTCAAGGTGATACCACGGTTCTCTTATGACGCTACGGCGCTTGATCAAGAACCAAAATCTCTCGATACCGTGATGCAGCATCTCGAGGCTTTAAGACCGCTCTTCGAAGAAAATAAAGATGTGATTACGTCGGTAGATGCTGGGATTCTTGGCCCGTGGGGTGAGATGCATAGTACGAGCGGAATTTATGCTACGGATGAGACGCTGCGTCAAATCGTTCTCAAGTGGCTGGATGTTTTGCCGAAGGATTTAACAGTAAACGTGCGTACGCCGGTACAATACAGGATCGTACTCGGGAGCCTCGAAAACGATTCTGAGGATAGATATAGATTAGGTATATTTAATGATGGCTATCTTGGGAGTGAATCGGATCTTGGCTCCTATCATAGCGGTATTACTAGGGATATCTTTGTGGATTGGATGGAGACACAAGGAAATTACACTTTTTACGGTGGTGAAGTGACGAGGGCGGATCCTGATGAGCCGGATTATGTACCAGAAATGGAGCAGTGGAGCGAAGGCTCATTTGTCGCGCAAGAGATGCCGCGTACACATACTTCGTATTTTAACAGCGAGTTTAATTTGAAGATTTTGCGCGATAAATGGCAAAACCAGATTTATGAGAATTCCGACGATGAATACGATGGCGAGACTTATTATAAATATTTAACTGATCATATTGGATATAGAATAGTAATTCGGAACTCTGAGCTTACTCCTAGCGTGCAGACTGGTGGGATTGCAGCGCTAAGGCTTAATTTGGAAAATGTTGGATTCGCGAGGCTGATTCAAAAACAAAAAGTTTATTTGATTCTTGAAAAAGATGGGGTTTATCGCAAGGCGGAGCTTGATACTGATATTTCGGGGTTGATGAGCCGGAGTGATAAAACTTATACTTATGTGTTTAGTGTGCCGAGCGATCTCGCGGCGGGGAATTGGAATGTATACTATAAGATTAATAATGCCAATTCGGAAAATTATCCCGTAAGCTTTGCGAATGCAAATGTTTATAACGAGAATTTGGGGGCGAATAAGGTGGGGCAAATCCAAGTCACTGAGGGCACAGAACAAAATATTGGGTTCCGGCAGCTAAATACTTCTGCTCAGGATTTGAGTGAAACTAGTGGCCTCGTGGAGGCTAAGAAAAAGTATGTGCAAGGTGTTATTACTTATCGCCTTAATAGCAATAATCAGGTAATACTTTCTAGGGAACATGTGCTTTTGACCAGGGGCGAGACTTTGAGTTTGAGCGATCCAGAAGGTTTGAAAAATAAAGGCTTCGAGATGCTATCGAACTATTATAAGCCGAAGTTTTATACCGTGCTGAGCGGTTGGCAGATGGCTAAGGAGGTCACGATCCCGCTTGAAGACTCAGAATCTTCTTACTGGATTGACGTTTATGTGAGAACTTCGCCGAATCCAGACTTTGAGCTCGTGTATGTGTGTGATGGGAATGTGATTGAACGGGTCGTCACTGATAAAGTTGCGCCTGGGGCCGTGATTGATCTCGATGATCCTGATGGGCTTGCCAGTATGGATATCGTGCCGCTAGATGGCTATAGGATTACGCATTTTGCGAGTGGGGTGCTAACAAATTGGGCTGGTGTCACTAGGGTAACGATGCCGACTTCAGATCTTGATGATTGGTATATCTTGAATGTGTATTTGGAAGATGCTGAGTAATTTCTCTTTACGGATGATTGACTATTTGGTGAACTGTGGTATAATGGGGCAATGATAACAAAAGAGAATAAAGACAAGGCTATTGCCAAGGTTGCCCGAAATAAGGCTGACGTTGGTTCTCCTGAAGTTCAAGTTTCGATCTTGACTGAGCGGATCAAAGAAGTGACCGAGCATGTTAAGAACAATAAACATGACTTTATGGCCAAAAGAGGTTTGATGCAGATGGTGGGGAAGCGCAAAAAACTATTGCGCTATCTGGAAGAGACTGATTTTGAGCTGTACAAGAAGACCATCAACAAGCTCGGCCTCAGGAAATAGATTTAGGCAAGAGAAAACCCGTCGGTTAAACCGGCGGGTTTTTAGTTAAAAGAGTTTCGTTTCGTCGAGAGCTTCCTGAAAAGCTTCCAAGAATTTCCCGACATCGACTTGTGTCATGTCCGTTCTTTTTAGCGTCACGATTAAATCTATTACATCGTGGCGCTTTGGGTTCAGCTGCGTTTTTAACGATTTCCCTGCATCGCTCAGCAGGGTTGTTTTGTAGAATGCGGCTGAGACTACGGCCACAAATTCATGTGGCTCTAGTTTTTCCTTAAAATACTTGACTTTCACCGTAATGGCCGTAATGTTTCTCTTGTCATCACAGTGAACCTCAACGTGGACTATGTTTATCATTTGTCCACCTCCTTTTTATTATTTGGGGACAACTAAAAGTTCAACCCCCTTACGTTTATTATAGCATATTTTATGTGAAAAAGCAAGGAATTTGGGTGGATAACAGGGGTGGGGGTTTAGAGGGATTTGTTGAGGCCCATCCAGTATTTAAAGTACTTTTCTGCTGTTTTGTCATCCCAGTGAATTCCGTCGACGGTGCTGTATGATTTCCAATCGCTCTTGAAGGTCCATTTTGCCTTGTCGCCGGACGTGTCTACAATTCCAGTGAAGGTGTCAACGAATGATATATTGGGATATTCGCTTGATTTGACATATTTTTTGTATGTTGTGTTGACTGTGTAGTACTTGAAGTTCGATCGTCTTCCTGCATTGCAGTGTGTGGGGTCATTGTTTTTCACATAGCTCTTTTTATCACCGCCCTGGTCTGCCCTCATTGGATGTTGAGAGGTGACATAACCACGTATGTCGTAGCCATCATTGCTAAACTCGGCAATAATTTCATCATACCTTTTTACTTGATTGCTGATGGTTGGCAACACTATGGTTCTTCCACTTTGGGTTAGTGTGACGGTCTTGGATGCGTTGTTGTTTATTTCTTCACAGGAGTAGTATTTAGTATCGTTACCCGAGATGGTGAAATAAACGTAGAATTTGGCATGGTCTTTTAGGTTTTTGTAGTGGGAGATTATTTTTTTGGCGAAACTCCAGCCGGAATATGGTGGTTTGTTTTCTTCTTTGGTCGGGCCGGCGTCTTTAGACCAGTTTTGCGCTGTTTCAAACTGGTAGCCGTGGCCGTAGTAGTAAATGAAGTTTAGAGTGTCGGTAAGATTTTTGGGTTTATCTAGATTTAGCCCCCATTGGTTTTCGACCTTGGTAGAATATGTGTTTCCAGAAGATGTAGTATAACTTCTGATGTTTGCATACCTATGGTCGGTAATGCGCTGGATTTGAGAAGCGCCGAGAATGATGAGGACGTTCTTTTTGACGGTGACTTTGACTCGGGCTTTTATGTCGTTGTTGAATTTGGAGCGTGCAGTAATGAAGGTTTCGCCAGCATCGACGGCTGTTACTAGACCAACTAAACTATTTGGGTTATTTCCTGAATCATCGGGTTTTACTGTGGCGACTTTTGTGTTTTCGCTATACCATTCGACGCCTTTTTCGGTAACGCTTGGGGTTGTTTCGATGGTGGCGGTGAGTTTTACGGTGTGGTCTGCTTTATTGTAGAGAATAGTTTGGTCGCCGTTAAGTATACCGACCCGAAGAACTTTGGCTGGCTCAATGTATTGCCAGATGGCGTAGAGAGTGATAGTCTCTGGGGAACTAAAGGTGATCGTGGCGCCGGATTGATATGTTGTGCCGGAGCAGGTTGCGTCTGATGTTTGGGTCGTACACCAGCCTTTGAATTCGTGGTCCGCGCGGGTTGGTTTGGTGTTGCCGATCGTGAACGATGTATTGGTTTTGGTAATGTATTTGGAGTCCGATGCAGGAGCATTGCTTCCACCGTTAGCGTTGTAGTTTAGGATGAAGGAATAATAGGCGGGTTCTGGTTCTTCTGGATCTTCTGGGTTTGGAGTTGGGGTGGTTTTTTCCCAGATGGCGTAGAGGTTGACGTTTTGATCCCCAGTGTAGGTTGCGCCAGGACTATATAGAGTACCGCTGTTATTCGCGACAGTATTCCAGTGTTTGAAGGTATAATTTTCTCTTTCGCAACCTGTTATGGTGGATACGGTGACTGAAGTGCCAATGTCCGTCGTTTGTGATGCGATACTGCCACTGCCACCGTTACAATAGTAATTTACAGTGTAGGTTGGTAAAACGGTGGCGACAGCTTTGTATGTGATGGCGCTATTATTGGTGCCGTAGTAGGAGCCGTCTGGGAGGTTGTTGGTGAGATTAAAGCCATAATAAACAGTGGTAGAATCATTTGCGGGGGTGGCGGAGGTGGTTTCTTTAATGGCAGTTTCGGCACCGAGGATAGGAACGCCAGCCCATTTGCTAGTAGCGGAAGGGGCGTAGTTGGTGCCGAATGTTGAGTTTGCGACCGCGAAACCGTAGGAGTCAGCTTCGAGAGTGCCAGGGTTAGCGAAGGTGTTTGATGTGGATAAAATGCGGGCATCTGCCGTGATGCTTCCGTTGATTGAGAGGTCGTTATATTTGGAGCTGTTGGTCGAGATGAATAATTTGTAACCATGTGCGGTCGCGTCGTTTACGGTGACGGTCTGCGAGGTCGATACAAAAACGTTGCCGTTTTTAAGATCGACGTCTTTTGTGAAATTGCCGTCTGAAGTAGAGAGGGAAAGAGTGCTTTGGTCGGTTGGCGCCGCAAAAGCAGTTTCTTCATTTGCATTAGGAGTTAGGGCGTTTAAACAGAAATAAGCGCCACCTGCGACGAGGGTAATCCCTGCAATGGCTGTGATTAATTTGTGTGACTTAATATTTAGGCCCGTTTTAGATGTTCTTGAAAGAGAAATATTTTTCGTGAAGAAACGATTCTTGATTGAGACGATTGAAGCCGTCAGTGAGTGACTCGTGTTTCTCTTGGTTGGTCTGAACGAGGTTGTGGTTTTAAAAGTAGAATGAGCGTAGCTACGAGCTTTCAAATGAGGTAGGAGATATTTTCGGATGGCAAAGAAGCTTACGAGAATGATAAGTAAGCCGGAGAGGATGAATGGCATATTCCGCCCAAGGTTAGCACCGAACATTTGGGCATTGATTGAGCCAGTGTCAGGAACAAGGATTGAGGTATCAAATTCTTCGGGATTTTCTGAAATGGCAAAGGTCGTAGTGAATTCTGCGCCGTCGCTGTATTTGGCTATAAGATTGTATTCTCCGGATTTTAGTTTTTCGACGTATCTGCCATCTAGGACGATAATAGTACTGCCTTCTTCGAGGATATAGTCTTCATTTAAGGTTAATTCTGTACCGTTAATATAAAGACTTTGGAAAAGATCGAGATCATAATCAATTTCGATGATAAAATCTTCACCTTCGCCGGGGCTTTGGACGCGTTCGCTGAGCCAGAAAACTTCTCCGGTACTTTCGGGGGTTGGTTCTGGTGCAGGCGCAGAACTGTTAGTGATGTTTACCCTAGGACTAAATGAAGCAGTTGATGCCATTTTCCGTTTTCCTTTTTGTATTGACCTTTTGTATTTCTATTTTAGCATAAGAATTTTGAAACGCAAGAGTTTTTCGGGTTTATTATTATGGTTTAAAAGAAATGGATTTTCTGGTATAATAGTAGTTAGTAAATTAACATTGGGAAGACGGCAGATATACTTAACCAAAAGAGTTTTGGATGAATATACCTGAAGTTTTCCCGAGAAAGGATTATTTTTATGGAAATAATAAACCCTAATGGTAAGAAAACGGTGCGGGTTTCGACTGATTGGTTGGGGCGAGAATTGACTCTAGAAGTAAATAGGGTCGGTTTTAGGACCACTTCATCAGTGCTTGTGACTTATGGGGATACTGTGGTGCTTGGCTCTGTAGTGGTAGGGACCAAGCCGGTAGTACAGGATTTCTTCCCGCTATCTATCGATTATGAAGAAAAATGGTATGCGGCAGGGAAAATCTCCGGTTCGCGTTTTATTAAAAGAGAGGGCAAGCCGGCGGACGAAGCAGTTCTCGTTGGTCGTTTGATTGACCGTCCGATTAGGCCTTTGTTTCCGAAGGGATACAGGCAAGAGGTGCAGGTAGTTTGTACTGTGCTTTCGATGGATCCGAATTTTAGGCCTGACTGTGTGGCTATGATTGCGGCTTCTTCGGCTTTGATGAATGCTGGAGTGCCATTTGATGGTCCGGTGGCTGGGATTAGGATCGGACGAATCGGTGGTGAGTTTAAGGGCTTCCTAAATACTGAAGAGCGTGAGCAATCACCTATGGATCTCGTGGTCGCTTGTAAAGATGGCAAGGTGATGATGGTGGAAGCTGGTATGAAAGAGGTGCCAGAAGATACGATTATCGAGGCGATGCATTGGGCAGTAAAAAATGTACAGCCGGTGCTTGATTTGCAGAGAGAGCTTTCAAAGCAGGTGGCCAAGGCTCCGCAGGAATATGAATTGGTGCTTCCAGATGAAGAGATTTTGAAAGAAGTTGCGGATTGGACCGATGGTAAATTTGGTTCTAAGGTGCGTGGCAATGTGATGGAAAGAGCACAAATTCTTGACGATATTAAATATGCGATGCATGATGAATTTGCTTTGTCGAAGGGTCAGGGTGAGACTGACAACGAGAAAGTTGCGTGGTACGATGAAAACTTGCGTGATGTATATGATCAGGCATTTGAGCTTGCGGTGCATAAAGAGGTGCGTCGTGGGATTGTAGAAGAAGGTGTGCGCCCAGATGGTCGTAAGCTTGACGAGGTAAGGCCTTTGTCATCTCAGGTAGGGATTTTGCCGAGGACTCACGGTTCGTCTCTATTTACTAGAGGCGTGACCCAGGCGATGAATATCGTGACTTTGGCGCCTTTGTCGTATTCGCAAGACGTTGATACGATGGAAGTAACAGAGGGTAAGAGGCGCTATATGCACCACTACAACGCTCCTTCTTACACTGTCGGTGAGCCGGGCAGAATTGGTTCGCCAGGACGCCGTGAGATTGGGCATGGCTATCTTGCTGAGAGAGCACTTATTCCGGTGCTTCCAACCGAGGAAGATTTCCCTTATGCAATTCGTTCGGTGACTGAAATTATGTCACAAAATGGTTCGACATCGATGGCGGCAACCTGTTCATCATGTCTTGCTTTGATGGATGCCGGTGTGCCGATTAAGCGTCCGGTGTCTGGTGTTGCTATGGGATTGATGGTAGATGTGCCAAAAGGTACTGAGATTACTGCTGACGATATCGATAAGGCGTACGTATTAACCGATTTGATGGATGCCGAGGACTTTGCTGGTGATATGGACTTCAAGGTGACTGGCACGACTGAGGGTGTGACGGCATTACAAATGGATATGAAAGTGCACGGTTTGCCGGTGGAAATTTTGGAAAAGGCAATCAAACAATCTCATGATGGTAGAATGTTTATTTTGGATCACTTGGTGTCGGTGCTTAAAGAACCAAGAGCTGAAATTTCAAAGTATGCTCCTCAGATTGAGAAATTGATGGTGAAACCAGAGAAAATCGGTTCAATCATCGGTAAAGGTGGCGAAACTATTAATAAGATTACGACCGAGACCGGTGCGGGGGTGGATATCGAAGATTCTGGTCTTGTGACGATTTCGGCGAATGATCCGGAGAAGATTAAGAAGGCTCTTGAATGGGTGAAGTCGCTTGTGGAAGAGCCAGAAGTTGGTAAAGTTTACGATGGTACTGTGGTCTCAATTAAGGACTTTGGTGCATTTGTGAACATTATGCCTGGAATTGACGGGATGCTACACATTTCACAGATCCGTGAAGGGAAGAGGCTCAAATCAGTAGAAGAAGTGTTGAAAGTCGGCGATAAGGTTAAAGTGAGGCTCGTTGCGATTGATCACGGCAAGTTATCGCTTAGCATGATTGGCGTATAGATTAGCGTTGCACAAAAATAACTTCTCTCTCGAGGTTCGGGGGAGAAGTTTTTCGTTGCTTTAGTACGACATTCTTGGAATGAAAAACCGGCTAACATTTGTTAGCCGGTTTAATGTGCTGGGTCCTATTGGACCTTGTTCGTGGATGACACAGCTTCTCTGACCCAGTCCCTATTTAAATTCTTTCTTCTTTGGGATATTTCCTGGATCCGTTTTTTGATCTCGTCTTCCGTCATTGCTTCATCGGCATTCGGAATGATTTCTTTAATAATCTGATCAAAAAGCATAGTTTCCTCCTTTTGCGTTTTTCTGCCCGCCGGCGTAGAATTTGAATTAAGAGCAAAAACTCTAAATCCATCCGAGTATTTTAGCATTTATTTATTGTTTTGTCAAGGGGATTTTAGCCTGGTGATTAAATTTGGGACAAAATCATTTTTGTGACCTCTGTTAATTTATGGTATAATATTATTTATGGATAAAATACGGAATTTTTGCATCATTGCGCATATTGATCATGGGAAATCGACGATTGCGGATCGGATGATGGAGATGACGGGGACGGTAGAGAAGCGCGAAATGAAAGCGCAGCTTCTTGATTCGATGGAGCTGGAACGCGAGAAAGGGATCACGATTAAGCTCGCGCCGGTGACGATGAATTGGAAAGGATGTACTCTGAATTTGATCGATACGCCGGGACATGTGGATTTTTCGTATGAAGTGAGCCGGTCTCTGCAAGCGGTGGAGACAGCCGTGCTGGTGGTGGATGCGACACAGGGAATTCAGGCGCAGACGCTCGCGAACGTGTATTTGGCTCTCGAGCAGGATCTTACGATTATTCCGGTGATTAACAAGGTGGATCTGCCAGCGGCGGATGTCCCGAAAGTGGCGGCTCAGATTATGAATTTACTTGGATGTTCTAGAGAGGAAATCATTGAGGCTTCCGGTAAGACTGGAATGGGGGTGGATGAGATCCTCGATGCGGTGATAGAGCGGGGCCCAGCTCCGAAAGTCAACGATGATAATAATCAAGCGTTGATATTTGATTCGTATTTTGATGATTATCGTGGTGTGGTGCTTTATGTGAGGATTTTCGAGGGGGAAATTAAGAAGAATGCGGAAATCTTGATGATGGCGGCAGAAACTAAGGGTTTGGCGCTTGAGGTGGGGGTGTTGACGCCAAAAATGTCGCCGCGTGATAGTTTGAAAGCGGGAGAGATTGGCTATATTGTGACGAACCTCAAGACGACGCGTGAAGCTAAAGTTGGTGATACGGTGACGCTGGCGAAAACTCCGGCGAAGGAGGCTTTGCCGGGCTATAAGAACGTGTTGCCGTTTGTATATGCTGGATTTTTCCCTGTTTCAAATGACCAATACAAGGAGTTAAAGGAAGCAATTGAGAAATTAGCGTTGTCGGATTCGGCGCTCCAGTTTGAGCCGGAGAATTCGCCGGTGCTTGGATTTGGACTTCGGATTGGCTTCCTTGGGCTTCTTCATATGGATATTATTCGCGAGAGGCTAGAAAGGGAGTTTGGTCTGGATCTAATCGTGACGAATCCATCAACAAACTATGAAGTCGTGATGAATAACGGTGAAGTGCGCGAGATTAAGTCGGCGAGCGATTTGCCAGATGCATCGGGAATTCGTGAGGTGCGTGAACCATGGGTGAAGGGCGAGATAATTTTGCCAAAATCGATGATTGGAAATGTACTCAATCTTATCAATGAAAAACGTGGGCATCAGACGAACGTGTCTTACATTGAGGATCGGGCGGTGATTGATTTTGAAGCGCCGATGGCGAATCTTTTGACTGATTTTTATGACCAATTGAAGTCGGCAACCTCGGGGTATGCTTCGTTTAATTATGAGTTGGATGGGTATAGAGCTGAAGACTTGGTTCGGGTTGATTTCCTAGTGGGCGGTCACAAAATGGATGCGCTTTCGGTGATGGCGCACAGAAGTGAGTCGGAGGGAATTGGGCGAGAAGTGACGAAGAAATTGAAGAGCGTAATTCCGCGGCAGAACTGGGAGGTTGCACTCCAGGCTGCAATTGGTGCGAGGATTATTGCAAGGGAGACGATTGGTGCGTATCGTAAGGATGTGACTGTAAAGATTCACACTGGCGATAGGGACCGAAAGGCGAAATTGCTTGAGAAGCAGAAGCGCGGGAAAGCGCGAATGAAGAGATTTGGTAAAATTGATATTCCGAGTGAAGCCTTTACGGTTATGCTGAAACGGGACTAGGATTTAAGCTTGTAGCGTGATAAAAATAAAAAGTCAAGACTTTTTATTTGGGACAAAAGGTGTATTATAAGAGTGGAGGTAAACTTATGAAGATTTTGTGGACCGATGGGAGTGCGGTGCCCAATCCTGGTCTTGGGGGATTTGCTGTAATTGAAGTAGTGAATGACGAAGGACGTCCGGTAGTTCTTGGGCGCGAGGAAGATTCGACGAACATTAGGATGGAAGGTAAAGCGATGATTGCGGCGATTCGTTATGCTGATGGTAAAGGATGTGAAATACATTCTGATTCGGAATTTTGGATTAATGTTTTAACCAAATGGGCCGAAGGTTGGAAAGCGCGTGGTTGGAAGAAGGCAAAAGGCGAAATCGCTAATTTGGATATTGTAAAAGAATTATATGAGCTCTACTGCGATAACGATGTGAAATTAGTGTGGGTGAGGGGGCATGTAGGGACGAAGTTTAATGAAATGGCAGACGAGTGGGCAAACAAAGCGCGCGAGGGTGCGACGCTAGATATGGCACACTAGATATAGTGCGCTAGATATAGCGTGTCGGATACAGCATGCCGGCTATAGCGTGCAAAACTGGTGTAAATATGATATATATAATATATGAAGTTATCTGAAGAATTAATCTATCGGGGGTTTAAAGCTGAGACAACAATTGAGAATCCGGAGGATCTTGATAATCGTGCCTCAAAGAAGTTTTATTTTGGAGCTGATCCGAGTGCTGATTCTCTCACGATTGGAAATTTGGCGGCACTGATGATGTGTGCTTGTTTTGCGCGCCATGGTTACCAGCCTTATCTATTGGTTGGTGGTGCGACCGGGCAGATTGGCGATCCGAAAGAAAACGGTGAGCGTGAACTGAAGCCGCTTGAGGAAGTTGAACACAATAAGCAATGTATCAAAGAGCAAGTTGAAAGAGTGATAGATAATGCTACTTCTCGACACGCGCCTTCGCGCCCGTCGTTACGGGGCTCCGGCGCTCAATCCGCTCCCGTTGTCGCGGACGGTCTCGAAGCAGCATTATCTAATCACCCTGGCGTCGTGCTGGTTGATAATTATGATTGGTTCAAGGATATGAAATATCTCGATTTCCTGCGCGAGGTCGGGAAAGCGTTTTCGATGACACAGCTGCTTGATCGTCAGTTTGTGCAGAACCGAATTGGTGAAGGTGGTGCGGGGATTTCGTATGCAGAGTTCTCTTATACTTTGATTCAGGGTTACGATTTCTTGCATCTTTATCGTGAATATGGGGTGGATTTGCAGCTTTGTGGTGCTGATCAGTATGGCAACTGTACGAGCGGGATCCATTTGATTCGAAGGCTTGAAGGTGGTGAGGCCGATGTGTGGTCTACGCCTCTCATTATTGATCCAGTGACGGGACGCAAATTCGGCAAGTCGGAAGGAAATGCGATATGGCTCGCTGCTTCGGATAATGGTGATGGGAATTACACTTCGATCTTTGATTTTTATCAGTTCTGGCTAAATCAGCCGGATGAGGCGGTTGAAAGCTTGATTAAAACCTATACTTTGTTTGGAAAGGATGAAATTGAAGCAATTTTGAAGGAGCATTTCGAGGCGCCGGAGAAGAGAGTTGCGCAGAAGGCTTTGGCGCGTGGCGTTACTGAGGTGTTGCATGGGCGCGAGAATGCGGATGCGATCGAGAATTTGATTGGTTTGTTATTTGATAAAAATACGAATTTTGCTGACTTTAGTGAAGATGAATTAAAGGAATTTGGTGAGTATCTGCCGACGGCCAAGAAGGGCAGTAGCCTCGTAGATTTATTGGTTGATAATGGCCTAGCTGAGTCGAAAAAGAAAGCGCGCGAGTTTATTTCTCAAGGTGCGATTACGATTAATGGCGAAAAGACGAAAGAAGATGTGGTGGCGGATCAGGTAGCGATTGTGAAGAAGGGCAAAAACAAGTTTGTGATCGTTAAATAATTTTACAATATGGGCATAATGTAAAAACGAGCTGTAAAAACGAGCCTTAGGGGCTCGTTTTTAGGTGTTTCGTCTAGTGAGTCTTCCTATAACGCTTCCAGCATAGTTTATAAATTGTGCTGACGGAACGTTGGACCTCGATATTATTTCGGAATAAATATCGAATTTTGGGCCACCGTATATTTCGGCGAATTTTTTGAAAGCACCGCTGTATGAATATGCGATATGGCCACGTGTCCGGAGACTCATTTTGATGATAGTGTACAGAGCCCTGATCAATTTAGCCTTGTCATAATTGTTTTGCCAGAGAAGATTTTTGAATTCTTGAACTTTCACTGGCAGCATGATTTTGTCGTTTCCTTGAATATCCATAAGTGTAATTTTTGGAATATTCATCTTGCCAAATACGTAATTCGGCTTGATCATTTTCTCTCCCAATTGCCACATTACGACTCTAGCCTCATCATCAAGAAGGGAGGTTTCGAATTCGTCTTTCGTGAGCAATGTGGGGACTATTTGGATAGTGTGATTACCGCAAAGACCGTAGAGTGACTTATTCTTGCTTGGGTCAAATTCTTTTGTTACGATCATGGCGTTAATGTTTGACCAGCCGTCAATGCAAAACTCAAGAGCGCAGCTGCCCGTGATCGCGAAGAAAAGAAAATTATTGTTCCCGAAGAGATTGATCGCTTCGATAAGGAAGTTTAATGCTTCTTTTCGGTACTGCTCTGGCATTTGGTAATCCGGAATATCCTTCGTTACTAATTCGCTCGTAAACACACGAAATCACCACCTTTCTAATGTACAATTTCTCCAATTATACAACGGGGGAGGGCTTTTTTACAAGGGTAGTATAGTGATTTTTTGCGTGCTGGCGGAATAGTTTGAGTTAGTGCGTGATAAATTGACTTTTCATGTTGGTTATGCTATATACGTAAGTATAAGGGTTATTGTTCTTCGGAACAAAGATAGATATAGTAATAAGTTTAAACAAGGAAGCTCTGTATGCTGATGAGGAAAAGGGTAGAGATTAAAATGTATATAGTGTTTGGTTTGATTCTTGCGCCAGTTGTTGTTTTCGGTGTGATCCTGTCTTCGGATTATGTGTCTGCTGATGAATCTGCCGGGGTTAATGCTAGCGTCAATGTACCGGCTTCTTGCACGATGTCTGGTTCTGGTACGTCGAGTCATACAGCGACACTTATCAATGGTACATATACCCCGGGTATAGGCACTACTACTGTCAACGTAACATGTAATGATGCTGCTGGGTTTTCGATTTATGCTGCTGGGTTTACTGGAAATGAAGTTGGAGCGGATAATAGCAATAAGCTTGTAGGTACAGCAGCGAGTGGCAACGCAACCATTAATACTGGTACAGCTACAGGTCCTAGTATTAATTATGATGTGTCCAATTGGGCGATGAAGCTTGAAGCTGACTCTTATGGTGATTATCCTGTTAGTATCGAAAACTCTTTTGATTATTACCATGAGGTACCAATTGTTTTTACAAAGGTTGCTACTAGGCTTACGGGCACAGATGTTGGCACTGGTGCAACAGGTGCAACTTTTACTTCGACATATGCGGCGTATATTTCTAAAGAACAGCCCACTGATAGTTATTCTGGGCAAGTAAAGTTTGTCATGGTCCACCCAAATAATGCTGATATTCCAGGTTCCTTTGCGGCCGCTTATCGTGCTGCTGGTAAAACTAAGTATAATGGTTATTACAAAATGCAGGATATGAACGATACGATTTGTGCCAATGTTTATGAACTCGAGTCTGCCACTTTAATTGATACCCGTGATAACAACACTTATACGGTCGCTAAACTTGCAGATGCTTGTTGGATGACGCAAAATCTCAGGATTACTGGCGTTGTCCCCGCAGAAGGGTCCAATTTCACTGGGAACGATTATAACGTATCTGCTTATGATCTTAAAACTGATGGGACTAGTGGTGGCGCTTGCCATTGGAAAACTGGGGGCGACGATAATCCTTGTAGTCATATTCCTGACTCTAGTGATTTATCCAGAACCGGTTTGACTGCCCAGCAGATCGGTGTATGGTATAATTATGCGGCTGCGACGGCGGGGCAAATCACGGGGGAGTCGAATACCGATCTGGCCACACAGGATATTTGCCCAGCGGGGTGGCATTTGCCGTATTTCGATCCAGCTGGGTGGAATGATACTGAATACGTTGGCCCGCATGGTTCAATAAATAGCCTAGTTCATGGCAGGAGTTGGGTATACCCTAGTTTTGATGATAGTTTCTTGCCCGTTACTGGCGGTTATTTTAATGTCGGTTCAATTCAAAACATCGGTAATGGTAATTGGTGGTCTACTACTGCCAATTGGAAGGATAATCGTTATGGCTTGCTCTTCAGCACCTGGCCAGGTTTTCACGGTTCCGTCATTCGTTCTTGGGGTGTTTACATTAGGTGTGTTAGGTAATGAATCGATAGTATGAAATACTTGGCAATACTTGGTCGGCAACCGGAGATATCGATGGCGGAGCTCGAGGCTCAGTTTCCCGATGTTAGGTTTATGACGAAAGGTGTTCATGGCCAGCCTCTTGCCTTTATTGAGTTTACGACAGAATCTGAAATATTGATTGATAAATTGGGCGGCGTACAAAAACTTGCCGTTCAATTAGACAGAAAATCTCTAGACTATTTACACGATCTCCCGGAGGGGAAAATTACGATTGGGGTGAGCGATTATTCCAAAGGTGCCTCGCGGAAAACTGCGGGGAGTGAAGCATTGAAATTAAAGAAGATTCTGGTGCGACACGGGCGTAGCGTGAGAGTGGTTGAGAATAAAGAGGCAGTGCTTTCGTCGGCGACTTCGCTCCATAATGGCCTGTCTGGTAAAAATGAGAGGAAAGTTGAGCTTGTTAAAACTGACGATAATTGGTACCGAGCGGTTGGGGTGCAAGATATCGATGCATATACGAGGCGCGACCAGAAAAGGCCAGCGCGGGATGCATATGTCGGGATGTTGCCACCAAAATTGGCGCAAATTTTGATAAATCTATGTGGGCCTTTGCCAGAAGGCGCTACTGTGCTCGATCCATTTTGCGGGACTGGCGTGGTTCTCCAAGAGGCTCTTCTCATGGGATACACGCCGTACGGCACCGATATCAACGAGCGGATGGTGGAATATAGTAAAAAGAATTTGCAGTGGCTTACTGAATCTAAAATGAATCATTTCCAGATTCAGCAAGGCGATGCGACTTCTTTTACTTGGCAGCAGCCGATTGATGCGGTGGCGTGCGAGGGGTATCTTGGGAAGCCGATGTCTGAGATCCCGACAGATATGAAAATGAAGGAGCAAAAGCAGGAGTGCGGCGCAATTATATTAGGATTTTTAAAGAATTTAGCGAAGCAGATTAAAAAGGACACCCCGGTGACGATTGCGGCGCCGGCATGGCTCAGGGATGATGGTACGTATGAAAGGCTAGATATTGTTGACGAAATTGAGGATATGGGGTATAATGTTAATAATAAAACGCGAGAGGGGCTTCTTTACCATCGTAAAGACCAGATTGTCGCGCGAGATATAATAATTTTAAGGAAAAAGTAAATGTCACATGTCAAAGCTGGCGGTACCGCCAAAAATATTCACAATAATGCTGGTCAGCGTCTCGGCGTGAAGCGTTTTGGTGGCCAAAAAGTTAAGAATGGTGAAGTTCTTGTTCGCCAAACTGGTGCTACTAAAATCGCTGGCCCTGGTACTTATATGTCACGCAACTTTACTATTCATGCCGCTAAGGATGGTGTAGTAACTTTTGTTAAGACTAAGAAAACTCATTTCTCTGGCAAGTCTTTGCCTCGTGTGAGAGTTGAAGTACGCTAACCAAATAGCCCTCCTGGGGCTATTTTTTGTGGTATAATTTTGATATGGAGAAATTGAAGGATAAGCTTTTTTCTGTACGAACTATTTTGATGATTTTGACGGTCGCTCTCGTGGCGTTTGTAGTTTATCAGAATTGGCCAGATATCCTGGAAACACTGAATCATATTACTGAAGCAAATGGTTTCGTCTTGATACTTTTGATTCCGGAGCAATTATTCATGTATTTTGCTTGTGGACAGATTTTCTTCTCTTATCTAAAAGGTAAGAAAAACGTGACAAAGTTTTCTAATAAAGAAATGCTGAGTATTTCTACTGAACTAAATTTCGTTAACCATGCGATACCGGCCGGTGGAGTTGGAGGGCTCGCGTTTCTAACTTATCGCTTGAAGCCGCATGGAGTGTCGGCGGGGCAGGCAAGCTTTTTGTATTTGTTCCGTTATGCGGTGACGACTGTCATTAATTACGTGCAGGCATTAATTGCGATTGTAGTGCTACTATTATTAAATTTAATTCCGGAGGAGGCAAAATGGATTATTCCGGTATCCCTTCTTATGAATATGGGCGTTTTCTTCTTTTTGTGGTTTGTGGTCTTTGTGGCGAGTAGTAGAAAAAGGATCAGTTTCTTCACAAAGACTGTAGAAAAAATTACCGATACCGTGGCACGGATTTTTACCTTTGGGCGAAAAAAGAAGATAATAAAGCACGAATCAATTAGTGCATACTTTTTGGATATACATGAGAGCGTAAAGATTGCGAAAGAGAATAAGAGGTTACTAACTAAGCCAGTGCTTTGGGGTGTCATATATAGTTTTTGCGAGATTGCGACTTATTGGATTGTAGCGATTTCGCTTGGGCGTCCGGAGCTTTTGCCGTTTATTATGGTGGGCGAGGCGATCGGGTCGGTGTTTGACGGGATTGTGCCTTATGGACTATATGAGCTTGGCATGGCCGGTGTAATGATTGCGCTTGGCGTGGATTTCCCGACAGCGACGATTATTACGGTGATGACGAGGGTGATCACTCTACTATTTACGATTGCTTCCGGTTCTTATCCTTATTATGAAGCGATTCGGGGCAATAAGGATGGAAAATAGCTTTTCTCCCACTGAATTTATTAGTGTGGTTAATCAGACTTTGGAATATGCCTATTCGTCAGTTGTGGTGGTGGGTGAAGTGTCGGGGTTTAAAGTGAATCAAGGTAAATGGGTGTTTTTTGACCTTAAAGATGACGAATCGTCGGTGAGTTGTTTTATGACTTTATGGTCGCTTAGGCAGCCGATTGAAGATGGGATGAAGATTGCGGTACGTGCGGTGCCAAAACTCACGAAGTTTGGAAAGTTTTCTTTGACCGTAAACGCAGTGAAGCCGGTTGGAGAAGGGTCTCTTAAGAAGGCTTACGAGATGTTGAAGAAGAAGCTGACGGCCGAGGGGCTGTTTGCGGCTGAGAAGAAGCGTCCAATTCCAGAGGATTTGACAAAAATTGGCGTGATATCATCTACGCAGGCGGCTGGTTATGCTGATTTTATCAAGATTATCAATGCGAGGTGGGGTGGCATGAAAGTGACGGTGGCGCATACTCAAGTGCAGGGCATGGATGCACCGGACCAAATGATACGGGCTTTGCAGTATTTTAACGAGCGAAGTGAAGTACAGATGATTGTGATGATTCGGGGCGGTGGTAGTGCAGATGACTTGTCTTGTTTTAATGATGAGAAGTTAGTAAGGGAAATTGCGGCTTCAAAGATTCCAGTGATTACGGGGATTGGGCATGAAGTTGATGAATCTTTGGCGGATCTTGCGGCTGACGTGAGGGCGTCTACGCCGTCAAACGCTGCCGAAATGCTAACGAAAGACAAGAATGAAGAGAAGAAGCGAATCGATCGATTAATGGAACGCACAAAACAAGCGCTGATCCAAAACATAGACCTTGCGATTCGGGGAAATAAAGAAAAAGTGGCAAGGATATCGAGGGGAATTATAGACAAATATATTGAGCCAAGTTTGGAATTAAATCGAGAAAAAATGCAGAAGGCGTTAGAGTTAATTACACAAAAGTTCAAAGAAACAAACACTCTATTTCTTACGAAAATGAAACTACTTGACGCTTTAAATCCAGAGAAGGTGCTAAGGCAAGGCTACGCGATTCTATCTGGTAAAATCTCACCAGGTAGTGTTGTAAAAATTACAACACATCAAAAAGAAATAGAAGCAGAAGTCAAAACGATAAAAGAAAGGAAAGAAAATGGCTGACAAAATGAGTTTAAACCAAAAGATTGAAAAGCTCGATACGGAAGTAGAGTGGTTTTATTCGGATGATTTCAAGTTGGACGAAGCTACGGATAAATACAGGAAAGCGGTTTCGCTTGCTAAAGAGATAGAAGAAGATTTATCGAAACTCAAAAACGAGATTGAAGTATTAGCGGAAGATTTTACTAAATAGTAAAGTAATTATGGTATAATAAGCGTATGGATAATGGACAAATGCCACCGGTACAAGTTCAGCCTACTGGGACTGCTTCTGGCATGCCTATGGTGCAGCAGGTTCAGGTGACGCCGGCGCAAAAGAAAGATACTTCTGGTTTGATTAAGACCATTGTGATTATTGCTGTTTCCTTGGTCGCGGTGACTTTTATCGGGTTGTTTATTATGATGCTTATGCAACGAAATGAAGCTCAGAGCGATGTGAATGGACAGATTTCGGTGGCGGTTGCGGAGGCTTTAAATGATCAGGCTGCTCAGTTGGAAGCAGAACATCTTGAGAACATGAAATACCCTTACAAGACTTTCTTCGGACCAGTTGATTATGGTGAACTTAGCTTTGAGTATCCTAAGACCTGGAATTTATATATTTCAAAAGACGCGTCGAATGGCGGCGACTTTGAGGCATATTTTAATCCTGATCAAATTGAGCCGATCGCAAGGGATACCGTGATGGCGCTTAGGCTTTCAATTTTGGATACAGATTTTGAAGATGTTACTTCTGGCTATGAGCGATACTTAAACAGGAAGGATTCGCCTCTTACTGTTGAGTCCGTGACAATAAATGACAGTTTGGCGAATTTATATACTGGAGTAATTCCTAATTCAGACTTTAATGGTATGATTTTGATAGTAAAGATTCGTGATAAGACTGCGGTTCTCCGTACTGATTCGATGCTTTTCGAGGATGATTTCCTTAAATTAATGGACACGATTAAATTTAACGCCTAGTTATTGATAGATACTATCTTAAATGTTGTATAATGGAATTATGCAACAGGAGGTAGATGGAGTTTTGGTTGCGGCGCATGAGCTTAAGGCTCCGCTGGCGGTTTTAAGGCAACTCGCTTTGTCATTTGAGGGGGCGGGGGTTTCTGATGAACGTATCAAAAATCAGATGGTTAGCGTGTCTGAGCGGGCGCTTCGGCAAGTTAATGATTTATCAAAGATTCGTAAGCTCGAAGATGGATTGTTTGAGATGGAGCCAGTTGCGGTGAGGGAGGTTTGCGATGCTGTGACTAGAGAATTAAGATATCTTTTCCGATATAATGAACGTGATTTTACGGTAAAGTATTCAAATAAAATGAAACTAGTGACTGCGAATCGAGAATTGTTATATAGTGTTGTATATAATTTCCTTTTGAATGCGATGCATTATTCTGATGCGAAGACTAATTCGAGATTAACCGTGCGAGACTACCAGGGTAGTGTGCGTGTTGATGTGAGAGACTTCGGGCCGGCTTTGCCGATGGAAGTGTGGCGAGAACTTAGGCATGGGCGAATTGATAAACCGTTGCCGGTGGCAATGCGGCCAAATTCGTCTGGGCTGGGGCTTTATATTGCATCGACTTTTTCTCGGTATATGGGGGCTAAGGTCGGGGCAGTGAGGCATCGAGATGGGACGAGTTTTTATGTTGAATTACCAATTTCTAAACAGGCGAGTTTGTTTGGCATATGATTTTTGTGATTGATGACGATGAGATAATGGCTGAATGCATAGCTAGGTGGGCGAAGGGCGAAGTTAAAAAATTCACAAATGCAATTGAAGCGATGAATGCTATTTCGGATGGGGTTTTGCCGGATATGATTTTTTTAGACATTTTATTAGATGGGCCTGATGGCTTTACGTTTTTAAATGAAATGGTGTCATATGATGATACGGCAAAGATACCGGTGGTAGTGGTTTCGTCACTCGATCTCTCGAAATATAATTTGGCGGAATATGGGGTGGTTAAGGTACTTAGTAAGGATACTATGGTTCCGGCGGATATTAAGGAGTGTGTCGATGAGTATGCCAAGTAAAGACATTAAGACGGTTGGGTACGTGATGAGGCGAACTAATTATGGCGAGGCGGATCGTATTTTAGATATCATTACGCCGCTTGGTAAAATTGCGGCGATTGCGCGAGGAGCGAGAAGGGAAAAATCAAAACTGGCTGGGGGAATTGAGATGTTTACTTTGACGGACTATTGTTTTCATAAGGGTCAGGGAGAACTTGCGATTGTGACTTCGGCCAAAATGAAGAATCATTTTTCCAATATTATGAAAAGCTATGATCGGATTGAACTTGGCGGTGCGATTTTGAAGAAAGTGGCAAAAATTGCGGAAGGGTCCGATAATGAAGAGTATTTTAATATAGTCCACCAGGCTCTTATGGGCTTAAATGATGGAGTTGATGTGAGTCTAGTAGAGACTTACGTTTTAGTTAATCTTGCGAGCGCAATGGGGGAAGAGCTAAATTTGCAAAGAGATAGCAATGGCGAGAAACTCGCTCCTCAGCGAAAGTATGATTGGGACGAATATAATGATTGTTTTTCTGAGCGTGATGGAGGCGTTTTTTCTGAGAACGATATAAAGCTTCTTAGAATGATAGCATCGACGGATCTTGCGGTGGTGACGAGGGTTAAAAACATCAACGAGTCGCTCGGAAAGGTGTGGGAGTTAGTGCGCGCAGTTGTGCATATATGATATAATATAGAAAACAAAAGGAGAAAATATGGCAGATTTTAATAAAGTTTTGACGCCTGGCGATGTAGACAAAGGCGAGCTAAATGTAGTGATCGAGATCCCAACTGGGTCAAATCACAAAATCGAATGGGACAGGGAGCACGCTTGCTTTATGCTAGATCGCGTTGAGCCTATGATTTTTGCGAAGCCATGCAACTATGGTTTTATTCCACAGACTTTGGATGAGGATGGTGATGAACTAGATGTTCTCATGATTACTGAACAACCTCTTACGACTGGCATTTGGATGAAGGCTAAGATTCTTGGTGTGATGAAATTTGTCGACGACGGTGAAGTGGACGACAAGATCATCTGTGTACCGGCTGACGACAGAAATAACGGTGATGCGTATAATAGCTTGGAAGATTTGCCAAAGCAAACCATCAGGCAGATTGAGGAGCATTTCAATCATTATAAGGATTTGAAGAAGCCTGGTACGACTGAAGTTAAATCATTTGAGGGTATTGATGTGGCAAAGCAGGTGATCTTTGATTCAATTGAAAGATTTAAGAAGCAATAAAAAATAGCCCCGAGAGGGGCTATTTTTATGTTTTCTACTCAGTAGTCTTTTCTTCTACGGTTTTTTCGTCTTCATAAACAAAGTCATCTTCGTCATCAAGTTCATCTTCGTCGTTAAATTGTTCATTGTATTCAATAGTTCTTCTGACGTCTTCCGTGGTAATACCTTCATACTCTTCTGGCATATGGGTGACAATGACGTGGCGGCCATCAATCGCGATGTCTTTTAAGTAGGAGCTGAGGGTATTTTTGTAGTAATTGTATGCTTCTTTTGCCTTTGTTTCACTGTCATACTTTTGGTAAACTTTTAGCTCGGTGATGTCGTTATTCTGATAATAATAGACGAAATAGGTCTCGTCTGGCATCGGCTCATCTTCGTCTGCCGAGATACGATCGCCATTTATTAGCGGAATAACAAGCTTGGTGTTGTCTGACACAAAGAATGAACCATTATCGAGCGAGGCTCGGTTAATGATTACTACTGCGATGATTATTGCGATAACCGCTACAGCTGCTGCTGCGGCTATTATTATGATGTTTTTTTTCTTTTGGTCAGCTTTTTTGGCCATGATTTCCTCCTGTTTGTTTTATTATACCACGCTTATGGTTAGATTGAAACAAAAAGCTGGGGTGGGTTGGGCGCTCGGTATTTTATAAATCGTTAATCTTGACTCTGGTTTGTTTGGTGGTGTCGCGATCGCGAACGGTGACAGTGTCGTCGCTCATAGTATCAAAATCAACTACGACGCAACTTGGGGTGCCGATTTCGTCTTGTTTGCGATAGCGTTTGCCGATATTGCCGGAATCATCCCAGGTGACGTTACCGTATTTTTTGCGGAGTTTGTCGTAGACTTCGTGAGCTTTCTCGACGAGTTCTGGTTTGTTTTTGAGAAGTGGGGAAACGCAGAATCGGAATGGGGCGAGGTTCTCTGGCAGTTTAAGAATAGTCCTCTTCTCACCGTCGATTTCGTCTTCGGTATAAGCGGAAGAAAGAACGGCTAGGAATAAGCGTTCGACGCCGATTGATGGCTCGATGACATGTGGGACAAATGTCTCATTTGTAGTCTTATCGCGGTATGCCATGGATTTGCCGGAGGCTTTCTCGATATTCATAAGATCAAAATCGGTACGATAAGCAAGGCCCATCAACTCTTCTTCGCCATTTGGATAGTCAAACATGAAGTCGATAGTACGCTTGCTATAATGGGCACGGTCTTCGGCCGGAACTTCTAGTTCGTGGATCTTTGATTTTGGTAAGCCCATTACGTCTTCCAGGAATTCGTGGTGAAGAGTACGCATGAGTTCGAAATTCTCTTCCCAGGTGGCTGGATCAACAAAATACTCGATTTCCATTTGGGTACACTCACGGTCACGTAGGATGAAATCGCGTGGACTGATCTCGTTACGGAAGGCTTTGCCCTGCTGGGCAAGGCCGAAAGGAATGTTAGGGTAAATAGTGTCGACAATATTCTTGTAGTTTGTGAAAATACCCTGGGCGGTCTCTGGGCGAAGATAGGCGACGCCTTTTTTGGCGACTTCTTGGTCGTCATCGGGGAGTACTGCGCCTACGTGGGTCATGAACATCATGTTGAATTTGCGGATTGGGCCCCAGGATTCTTTGCCGCAGACTGGACACTTGGTGTGAGTAGCTAAGAATTCTTCGGTGGTAACTGACTCGTTGATGCCGTCGGCTATTTTGTCGGCGCGGAAACGGGATTTACACTCTTTGCATTCGACTAGTGGGTCTGCGAAGGTAGCAGTGTGGCCGGAAGCTTCCCAGGTTTTGGGGTTCATCAGGATGGCTGCGTCGATGCCGTACATGTCTTCGCGATCTTCGACGAAGAATTTCCACCATTCGTCCATGATTTTCTTTTTTAATGAAACACCAAGCGGGCCAAAATCCCAGGTGCCGGCGAAACCGCCGTAGACGTCGGAGCCAGGGAAAATGAAGCCGCGACGCTTACATAAACTTACGATATTGTCTAATTTTGCCATGGTATTATTATAACCCTGATTTTGGTTTTTCTCAACTCTTGGGGTGGATTCATGAAAAAACAGATATGATTTTTTGCCTTAAGAGCTTTTTGGGGTTATAATGGGAGAATGGATGAAAAGAAAAAAGGCAATAATTCGAAAAATGTGAAGAGGACGCTGCATTATTTTTGGATGGCGATGATGCAACATAAGATTCGGACACTTCTATTATTTGTTTTGGTGCCGATTTGGATTGCAATTTCCAATATTTTGGTGCCATATGGTACTTCGCAAATTATCGGGAAGTTGTCTACTGGTGATTTTGATTTGCAGAACTATGTTGGGATTTTATTGCTTACTATTGTGCCGGCAGCGTTTAATAATTTGTTTATAATTCGTATAGTAGATTGGATTGATTTTTCGCTCGATGCGTTAGGCGGTGAGTTTTTGGCGAAAATGGCTTTCTCTGCGGTAATTAATCAGTCAATGACTTTCCATTCAAATAAGTTTTCGGGTTCTCTTACCAGTGCCGCGAATAAATTGTCTAGTGCGTTCATTAATTTCAAATCAAACTTCACTTGGAGTATTTATACTCTGTTTTTGACTGCAACGCTTTCGATTGGTGCGGCGGCGTTTGTATGTTTGCCGTTTGCTTTGATACTTACGGCTTACGTTATTATTTATATGATAGTTGCGTTTGTTACTTATTACAAGACACGACATGTGGATGAAGAATGGTCGAAGGCAGAGAATAAACAAACCGGTCAGCTTGCGGATGCAATTACCAATGAAATGTCGGTGAAATCGTATGCGCGGGAGAATTTGGAGAGGGAAAGGTTTTCTCGTGCGACGGCTCGAACAAAACGTGCGATATTTGGTGTCGCCAAAGTATCTCTTTTGCGAAACTTTTCGATGAATGTGGTAAATACGATTACTTATGCGTGTTTGCTTGTTTTGGTTGTAGCGAGCCACGATTTGTTTGGTATATCGGTGGCCGATATGGTGTTCCTTTATTCGTTGTCTAATTCGTTATTGTCGAATGTATGGACGATTAACCATATTTTGCGTTCAGTTAATAGGTCACTTGGCGACGCGAAGGAAATGGTGGAAATTTTGGATTCGCCGACAATAGTGGACGATAAGACTGATAAACCATTAGAGATAGGACCGGCTGAGATTGATATCCGTGACATCACTTTTCATCACGAGGGGAAGAAAAAGCCATTGTTCAAGGGATTTTCTTTGGATGTGCCGGCCGGGAAGAGTTTGGGGCTTGTGGGGGTATCTGGCTCTGGTAAATCAACTTTAACGAAACTACTGCTTCGGTTCGCAGATGTAAACGAAGGTGGGATTTACATCGACGGTCAGGACATTAGGGATGTCACCCAGAAGAGCCTTCGCGAGGCGATTGCGTATGTGCCGCAGGAATCTTCCTTGTTCCACCGTTCGATTTATGAAAATATTGCCTATGGTAAGCCGGATGCGACTGAAGCTGAGGTCAAAAAAGCAGCAAAGTTAGCCTATGCGGATGAGTTTATTCGGGATCTTCCAGATGGATATGAGACTTTGGTCGGCGAGAGGGGCATTAAGCTTTCGGGGGGACAGAGGCAGAGGATTGCGATTGCGCGGGCGATTTTGAAAGACGCGCCGATATTGGTGCTTGATGAGGCAACTTCGGCGCTTGACTCTGAGTCTGAGGCTGCAATTCAGCAAGCTTTGGCGAATTTGATGAAAGGGAGAACTTCGATTGTGGTGGCGCATAGATTGTCGACGATCGCTGGGTTAGATGAAATTGTGGTGCTAGATAGCGGAAAGGTCGTGGAGAGGGGCTCGCACCACGAACTTTTGAAGAAAAATGGCGACTATGCGAAGCTTTGGTCGAGGCAGAGCGGCGCATTCCTAGATGAAAGCTAAGGTGTTTATGGGGGTAGACGCTAAATATGGCACACTAGATATGGTGTGCCATATGTTGTGTTATTCTGTTTTGACTGGTTTTAGTCAGCCCAGAAATCTTCGGGATTACTAACGACTTCGATATTTAAGTCGGTGACTTCGCCGGTTTGGAAGTTTTTGGTCTTTAGAGACTTGGTTTCGACTTCTTCAGCGCCAATGACGATACCGTTTTCGGCCGTCTTGGAGGCGTAGGCCATTTTGTCGCCGAGCTTTTTACCGGAGAATGTGATAGTAACACTGTGGCCTTTGCCGCGGAGCTTGGCAGCGACGTTCATTGCCTCGTCGTATTCGTGTTCTGAAACTGGAATGATGGCGTAATCAAGTAAGCTGTGGGGTTCGTGGTCGAGGAGGTTGTGCTCGTTTAAAACATAGAACAAGCGAGTGAGGCCAATGGAGCCACCGACGCCAGGGAATGCCTGATCGGTGAAATGTTTGGTAAGATTGTCGTAGCGACCGCCGCCGGCGACGGAGCCGATATTTGGATATTCTGGTAGGATGAATTCGAAGACGGTGCCGGTGTAGTAATCGAGGCCGCGGACGATTTTCATGTCGGCTTCGATTTGGTCTTTTTTGCCGACCGATTCTAACAGGTAGAGAATTTGGTCGAGCTCGCTAAGGCCTTCTTTAAAAGTGTCGTTATTGATTTCGAGATTGCCGAGTTCTTTAATGACGAAAGAGCGATCGCCGTGAAGATTGACGAAGGCAGTGATTTTGGCCACGGTTTTAGGATCTAGTTTTAATTCTTCTAGGCTGTTTTTGGTTTGCTCGGGGGTGACTTTTTCGGCGTGGTCGATAATATTCATTATTTCGGGAGTTTCTTCGGTGAGACCGAGGAATTCGAGAAGCCCGGTGGTGATTTTGCGGTTATTAATGCGGGCGAGGACTGGAGTGTTTAGATCGAATGATTCAATGGTCGAAAGAAGGGCTGCAATTACTTCGGCGTCGTAAGCGAGAGGTAGCGTGGTCCTACCGATGACGTCGATGTCGCATTGATAAAATTCGCGGAAGCGGCCTTTTTGGGCGCGTTCGCCACGGAAGTTTTGGCCAATTTGGGAAACTTTGAGAGGGAAGGTTAGGCTACTTTCGTATTCAGCGACGTAGCGAGCTAGAGGTACGGTGTGGTCAAAACGGAGGGCTTGGTCTGCCGCCTCGACAGTTTTGTCGCCAGTTTTGATGAGCTTGTATATCTGTTTCTCGGTGTCGCCGCCAGCTTTGGCGAGAAGAATTTCGGTACGTTCAATAGTTGGGGTTTCAATTTCCTGGAAACCGTATAGATGGTAAGTGTCGGCAATTTTGGATTTTAGGTTATTAAAAACTGCTTGTGCCTTCGGCAAAAGCTCTTGGGTTCCCGAAATTGGAGAAGTGTTGATTTTTTTCATGGTTTTATTATAACATAAAGTCGTTTGTGCTGGTATCTTGGGGTTATTGATGTTGTAGCATAAAAATAACCCTGACGTTTCCGTCAGGGTCGCTATTCACCTCCTTAGATACTAATACTATGATAATCCGTGATTTGGCCCGGGCCTTTCCAGAATGGAACATCGGGGATGTCCTCTATTATGGAGTCCAGAACCTCATCTTTGATCGTGAATTCGTTGGCAGCCTTGTCGTAGCGGACTACTGTTGCTTCCAACGGATTCATATTAACATACGGCGTGCCTTCCGGCAGCCTTGTTGTCACCTTTTTAAGTCGTTTTAAACCCCCTCTCTTTCCGACCTGAAAAAGCTCGAACTGTTTGCCGTGCGCGTTTTCGTCCGTGCTATAGCGCGTGTGGCAATAGGTTTGAGTATGTCTACCCGATCCGTAACATTCGGTTTCCGTGATGAAGCCGTATCGAAGAACTATGTAATCGTAATAACTCAACACCTTCGCAACAAACATTTGCAAACAAAAAGGTAGTCCTCTAAACTGTAGATATAAAAGCAAAATAAATCACAGAAAGGAGGGACTACCTATGTCCTATAATAATACAAAACTACAAGAAAAAGCTA
>JAFZSN010000006.1 GCA_017619315.1 Candidatus Saccharimonadota bacterium
AGCTTTTTCTTGTAGTTTTGTATTATTATAGGACATAGGTAGTCCCTCCTTTCTGTGATTTATTTTGCTTTTATATCTACAGTTTAGAGGACTACCTTTTTGTTTGCAAATGTTTGTTGCGAAGGTGTTGAGTTATTACGTCGACCTAGCAAAATGTGGGATTTTATGATATAATTATAGGAGTAATTTGTTCCAAAAATAAAAAGGGGGTGTGGAGTTATGTACGTTATTAGTGGTTTGGTGGATTTCATTAGAGAGGCGCCTGGGAACATAGCCTTATTGATCCTGATTTCATGGCTGATTTGGCCAGGAATGATGTTTCTTGTAGGCTGGGTCGGCGAAAGCCGTCTGATCCCAGTAGGGGAGCATCAATCTATGGCATTCTTGCCTGGAGACCTGTCTCTTGGTGTTATGGCTATAGAATTGCTCCGTCTACACGAGAGAACATACGACAATCCCAATTGGTGGGGTTACGACCCCGCTTTCTGGATGTTTGTCACGATGGCGGTAGCGATGGTCGTGTTGGCCTTTGTGATCGAAGCGGATCAGAAAAACTATCCTCCGCGGGCCTCCTTAAGCCCAACGAAGATCACACACGATGTCGTCGGGTACTGGTTAATCCCAACGCTGCTGTTCGGATTGGGGTTACCTCAACTGGTCGATGGCATCCGCTTCGGGATCGGTGGATCCTGGCCCATCTGGCTCGAATTTACGATGGCGCTATCTTTCTATATCGCTTGCGTCGTGAACGACTGTCTAAAAGGAGCGACAGAAGAGGATATCGCGATTCGCCATCCGGCGAATTGGCAGCCGATCTGGCGGCAAGCCGAATAATCAAACTATTTTAAAAGGTCGCTCGAGGGCGGCCTTTTTGCTATCGTCAGGCAAAAACAGGTATTTCCAAATCTTAAAGAATGTGTTATAATGTCAAAACAATATCATTAAATATCAAGTCCGAAAAACTCATGTCTTTAGAGGTTATCGGACAAGAAAGGATAAAAACAGATGACAGAAGCAAAAAAGTCTGAGGGTCTCAAGATCCGTATCCGCCTCAAGGCTTATGATCACAGAGTGATCGACCAGAGTGCAAAGCAGATTGTTGACACCGCTATTCGTACCGGTGCTACCATCAGCGGCCCAATTCCTCTACCAACTAAGCGTTCGACTTTCACCGTCGTGAAGTCGCCACACGTTTACAAGACCGGGGGTGAAGCCTTCGAGATGAAGGTGCATAAGCGCTTAATTGATATCTCGAACGCTACTCCAAAAACAATCGAAAGCTTGCAAAATCTTTCACTTCCTGCTGGTGTAGACGCTGAAATCAAGATGTAATCAAAGTTTTAAGCAAGAAAAAGTCCCCCCAATAAGGGGGGATTTTTTATTCGTTTGGTAGCTGATGTGAGACAGCAGCCTCCAAAACACCATTTGCTCTTTTGCGGACATATACGGCATAATTAGATACGCCGACAAACGCCACAATCAGCTCGTCCGAAATATTTGACCCCAGCACAATGTTGTTTCTGGCACCAAACAGCGAGAAATCCTTCTTCAAGAGCTTCTCATTCCTGTAATAATCTTCGGCGAGTTCTTTAATACCTTGGCTTCTCTCTAAATCGGCAACAACCAAGATTGGTCTGTCGTCAATTGTGGTAAAGATAACCGCGGTATCTTTGGCGCCACAAACAGAGAGCTCCGTACCTTCTAGGGCGTGGAGCAAACTACCGCGACATCTCACGCGTTCGAAAGTACCCTCACCAATGCAGGCATTTTTATGATGCGGAGTCTTCGGTAAAACCCCAAAGAGGGATTCGTAATTTCCGCAGTCTACCCAGGCAAAATCGCCAACGGCGATCTTTAGCGTCTCGAATTTATTTAAGAACTCATCCGTACCAATGCCCCAGACTTCCTGCTCGTCGATAGAATCGAGCAAAGTGGACGCTTTCCAGACCACGATTCCGGTGTTGCATGCGGAGTCGTCGCGGCGCATGATCTTGTCAGCCAACTTTTCATTAGGCTTCTCGACAAAATCAACTACTTCGTAACAGCCGTCGCCGGTGTCTTCGAAAATAGCATGCCCACAGCCTGTGGCTGTGACTAAGTCATGAACCTTCACGCCAATCAGCACCGGATAGCCATTTTCGGCTTCCGCAACTGCGGTCTTGACGGTGTAGGCAAAATCGTCATCCGTTGCTTTCAAATAATGATCTGATGGCGTGCAGATAACAATTGCTTCCGGATCGATTTCCGCAATGAATTTTGTCGCCTGGTACATGGCTCCCGGATAACCCCAGTTGGGATTGATCTGGCAGATGTTCTGCGACAAGAGTCCACGCGGCAAAACCTGCTCCTTGGCCAGTTCGGTTTGGCATTTGTTTGTCGTAATAGCAACGACCTGATTAGTTTTAATCCCAAGCGAGACAAAGTTACTAATTGTCGCCTGGATGAACGTATTTTTGTCGTCCAACTGACAAAACTGTTTCGGCCTGCCTGGATAACTAATCGGGAACAATCTTGTTCCTTCGCCGCCCGCCATTACTGCTACCCACAAGTGTTTATTGTCCATATAACCACCTCCCTTGATGGACAAAATAAGTTAATGTGCGTAAAAAATTGTCCCTAAAAACAGGACTTTGCTATTATAACATACTTTTTACGAAAGAGCAAGCTGTGATATAATAGATGTATGAGTTTTGCAAAATTTAAAAAGCGGTTTTACTTTAAAGTAGCTAGATATTTTCGGTACTTCGCGAATCGCGCCTTCAAGAGGTGGAATCCCCGAGTAATCGCTGTGACTGGATCAGCCGGTAAGACCACTATGATGACAATGCTAGAACACGAAATGGGTGACAAAGCCCACTATTCGCATGACGCAAATTCGGCTTTCGGTATTCCTTTTGATATGCTTGGGCTTAAAGGGGTTAAGGGGTCCAAATCGCGCTGGATTTGGCTCCTCATAGCGGCTCCATTCAGAGGGTTGTTCTATAAGAGAAAAAAGGAGTTCTATGTGGTCGAGATTGACGGGGAAAGGCCACACGAGGCGGAATTTCTGGCTGAGTGGCTAAAACCAGAGGTTACGATCTGGGTATCGATCGGGCTTTCTCACGCGGTACAATTTGAAAAAGAGGTGGTCGCTGGGCGATTTAAGAACGTCGGTGAGGCGATCGTGGCTGAATTTGCCAATCTACCGAAAAACACTACAAAACGGGTCTATATTGATGCCGATTCGAAATTAATGGTGGAAGCGACGAAAGATATCGCTGCCAAAGTGGTGCCAATCAAGAAGAATCTGATCAAAAAATACGTGGTTTACCCTGATTCGACCGATTTTACTTATGGGGACACCACTTTTCACTTTGACCACCCCGAACCTAAGGATATCGCTTATAACCTGTTCGTAGCACAGGATTTAATGAAGTATTTGAAGCTAAAATTCAACCCAGATTTTACCGGCATCAAGATTGCGCCGGGCCGTAGCTCTTATTTTAAGGGGAAGAAGGGGATTGCGATTGTTGATAGCAGTTACAATGCTCACATGATCTCGATGACCTCTGTGCTCGATATGGCAAGAAGGATGCACGCCGAGAAGAAATGGTTAGTAATCGGTGATATTGTGGATCAAGGGGAGCTAGAGGAAAAAGAACACACCAAGCTCGCGAAATTAATCGCAGACGTTAACCCGGATAAGGTGATTTTGGTGGGTAGACGTACTAAGAAATGGTCGGCGCCAGAACTCAAGAAACTCGGGGTTTCGGTGGCTGCGACTACTGACCCGAAGAAGGCCTTAGAGTACATCGAAAAGCGCATCCATGGGAACGAGACTATCATTTTCAAGGGAAGCCAATATCTAGAGTGGATTATTGAGAAACTTTTGGATGACCCAAAAGACGCCAAAAAGCTCTGCCGAAGAGAAAAAGCGGCGGTAGCGCGACGTAAATCTTGGGGGCTAGACTCATAATGAAGGGAGAAATAAATGGCTGATTTATACATTATACACGGATGGACTTACACTGTAGAGCCATGGAAAAACACCATAGCGATGCTGAGGGACGCCGGGATTAGCGTTAAGATGTTGCACGTACCTGGTCTAACCGAACCTTCGAAAAAAGAGTTTACGATCGAGGATTACGTAAAATGGGCAGACCGCGAGATCCCCGATGGCGCTATCGCGCTCGGGCATTCTAACGGGGGTAGAATTTTGCTTAACCTCTGCGCCAATAAACCTGGCAAGCTAAAATATTTGATTTTACTAGATGCGGCAGGGGTATATGAGCCATCGATGAAGAAAAAACTGGTCGAAAAAGTGGCTAAAATCGGAAAACCCCTAAAGAAAATCCCAGTGGTGGATAAAGCTTTCCATAAGGTAACCGGCTCAACAGATTACTCAAGAGCGCCAGAAAACATGAAAGTGACGCTTGCAAACATGTTAGAGTCAGACAAATCTCTTGATTTTAATAAAGTTGCTACTCCTACCTTCATTCTCTGGGGAAAGAAGGACACCATAACGCCGCCGCGCCAGGCGACCACGATGTACGAGAAATTACCCCATGCAGAGTTGAAATTTTACGCAAATTGGACCCATGCGCCGTATATTTCTGATCCGGAAGGACTCGCCAGGGCATTAAAAAACATCTTAACGAGGTTAGAGAAGTGAGACATTATTTCCTAGGAATGGCTGCAGGTTATAGTGGTGGTGAATGGTTGCAGCATTTATTTACGATGGGGCGAAAGAAAGACCTCGTGGAGCTCACGAGTTTTCTCGGCAAAAAATACGACGGAGAGGCCATTTTGTGTAAAAACGGCCGTTCTGGCCTAGTTTATGCTTTGAAGGCTTATTTTAGCCCTGGGGACGCCGTAATCGTGAATGGGTTTACCTGTTATGCAGTTTACGAAGCGGTTAAAGCAGCTAAACTCAAGCCTATTTTCGTAGATATCGAGAAAAAGGATTTGAATTTCTCAGTAAAAACCCTTGAGAAAGCCATTTCTGCTAAACCGGCCGGGATTATCGTACAAAACAGCCTAGGTAACCCCGTAGACATGAAAGCAATTGAGAAGTTCGCGAAAGAGCACAAATTGACAATTATAGAAGATTTGGCTCACTGTACAGGGGTGAAATATCCGGACGGTAGGGAAGCTGGCACCGTGGGCGCAGCGACAGTACTTTCGTTTGGCAAAGATAAGTCGATCGATACGGTCTCAGGCGGAGCGGTAATACTCCGTGCGCCGCACGATAAGCCCGTAGAATCGCCTTCAAAGGCCCCTAAGGCGTCTGATTTCTTAAGAGCGCGGTTTTACCCGATGTTCGGAGCATTTTGCCGTACGCTGACGTATATTGGGCTAGGCGGGGCAATGATGCGCTTATTCGTGAAGATTCACTGGGTGGAGAAATCCGCCGACAACAGATTAGACACTACCCGGAGATTAAGCAAATTTGAGGCTAGATTGGCCCTGAAGCAGTTACAGGAGTTAAAGAGAAGCGGCGAAGATCCGCTGAGGGATTTCTATTTGGTAGAAAACCGATCGGGACTTCTTAAGGAGCTTCAAAAAAAAGGCTACTATTTCGGTGGATTTTGGTACGAAAAGCCAGTTTCACCAGAGCGCTACTACAAAAAAGTCCATTTCGATGAGGCAGCCTGCCCTAACGCCGTAAGTGTTTCAGAGCGAATTATTAATGTACCGAAGTTTTATACCAGAACAGAACTTAAACCAGCCCTAAAGCTAATTAAGGAATATATGAAGGAGGGTGAAAATGAGTAAAGATAACCCGGCCGTGAAGGATTTTACCGAAAAAGATTGGCAAAAGATTGTCAAAAAGCATAAAGAAGCGAACTTTTTGCAGTCGCCAAATTATGGCAAAATGAATGAAATATTAGGGGAAAAGGTGATAATCGAAGGGTTTGACGGTGTTGGCCATGCCCTGATGATTGTCCGAGATGCCAAGCGTGGAAAATATCTAGAAATACCTTGTGGTCCATTAATTGACTGGGGTGACAAAGAGGTAGTAAAGAAAGCTTTTGCAAAAATCAGCGAGATCGCAAAGCAGGAAAAATGTGTATTCGTAAGAGTACGACCCCAGTTAACCCGATCTAAAGACAATATGGACAAGCTAAAGGCGCTTGGTCTAGTGGAATCGCCGATGCATCTTGCAGCTGAGCATACCGTAATAGTTGATTTGACCTCTAGTGAGGATGATTTACTAGCCAAAATGCGTCGCCAGACCAGATATGAAGTGCGAAGAGCCGACAAACTGGGCGTTACAGTTACCCACGATAATTCAGAGGAAATTTTCGAGGAATTTCACAAAGTCCAGGCCGAGACCGCAAAGCGCCAGGGATTTGTGCCTCCTTCTCTTAAAACTCTGATGGCAGAGCGCGAAGCATTTGGTGACGATGCGACGATTTATATCGCTAAATCAGCCGAAGGTGAAAAAATCGCCTACGGCCTAGTAATCAGGGGGGCCGACGAAGGGGATTATTACGAAGCCGCTTCTACCCCGCTTAACCGTAAACTGCCTGGAGCTTATGCTCTACTCTGGCAAGCAATGAAAGACCTGAAACAGGATGGCTATAAGAGGTTCAACCTCTGGGGAATTGCGCCACCGGGGCAACCAAATCACCGCTATGCTGGGGTGACCACCTTTAAGACTGGTTTTGGCGGCGAAGTGGTGGAATATGTGCCGGCGCACGACCTTGTAATTTCTAAAGTTGGGTATCTAAAAGATTTGGTAGTTGAAAAGGCTCGCAAAAAGAGGAGACACTTGTAATGACAGAGGTTAAGGCGCTAAGGGTCGAAGATGCTTCGTCCCGCGAGGTATGGGATAAGTTTATTAAGTCACATGAAGAGTCAAACTTTTTGCAGTCGTGGGATTTTTATGAATTCCACGTGGCAAGAGGCAAACAAGTCGTCCGGAGATTATTTTTCCGTGATAAAACCATCGTAGGTGCGTACGCTGGAGTCGTAGAAACAGCGAAGCGCGGGACCTATATGGCGATTGCGGGTGGGCCGATTGTAGATTGGGCCGACAAGAAACTAGTGAAAGCCATATTCGATGATATCCGTACAGAAGGGCTGAAGTATGATTGTGTATTTATTAGAGTGCGTCCACAACTTGAATTATCTGATAAATCCCTTAAATTGATGGCGGATTTAGGACTAAAGAAGGCTCCGATGTATTTGTCGGTAGAATTTGCGGGGGTGTTAGACCTTAAGAAATCCGAAGAGGAGATACTGGCTGGAGCATCGCAGGGATTCCGAAGAAAACTTAGGAAAGCCGCCAAAAACGACATCGAAATTACAGCAGAGACGAGCGACGCGGCAATTAAAGAATTTTGCAGACTAGAGAAGCTCCACGCAAAAAGACAGGAGTATGTGGCATTTTCGAGCGATTTTCTAACCAAACAATTCGAAGCGTTTCGCGAGGGTAAAGAGGTGATAATCTACACCGCGAAGAAAGACGGTGAAACTTTGGCGCAGAATTTCATGATTTTTTACGGACCAGAGGCTAGTTACCACTACGGGGTATCCTCGCAGCTTGGCACCAAGTACTCAGCAGCCCCGCTCCTACACATGGAAGCAATGAAAGAGGCGAGAAAACGTGGTTGTATTCGCTATAACCTGTGGGGGATTGTGGAGCCAGAAGAAAAATCGCATAGATTTTATGGCGTTTCGGAGTTTAAGAGGTCATTTGGGTGCGAAGAGCTCCGCTATACGCCAGCGCACGATATGATCCTTAAATCATTCGCCTACCAAAAGACCAAAATCGTAGAAAACGTACGCAAGAAGATTCGCCACGTTTAGAGACCAAAGAAAACTGCCGATGTGATACTATGCAATATTTTGCATTATTTGTCAATTGGTGTTAAAATAAGCATAAGTAATAAAGGATTTCTATGGCAAAAATTAATCGCAAATATATCGATAAACACTGGTTAGTCTTTCTGATCAGGGGTGGCCTCGCTGCAGTGCTTGGCTGTTTCATCTTGTTCGGAGGAATACGAAGCATTGAAAATGCGGCTATTTTAGTCAGTGTATTCTTGCTGCTTATGGGCGTGATTGACGCCGTCAGCGCACTATACAATTCTAACCAAAAACGTGGGTGGTTTACTTCTGTTATCGATGCACTTGTTGACGTAATTGCTGCAGTATTCCTACTATTCTTCACGAAAAATATTCTCGAGAACATCGTACTTGTACTCTCAATCTACACAATCGTCTCTGGGCTGATTGATATTTTCCACGGGGCTTTGTCAACCGTCGATCCAACTGACCGTTTTATCCGCACTCTCGCTGGTATCTGTGGATGTGTGATGGGTATCGTTATCTTAAATGCCGGTAATTTTGAGATCACTACTTTCATCAGATTCTTTGGTGCTTACGAAGTGATCGTAGGGGTGACCAGCTTGATTTACGGTGTACATAACAGATCACAAAACATCGAGGACAAAATCGCAAGAAAAGAGTCCGCAAGGAAGCCGGCCGCGAAAAAGACGACTGCAAAGAAAACAACCGCCAAAAAGACCACCAAAAAGAAGAAGTAAAGTAAGCTTATTTGTGCTATAATTAAGACTTAAGGAGGCTCTTAATGAAAGCAATAATAACTGATGCGGGTTTTGCAAGCCGCTATTTACCTATCACCAAAACCATCCCTAAGGCCATGATTCCGATTGGAGCAAAGCCAGTAATGCAGCTTTGTGTCGAGGAGTGCGTGGAAGCTGGGATTGATGAAATTATCATCGTAGCAACACCAAATACTAAATCAAAAGAAATTTACGAAGATTATTTCCATAACAAGGCTGAAAATGTGAAAGCCTTGCTCGATAAGCAGGGCAAATCAGAGAGATTTGAGCCTGTCGAGAAGGTACTCAATTTCCCGAAAATTACTGTAATTGAGCAGGATCCAACTCTCCCTTACGGCAACGGTTCGCCGATTGTCTCCGCTAAAGATTTCGTCAAAGACGACGAAGCGTTTGTGGTACTTTACAGCGACGATTTGATTCTTGGACAGGGTGACGTCAAGACCTTGATTGATACCTATAACGAGAACAAGGGTGCGAAGGCCGTAATCGCAGCCCAGGAAATGCCAGAGGAAGTCTGGAATAAATACGGTATGATCGCGCTTAAAGACAATGGTACTTTGAGCCACATCGTGGAGAAACCAAAAACCCCAGATTTGTCACCAAGCAATCTGACTTCATATGGCCGATATTTACTCACTCCAGAAGTATTTGATTATCTCGTACCGTCAAACACTGGTCTTGACGGGGAGCTTTGGACCGTGGATGCAATCACTAAGCTGGCCGAAAATGGCGACGTGATCGTAGCTAGAAGCCGCGGTAAATGGATCACAACTGGTGACCCGAAGAACTACTTCATGGCACACTTAGAGTATGTTTTGTCAGAAACAGATTACGCTGACGATGTTAAGAAATTTATCGCCGAAAGATAATCCGTGATACAATAGTTTCAAGGAGGAAAAATGAACGTAGCCGAATGGATAATTGTAGCAATCTTAAGCATAACACTGTTGGTGTTTTTGATTGTTGGTATTGTCTTACTCGTAAAACTAATCGGGTTAACCAAAGAGGCAGGAAAAATTGTCGAGGAGGGGCAAGATATCGCCAAGAACGCTAATGGTGTAGTATCGAACGTTAAGGGGATGACCTCGATCGGCGGGACAGTAGAAATGTTTGTAGATAATTACGTCAACCCAAAGATAAAGGAAAAAATGAAGAATAAAAAGGAGGCTAAAGATGGCAGCAAATAGTAAAAAAACCAAGGGTGGCACCGGTAAATTCTTCTTAGGCGCAGCGCTTGGGGCAATTGCCGGCGCAATTGCGGGCAAATTTATCTCTTCAAAGGTCAACGAGGATGGGTGCGACTGTGAAGATAAATGCGACTGCGGCGACGAATGTAAATGCGGTGACAAATGCGAATGCGGTGACAAATGCGAATGTAAGAAAGAAAAGCCAGCGACTGCACCTAAAAAGGTTTCAAAACCAGAGGTGAAGACTGAAGCAAAGCCAAAAGCTTCAGCAAAAACCGAAGCAAAAGCAAAAGCTGAAACTAAGCCCAAGACTAGCAAAAAGTAGCGATACTTTGATATAATTTTGATATGGTAGAGTTGAAGGCGAGTGATTTTGTGCATCTGCACAACCATACACACTATTCTTTGCTGGATGGTTTGACTAAGATTCCGGAACTAGTGAAACTCGTCAAAGAGGAGGGAATGGAAGCGGTAGCGGTGACTGACCACGGCACGATGTCGGGGTTAGTTGAGCTGTATAAGGAATGTAACGACGCTGGGATCAAGCCGATTTTGGGGCTCGAGGCTTATGTAGCCGCGCGCCGAAAGACCGATAAAGACCCAGCGCACGATAAGCAGAGATTCCATATCACTCTACTCGCCATGAACAACAAGGGTTTTGAAAACCTTTGCCGAATCATGTCTCTCTCCGAGATCGAAGGGAAATATTACAAACCGCGTACCGACCACGAAGATTTGGAAAAATACAATGAAGGGATCATCTGCTTGTCTGGTTGTATGGGGTCGGAAATCTCTGAGGCGATCCGAGCCGGGGATGACGAGAGGGCCTTGTCTCTAATCGATTGGTATCGGAATGTTTTTAAAGACAGATTTTATTTGGAGATGCAGGATCACGGTCATCCGAAATCAACCACGCACTCAGAGGAGCAGAAAAAGGTTAACGATTGGCTAATGGCGCACGCCGAGGAACTGAAATTGCCTCTGGTCGTAACTTGTGACGCTCACTACTTAAGCCACGATGATCAAGACGCACACGAGGTGCTACTTTGTATCGGTACGGCGGCGAATTTGTCTGATACGAATAGGATGACTTTGAAAGATTTTGATCTTCACGTCGTTTCGGCAAATGAAATTATTGAACACTGGAAAGATACTTGCCCAGAGGCGGTCCTGAACACTAAGAAGATTGCTGAGAGATGCAATGTGGATCTACAGCTAGGGCGAATTTTGATTCCGAAATTCCCGGTACCGGACGGTGAAGATGAGAAGTCGTATCTAGATAAACTGGTGTTCCGCGGACTGGTTTACCGGTATGGTGGCAAGAAACTGAACGAAACAGAGGATCTCAGCGTAGAAGATTGTCGCAAAATTCTTGAGAAAATCGATAAAGACCGCGATGAAGAGCATAAGATTTTACCTCGAATCGATTACGAGCTCTCGGTTGTGGACAAAATGGGCTACAACGGGTACTTCCTAATCGTGCAGGACTTTATTAACTGGGGCAAATCACAAAGAATCGTGTACGGGCCCGGGCGTGGCTCGGCGGCTGGGGCGATTTTGGCGTATGCACTCCGTATTACAGAGCTTGACCCCTTGAAATACGACCTTCTCTTTGAGCGATTTTTGAACCCTGATCGTATTTCGATGCCGGATATCGACACGGATATTCAGGATACGCGGCGCGACGAAGTAATTCAGTATTGTTCGGATAAATACGGGTTTGACCGAGTATCGAATATTGCGACATTTGGTAAAATGATGGCCAAAAACGCCGTGCGTGACGTAGCTAGGGTGCTAGAGGTGCCGTATGCTGAGGCGGATAGGCTAGCCAAAATGGTGCCAGACCCCGTACAGGGCCACCACGTGCATCTTGCGGACGCTATCCGTGATGTACCGGATTTGAAACAAGAATATGAGACGAACCCGACCTCTAAAGAGGTGATTGATTTTGCTTCCAGACTAGAGGGGACGATTAGGAACCACGGCGTGCATGCTTGTGGTGTGATTATTGCTCCTGATGATTTGGTGAAATTCTTGCCACTTGAGGTGTCGGCCAAGGGGCCAATTGCGGCGCAGTTCCCAATGGGGCAGGTGGAAGAGCTTGGGCTTCTTAAGATGGACTTCCTTGGGCTTTCTAACCTTTCCGTAATCAACAACGCCCTTAGGATGATCCGAAAAGTTTACAATACGGAGATTGATTTATCTAATCTACCTCTGGACGACCCAGAAACTTACGCGCTTTTGCAACGGGCGGAGACAACAGGGGTATTCCAGCTAGAATCGGCAGGCATGAAGCGGTATTTGAAAGACCTTAAAGCTTCGACATTTGAGGACATCATCGCTATGGTGGCGCTTTATCGCCCAGGACCGATGCAGTTTATTGATTCGTTTATTCGGCGTAAGCACGGCGAGGAGCCGATCACCTACTTACACCCTGGGCTAGAAGGAGCGCTTAAAAATACCTACGGAATCTTGATCTATCAGGAGCAGTTCATGCAGATCTCCCGAACTTGGTGTGGTTTTACCGGCGGTCAGGCGGATACTTTGCGTAAAGCGGTGGGTAAGAAAAAGATCGATCTCATGAAAAAGGTGAAACCGCAGTTTATCGAAGGGGCGGTGAAAATCGGTGGCGCAACAGAGGAAATCGCCGAGACTTTCTGGGGTCAATTGCTAGAATTTGCGAATTACTGCTTTAACAAGTCACACGCAGCGTGCTACGCTCTTATCGCGTATTGGACAGCTTATCTTAAAGCACACTTCCCAGATGCGTTTATGGCGGCGCTGATGACCGCAGATATGCGATGGACAGATAGGCTTGCGATTGAAATGGCTGAGTGTAAAAAAATGGGGCTCAAAGTCCTCGGCCCCGACATCAACCAGTCGTACGGCGATTTTGGTATCGTGGGCGGCGAGAAGACAATTAGGTTCGGACTCTCTGGCATCAAGGGAATGGGGAAGGCCCTAGTGGAAGATATTGTGATCCCGGAGCGCGACAAAAATGGGCCATTTAAATCGGTTTGTGATTTTGCCAAAAGAGTTGATTCGACCAAATTTAACAAGAAGTCTTGGGAAGGCGCGATCAAAACTGGGGCTTTTGATAGATTTGGGTATTCAAGATCGGATCTTCTCTTTAACCTTGAGTCGGTGCAGGCCTATGGGGCTAAAATTCAAAAAGACGTGGGTTCTGGACAGACGGATCTATTTGGCATGATGGGGGATGCTGGCGTAATCCCAGAGGTGGAGATTAAACAGGCGCCGGTACAACACCCCGAGAAAGAGCAGCTGCTTTGGGAGCGTGATTTGATGGGGTTATATCTCTCTGCGCATCCACTCGATAAATATGACACTTATTTCGAAGAGCAAACTCACCCGATGAGCATGGTTTCGGCCGAATACGACAACAAAATGGTGACAATTGGGGGAATTATCACCGCAGTACGCACGATTTTGACGAAAAAAGGTGACAAAATGGCCTTCGTTAAGATAGAGAACAAGACCGATGAGACAGAGTTCATTGTCTTTCCTTCAGTGTTTGCAGAATGCGGCGGCAAGCTCGAGGTAGATAATGTCGTGAGGGTAAAAGGCAAAGTCAACGCGACAGATAAAGATGGACGAATTAGCTCTGATGTCAAACTACTCGCGGAGGCCGTTGAACTAATTTCTGATGAAGATTTAGCCTCTTATAAATCTACCGGTACGAAACTGGCTGCACCAGTGGCGGCCCCGGGGGGTGGAAGAAGGCGTGGTCGCTCCTCGGCAGAGAAGGTTTATGGAGGGAATGGAGCGCGGTCTGAAACTCCGAAAATCGAGGATGCGCCTAGGGTCCTAAAAGAACCGCCAAAAGACCCCAGAAAAGAAAGACTTTATATTTTGATTGAAGACGCTTCGGATACTGAAGTTTTGACCGCAATACGAAGACTAGCGGATCTATATCTTGGGATGCAAGAGGTGGTGTTGGTATTAAAGGAAGGTGAGGAGAAACGCCCCTTGAGGATGCCATTTAAGGTAGATATATCCGAAGATCTCTTGAAGAAACTTCGCGATTTAGTAGGCGAAGACAAAGTCAAAGTAAATTAATCCGGCTGACTCTTTTCGTGCCACCCCTGTGTCGTGGTATAATGTTAGTATGAAAAAGAAAAAAGTATCGGATTCGGTGACCGTCAATCGTAAGGCAAGGTACGATTATATTTTGGGCGACGAGCTCACTGTAGGGATGGTGCTATCTGGAGTGGAAGTGCGTTCAATTCGTGACCATCACGTCCAGCTCAAAGGTTCCTTTGTGACCATCAAAAACTCCGAACTTTGGCTTAATAACCTTACTCTTGGTGCAGAAACAGCGAGAAATATCAAGCTACTCGCAACCAGGAAGCAGATCGAGGCCCTCGCACGCGAAAAGGTCGCTGGCTCAACTATCGTCCCCGTGAAGCTCCTAGGGGGGGCTAGACATATCAAACTCGTAATCGCAGTAGGTAAAGGTAAGAAGAAATACGACAAGCGCGAAACAATCAAAAAACGCGACATTGAACGAGGAAGATATAACTGATTCCTTTGGTGATAGAAGTGATATAATTAAAAAAAAGGAGGCTATATGGCTAATACAAAATCATCTAGCAGTGAAGGGAAGGCAAACTCACAATCTATCATCATCGCGATACTTTCTACCGTGATCGTGTGTGCCGCGATTGTAATAGTAATTTTAATCTCAACTGGCGTCATTAAGGTCGGGGGAGCGACAAGTGATAATGGCGGCGGCACCGATATTACTTCAGTGGAAGGCGGCAATGGCACCGGCGGGACCGGCGGAACTGGCGGGACCGGGACTAGCACTGGCGGGATAATCGACAATACTTACCCGAGAGTTACGGTAAACAACGCCAATCTAGCTAAAGTCGATGATTTGGAATTTTATTTGCCAAAGACTTTTGAAGCGGGCGGAAAAAATAGCGAAGGAGCCTACACATACAATCTCGTAAACGACGATGGTTGGGCACAAGTTTTGGTATATGTTGAAAAAACCAACTTGTCTCCTGAAAAGTATTTGAACAAAATTAGTTCGTATTTGGACATCACAGATAAAGATTACCAAATGAACGGAACTAGCTGGGTGCAAGGCGAAAATGCATCGGCGCTGGCTTATGCCACGGAGCTCGATGGCACTGTTTATGCGGTTTATTATGCTGTAAAGCTTGATTCCGATAGCACAGCTGAAGCGATGTCAATGATCCCGAAGACGCTCTACATGGCTAGGATTTACCAAAAATAGGGAGCTTCAGGACGTGAAGATTTATTCGTGGAACGTGAACGGACTAAGAGCGGTGCTCAGGAAGGGGGCTCTGCAGAGCTTTATCAATAAATACGATCCGGATATTTTGTGTTTGCAAGAGACCAAGGCCAAACAAGGTCAGGCAGAAGTGGATCTGCCGGAATATGAGGAACTTTGGAATTCGGCGGAGCGCCCTGGGTACGCTGGGACGGCGATTTTTACTAAAATCAAACCTTTGTCGGTGCGAAACAATTTGCCGACCACCAAGGTGTTTGCGGATAGTTTCGGGGATCCTTTGACGGAAGGAAGAGTGCTTACGGCGGAGTTTGAAAAGTTTTTCTTGGTGAATGTTTATACGCCAAATTCTAAGAATCAGCTAGAAAGATTAAAGCTTCGGGCAGAAAAATGGGATCCAGAGTTCTTGAAGTATCTGAAGGGTTTGGAGAAAGAGAAACCAGTAGTTGTCTGCGGAGATTTTAATGCGGCGCACGAGGAGATCGATATCGCGCGGCCGAGGACCAACCATCATTCGGCAGGATTCACCGATGAAGAAAGGCAGGGGATTACGAATATTGTGGAGTCGGGGCTAATTGATAGCTTTAGGACTCTCAATCCCGATGCGGTGAGATATACTTGGTGGTCGCACTGGGGCAATGCGAGAGCTAATAATGTGGGGTGGAGAATTGATTATTTCTTCGTGTCCAAGAGTTTAAAACCTAATCTGAAATCGGCAGAGATTTATGAGGACGTTGAAGGGTCGGATCACTGCCCGGTATCAATTGATTTGGAGGTTTAGATGGATTTTTTTGAGAAGTTAGAATCAAATCCATACGAGGATTTGAAATGGAATATACCAGAGAAAAAACAGGGTGCCATTAATGTAATCGGTGGGAATGTGGGGCATTTTCGGACCGAGATTAAGACGGCTGAGTTTGTCGCCGGGAATTATCCCGTTCAAGATGTGAGGCTAGTACTTCCTGATGCCCTGAAGGGTAAAATCCCAGATATGCCGAATTTCGTGTTTTTGCCCTCGGTGGATGCGGGTGGATTTTCGGAAAGTCAGGAATTAATTGATGAGTTTAGCAAAGCTGATTTTAACCTGGTACTAGGTGATTTATCCCGAAATACGGTGACCGGAAAGGCGGTAGCGAGCGCGGTTAAAACTTCCGAAAAAATGACTCTTGTTACGCGTGATGCGGTGGATCTATTAGCCGAGAACTCACCCGACAGATGGTTGATGAACGAAAACGTGATCGTCATGGCTTCGATGAGTCAACTAATGAAGTTAATGCGCGCGGTGTACTATCCGAAAGTAATGTTGTTGTCGTCCTCACTGATGCGAGTGGCGGAAACCTTGCACAAATTTACGCTAAGCTACCCAGTAAGCATCGTAACGCTCCATAATGGACAGGTGTTAATTGCCAGGAATGGTATCGTGAAAGCACTGGATCTTGCCAACACTGGCTACTCGGCAATGACTTTCTGGGGTGGCGAAGTGGCAGGGAAAATTGTGAGCATGAATCTTTATAGCCCTAATAAGTTTATCGAGGCTAGCGTGGCCGCGGTGTGGGCCGGAAAATAAATCCGGGGCTATTTTTTAGACTTGGCGATTTCTGATTCAAATATTTTTTCAAGTTGTTTAATTCTTTTGGACATTAAGACTTCGTTGCGATGCCTTAGCATCACTTGGCTCATTTTTTCAATTCTTTCGGGGTGCGAAAGGAGATCGTTTAGAGCGTCGGCGATCGCTTCTTCTGTTTCGTTTTTGGACATTACAAAGCTTCCTTTCGGCACGATTTCTTGCATGTCAGGGTCGCAGAACAGGACTGGTACGCCGTGGGCTTCCGCCTCGATCAAGGTCATGCCGAAGGTGTCAAAATCGTATGAAACCAGAACATCCAGATGGGCATTTTCGATGGACGACTGGATTTTTTTGAATGAAATGTCGCCATGAAATACAGCGTTCAGGTGGTGGCGTCTCGCAAAACGCTTAGCCTTGGCTAGATGATTACCGCCACCGTAGACGTCGAGTTGATATTTGCCAGTGACCCTAGTGAGGGCCTTAAGGAACGGCATAATGCGTTTTTCGCTGGAGACGCGGGAATGCCAAATTATTCTCATGGTCTCACCCAGGTTCAAGGTTTTTAGCTTAGAAGACTCCGGGTATTTAGCGTCTGGGTAGCCGTTAGGAAAAACTTCACTTGGACTCGTGAGGCCAAAATGGATTAGCTTCTTACGGAAATGCTCGGACGGAGTCAAGACAAGATCAGCGCAGTTTGCGTGATTTACCATCAGCGCCCACATTTTGGCACGCGCAACAGTATCTGCTAAGTTGTTATCGCGCTGAACTTTAGTTTTATGGGGAAGATACCAGGAATGAAACCAGCAAAGGAAAAATGCTACAATAGTGCGAAAACCAAATGACACAAGATTAGCCTCACCAACATCCTCGCGGCCATGCATAACCTGGATTGTGGGGATATTTAACTCTTTGCCGAGGCGCAGCCCAGCGATAGAGCAACCGCCTTCATAGTGGATGTAAAAAATATCAAAATCTTTGATCTCGGGGTGGTTTGCCATCAGCCATTTTTCGACTATTTTGGGACGACGAGCGATCGGTACAATACCCCTAAAAAACACCTTACATGAGGGAACCGGGAAAATGTTTTGACTTCTTAATCGCTTTTTTTCTCGGTCGGATTTTGGATAGCTGCTGCTAAAAACATACACGGTGTGTCCGAGTGATTCGAGGGCCTTTTTTTGGGTATTGATCGAGGTCACGATGCCACCAGTAAGGTCTAAAAAACAATCCGAAAAAAACGCTATTTTCATGGTTTTATTTTACCACGTCACGTGATATAATCGTAGAGTTAACAATCTAATATCAAGAAGGGGCGAGGGACCGGCCCGGTGACCCCCTACCAACCTAGCTAGAGCCAAGGTGGTAATTCCGGCCAAGAAAGGAAAGATATGTTCTACAGAACTGCGGAGAGCGTTTCTCCAAAACACCCAGACAAACTATGCGACCGAATCAGCGATGCGATTTTGGACGCTTATCTTGCTGCTGACCCAGATGCTAGGGTCGCGGCGGAGACTTGTGGCGGACACGGCGTAGTGTTCGTGACGGGCGAAATTACATCCAAAGCCGACGATATTGACGTCCCGGCTATCGTCCACCGCATTGCGGGCGACGATGTCGAGGTGCACACGAAGATTGTCAAACAATCGCCAGAAATTGCACAAGGCGTAGACACCGGTGGCGCAGGTGACCAGGGAATTATGATTGGCTATGCTTGTGATGAGACCCCTGAGCTATTGCCGCGCGAAGTGGTGCTAGCCCGCCGATTAAACCAATTCATTTACGACAAGCATCCATACGATGGTAAGACCCAAGTCACCATCGCGCCGGATGGCTCGATCGATTCTATCGTGGCGAGCTTTCAGAATGTTCCGCACGACGAGCTAGAAAAGTTGGTACGTGATTTTATTGCTAAAGAAAAACTAGACGGTAAATTGGAGCTACATATTAATCCGGCAGGGGACTGGAATCAAGGTGGCTTTGACGCCGATACCGGGCTCACTGGTCGTAAATTGATCGTAGATAATTACGGTCCACGCGTAGCAATTGGTGGTGGATGTTATTCCGGCAAGGACCCGTCTAAGGTGGACCGCTCCGCAGCTTATATGGCACGTCGCATCGCGGTAGATTATCTCCGCAAGCGCAAAGCTCATGAGGTGCTAGTAAGATTAGCCTATGCAATTGGTTATGCTGAGCCTTTGGAGAAGACCGTAATAATTGATGGCAAACCAGAAGAAATTGAAGGCTACGACCTTACTCCGCGTGGAATTATCAAATATCTAGATTTGAAGCGCCCAATCTACGAAAAAAGTGCCGAATACGGCCACTACGGCGAAGGATTTGACTGGGATAAATAAAAATCGGTTTTTCACCGATTTCTAACACATCATGGTGGGGCTCAATTAACCAGGTTTTAACAGCGTATATAAAAGAAATTATGCGGCCATATTATGATATAATAAAGCCATGAAGAAGCTATTTACTATTGATTTGAAAGACTATAATCCAAATGGAAAAAAGTTTTATCGTCCATCTGTTCGTGGTATTATTTTTGACGATAAAAATAATATTGCGATGATCTATAGTAAAAAATACCATTTTTACAAATTTCCTGGTGGAGGGATTGAAGGAAATGAAACCCATCTTGACACATTGGCTCGCGAAATAAAAGAAGAAACCGGCATGACTCTTATTCCAGAAACTGCTAAAGAATTCGGTGAGGTTCTAAAGATTCAAAAAGGTGACGAAGTCGGTGAAAATACAATTCATATTCAGCAGAACTTTTATTATACCTGTAGAGTAGAAGATAAAATCGGCGAGCAGGATCTTGATGATGGAGAAAAAGACTTAGATTTCGTTCTGGAATTTATCCCAGTTGAAAAAGCGATACAGACTAATGCAGTTTTTGAAAGCAACGACCCATTCAAGAAACAGATGGCCGAGCGCGAAAAACGAGTCTTAGAGATAATCAAAGAGACACTTTAACCCAAGGGATTTAACCGACAAAATCATAGAGGTAAATTACGGTTTTTGCTACGTTTTTTGTCGCAAAAATAGCACAAAAATAGCCCTCTATTTCAACAAGGGATTTAACAGAATCACAAAGAGTAGGAATAGTTTTGCGAATTATTTTATAAACCGTTTGGTGGGCGGCGTGGGACTTGAACCCACACGGTATTGCTACCACAAGATTTTGAGTCTAGCGCGTCTACCAGTTCCGCCAGCCGCCCAGTGGTGTAATTATATCATAAAAGGGCATAATATGCTATAATTGGGCCATGGATTCTGATAAAGGTGGGCAGTCTTCGAGTGATTTGCAAAGACAAACAGCCGCAGCAATCGCCAGAAAGAAAGTTCTGGCGGCTTATGCTGAGGCGGCTCAAAAATCCGCCAAAGATGGCGCAAAAGAGCAGAGAAAACTAAAAGATACGCCCATCGTGCCACGCATCAATTCCGAATCCTGGAAGAAATACCATTCCGCTTGGCAGGGTTATTATCAGAAATACTACAATGATTACTATTCCAAAGCCGCTAAGGACTACATCGCTAAGGAACGCTTGAAGGACGCCAGGGAAAAGGCAGAGGAAGAAGAAATCCTAGAATCTCTCACAAAATATAGCAGAAAAACCGATAACAAGGCGGGGCTATCCCTAGATCCATTGGATACTAAGAGCGCGGATCAAAACTCCGAAAATAGCAGCTATGCCGCTTCAAATCTGAAGCGCAAAATCCGCAAAAAAGCGACCGAAAGCGCCAAGAAAACCAGAAGACATCGTAAGTTGATCCCGATTCTAGCTGGCGTGGCGGTAGCGCTGACGATATTGTTCCTGCAATACAACCGTTTGATTTTCGCCCCAATTATGGCCTATGTGTCGCCAGGGAATGTCCCAGCATCGCAGATTGAGGCGATTGACCCAACTGTGACTGGTCAGGTTTCAGCGGACCCAAGACTGATAATACCAAAATTAAACGTGGATGTACCGGTTAGTTTCGGGATACCGCTTTCTGACGTAATGAGCGCAATGAACCATGGCGTTGCTCATTACCGAATCGCCGGAGCGTCCGCATACCCAGGCGAAATTGGCAATCTCGTAATCACTGGGCATTCAGCGGGCGACGTTTATAGTTCAAATCCGTACAAATATATCTTCTCGGGCCTCGAGAGACTTGAAGATGGTGATTTGATTTATGTAAATTACAATTCCGTAAGGTATACGTATCGCGTGATCAAAAAAGAAGTTGTAGACCCATCGAACGTTGCCGCCTTAGTTGTTGACACCGATAAGCCGCTTCTCACGCTTGTAACCTGTACGCCACTCGGTACATCGAGGAACCGTTTACTGGTGACAGCTGAACAGATTTCGCCGAGCTATGAGGGCGCATCAGAATCTGACGAGGTTAAGACAGACAGCAACGATACACAATCACTGCCATCCAACGAACCATCCTTCTTCGAAGGGGTATGGAACTTCATGACCGGGCAATAAAAAAAATATTCAATACCCAATTAGCTATCAAGAAATCACAATAAAACTATTTTTATTCTACGATTTGTTCTCGCATCAAAGTATCATCACTGAAGTAGTACAACCATCTATCACGCGTTAAATAAACCGGAAAACGCGAAGAAACGCCAGTAGTTAATGAGCGGCGGTTGAGCCCGTCAAAGTCGTAAACGAAGAGTTCGCCTTCTTTAACCGAGTAAATCGTGCTGCCATCTAGCCAACCAAAGGTCTCGCCATCGACGGCCCAGTTTGTTATTTGCATTGTTTCCATATCTAGGGTTGCAATTGTAGGGCCAGCTGAGAAAACAATAAACTCACCATCGTCGCCGGTATGGAACCCTGAAGGCGTGAATGGGAGTTCGGTAGTAAGTACTGGCTCTTCGACATCCTTTTTATACATTGTAACGGTTGCTCCTTCGACGATTGTGAGATAGCGATCATCGTAAAACTTGCTGAAAATCGTCTCGGCAGTTTCGCTAACTTCCAGATCTGGGTTAAAAGCTTTCAACGGGTCTTCTTCGGTTGGTTTCTTGGGCTTTTTGAATAGTTCATATAGTAAATCTCTCGTGACTGGCTTTATTTCGGGTTTTTCGGAATCAAGATTTAATACTTGCCAACCCGCGATCGGCTCGGAGTCTTGGCTAGTGGGTGGAAGAGCATATTGTTCAGTGTCTAGAGTGGCCAAATCGCCGGAATAAAGGAATAATTGGTTTTGTTTACCATTAGTAAAGACTTTAGTGGTGCCAAGTGTGTCTGCGATTTTAGTCTTTTCGCGTTCCAAAAGAAAAAGCCTTGGGTAACGAATGCGGTAAAGTAAACCTTCGGAAATATTAATTGTCTTGGTCCAAGAATCGTAGCCTTCTTTCGTGAGCAAAATGGTATGTTCGCCACTCGTTAACACTTTTGATGTGTTTGTGACCTGAAGCCAGCCAGATTCGCCATCAATCGTGATGTCTGCACCCGTTGGGGCGGAAGAGATTTGCAGCATTCCTTGGCGTTCAACTTCAAAGTCAGAGTTCAACCAATAACCAGACACAACTAGAGCCAAAACAATCACCGTGGCAATAATAGTTAATACCATTAAAACCTCAGAGAAGATTACTTTTATGCTTTGACGTTTTTTAATTGCGTCGGGATCCATGATTCATATTATAACATAATTATTAATAAAAAATACCCTTGCGCTTTCTCCTAAAAAAGAGTATGATTTATCTAAGAATAAGCGAGGTATTAAATGCAAAAGACAGAATCAAGAGAGCAGAGTAAAAGCGTTCGTCGCCGTGCTATGCCCTCTACTACCCTAAATCGCCGTTACGTAAAAAGGCCTGTTAAGAGTTCCGACGTAAAGGTTTCTGTCAAGCAGGGTAGTCACAGTCAGATTCAGCATTTTAATAGCCCTATGAGCGACATCAGCACCAAGAAGACTCAACCGGTTAAAACCACTGAAGTCGGCAAGACCGTGGCTCATCCTATTCATGAAGTTGCAAAAGAGAGAATGAAGACCCGCAACGCAGCGACTACGAAGAAAACCACCGGCATGGTTTCAGCTATGACCGCAAAGGAGCTGAAGGATCAGGCTATTCGAAAAGCCTTGGCTTCTGCCGCAAAAACCGACGACACCTACACGGAGGAGGTAAACGACAGAAAGGCTAGGGGCGGTTTTATGGGCCAGTTTAGGCTTGGTAGAGTGATGCTCGCCCTTACTTGCACCGCTGTTGCAGTATTTGCTATCGTCTATTTTGTAAACCTAAATATGCCTGATATTTCGCTTCGGGTCGCAGCTATGCAGACTGGGATTGAAGCAAGCTATCCTAACTATGTCCCTAGGGATTATACGTTGTCGGAAATTTCTTCCGAAGAAAGCAAGATTACACTAAAATTCGTAAACAACGCGAGCGGTGATGATTTTACATTGGTTGAAGAGAAATCATCTTGGGACTCCAGCGCTTTACAGAATAATTACGTCAAAAATGAGTTCCCGGAAGGTTATTCAACTATCCGCGAGCAAGGTTTGACTATCTACGTCTTCGACAGCAATGCGGCGTGGGTAAACGGCGGCGTGGTCTATAAACTAACCGCTCCAAAAGACACTTTAACTAAGAAGCAAATCAAAACAATTGCTACATCGATGTAGTTTAAATAGCGCGAGCTACAGCGTTTAGGCGTGACAAAGTCTTGTCGCGACCTAAAACTTCCATGGTGAGGTTAAGGGCTGGGCTAAATGGCGCAAAACTAATTGCGATTCTAATCAGGCTAAATAGTTCGGCGGGTTTTTTGCCGGTCTTTTCTAATAAGTCATTCAGCACACTCTGCAAATGGTCAGCATCCCACTCCGAGAGGGAAGACAAGGCCGCAATCGACTCCTTAAGAAGCGATTCGATCTCCGCTTCAGAAAGTTTTTTGACGAATTTATTCTTGGTTAATAGATCTAGGTCGATTTCCGGCTCTTTAAAGAAATAGTCGGTCATACTTCTTAGGTCTGAGAAAGTTTTTAGTCGATCATAGATAATTGAAAGGACCTTTTTCTTGTAGTCTTCATCAAAATTTGCTGCGACTTCTGGCCAAAAATCTCGCGTGCGATCATACAACGCACCGACGCCCTGTTCGTCAAAAATGCGCCTTAGCCATTGCCCATTCATCCAGAGTAGTTTGACCTCGTCATAACGTGCACCAGAAGTCTGAATTCGATCAAGCGAGAAACTATCGATCAGTTCGTCTTTAGTATAAATTTCTTGTTCAGTGCCATCGTTCCAACCAAGGCAGGCGAGGTAGTTCAGCATAGCCTCTGGCAAAATGCCGTCGTCGCGGTATTCAGTGACAGATTTAGCGCCGTCGCGTTTGCCAAGTTTTTTATTGCCTTGAGGAGCAAGGATGTGAGGCAGGGAAACAAACTTCGGCCAAGGAAGGTTTAACGCGTCATAAAGCGCCAAATAATTAGGCGTACTGGACAGATATTCTACGCCGCGCATAACGTGCGTAACACCCATTTCGGCATCATCCACAATGTGGGCAAAGTTATACGTGGGGTAACCATCTTTTTTGATCAGTATAATATCGTCCTGGACTTCTGGCCCGGCGTGCATGTCGCCCATTACTTCGTCGTGCCATTTATAATCCTTAGGATCAGCTTTAAACCGAAGCGGCATGCCAAGCTCCCATTTAGGTGGGTTCTCGGGCCGGAAATTCCGGTAGAGAAACGGAGTTTTGTTTTTGGTGCATTCGTTACGATATGCTTCAATAGTTTCAGGTGGAGTAGGGTCAGCATATGCACGACCGGAATCGATAAGCTTCTTAGCCCATTCTAAGTAAATCTCTTTTCGTTCGCTTTGGAAATAGGGAGCATTTGGACCGCCAACGATTGGGCCCTCGTCCCATTCAAGCCCTAACCACTTCAGGGTATCTTCGATCAATTCAGTCGCACCATCAACATAACGAGCTCTGTCAGTATCTTCGATACGAAGAATGAATTTACCGTTTTTTTGGCGCGCAATTAAATACGGATAAATGGCGGAACGCACATTTCCAATATGAATATAGCCAGTTGGGCTAGGCGCAAATCTAGTAACAATACTCATGACCTATATTATATCACGATCCCAAAAGTCTTGTTACTAGTCTATTTTGTTCTTGTCGCTATTTTTCGATGCAACGAAGAATCCAACACCGGCTAGAGCGGCTACACCAGAGGCAATCGCGAGGCCAGTTGCGAGGGAGGTGCCGCTTGCGACATTTTCTACGTTTTCTTGCCTGGTAGAAACACCTTGAGGAGGAGTATAGCCACTATATGCACTGCGATTATCGCCGTCACTTACTTCAGTAGTAATAGAATTGGTATGGTTAGTAGAATTGGTCCTTCTGTAAGTGTATGTAGTAGCGCCATTCGTAGTGCCACCAGTCGTAGTTCCACCGCCACTATAAATCGGGACGTTATCCATAGGATTCGGCCTAGCTGGATCAACTGGAGTTATCGGATTATCGTTGTCGATATTGCCAGTAACCACACTGATAACCACCGTACTGGCATATTTACCAGATGGGGTAGCCGTGCTAGCTTTGGCGCCGAAGAAAATATCTCTACTGTTGATAGTTTGGCTCTGAGCGCTTGAAATTAGTGTGATTGGAGCCCCACTAGCACCGGCCATGGCGCTATAAGTACTAGAATTGTCCCCGGCATCGGTGTCATTTAACGAATAGCCCCAGCGGTCAGCAGGGAAGCTACCTCTCGGGTAATTGCTGGTTAGCGTATGGATTGTACCTTTGTCGGCAACATGGACAAGGTCCGTACTAGTGGATTTTGTAGCCATAGAGGCAACAAAACCATTATCATCGTTGGTGTTAACCGTAATGCTAACTTTGTTCCTTAGGAATGTGTTGACGTCACCCACCGCCCATTCTGAAGGCGTAGTGATGGAAACGCTCAAAAAATCTTTCACGTTTACTTGGAACTCAACTTCTTGCTCTGCGGCTGAAACAACAGGACCCTGGCTAAAGGCTATTAGTCCGAGCACAAATACCACTGCTGAGCCCATGATGACCTTAGATTTCATAAGCATAATTCGATTATAGCATAAGTTCTTCTTTTTTGCTTAGTTTTTATGTTTTTTATAAAAATGTGGAAAAGTTAAAGTTTTTATGTATAATAGTAAGTGAATGAAAAAAGTTAAGTTTGATAGCGAATCCCAAACTAAAGATTTCACAACTTCTCCCCATGAGAAAAAGTGGACTATTCTTCTGATAGTTGGATTGGTTGCCCTCGCTGGCGGCGCCGCAATGCTAGCATTTGCATTGCTAAGCCACGGTGGCGAAAAGGTAGCTCCTACCTTTCCGGATATGTCATCCAAAGACGACGAGAAACGAACCTATAGTAATCTGACCGGTGAAGAGCTTGCGGATGCAGGGCTCGTTAACGCGCCGGTATTTTGCATTCAGACTCCAAATGGCACTGACGGGGCTAGGCCTCAGGCGGGGCTCAACACCGCGGGTGTAATATTTGAAGCGATCGCCGAAGCTGGAATCACGAGGTTTGCCGCTATTTACCAAAATCCTACTTCTGCTGTGATCGGGCCGATTAGATCCCTTAGATTGTATTATTTGCAATGGGACACACCATTCAATTGTACTATTGTGCATGCAGGTGGGGCCGATGACGCCCTGGCCGCCGTAAGAAGTGGTGGATATCGCGATTTGACCGAGAATTACACTTATATGTATAGAGGAACTTACGGCAACCGTCTCTGGAATAACCTCTTTACAACTTCGACACTTTTAAAACAGTATAATTCCGACAATGGTTACAATACTTCAGACGTGAATGGCTTTACTAGAATGACACCGGAAGAATCAAACAAAGCACGAATTGACGATTTGGTGACCGAGAAGCTAGATATTACTGCGCCAGCTAAAGGTAATACTTCTGAGTTGACCGCAAAAGTCACAAATATTGGACTAAGATTTGGTGGTTGGGCTAATTTCAATGTAAACTATACTTACGACGCTAACTCAAATAAATATCTGCGTTCATACGAATCGGGTGCAAGCCATGATGTATACAACTGCCCGAATGAAGATTTGGGAGAGAAAAACCCAGAAGACGTGTGCGAACTCACGCAAATGGCGCCTTCGGTAGTAATCGCTATGATGGTGAACGAAAAGAAGGCCTGGGATAATTATCACGAGGACATCACGGCGATCGGATCAGGCGATGCGTACGTTTTCCAAAACGGTAACGCAGTGCGCGGTACTTGGAAAAAAGGTTCAGCAGAGGACCAAATCAAGTTTTATGATACGGATGGGGAAGAGATTAAGTTAGCTCCTGGACAAACATTCGTATCAGCTGTCCCAAATTACGGAAGTGTTGATTTTTAGATTCGGCTATGCTATAATAAATACGTGCACCTAACCCCCCTTGGGTGCACATCGTGTATCTGGCTCCTTCGTCTAGTGGTCCAGGACGTCTGGTTCTCATCCAGAAAATCGCGGGTTCGACTCCCGCAGGAGTCACCAGAAATAAAAAAGAAGACCTGCAAGGTCTTGTTTTTTTATTTCTGCTGGTTCTGCAAGAACCGAACCCGCGAAGCGGGTTCGCACCGTAGTGAGCGAAGCGAACGAAGGTTCACCCTCCCGCAGGAGGTATCGAAATTACTAGAAGAGGCAAAAAATAGTATAATATAAACATGATAAAATACGACCCCGAAAGAAAAACAGTCTTTTCGCCATTTGACTTAAAACTAAATGGTAATCCTACTAAATGTCTTTTGATCTTTGATGATGAAATTTGGGAGGACTTTGTTCTTCCAAACGAAAAACTAGAAACTATATCGGTCACGAATGCTTATGGGCGCACATTTGATACTTATCGTTACATTGAAGTTGACGGTGAGAAGATTTTACTCGTATATCCAACTATGGGAGCCGCCGGAAGCGTGTGCGATACTGAACTTTTGATCGCTAGTGGGATCAAAACGTTCGTTGCTTTTGGGACGTGTGGGCGGCTGGATAAAAATATTGCTAAGAACACGATTATTCTCCCGACCGCAGCTTACCGCGAAGAGGGAACTAGCTACCATTATTTGCCTGACACGAATGAAATCGATGTGGACGAAAGCGCGCTAGAAATAGCCGAAAAAGTATTCAACGATAATGACTTTGTAATTAAAAAAGGTAAAATCTGGACGACCGACGCGGTTTATCGCGAAACTTTTAATAAAGTGAAGCTGATGCAGGATCGTGGGTGTATCGGTGTAGAAATGGAACTATCAGCTCTGCTTGCCCTCGCAAAATACCGAGACATTAAATTTACAGAATTTTTGATTGCTGACGACACGGTCGACGGCGAAGCCAAGGAACCACTAGCGCGCAGGAATGAAGATATATTCAACGCCGCGATGGAAATCTTAAATAGTATAGCTTCTTAAAGGTGTTAACACCTTAACGAATTGCAACTTTGCGTTAAAAATCTACTTTTTTTGCACTTTTTAACGCAAAGTTGGCATACTTTTAGGGAAAGGGAATCACCCATCCACAAACATGGCTGGGTGGTTTTTGCTATTTACTGTGCGATGCAGCGGACTGGCCTTGTACGGTAGGATGGGTCTGCAGTAGAGTTCCCTGGATAAAAGTAAGGTCTGTATTTAGTCATTACAGTAGTTTCAATGAGACCATTCCCATAATAGGAAGATGCGTTACCCGCCCAGAGGAGTATAGTTGTATTTCTATTGGTATTAGAAATATCCTTGTAGCTAGAAACAGAATAGAACGTAGCGTCACCAGCCGAAACCAGATTGAGCGGGAATTTCGTCCAGCTATCATTAATTGTTACGGTGCGGGAATAGCTGTAGGAAAGATTGAACATCTTTTTATCAAGGTTAGCAAATTCGCCTGAGGCATATTCATTTCCACCACTATTAGGAAGGCGCCAGCCGCTAGAGCAAATGTCGCCGGTCGGGGCGTTGTCGGCGCCGGCGACGTCGATTGCATAATGCCCGGCCGTAGCAGCGTAATAGTTGTAATGGACACCATGAGAATACCATGAGTAGCCTATCCCATTTGGATAGCCGTTTACTGCCGGATCTAATTGTAGCCACTCTTTATCTGGGCTAGACGGGTTAGTCATGATGACGTTCTGTTCATAGAATGATAATTGATTAATGCAAGATGTATTGGTGTTGTCGCAGAGTGGAATATGAATGCCACCTTTTCCTTTGACGCTAGCTACTCTTGACAAGAAGTTGCTTGTAGGATTATTTGTATTCGTCGCATTGATTGTCGTATTGGTGTCGGCAAGATTGAGGCGAAGATTCTCAACCATCCACCAATTATTATCCGCCTGCTTGATGACTGCATAAGTATCATGGTTACGCTCGTCTTCGAGGGCAATAATCTTGGTATTTGGATTAGCGGCTTCAAAGGCAGTCTTATCAAAAGTCTGGAAAGTATAGGTGGTGTCTTTTGGAACCCAAACTGCATAAAGCGTAATAATGCGGTCCTCATCGGCTCTCGCGGCTAGTTCTGAGGATAGGGTGATGTATTCGTTTGGCCCATAGATGGTTGGTTTATTTAGAGTGTTATTTATTCTTTCACTAGCATCAGCATCGGCAGACCAGCCAATAAAGCCGTAATCATGCTTTATGTAGTTTGGCGGATAAAGTTTTGTTACCTTGCCAACTTTTCCGACCGTATTGGTTACTTCTGTGCGTCCATCTACCGTGTCATACATTTCGCCTGCATCCGCGCCGTTGCCGTCGTAAACGATAGTGTAGGCCGGTTTCCAGACGGCATAAAGGGTCATTTCTAAGGTGCCATCGGTCGGGAGAGTAAAGGTGCCACCATCTTCATACATTGGCGTGGTCGCATTCCTGTCAGTACTCCAACCTTCTACATAGTATCTTGGTCGTACGAAGGCGTTGTCTCGTAGTGTACCCGTTGCGGATGTCCATGGGTGAACTGTATCTGCCATCGTCCCTTCACCGTAGCCATTATTGTCATAATGAACGACAAACTTTTTACGCCAAACAGCGTACAAGGTAGTTACATCTCTTTCTCTTGGCGGAGTAAAGCTGGCTCTATCTTGATAGGTTGGCTCAGTTGCATCCTTGTCTTCGGACCAGCCAAGGAAGGAATAATCGGTGCGCGCGAAAACGTTGGTTTTTAGGTTGGCCGCAGTGCTGTATTCGAAAACCTGATCAGTCATCGACCCGGAAGTTGCGCCGTTACCATCAAATTTGACGGTTGGTTTGGCACGCCAGACAGCATAGAGTGTCGTTTCGGTTGTTTCGGTCGGGGCTGTGAAACTAGCTTTATTGTCATAAGTCTCTATAGTCGCTTCTGGGTCCTCGGACCAGCCGGCAAAGACAAAGTTAGTCCTAGTGTAGCCATTATTGGAAAGTGTGACTGTTGCGCCAGCCGCAACAAGCTGATCAGCCATCGAGCCGGAAGTTGCGCCGTTGCCATTGTAAATAATGCGGTGCTGTTTGCCCCATATGGCAAAGAGCGTCGTCTCTCCTGAATTGTTTGGCACAGCGAAGGTAGCGCGGTTTGTGTAGGTTGGGGTAGTTGCATCTTTATCGGTTGACCACCCTAAGAACTGGTAGTTAGTACGCGTAAAGTTATAACTTGGAAGAGTTATATTCGTGCCGGGGTTATAATAATAGTTGCTGCTCATCGACCCGGAAGTTGCGCCGTTGCCATCAAAGATAATGTGGTGCTTCTTTCGCCAAATAGCATAAAGAGTCGTTTCTTCTGAATCAGTCGGGACCGCGAAGTTGGCACGATTTGTATACTCTGGAGTGGTGGCATCTTTGTCAGTTGACCAACCAAGGAAATCATAGTTGGTGCGTGAATAGTTGTAGTTTGGAAGGAGAACGGATGTGCCTTTAGAATAGTAGTAATCGCTCATTGACCCAGAAGTCGAGCCGTTGCCATTGAAGATAAGGCGGTGTTTCTTGCGCCAAACGGCATAAAGAGTAGTTGTTTCGTAGTTGTCTGGAGCAGTGAAGGTGCCCTGGTTTTCATATTCCGCTTCAGTGGCGTCTTTATCAGTTGACCAACCGATAAAATCATAGTTGGTGCGATAATAGCTATTTGAGTTTAGTTGGCTTTGTCGGCCACCGTCTACTTTTTGGTCCTGCATAGTGCCAGAGGTTGCACCGTTTTTGTCAAATGTAATGGTGTGGATTTTAATCCAAGTAGCGTAAAGATTTTTCGATTCACCCTCCGTACCGGAGATATTATTGATTACCTCAGTTTCGTTTAGGTAGTCTGGATACAAAGCGTTTTCGTCTTCAGACCAGCCAGTAAATACCTGGAGATCGTTCGTGACTGGCTCTCGGTATTGTCCAGCAACCAATTCACGTTCGCAGACTGTAGTGGTTTGATCAGTGGTCATGAGATTGCCGTCAGCGTCGAGTGGTTCGATCTTTGAATAATATCCATAGCTACCATTAGAAGAATCAGAATAGAACGCAATCGTTACAGTGTCGCCCGAGACAACAGCCGTAACGGAGTCCGAAAGACTATGGCTACCACTATAAGTAGCGATCTGTCCGTCATCCATGCCCTCTGAGATATCACCCGAATAGTTGCCTGCGAAGATATATACATAATCGTAGCCGCTTTCCGTACTGTAGGCGGTCGTGACGCGTAGGGAAGAAGCTCCCTCGAAAGTGATCACGTCTTTGGTTGCGAGATAATCGTCATAATTGCGGCTTTTATTACCGGCATCGTCGACATTGTCGGTGTGCGAGTATTTGACCATTGGGACCGGGACCTCGCGGCATTCTGAAGTGAATTTCATGGTGTTCAGATTGGAGCTATTCTCGAAATCTAAGCCATTGCCATGCATCTTGATGCTGAACGTCTCGCGCTCTTCCCAAATAGCGTAGATATTAACGGTCTCGCCAAGTTCGCCCTCGACAGATTTCAGGGCATCATTCATGTTTTTGTAGTCGGCGCGGGTGGCTGAACAATCTAAGCTCCAGCCGTAAAATACCTGAGTGTCGTCGGTTTCAGGCTCTCTGTAGTTGCCAGAGACTATATCGATATCACAGACGGTAATCGTATTGCTAATGAGGTTGCCGTCCGCATCATATCCTTCAATGGTGGCATAATAGCCATAATAGTTTTCGCTTCCATCAGAGTAAAACGAGAACGTGACAGTGTCGCCGTCTATTTCAAATGTTTCTGCATCGGTGCCACCATAACCAGAAAAGGTATAAAGCTGCCCGTATTCTGGATCTTCATTTGGGCTATTCAACTCACCATTATAAGTGCCGCTGAAGACGTAAAGCCCGTCGTACCCGCCTTCGGTCTCGTATTTTAGGTTTACCTTCAAACTCGTCGCGCCAGGGATTGTTACCACGTCATGATTGGACATGGAAGGCGGATAGTCCGAGTTACCTTCGTCATCGTAGATTCGCTCACCGTCGTCGTCGAGGTTTGAGGTATGGGAAACAGTTTTGAGCGCTTCTTCGTGGCAATTCTTTTTGAATTCGATGATATTGGATGTTTTATTGTTAGAAAATCTCAGGCCGTTACTATCAAAATTAGTAACTACAGCCGAAGGGGTATATTTAGGGTAGAGTTTCAAATCTTCGGTGATTTCTGTTGCAGCATCAAACGCGGAACCGTTTTCGTATGTCCAACCATTTGCAGTAAACCCGGCCTTATTTGGGACTTCCTTGGTGCTATTTGCCCCATAAGGAACCGCTGTGGTTTCTTCGCCGTTATCAGATGCATAGGTCACTGCAATTTTGTCGTTGAGGTTAAGATCTCCAACAAGGGCAATTTTGTTGACTTCAATGGAAATAGCTCTAATTGAAGTTGCAGTAGCAAGAGTAGCCACTACAACGATTAGGCTAACGATATATTTTGCATATTTCTTGTGCTTTCTAGCTATCATGATTATGCAAACAGCTAAGCCAGTGGCCGAAACAACCACGAGGATCGTATTGTCTTTTATGGAGTTGCCTATATTGCTTGCGACGTTGCCACCCGTATTCGGGGCAACCGAAGCACCGCTCGACATATTCGAGCTGACCGAAGCGTCATCTGCTGTATTTGGAACGAATATCACGTCGTCTTGTTCATCACCATAATAGTTGATTGAGAAATATATACCCGCTACTTGGGCACGCTCACTGAGATCTTCTACCTCGTTCTGGTATCTCAGCGTTACGATAAAATCAAATGAATCGCCGGCCCCTACAGTCGTATCAGCATAGGAATCGTGCTCGTAGACGACATATGGGTTCGTATTGTCGTTGGTGATAGATTCGATAGTATGTTCCTCGGTGTCTGTGTTTTTGAGTGTGACTGTAAATTTAGCAATGTCGCCTAGCTTATGAAAAGTGATGTTTGTCGCGATGCTGGTTTCGTTGTAACTCGTAACGTCGCCTTCGGCGGTAGAGCTAAGCTCGGTCAGCTCAACGTCCTGGATCTTAAACAGATTCGCCGCAGCAAATGTGTTAATCGTAAAAGAAAGAGACAATAGAAAACCTACGGTAAAAATAGCGGTAGCTACTTTCATCAAAGAAGTCGCAACACTGCGACGAGTACGTCCTTTCACCTAAATCTCCTAGTTACTTATGTTTAATTTTAGCATAAATTCAGTTTTGTATGAAAAAGTTTTTATGTTTTTTCGTGCGAAAAACTGAGTTTTACACATCTTTTCAAGAGGTAATTTTTATGTTATAATTTAACGCATGAAAAGATTGCCGATCGTAGCGTTAATTGGACAAACGAATGCTGGAAAGTCTAGCATTTTGAATCGCATGGCGCATAAAAATATTGCGATTGTGGCACGCGAAGAGGGGACGACGCGTGATAATGTAGTAGCGACGATCGACGACGCTTTTATTCTGATTGACACGGCTGGGTTAAAAGATCCAAATGATGATTTTGAAGCTTCGATCCAGGATCAAATCCAGGATGCGATTGATTCAGCTGATGCAATTTTGGTGACTTTGGATTCGGCGAAATATTTTGATCATCGCGATGCGAGAATCGCAAAAGATGCGCTTCGGTCCGGTAAGCCGGTATTTTTGGTTCTAAATAAATGTGATCTTGGCGAATCATTGCCGGTGGAAGAGTTCCGGGCGCTTGGAATTGCGCCGGAGCATATATATTATACTTCCGCCACGACCGGGCAAGGGATCAACAAACTTAAGACAAGCTTGGAGACTCTTTTTGAGGGGATCTCCGGAGGTTACGACCGAGGACGAAGGAGCGCGAGCCCCGTAACGACGGGCGCGAGCGACTCCGTGCCCCGAGAAAAGAAGTCTAAGGCTTCACTTAAGATCGCATTAATCGGTCGCCCGAACGTAGGGAAGTCGTCGTTATTTAATACGCTAGGCAAAAAGCAGCAAGCGATCGTGAGCTCAAGGCAAGGGACGACGCGCGATATTAACCGCGTGAATATAAAGTACAAAGGTCGCGAACTTGAGATTTTGGATACTGCTGGCCTTAGAAAGCCAGGGAAGCGCGAGGTGGGGATTGAAAAGTTTAGTGCCATTAGGACTTTGGCCGCGATCGAAGAAGCGGATATTTGCTGCCTTCTAGTTGATTCTACCGAGCCACACAGCAAGCTAGACCAATCGCTTGCTGGACAGATAGTTGATGCAGGCAAGGGAATCGTTATGGTAGTGACGAAGGCGGATCTATTAGACGAGGCTGAGCCGACAAATTATTTTGGTGAAGAAAACGTGGGTGACCGCACAGCGGCAGATTTTCTAATTGATGCACTTGAAAAAGATTTTGACTTTTTGCCTTATGCGCCGGTTCTAATCACGAGCTCAGAAACTGGCCAGAATGTGACACAGTTATTTGAATTGGCACTCGAAATCGACGAGAGCCGCCACACGGAAGTTAAGACCTCGGAGCTAAATAAAATTTTGAACGAGGCCATCGTGGCACACCCGCCAGCGGGCCTCAAAAACACTCGGCCAAAGCCGAAATATATTGTACAAACCGACACTTGTCCACCTTGGTTTGTGGTGCACGGGCACGAACTTGGACTTCTCCACTGGTCGTGGAAGAGATTTTTGGAGCGCAAAATCCGCGAAAAATATCCATTTGTGGGCACCCCGATCAAGTTTTCTTTTAGAAATGACAAAAGCTAGCAAGTGTGCTAATATTTGAAATAAGTGGGAGAATTTTATAGTTTAAAACTCTCATTTTTTGTAGTAGTTTTATGGTCTTTATGCACGTTAAAAAGGAGGAAGCTACGTATGCAAAAGAACGATATTTTCTGCGACAATAAACCTATCTACGTAATCGACACTAATATATTGGTTGATTATGTGGACATAGTGCCAAACGGAACAGATAACCAGCCAGAAGAACCAACCGTCGACTTAAGCGAAGCCCATTTAATAATCCCGTCAGCTGTAATACGAGAACTGTCCAGTTTTAAAAAGGAAAGGAACCACAGGGGAAAGTCTGCAAGTATAGTATTAAAACGGCTCCGCCAAATGGTTGAAGGAGAAAATCACAGTATGCGTGAGATTTATGAGCTTGAAGCACCAATTTCAGTGAAAAACCATCGGCAAACCATTTCAATTCTACCCGTGCACAAAAATTTCAGGGAATGCTTGCCTTTCCATCCGTCAGACGAGGACATGGATGGGCAAATCATCTTGGCGACATTGACTGTTTCTCTTCTTAAAAAAGGGTTCCCGATTGATGGTACCGCAAATAAGGAAGATGTTTACAAAATGGTGCCAGATGGCGTGGTTCTACTCACCAATGACAACGGCTTAGCGATAAGAGCTACCAAAAGAGGCTTGATAACTAGCCGTTACGGGTATAAGTTCCCCGATCCTTACACTGGAAGGCGCGACGTTATAGTGCCTAGGGAGTTGTTCCTGGAATTTTACGGTTCGCCACGGATTAACCTTGAGCTCTGGGAAGAATTGATGCCTTCGCAGCCCAAATTGGTCGCAAACGAGTTTATCGTGATGAGTCTTGAAAACGAAAATGACTACCCTAGCGATTTCGATTTGAGGTACAACCCGTACTATCTTCATATTGGTAAATATGATGCCGAAGAGAAGGCCATTGTACACCTCAAATATGCCAACAACTTCCCGGTGAAACTTTACAACGCAGGACAGGTTATTTACGCTGAAGCTTTAATGGACCCAAATATTGCAGCGGTAATTTGCACCGGCCCGGCCGGCTCCGGAAAGACCTATATGGCTACCGTCTATGGATACGAAGCCTGCAAAAATGGCAATTTCATCGGAGTGACGGTAGTACCGTGTGATTCGCATAGCAAAACTGGAGCGCTGCCCGGTGGTTTGGATGAAAAAATGGACCCCGAAGTTCAGCCTATCAAAAATGCTCTCCGAAACTATCTCTTAAAAGAAGACCCAAAAATCAAGAAAAAATGGGATAGTATTAAAAACCCGGGGACCGAGACTAAGGTAAAAAATGGCAATGGCAAATGTAGCCAGAACGATGACGATTCTCTCGAACAGAATTCCGTCAAAACGATGTTAAAGAGTAAGGTGGATGCAATCTGGGAAAACTGGTTCTCGAATATCCCCATCGAAAATGCAAGGGGAAGAGATTTCTCTCTCGAACTGGCGTTTTACGATGAGTTCCAGGACCAGGACATTCGTCAAGCCGACACCCTAATCAAACGAATCGGCGACAATGGCAAGATCATTATTACTGGCGACATAGAGCAAATACACGCTCCTTATATCGACCCATCAAACAGTGGATTAGTCTATGCATCGCGGGAGTTATTTGACACTCCTTACGTAGCACAGGTTTGTTTTCTTGAAGATGAAGTATGGCGTCACGCATTAGTCAAACTAATTGCAGAACGCCAAAAAGTCAGAAGAGAACAGAAAACCAATCCCGAGAATAGGGACGAATAGTCCTCTTGACACCCCATCAGTTGATGGGGTGTTTTTCTTGGATTTTTGATATAATAAAGATATGAAACTAGTAGTTGGACTGGGAAATCCAGGGAATCAGTATAATTTTACGCGGCACAATGTGGGATTTTTGGCGCTGGATTTTTATTTTAAGGTGTGTAAGGCTACTTGGGGCGCAAAACCTCGCCTCGGGGCTATTTATGGGCGAATCGGGGATGTTCTGTTTATAAAACCGCAAAATTTCTATAATGATAGCGGCCGAGCAGTGGCAGAGTATATGAAGTATTACAAGATTCCCACCTCTGATGTTTTGGTGATTTGTGATAATTTTGATCTGGAATTTGGCAAAGTGCGTTCTCGCTCTTCTGGGGCGGCAGGAGGGAATAATGGCCTCAAATCTATCGACGAGGCACTCGGTGGCTCCGATTATCCACGGATGCGGATAGGGACAGAGAACGACGAACTGCGGCGGAAAATGGGGGATGTGGATTTTGTTTTGTCTAAGTTTACCCCTGAGGAGAAAGAGAGATTACCAGAGGTGCTTAGGGAAGTTTCTGCTAAAATTGATGATTTTATTAGTTATTGACATTTACCCCTTAGTGCGATAGAATTAATCCAAAGATTGGTTACCCTGTAACCACGCTACCTCCTAGTTATCCATAATAGCTAGGGGGGAATTTTTTGAATAATAACCCCTGGAGGCGTTCGCAGATTTTTATGAAATCTTCTTTAGAAACTCTACTTATCTTCCTATATAGCCTTAAAACGCTAAATGAACTGGCTTGAGACAAAAGTGCATTTCCGGTTTTCCCGGCAACATTTATCTCTGAATACCAAATGCTCTCACTGTGCAAAACCGAGCTTAGTGGCACCCCAAAGAAAAAATCTTTGCCATATTTTCTTATGATTAGTATCGGTCTAGAAAAATGATCTCCTTTACCATTGACTTCTCTACCTAAATTTTCACCAGCTGCATACCACCATATTTCTCGCTCGCGAAACAATAATCTTTTACCGTTTACATGCAACGATTTTTTCGTCTCATTCCATTGGTCAAATCGTTTCTCTTCCATTATACTAACGCCCAGTTATTCATGCCGAGGGAACGGAGGCGGCCTTTGATCTCGAGGAGGGTGACGGTTTGGCTAAATACCTCTGGTGGCAACTTGGTGGCTTTCATGATGTTTTCGCCGGAGCGAAGCCCCTCTGAGATGGCTACTAGAACTAGCGTTTCGGCATCGGTGTCACCGATGAGTTGCTGTTTTTTAAGCTGCTTTCTTTTCTTAGTGTAATCCTCGGGAAATAGTTCGCGAAGGACGTCGTCAGGCTCGGTGTAGGGAATGGCGCCTTGGCGGATGAGTTTGTTGCACCCCTGTGAATATGGGCTGGTGATGTTACCAGGAACGGCGAATACAGTTTTACCCTGATTGATAGCATGCGTGGCAGTGTTAAGAGAGCCAGATTTTTCGGCTGCTTCTACAATTACCACGATATCCGAAAGGCCAGAGATGAGCCGATTTCGCTCCAGGAAGCTGGTTTTTGGGTAAACTTTGGCTCCGGGCGCATATTCCGAGAGAATGGCGCCGTCTTTTTCGATGATTTCGCGCGCTAAGCCTAGATGCTCCTTGGGGTAAATTTGGTCGATCGGGGTGCCAAGTACGGCTACCGTACGGCCATTTGCCGCAAGACAGCCCCTGTGGGCGACCGAATCTATCCCGTAAGCGAGGCCCGATACTATAATTACGCCTTTTTTCGCCAGTTCGTAGGCTAATTTATAGGCTATCTCTTCGCCGTATTTAGTATTGTGGCGAGAGCCTACGATGGCGACCGATCTTATTCGCCCCTGTTTTTTCATTTTTGACACATTTTCCGGCAGTTTTCCACGAAAGTACAATAATTTAGGCTTAAGCGCAATAGCCTCTAACACCTCTGTATATTTGTGCTCTAGGGGTGAAATTTGATTGATTTTTATAAAAAAGTCTGTAAAAAGTGTTGACATAGTATCTCCTGTGTGATATAATAAAGTCAGTTGGAGCTTGAAAAAGTCTCCACACCGCACCTAAATAAATTATAATTTTGGCTATACTACTTGTAGTGTAGCAGAAATTGCGAGCTTTTGAAACCCTTTCGACTTAAGAATTTCTTCATGGTTCTTAATGTTTATAAGTATTACCTCCACTTTGAAAGGATCATTTCGAAGGCTTAGCAATCCCTCTAACCGGCGGGCCCCTAGATGTGTGAGGTGGGCTATCGCTCCGGGGGTTACCCGGTAAATAAGGAAGCGTTAGAGGGCCAAAATACCCTCAGGTGATGCCCACCCTTACCTGAGGGTTTTTTGGTGGTTTAAACGTTTGCGCCGTAGCGGCGGAGGATGTCTTGAGTTTCCTCATCGTGAGCTACTAGACCTGGGTCTATGCTATCGATCAACAAATTAGGGTCCGCACCGCGCTCCAGCAGGGTTTCCAAGTTGATTTCGATCTCTTCTGGGCCGAGCACCGAGACTAATTTGTTAATATCTAGATTATGTTTCAGAATTATTCCTAGAGCATAATCGTCGATTTCTCCTGGTTGGAGGTTTGAAACCAGTTCGTCAATATCTATTTTTGCTTTGTGTCTCAGGAGAACGTCTAAATTTCGGGTGATTTCTTCTGGCTGGAGATTTGAAACTAGTTCGTCGATGTCTATTTTTGCATTGTGACTCAGGAGGACGTCTAAATTCTGGGCGATTTCTGCTGGTTGGAGATTTGAAACTAGTTCGTTGATGTCAATTTTTGCGCCGTGGGAAATGAGTGTGTCTAGTTTTTCAGTGACATCTCCTGGCCGCATCATTGAGACTAGGTTATCGATATTTGCGCCGTGTTCAATAAGATTGTTTAATTGAAAATAGATATTGGTTGGACCAATTTTCGAAACTATAGCATCAATATCCGCACCGTGATCGATTAACGTATCTAGTCCTCTGATAACATCTGCTCCCCCTTGAAAGTTTTCTTTCGGTTTCGTGGCGTTAACTATAGTGTCTATATTTGCTCCATGAGAAATGAGGGTGTCTAGAATATAAATAGTGTCGGATAAATGTAGCTTTGAAATTAATGCATCCATATCTATGCTCGCGCCATGAGAGATAAGGGCGTCTAGGTTTGTGGCAGTAACACGTGGGTCTAACCGTGAGACTAGGTCGTCTATGTCTATATTTGCTCCGTGGGAAATGAGAGTGTCTAGGTTTCCAGCAATTTGATATAAATCTAGCCATGAAACTAGGCTATCTATATCTGCTCCGTGGGAAATGAGAGTGTCTAGGTTCTCAATAATGTCATATGCATCTAACCGTAAAACTAGGCTATCTATATCTGCCCCGTGGGAGAGAAGGGCGTCTAGGTTTTCGCTTATCTGAAATAGATTAAGACTTAAAACTAGATCATCGATATCTGCTCCGTGGGCAACAAGAGCGTCTAAGTTTTCGGCTATACTTCGTGGATCCAGATTTGAAACCAGGCCGTCAGCATTTACGCCATGATTCAGTGCGTACTCTACGGAATATTTTTCTCTTAATTCAGATACTCTTGGGTCATAACTATTATAGGTGTCCAGAGTGGCAATTTCACGATGAACCTCGTAGAGGAACTCCAATTCTTCTGTTGTTAGGTCTTCGCCATTTTCCATTTTGCGATCTAGGGCGATGAGGCGGTTCTTGTCAGCGAATTTAGGCAAGAATTCTTCGCCGCCAGGCAGGGATTTGATTTTTTCTTCTACGATGCCAACTATGGAATCGTGCAAAGCTTGGCCCTTTTTTAGGCCTGAGATTTCTGCGACGTTACCATCAGGATCAAGGCGAATGGAGGCGCAGCCATTCTTGGCTAGCTTACCAGTTTTTGGGTCTATGAGATGGAAAAGGATGAACTTGGCCTTGTTTTTGTTGCTTTCGTCTTCACTCTCATCTTCGTAGTAGTCATAGACATCGTCTTCAATCCAATCGTCGTCATCATGATCTTCGCCATCATCCTCAATCCAATCATCGTCGCCCCAATCATCGTCGTGGTCATCTGCGTCATTTCCGTATGTGCCGTATTTTAGGTAATGCCTGCCTACTGAAGAGGTGGCTACACACCAACCGGTACCTCTTGCGGCTCTTGCAATGTCGTCTTCTTCACCTAAGCCATATTCTACCCATTCACCTTTTACATCTTCGGCTCTTTCTGGCGGTTCTATGACTGGGGCGATGTCTTGCCTGATAGCGTTGTAGATTTTAGAGAAGTTACCGGATTGGACTACGTTTTCCAGGTTGATATTACGTTCGCCTTCTTCAGTGTAGAATTCTTTCTCGCCATTACCGTGGTAGCGGTTAACTACATCAAAGATGGCGGCCAATATTTCTGGGTCCGGGTCTGGGTAGGGAGCAACGGTGGTTTCGTTACGGGTTTCATACTTATTTTTTCCTTTATTGTAGACGCCCATTTTAGTCATACCATCCCAAGCATAGATCTTAAACCAGAGTGGGTAAGGGGAGTGCTCATCACCGAGATAGTTGGCCCATTTTTCTAGAGATTCTTTTTGGAACTCACGTTCTTTTTCGTAGTATTGATGTTTTAAATCTTCAGTCAGCTCAACGTTGCCATAGCCATTATCTCTAAGTTCTTGTTTTTTGGAGTCCCAATACGATTCTGTTATATTGTCGTATTCAATGAGAAGATTATCTTTGATGGAAGCTTCCCAGAGTTTTTTCTCTGCGGCATTACCGTGTTTTTCAATGAGTTTTTCTAGGCGTGAGAGATAAGCGAAGGATCTTCTTTCGCCGTTTTTACCAGAGAGTTTTTCACCTTTTTTAAGAGCTTTATTGAAGCTGGAGTCTACGATTTTTTTGTTGCGTTCGTTGAAGCCTACTTGGCTGAGGGTTTTGGCGCCGAGCTCCTTAGATTGGGTCTTGGGGTCTTCGTTTTGCTCGTTGTGGTTGTCTTGTGGATTTTCTCCTGGGGTGTTTGGCATGTATGATATTCCTAATTCGTTTATGGTTTTCATTATACCATATAGTATATATTCTGTTTAACTGCTTATGCTTGACCGTTATGATATCATAATATATATGGCAAAAAACTTAGTGATAGTAGAGAGCCCGGCGAAGGCACATACGATCGAGAAATATCTCGGGTCGGATTTTAAGGTGCTGGCGTCAGTGGGGCATATCAGGAAAGACACCAAGGTGGATAAATCTACTTTTGATGTGACTTACGAAATTGATCCAGGGCATAAATCTATTATTACTGAGCTCAAAAAAGAGGCTAAAAGTGCTGACAAAATCTGGCTCGCAACCGATGAAGACCGCGAAGGAGAATCTATTTCTTGGCATCTTTTGGAGGTTTTGGATTTGCCGGAGAACACAGCACGTATTACTTTTCATGAAATCACAAAGTCGGCTCTAGAAGACGCCATCAAGAATCCGCGCGCAGTGGATATGGATATGGTGTCGTCGCAACAGGCGCGCCAGACTCTCGATATGTTGGTGGGGTACGATTTATCTGACATCGTGAGACGCAAAGTCCCGGGTGCGATTTCGGCTGGGCGCGTGCAATCGCCAGCTCTACGCCTCATCGTGGAGCGCGAGAAGGAAATTGAAAAATTTGATTCAAAATTTAGTTTTAAGGTGACCGGTAAATTTGCTAAGGACGGGGCAGATTTTGACGCTGCGCTCGAAGGCGCCCAGCCGGGTTCCGAAGACGAGGCTAGAAGTCTTCTCGAAGAGTTGTCTGGGGCAAAATTCTCGGTCGAAGATGTCGAAGAAACAGAGGGGAGCAAAGCAAACCCGGTGCCATTTACGACTGCGGCTTTGCAGATTGAGGCAAACAGTAAGCTCGGATTCTCGTCACGCACAACGATGAGTGCAGCGCAAGGTTTGTATCAGGCTGGTCTCATCACTTATCACAGAACAGACTCTTTGAATTTGTCTTCACAGGCGGTTAATGCGATTGCGAAATATATTGAAAGCGAATTCGGCAACCCATATCTCAAAGTTCGTCATTTCAAGACCAAAGATGCTCAGGCGCAAGAAGCGCACGAGGCGATTCGTCCGACCGATATTACGAAGATCGCGGCAGGGAAAAATGATTACGAAAAGAGACTTTATCGTTTGATTTGGGCACGGACGGTGGCGACTCAAATGGCGAATGCGAAAATCGCCAAAACCACCATTCGCATCAAGCATGGCTTCACAGCGAAGGGTGAAGTGGTGATTTTCGATGGTTTTCTTAAAGTATATGGCAAGAGTAAGGAGCTGGAGCTCCCGAAGGTTAAGAAGGGCGACTCGCTAGATCTTCTGAGCTTGACCGCCAAGCAAACTTTTGCCAAACCGCCAGCCCGCTACACCGAAGGTTCTCTAGTGAAGAAGCTCGAAGAGCTCGGCATCGGGCGTCCATCCACCTATGCTTCAATTATGACTGCGATTCAGGCTCGCAAATACGTCGAGAAGGGCGAATCAGAGGGGCAGGAGCGCGAAGTGGTTGAGCTGACCGTCGAGCCAGCGTCCGCTAAAGGCGTGCAAAGGGAAGTAGTTAAGGAAAAATACGGCGCAAATAAAGGCAAGTTGCTCCCGACGCCGATTGGCGAGCTGGTTTCTGGTTTCCTTACTGATAATTTCAAAAACATCGTAGATTATAAATTTACCGCCAACATTGAAAAAGACCTAGATCTAGTGGCGGAAGCGAAATTGGAACGCGTAAAGATGCTAAAAGACTTTTACGGGCCATTCCGCGATACCGTACTTATGGCTAACGGGGTAGAACGCTATAATAATTCCAAACTCCTCGGTCACCACCCAGACAACGGTAAACCGATTTATGCGAAAGTTGGCAAAAATGGTGGCTTCATCCAGCTAGGTGATAACGAAAAAGAGGCTGGCGAGAAACCAAGATTTGCGCCACTTCCTAAGCGAAAATCAGTAAAAACTGTGACCCTGGAGCAAGCCTTGAAACAACTGGCTTTGCCGGCTCTCCCGAGAGAACTAGGCGAAGCACCGGATGGAGCGATGCTGATTGCCGCAAACGGGCCATTTGGACCATATCTTAAGGGCGGTAAATATAATATACCGATGAAAGACTGCGATCCTTATACGGTGACGTTTGAGGAAGCCTTGCCGCTTTATCAGAAAAAACTCGATTCTATGGTGGCCGATTGGGGCGATGTGCAGATTATTATTGGCGCCTACGGCCCATATGTAAAAGGCCCGGGCCGCAGGAATAATGTCAAAATCCCGAAAGATGTAGATCCTAAGACCATAACTGAGGAAGCAGCCCGCAAGATGCTTGAAGAAAAGCCTAAAACCACACGTCGTGGTACGCGTGGCGGCAGAAAAAAAGCAGCTACGAAGAAAACTGCCACGAAAAAGACAGCTACAAAGAAAAAAACCACCACAAAAAAGTAGACGAGAATTTAGGCAACTTATTGCCCCAATTTACTAGCTTTACCCCTAGTAATGGCTACTACAATATAATATAGTGACAAAACAATTATTTCACCATTTTTTAGTGGTTATGTTTATGTTTTTAATATTATTTTTTATTTTTGTAAAAAGTGTGGTACAATATAAGTGAGATAAATGATAATTCGTAGTTGACACAAAGTAAATACTATGATATTATATGTAAAATTGATAATATTAACTGGGGTGGATTAAAGAAAGGTATCGATGGAACAAAACGCCGAAATCCTCAAAAAAGCAATACGTGGCAGTTTGAAAATTATCGAACAAGACCGCGAAAAAGAAATCATCTCCCGTCGTTTCGGACTGACTGGCAGGAAAGAAACCTTGGAGCAGATTGGCGAAATGTTGTCGATCACAAGGGAAAGAGTCAGGCAGCTAGAGAAAGCGATTCTAATTAGGTTGCAAATTGCGGCAGAAGAGGGTCAAATTCCCGAACTCGCTCCAGCCGAAAAATTACTAATTCGCAATCTAACGGAAATGGGGAGAATTGCCAAGACTTCCGCTCTCGCCGACAAGGTGTATGGGCGCAAAACCACCGCGTCTGAAAGGACCGGTATTACTTTTATTGCCACCTTTTCAAAAAGTCTAACGATTATTGAAGAGAACGATAAGTATTATGGCGCGATCGGAATCGCCGATTACGGAAATAGCTTGGATATCCGAATCAAGGTCGATGAAATCGTGAAAGTAATTCGCGAGAATAAGCAGCCAATGACGATTGATGAGCTAGATGAAAAACTGAATTACGAGCACCCAGATCATATCAAGGCTATTGCTTCTGTTTCGAAATTACTTTCGACTTTGAACGGCCTTTGGGGTCTTGCAAAATGGCCTTCGGTCAATCCGAAGAATATCCGTGATAAGATTTTTGTGATTCTTGAAGCTCACAAGGAACCAATGCACTTCTCTGACATCGCAAAAGAGATCAAAGAGTCTAATTTCAAGCGTAAAAATGTCACCGTGCAGGCGATCCACAATGAGCTAATCAAGGATAGCCGTTTCGTATTAATTGGAAGAGGAATTTATGCGCTTTCGAGCTGGGGTTATAAGAAGGGAACTATTTCCGATATAATCCGTTCGATCCTGGAGAAATCTGACGAGCCGCTGAGCCGCGAAGAAATCGTGAAGCAGGTCTTGAAGATGCGAAAAGTGAAAGAGACGACCGTATTGCTCAACTTGCAAAACAAAAAATTGTTTAAGAAAGTTGACAAGAATTTATATACTCTCGTTTAATCCGCTCAAGAAAAAAGTGTGATAGAATAATAGTATGGATGCGATTATACATTTCGTTTTAATGCCGATTTTCTGGATACCGGTAGTAGGTGGGCTGGCCTATCTAACTTACAGAAATTACAAAAAACTAAACAAACTTAAGGTATTAAATGTTGATTCGGTGCTTCTCATGCTTGAGATTCCGAAAACTAACGACAAAAAAGAGCTTGCAGCTGAGCAGCTTTTTGCTAGTCTTCATGGTATTTTGCGCGACAAAAGGGAACTAAAGAATTCCGGTGGGGTACAAGAGCATTTGTCTTTTGAAATCGTGGCGACGACCGGGCAAATCAGGTTTTATGTGTGGGTGCCAAAAGTTTTACAGAGTTTTGTTGAGGGACAAATCTATTCGCAGTATCCGACCGTGCAGATCTACAAGATGAATGAAGATTACGTGGATGATCGCACAAAATATCCGGTTTGCTATTCAACGGAGCTCGGACTAGTTGATAATGAAGCATTGCCGATTAAGACATTTGAGAACTTTGAAGTGGATCCTTTGGCTGGTATCACTGGTACGCTAGCTAAGCTTAGTCCTGACAACACCGAAGAATTGTGGGTGCAGATTTTAACTCGCCCGATTCCGGACGATTGGCACAAGGATACGACCGATAAATGGATCAAGAGAATTAAATCTGGGTCTAAGTCGCTATTTTCGGGGAACGGAATTGACTGGTCTTGGATATCAGAAGTCTTCTTAGCTCTATTTCGTCCGCCAGCCGGAGGAACTGATTCTGAGGTTAAGATAGAGCTGTCTGAGCGCGATAAGAACCGCATCGCTAAGGCCGAGGAGAAGGCTACTAAGCTGGGTTACGAGGTTAAAATTCGCCTAGTTTATCTTGGGCAAAACGAAACAGATGCGAAGCTCAATATGCAGGCGCTCGTCGGTACTTTCAAGCAGTACAACTCGACTAACCTCAACGGTTTCCGGCAGCTTGGTGGCAGCTTTAACAAAGACGACCTCGACGCGTACAAGATGCGCCAATTCTCCAATCGTGGCTTTATTCTTAATATTTCAGAGCTGGCTAGCGTTTATCATTTGCCGCATACTTCGGTGGAGACGCCAAATATCGTCTGGGCTTCATCAAAGACAGCCGAACCACCAGCCAAACTTCCTACCATAACCGGTAATCCTGAGACCGATGCAAATATTTCCGCTTTTGGCCTAACGAACTTCCGTGGGATCAACCACCAGTTTGGTTTGCTCCGTAGGGATCGTTCGCGTCACGTATATATTATTGGTCAGACCGGGGCAGGGAAAAGCGGCCTTCTAGAATTAATGGCGCTTTCTGATGTTTTTTATAATCAGGGTTATTGTATTATTGACCCGCATGGTGATTTCGCGATCGACAATCTACGTTTCGTGCCAGAATCCAGAATTAAAGACGTGGTTTATTTCAACCCGGCAGACACGGCTTTCCCTGTTGCATTTAACCCGCTCGAAGTATCAGATCCGGCCAAGAAACCAAATATCTGTTCTGAGGTAATTGGCGTCTTGAAGCGTATGTTCGGCGATTCTTGGGGCCCTAGGCTTGAACATATTTTAAGGTATACACTACTAGCACTTCTCGACCGCCCTTCAACGACGCTGCTTGATATTTCAAGACTTCTGACCGACAAGGATTTCCGTAAAGAGACTTTGGAATACTGCCAGGACGTCACGGTTTTGCAGTTCTGGAAACACGAGTTCGGTCAATGGAATGAGAAGCAGGTTAACGAGTCCATCGCACCAGTCCTTAACAAGGTGGGTGCCTTTACGGCGAACCCGATCATTCGTAATATTATCGGTCAAGAGAAATCATCCTTTGATATCCGTAAAATCATGGATGAGGGTAAAATCTTGGTCGTTAATCTATCCAAAGGTTTAATCGGCGAGGATAATGCGGGGATTCTAGGGTCATTCCTCGTTACCAAAGTACAGCTTGCGGCAATGTCACGCTCCGACATCGATAGAATCGAAGACAGACGCCCGTTCTATCTTTACGTAGATGAGTTCCAGAACTTCGCGACGGAGTCATTCTCGGTGATTCTATCTGAGGCTCGTAAGTATGGTCTTAACCTTACCGTGGCTAACCAGTATGTCGCCCAGATGACCGACACCGTTCGCGATGCGGTGTTTGGTAACGTAGGTACGACTATTTCATTCCGTGTCTCGGCGGATGATGCACCGGTGCTAGTTAAGCAATTCGAACCGACTTTTGAAGAGTCTGATATTATCCAGCTAAACAACCGTCACTTTATTATTTCAATGATTATCAACGGTGAAAAAGTGCCTGCCTTCTCTGCTACGACGTTACAAATTCCAGATACCCCAGCTGACAACTTCGATGCCATCGTGGCGCATTCTCGCGAGTACTTCGCTCGCCCAAGGCTGGAAGTCGAGAAAGAGATCCGTGAGACAATTGAGCAATCCGAAAAATACAAACGTGAGCTATCTGATTCTGGTAGACAGCCCGAACCTAAACTAGTCATAGACACTAACGAGAAGCCTGTATTTAGGCCTGTAAATACGAGAGACGACTCCAGGCGTTCTCGCGATAATAGTTTCTCTATCCATCCCGAACATAAACCGAACGTAAGGTTTGTGCCTACACCACAGGCCGATCTCCGTAAATCGGGTCTCAGCCCGAATGCCGCCGAAGGTAAAGAGCGACTAGGATTAAAGGATCTAGCTAAACTAGTAGGAGCGCAGGGAATCGATGACTCTCTAGAAGAAAAGGGAAAGAGTGCTCCTGGACATAAGGCTGACAGCAAGAAAGCTGCTAATAAAGCAAATAACAATGCCTTCAATAAGACCGCTGATAAGGCCATAGACAAGCCAGCCGACAAACCGTCCAAAAACAAAAAACGTAACGCCAAAAAGCGTGATGCAGCCGCCAGGAAAGGGAAAAAGCACTCTGAAAAATCCTCAGAAACTCCTGTAGTTCCCTCTGGTGAGGCCAAAAATGCCCCCGTAAAGACTGGTAAGACCCCTGTTAAGGCTGCCCCCACTCATGATACCTCTGTTTCCGGGGACAAAAATGGTGTAGTTCCCGCCCCTGTTCGACCAGAGGTAGAATATCAGGAAAAAGACACTATCTCGATTCATCCGTCACACCACTCTCTACCCCTGTCCACCCCTGTTAAAAGGACTGAGGACTTCGCCGACAAAGATAATTCAGTAGACGGATTCTTAAGCATTAAGCATTAAAAGTAGAAATAAAAAGGAAAGAGCTAAGATTTAAAAAAGCCTTGGCAAAAAATGAACGCCAAGGCCCGAATGTTCGTGGGCCTTTCTTTACATAGCTTTAACGTCGCACAATATGGATTTTAAGACATTATGCTTATGGTTAAAAGACGGTAACTTAATCGTCTTATATGGGGGTATATTTCTGGGTGGGCGGGAAATACTACATAATTGCATGATTCGTTGTTGTTTTGCTACACATATTTTTAGTAGTTGGACTTAAAATTTTAAGCACGTCATACACTGGGCGTCCGGGAAAGTTTGCCTTGTGGCAACTTTCTCGGCGCCGTCAGGAATATACGTGTTAAAATTTTAAATCATTTTACACTACTAAAAATACGCATAGCAAAACCATAACAATTCGCTTTACAACATAACTGGAGTCTTGTAGGATTCACAACGGGCCAAATCATTTTTATTTTCTATAAGCCTTAGTTTTTAGCTACCCCTGTTAAATGCCGCTTTTTGTGGGTTTTTGACCGGATTTTTGTCGATTTGACATTTCCCCACTTTATTTCCCTATTATGTGTTTTCCCCTGTTATTTTCTATATATTTCCCCACTTTATATATACGCCTTTCCTAAAAACCGAACTAAAACCGAACGGGAATAGGGCATTATTGGAACTGCACTTAGGCTCTTTTTTCCCTGTTACATTAGGGGTAGTATTTAGCAAAAATACCACCCCTGTTAGTACAGGGGTGGTTTGGTTCCCTTTTTAGCGCCAGAAGGCGCGGCCGTCGATGCGTACGTCGATGTATTCGAACTCGGTTTTCCCCTGTTCGTCGAGGTAGCGAAGCATGCGATCGGCGTCTTCAACAGATACGCCGGCGCCGCGGTCAGTGATCATTTTAAAGTAGCCATTGTAGCCGTCTAGGTAGAAGTGGATCTCCCGGATGCTGCCGACTGGGATAACCGCCCTGATTGGCTTGTAGTCTTTTTCTTTGAAGGCAGTTTCGACCTGGCCGATGTATTCTTTCATGTGGCTGGTGATTTTGTCGTTGGATGACGAGGATTCATCGATAATCTCAATGGTTGGGTTGTAAGTGACAACGTACTCGCTAGGAGCGGGGGCAGAAGAATCTCCTCCGCCGCTGACGAATGTAATGACTAGTACGACAACAACGGCGACAAACACAGCAAAAAGAATAATCGAAGTGGTGACCCGCAGGGTCTTTTTGTGCTTGTCTTTTTTGCGAGCAGCGGCGCGCTCGTTGGCTGTTTCTAAACGTTCGCGTTTAGCGCCAATAGTACGACCTTGCCTCAAGGTAGACTTCTTGTGCTCGCGGCGACTAACGAGTTTAGGCTGGCCACCCTCATTCATGCTAGGAGGCCTCTCCTAGGACAATGTCAGCAAGCAAAGCGGCGGATTCGGGCTTGGCTCTTTCGTGTAAGCGGTCTGCCATGTCAGCACGGAGACGTGGCGAGCGGACGAGACGATGGATTTCGCTTAGCAAGAGCTCTGGCTTTTCGATCATTTTGGAATCCATGATGACGGAGGCGGCTTCCTGCTTTTCAAGCTGTTCGGCGTTTTTGACTTGGTGGCTACCCGGTAAGCGTTCAAACGGAACCAAGATGACAGCTTTTTTGAGCGCAGCTAGCTCGGCAATAGTAGTAGCGCCAGCGCGAGACACGATGACGTCTGCGGCGCCCATTAATTCGTTCATTGTGGTGTTAAATTCCCACATGCGGAAGTTTGATTCGAGACTGGCTTTGTCCCAGTTTTCGTATTTTTTGAGGTCCACCATATTCTCGTAGTGCTTGCGACCAGCAACGAGGCCGACGGAAGTGAATTTAAGCAACTCCGGTAAAATGGTGCGGGTGGCTTCATTTAAATTCTCGGAGCCCTGAGAGCCACCAGTAATGACAACCAAAGGCTTTTCGGAATTAAAAGAAAAGGCTTTTTTGAGAGAAATCTGCTTGGTAGGGCTGACAGATTTGAAATCGTTGGAGATTGGAATGCCGGTCCAGACGTAGTTGGGGTGTTTTTCCTTAACCTCTTCTGACAAAGGCATACCGAAAGCGACTTTCTTGGCGTGGCGAATCAGGATGCGGTTTGCGAGTCCGAGAGTGGAATCGGATTCGTGGATGACGTAAGGGATCCTAAAAACCCTTGCCGCTAGACCGACTGGTAAGCAGACAAAGCCGCCCTTCAAAAACATGACGTTTGGGCGATGAGATTTCGGGATTAGACGGAAGAATGCTGTAAATAGGCCAAAAATGAAGCCGAAGAAACCGACGATGTTGCCAAAAATAAAATCCTTCAATGTAACATCAAAATGGACAAAATAATCTTTGAATTTCCAGTTAGAATAGCGGTGAAATTTACCGGCCGGAATACGACGCACGCGAATATATGGAGTCTTTTTGCGACGCTCTTCTTCGCCCCATTCTACGCCAAGCTCAGTAGTGAGTTTGGTGACATTTTTGTAATATTTGAAATCTGTCCAGAATTCAACGCCCGCGCGGGGCTTTTTTTCTAATATCTCATGAACTACGGCGACGGCTGGAGTTATGTGACCCCCGGACCCGCCCCCGACTACTAATATCTTCATTCTTTATTACCTCTCTACTAGTATAACACGAAAGTTGCAAAACGAGGCCAATTGCAAAGGCGATGAAGACCATACTGGTGCCACCATACGAGATCAATGGCAGCGTAATACCAGTGACGGGCACTAGGCCAGTCATGGCCATGACATTAACCACTACGCCGGCTAAGAACCAGCAAAAGACGCCAACTACAATCAAACGATCGTCGTCCGCTCTGGTGTATTCAGCAACTTTCAGCATGCGAAGAAGTATAGCTACGAAGACTACTAAAATCAAGAATAGACCAATAAAGCCAAAGGTCTCGCCCATAATAGCAAAGACTGAGTCGTTAATTGACTCTGGCAAATAACCAGTGGCCTGAACCGAGTTGCCGATCCCGACGCCAAAAAGCCCGCCGGTGCCGATAGCTAGCATGGCGTTGTCTACATGGTAGGTTGAGTCGGTTGATTCTCCGTTGGTTAAGGTGGTAATCCAGGCATCAACACGCTCCATACGGTGAGACGAAGTAACCACGGCGCCAACTGAAACACCCAGGACTAAAACTAGCATAATCAAATATTGACTAACCGGGATACCGGAAACAAGTAACGTGCCAAATATAATCGCAATAAGTGTTACACCGGTGCCAAGGTCACCCTGAGCAATAACAACAAAGAATAATGACAGGCCGCACACGATGAGGAGCGGAAGCCAGAACTCTTTCCATTTACCGAGGTTGCCCTCTTCTTTTTTGCGGGAAAGAAAATCTGCAAGATAAACGACTAGAGCAAGTTTGACGATTTCTGCGGGTTGGAAGCTAAAACCACCGAGGTTAAACCAACGACACTCGCCTAGTTCGCATTTGGCTAGGCTAGATCCCGCCAAAGAGAGTACCCATAGAAGAGCGGAAAGGATTAATGCAACAATCATGAAAGGCTTAGCGTATTTCTTGACGTATTTAGCCGGAATCCATTTGAAGGCAGCAAAGAAAGCTATCAGAGACAAAGCGATTGAACGGAGTTGCCCGAGAAAGAAATAGTTAGACTCGTAATCAGTGCCGTAGGTGTTGTTCAGAACGTTGGCGCGCATAGGACCAATGGCGTAAATGATAATTAAGCCGAGAGCCATTAAGGCTAGCGTCGCAAAAAGTATTACGAGGTCTGATTTATGTTTGCGATTCATCATATGATGCCACCCGTTGCAGCGATAAAGATACCGATAATGGCAAAGACGCCGGCAACGATCCAGAAGCGCATGACGATTTTAGCTTCACCCCAACCGATAGCTTCGAGATGGTGGTGGAGTGGTGCGGAAATAAAGATTTTGCGATGGAAAAGCTTTTTGGAAGTAAGCTGGAGGAGTGATGAACCAGCTTCAATAACGAATGGTAGACCGATGATAGGTAGAAGCAAGAATGCATTAGTCATCATAGCTACAACGCCTAATCCAGCGCCGAGAGCAAATGAACCGGTGTCGCCCATCATGAAACGAGCAGGTGGGACGTTGAACCAAATATACGAAAGCAACCAACCGACGACGGTAAGACAGAAGCCAAACAGAAGGATGTTGCCCTGAAGAAGGGCGATGATACCATATGAGCCGTAGGCGATCATGGCGAGGCCACCAGAAAGGCCGTCTAGGCCATCAGAAATATTGACGGCGTTCGATGTGGCAACCACGGCAAAGGCGAAAATGATCGTCATCCAAACTACACCAACGTTAAAGTCTCCTATAAATGGCACCCTGATGTCGGTCCAACCAAGTTTAACCGAGAAGAACCAACCAAGCAGTAATCCAACAATGGTGATAAGGGCAAATTTAACTGGACCGCGAAGGCCAGCTGCACCGCGACCAGAGCCAAAAATGTTAATAACGTCATCAATGACGCCGACAAGTGCACCGCCAAGAAAACCGACGAGCGGTAGCCAAGTTTGGCCACGATCGAAATTAAATACCCAGGTAACAACCGTTACGGCGATAACACCAATAAGGCCGGCCATGGTCGGGAAAGCGTGGTTGAATTTGTGAGCATGGAGCTTGCTCATGATCGGTAGAGCTTTACCGTCAACCGTGGTTTTCTTTTGCTTTTTCCAGAATTTGTACTTGTATGCAACGTGTGTATAAAACGGAGTTAGAGCCATAGACAGCAAAAATCCGGTTAGTGCTAAGAGTAATCCGTGAAAAATCTCGTCATTTAATGCCATATCCATATTATACCGCACCTGGCTTTATTTTCATATAATCGATTAGGTAATTTGAAAGCGTGTCAAAAAGGTCCATAGCGTCGCTACTACTGATGCTCTTTCCTTCCCCCCACATTTTGGTCATGATAATATATTCTGGCATTTCGCCGCTTGTAGCCACAAAGCCGATATAGGAACCGACTAGCTCGGAGAAAGAGTCGTCATAGGCGCCATCTCGGACAACCTGGGCGGTACCGGATTTACCACCAACGTCGTAGCCGGCGCGATCGATGCCGCCACGTTTCTTGTAGCTACGGTTGTTAATGAGCATTTCACGCATCATGGCGGAGGTTTCGTCGGTGAGGATTTTGTCTTCGACTTTTTCGGTACTATCAATGATTTCTTTGTTTGATTCGACGTCGGCGAGGACGGACGGCGTACGCCAAGTACCGCCGTTCACGACGGCTGAGAATGCGGTGGCGGTTTGAAGCATGGTGATACTGAGGTTCTGTCCGAAAGTGAGGTTGGCATAGGTGGAATCGCGGCCCCAGCCTTCGTTTGGATCAGGGATGAAACCTTCGGCTTCGGCTAACTCTACGCCAGTAACGTGGCCAAGGCGGAATTTATTGTAGTAGTAGTCAAATAGCTTTTCCCTGCCTTGTTGGTTGATGCGGGAGGGATCGTCACCGAGGAGTTTGAGCGCATAAATTGAGCCAGTGTTTAAGGACCAATACAGAGCGTCACGCATAGTAAGCGTGCCGTAAAGTTTGCTACGCTGCTCGGCGTTCCAAATTTTCCATTCGTCGACAATTTCGTAGTGCTGGTTAAAGTAGGTGGTGTCTGGGGTCATTTTACCCTCGTTGATGGCGGCAGAAAAAGCGAAGTTTTTACAGATAGAAGCCGGCTCGTATGGGATGTCGGTAACGTAGTTATTGAAGGCGGCGGCATCTTTGACGTTGCTGTAATTGTTTGGATCATAGTTTGGAAGATTGGCCATAGTGAGGATTTTGCCGGTGTTTGGGTCCATAACAAGGACAGATGCGTTGGTGGCGGCGGTTTTATCGATAGCTTCCGCAGTCAGTTCTTCGATGCCCTTCTCGAGGCTACGGTCGATACTGAGGACGATATTTGCGCCGTCACTCGCGGGGATTTTGATATTATCGGTGCCGATTGAGAGAGCGACGTTGTTAACGTCTGAAGTGGTCTTAATGAGGCCGTCTTTACCAGCTAAGGCCTCATTTAGCGAGCCTTCGACGCCGTACTGCCCAAGACCTTCGTTGTTGACGAAGCCGAGCAGGCCCGAGGCGAATTCGCCTTCGGGGTAAACGCGCTGGTTGTTTTTCTTGAGCCAAATGGCGGGGATTTCGGATTTTGCGATTTCCTCGGCGGTCTCACGCGGGACGTTTTTGGCGATAATGGCATAGCGTAATCCTTCCTGGTTATAAACTTCGTCTAGATTTGCCACTTGATAGTCCTTAGCGTAAGTGTTCATAACTTTTTCGGCATCCTCTTTTTTGGTGACGGTTGGGTCGATCACTATCTGATAGGCGGCCTGGTTCAGTACGACCGCAACCGGCTCGTCGTGGTCCATCATATAGATTTCGCCACGTTTTGCGGTGATGGTTTCGAGGAGCGTGTGCTGCTCGTTGGCTTTGGCCACCCACGCATCGTGCTCAAAAATTTGGATGAAAAATAGTCGCGCAGTGATAATCACCAAAGCGACTAAGGTAATATTTCGTAAAATAGTTAATCTGTGTTTGACTTGTTTATTCTGTGGCATAACCTGATACCGTAGCATGCTCCATGTTGGCCGCAACGGTACTGTTTTTTGCTGTGGCCACCGAGTTAAGACGTGCCCTTTCTACTGCGAGATCATCTTTTTTGACGTTCATTTCGGTAATTTCGGATTCAACGGAGGAAATTTCGTAATCAAAGCTGGTGGCTTTGGTGCCTTCAGCGACATAAATAAGCCCAAAAACGAGGGTAAGCATACAAATAATAGCGATCTGAGAGATGGAACCAAGGCTGCGCTTGGTATGACGGACTGTGTTTCGATTTCTGACAAAGCTCTGAGACATGGGCTCTCTTCTTGTCACGTAGGTTTGATTAAACATTTTTGATTTTTCCTCGCTTATTGTTTATTTTTATTTTTTATCAATTCTTTTTATTCTTGTCTTAGTCCGGGGGCTTTTCAAAAGCAGAGCTATAAGTAACTTTTGATAGTGTCCCCGGGAAGGTCATACATGTTTCACACACTCTGTGAAAACTCTTTTTGGCGGACCACACTCTGGTCCATGTCAGCTAGTCCCGGAATACTCTCGGGCTCGTGTTAACTCACCCGAGAGCTAAGGGGGAGACTAGCGGAAATTTACCTTAACAGTTTGTTTGCGGGACTTGTTCGCAACAACGATTTGTTTTGGCATTTTGCCTCCTTTTTTTATGTTTTTATTTTTATCAATTCCGCTTTGCCACTCGCAGTTTTGCGCTTCTGGCTCGCGGGTTGATAACTAACTCCTGTTCCTCCGCAATGATTGGTTTTTTGTTAACGATAGTAAGTTCTGACTCTTCGCCGAAGCTTGATGCTGTTTTGAAATAATCCTTGACTAACCTATCTTCTAGACTATGGAAGGTGATGATTCCGAGGCGGCCGTTTTTGTTCAGTAGTTTAGGTAAATACGGGAGGGTTCTTTCGATCTGGCCGAGTTCATCGTTCACCGCGATACGAATGGCCTGGAAGGCCTTAGTGGCGGGATGAACTTTGGAATGCCCGCGGGTTTTTGATTTTATCAAATCTGCAAGCTCCGTGGTGGTATTAATGGGGCGATGATGCACAATTTCTCTTGCCAGCATCGCAGCGCGACCAGGGTTTTCTTCGCCATACTTTACTAATATCGTCACTAATTCTTTCTCACTGCTATGATTCACAATATCCGCTGCTGTTCTTTTTTGCCTTTGGTCCATCCGCATATCCAACGGGGCTTCATTTTTGAATGAAAAACCACGCTCTTCCTTGTCTAATTGCGGAGAAGAAACTCCAAAATCCGCAAGTATTATATCAAAAGTCTTTCCACACTCGAAAAGCTGTAACACCGCATTATAAAAATCTGTATGCATTATGGTGATATCGTGCGGGAATTTCTGCTTTAAATTACTAACAGCAAATTCATCACGATCCACAAGGCATGAATCCTTATAATTCTGTGTCACATCCAAAATCTTACTAGCGTGACCCCCGTAGCCGGCAGTTAAATCTAGATATTTATCTCCGGGATGCGGTTCTAGGGTCGCTAGGACTTCCGATAACAATACTGGGGTATGTAATTTCTCCATGTATATATTATAATATGTCGTTTGAGACCGTTCAACTAGAAACTTCAGCGGTTTTGTTTCTGCTTTGATTTTTGTTTTAAGAACACAAGTTGTCCACCACGATTTACCAGCGCGAAGCTAATCTTACAATCGCAGCCGTTGAGAGACTTATTGTGTTTAGACCATATAGAGTTTTATTGGGAGGTGTGTTAGGGAAAGAACGCACGATTTTTTTGTCGCATCTCGCTTGAATTTTAATGCGCGCGAAGCTCCTAGATGGTCGATCTCAAACTTTTTAAAGGTACGACTTTTTTGTTTAGCGTTTTTGTTTATTGTTCGCTGAATTCAGTTTATTATAATTTTTCAAAAAATGCAAGTGCTTTTTTAAAGATTTTTTAAGTTTTTTGTTTTACACAATTGTGGAAAACTCCCCTGTTAAATTCCCGAACATTTGGTGCTCTAAAAACCGAACACGATTTTTTACTGGGGTGGCAAAAACCGAACATGTGGGGTTGATTTTTTGCTGGGTTGTGGTGTGGTATTTATTTTTTGAGGGCTTTGGCTTATCTGGTGTTTCCCTGTTTCTCTTTGGGTGTTTTCCCTGTTCTTGACGTTGTACTATTTTTGTTATATAATACTGGTTATGTAGACAGTTTGCCATCTGCAAAAAATGAAAGAGAGGTGAGTTTAATGGCAAAGGATCCTTATGAAGAAGCAAATAAAATGTTGGAGTCATTGGAGAAAGATTATTTCCCTACCCTTCACGAGTATAGGGAAAAACAGGGAGATATTGACGTCTTTGCCGATTTCCAGAATAGATTGCTGGAACTCGAAGACTTTATCGATGAACTCCCCACCACTGATCGGCAGTTTGAAATCTTGAACGAGATCGTTATGTTCAAGAACGCGATAAATTCATTGATGCACTAATTATTGAGCCGGCCTATGGGCCGGCTTTTTACTGTTTTTTGGGTGTTTTTTCTTGTTTTGATAGTGTGTGATATAATGATAAAAACTAAGTGAGGTATAAAATGGATAATACAGAATTTGATGTTTTCTTGTGGGCAAACGAGATCGACGAGGTTAAGAACAATGTCTCGGCGGAGTTGTTTTTGTTTAACAAAAACTATACGCCGTATAAGATCAAGTATTCCGATAAATTGACTGGCGCCGTGAAAGCGATGTTTATGCAAGAGGCGGTTTCTTACATTATCACAGAGGCAGATAAGGGCTTGGAGTGCCGCGAATACGAGAAGGCCGACGGCGAGGATAAAGTGATTTATCGCACTTCCCTTTCCAAGGTGGGGCGAGCGGAGACTTTGATTCATTTGATTGAAAACGAGTACAAGGATATCGATTATTTTTCCGAAAACGAGTATGATTTTAAGAAGGTAAAAGGTATTATTGCAAAGTTTACCTACCCAGGCGAAGAAGGTATGAAGACTTTTTATATCGCGAAGATTTTGCCAGCTTCGGCGGCGCTTAAGGGCGCGACCTCTTGGGAAATTAACGGCGAATCGTTTGAGCCGTTCTCGGCCGAGATCGCTCTTAAGATGCCGGACGACAACCAAGTGGCGATCGTGGATGGCAATATTGTGGTGTTTAACCAGGCAAAGTTTGAGAATTTGTTCCAGTATGATTACAAATCTCAGGTGATTGCAGAGGCCAAGGCTAAGGAGTTAACCGAGAAGTACAAATTATCGTTTGCGGAGGGCCTGACGCTTGATTCCCTCCTTGCAGATAAGAAGCCAATTCTAAAAAAGGTCCAGGCGATGGATATTGCAGAAGAAATGCCGCAAGATAAATTACTCGATTACGCAGACGAGATGCAGCTTGAGCTGATGACCGATGATGATGGTTCGATCATTATCATGGATGACAAGGATTTGACGATGTTTGTGAATTTACTCAATGAAGATTATTATGTTTCACCAGTGAATGGACGCCGCTATGAGATTAAGTCCAAGAAGTTACTCGGTGAGCCGGATGGCGAACCACCGAGAGGATAAACCTGTTTATTACAGTATCGGAAATCCCTCTTCAATATACTGTTTTGCGCTATCTGGTTTTTCTCTTAATGTAACCATGAAATTATAAACGCCAGTGCCGTCCATGAACGGCGCCATTTTGGCGATATCTTTTGCGGTATATCCAGATATAGTAAGCGGATTATCAAAATCAAAGTTGCGAGCCTCTAGCCATTTTAGGAACTCGTTTTTGATGTCCTCGTACCTGCAAAGTTTTTCTGCAACCATTTGGGCAACTACTGGAGTTTTGTTTTTTTCTTGAGTTAAATAATCTATGATGTCATCCATTCTTTTTTCTTCTCCGTTTTTTAAGTGACCGAGTTGGCATTTTCTCGACAAGAGTCCTGATTGTCTTTTTGACGTGGTTTCTCGTTATTAATTTAGCGCCCTTTATAGATTCTTTTTTGATGTATCCTTTTTCTCTTAAAATTCTGTCGCATTCATTTTCGAAAAAAGCTGAAGCAAGTTTCGCATCTTGTTCGAGTATCTGGTTTTCATAACCCTCATAATCATCTTCGGGGTTAATATAATACATTCTATTAATTGAATACTTATCGCGTAGTGGATGCGACTCCGGCCCATTAATCCGGATATCGGCTTGATGGAAATGCCACATTTCATGAGCAATAAGCCCGATCCACATTTGCGCTTCAACTCTTTTTTTGAAGTAGTCGGGAATATCTTCGCCTAGTTCATTATCTATAAATTCCCTATGTTTTTTTACGCTATTAGTATTAAAAAAAATTTTGTTATCATAGTAATTTGCTTGGCCCAAATAACCATGGTCCTCGATGTAGAAAATTTCTGGCGGAGGGTCTATATTTATTGCTCCTGAAAGAAGCCGTACGAGTTCTATATTACCGGTTTCACAACCTTCTTTCTGATATGTTACTAGGATATTGTGTATTTTTCGCGAATCGATTTTTCCCATAACTTTCTCGATTTCCTTTTTCATCAGTTCTTCGTTTGGATTCACGAAAATCTCCGGGTACTCTACTTCCAATCCTTTCCTTCGCTGTTTGCTCTGCAGCTGGCTGAGTTCTTTAAAGTATTCGCTAACCCCTGGTAAGAGATGATTGGGATATGGTTCCCCTGTTTTTTCGTCGATTCTTGGAGGATTAACGTACGCACCACGGATAGAATAGTATGCCCAGGCTTCGGAACTCATATTATCATTCTTGAGGTGCCAGAACTCCCACCATGCTCTACCGTTACCGCTGAGGGCACAATCATAATCGCCCCCTTTATCTTTATAAATAGTGAGGTACTTCATGTCGAGCTGATCTTCATTTGCTCGAAGATAGTTGACTATCTCTAGGCCGACACCACGTTTTTCTTCGTCGGTAAAAGACGAGATATCAAGCTTCTCCATCTGCTCTGATATTGCTATTGCTTTTTTAAGTTTAGACAATCTGGTCCTCGCCTCTTCAACGGAGGTGCAATCATACACATTTCCCATACTCGGATAAGCAAGCGGACCACGATAATACCAAGAAGAACGTAACTGGGCTTGATCCAACTGCTCCATGATATCATCATATTGTTGCCTAAGATCATCGAGAGTCTCTGCCGTGGCTGCTGATTCGCCTAGTTTTCTGTTTCTTTCTTCTTCTTTTGGGTCATTTTCTTTGTTTTCATATCCATTATCGCCATTATCGCTATATTCGAGCGGTTTATTGTTATTTGAAATCGGCGGTTTAATAATTTCTCTGTTCACTCTATCATTATAGCATGAACATAATAATCTGAGTTACTGGTTATTTAAGATATTTGCCTGGGCTATTGAGTAGTTCTTGGATTTTGTTGAAGGCCATGGCGAGTGGGTAGCCGTCTACGAACATGTGGTCTACGGTGATACTCATAGTGAGCTCGTATTTGCCGTCCTTTTCGGTGTATTTGCCCCAACATACGCGAGGGATGCTGGCTGAAGATTTGTCGTCTGGGATTGGGTCTTTAAACGAAGTGAAATCTGCCCATGGTACACAAGTAATATAGTACTCGCTATAGCAATTCTCGGGGTTGTAGTTTTCTTTTTTGATTTCTGATTGTTTCTTGGCGCTCTCGATTTCTCGGGATGCTATTTCGTAGAATTCTTTGAAACTGTTGCCTTTTTCGTGGCGGACGTTTTCAAAAACACCAGCCTCGGTCATAACCGTATAAGCAGGAGTGACATCGTCATAAATAACTGGCTCGCCGTCAACGAGGCGCATGCGCATTTCTTCGACACTGTCGAGACTTTTGACCACGATATAGAGTAAATCGATGAAAAATGATTCCTTTTTCTCTCTTGTGTGTTTCAATAATTTGGTGACATCTATGCGGACATTCATGCCGTATGTGCTATTAGAAAATTCCTTAAACCAGAGGTAGGTTTTTTGTCTTTCCCATTGATTTATGTCAATTGTCTGCATTTTTTAGCTCTTACTGTTGTAGTTCGAAGTATGGACTGTCGGTGAAGTTAGATTCGCCGAGGGTGAAGAAGGTTTTCTCGAGGTCGTCTTTAGCGGACTGAACGGAATCGCTCGGGTCGAGGGTGGATTCGATTTTGGCGAAATAGCCTGGGATGTTGTCGATTTTATCTAGGTAAATCTCTGTTCCTTCGCCCATACTAAGCCTCTGGCGGCGGCGGGAAACTTCGGCAATCGGCTTGAAACCGAGTTGCAAGATGATGTTTACCAATTTCTCATAGTCGCTAACTGCGGTCTCTTCAACGATATCTACGCCAGAATCTTCGATATGGCGGCGCAAGATGAAGAAATATTTCGGTGGTTTATCGACGGATTTCATCTCGGTGCGCATAATGAGGCGCGGGAAGTTGGAGTTTGGGGCGTAGTTACGGGGGACGTAAATACGGTCATGCTGCCAATAAATTGGTGAAAAATCTAGATCAATGTCGCTAAGCTTATCTTCGAAAGCATCGCGGCTTTTTAGTTTGCATTTAAGGATGACTTTCTTCATAAAATAATTATATCACAAATGCGGGCCTCGATAGATTTGACACCGTTAAAATCATTTTCAGTGAATGTAACTAGGGGTTCGATCTGGTCGATGGCGGGATCGAGGTTTAGCCATTCTTCAGGGGCGAAGAAGGCGACGAGCTTCATGGTTTTTCCTTGTTTGTCGCGAAGATCAAGCCTCAAGTGATTGCGGTCGGCGCCCATGCGGGTGACGTTGATGAGCTCGACGTTCTTTAGCCGGAAAATAGGCTCTTCGTTCCCTGGTCCGAAGGGTTCGAGCTGCTTTAATTCGTTAAGAAAGTCGAGATTTAGTTCTGAAAAATCATTTAGATCTAGGTCGGCGTGTTTTTTGAGGTAGCTTTCTTGGTTTTTAAGATGGAGTGAGCGATAGTATTCATTAATTTGTTCACGGAATTTATAGAGGTTTTTGCCATCAATTCTGACGCCGGCTGCAGCGGCGTGGCCACCGCCACTAATGATCGAATCCTTTGCGAAATCCAGTGCATCGGAGAGAATGAAGTCACCAAAACTGCGGCCCGACCCCTTATAGGTGCCGTTTTCTAGCTCGGTCAAGACAAAGGCAGGCTTCTTGTATTCTTCGACCAGGCAGCCGGCAACAATGCCAAGAATGCCTTCATGCCAATGGCCAGATTCGATAATAACTGGGTCGTCCTTTGGACCGGCTTTTTCGATCTCCTTTACAATAGAATTTTGTTCAACGCGACGTTTTTTGTTCAGGTTTTCGAGCTTAGTTACGAGTGGAGCTGCCTCGACCGGATCCTTCGCGCGAAGGAGATTTAAAGAGGTGTCGGCGGTGTCTAGGCGCCCTGCGGCGTTGAGGCGTGGGCCGATTTGGAAACCAATAGACTCAGCGTTCAAACTTTTTATGCCGGATGAGCGCATTAATTCTAGGAGGCCGGGGCGGCGAGTTTTTTCTAGAACTTTGATGCCGTAAAACCCGAGACGACGATTCTCGCCGGTGAGGAGCATGCTGTCACAAATGGTGCCAAGCACGACGAGGTCAAGGAGCCATTTTTCCTGACCTTCTTTGATCAGTTTCTCTTGGACCAGGGCCTCGGCAAGTTTAAAAGCGACGCCAACCCCAGCAAGATTCTGCAAAGATTCGGTGGGAGAATCCTTGCGGTGCGGGTTAATAACAGCGGTAGCTGCAGGCATTTCGTCGGCGGTTTCGTGATGGTCGGTAACTATGGTATCGATGCCGAGCGTATTTAATTCGTCAATGATCTCGTGGTTGCGAGAACCGCAGTCCACGGTGATGACTAGGGTGATTTTGTGATCTTTTGCTCTTTTTATGAGCCTTGGGCTCATGCCGTAACCGTCAGCAAAACGGTCCGGGAGCATGATCTCAAGATCGTTTTCCTCGACGCCAGCCAGGGTTAAAGTATCCGCCATTAAGGTACTTGCAGTGACCCCGTCTACATCATAGTCGCCGTAAATTAGGATCTTTTCCCTGTTCTTGATGGCTTTTTTGATGCGTTGGACCGCTTTATTCATGTCGGTGAGGTCATATGGGTCTACTGCCTCCTCATATTTTGGATGCAAGAAACTCTCATCAAACCCACGTTTTTCAAGTAATTGTTCAAATATTTTACTCAATTTCTACCCCTGTTAGCCGATAGTTTTTGATGGTTTGCTGCCCTTTTGACTTTTGATTACAATGCTTTGGAGTTCCTTCAAAATAGGATATTGTTTGTTGGTTTGATAAACCTTAGTTTTGCCTTTTTTGGTCACAATTAGAAAGTCACCTTTTGCCATGCGCTCTAATTCCCTCTGGATATTGCCGGGGTCTTCTTTGATGAGCTTTGCTAGACCTCTGACGTGGGTCTTAAAATCAGGATATTTTGCAAAAACGACCAGAATTTTACGGCGCACCCTAGATGTGACAAATATTTCTAACATATTACCTCGCTTATACTCAGCTCATTATATATGATAATTGTAAAAAACACAACACTAAAATGCGACGAGATGGAAACCACCCGAGCGGATCTGCTTTGCCCTCTCGGGTGGCTATCTAGCGGGTTAGACGACTCTTGGCTTGACTTTTGTGGTTGGAAGGCTTAAAATACAGTAAAGTTTTAAGCCTTACAGTTTAGAATTTATAGGGTAAATTGATTATCGCTTCCTCCTGGGAGCGATTTTCAATTTCACTGTAAGGCGTAAACGTCCCAGATTGATTGAAAGTTTCATCAAAGAACCCTCCTTTCCACCGCTAGATTATTAAGGTAAATTCTACTCCTTTCTGCCCCAAGTATCGTCTGGGGCGCATCTTATTACAACTTAAAAATTATTTCAACCCCAATAATTCGAAGTGTCTGCATAAGTATTATGGGGTGATATAATATAGATATGTTTTATGAGGTAATTCCCGAGGGGAAAGTGGAGGCGTTCGTCTATGATTATGACGATTCCCTTTTGCCGGGCACGGTTGTGACGGTGCCGGTAGGACAAAGGGTTTTGCCGGGTGTGGTTGTTAAAAAAGTTGCGCAACCGGATTTTAAAACTAAATCGATTCTTAAAGTTTTGTATTCAAGGCCGTTGCCGCGGCATTTACTCGAAACCGTGAAGTTTGTACACGAGTATTATCTGACTGCGTCCGGAGCAGCGCTCTCGCTGGTGCTCCCTAGAGGGGTTGAGAAGAAGCGTCGAAAAACCGAACAGATGTTCGGAATCCTTGGCGAACAGGGGTCGGACGGGGCTAGTGCCACAGAACGTGTGTCGGAGGCCGATATACCACTTAATACTGCCCAAAAAAATGCGCTTAAAGCCCTCCAGAAGGCCGCAGGAGCTACAAAACTGCTTTATGGCGTTACTGGTAGTGGTAAAACTAATGTGTACCTTAAAATGGCAGATAATGCCCTTTCAGAGCAAAAGTCTGTCGTGCTTTTGGTGCCGGAAATAGCTCTTACCGGGCAACTCGTGAAGGTGTTTCAGGATACCTTTGGTAACAGGGTAGTCCTAATGCATTCGGGACAGACCGAAGCGGAGAGGCATTTGATATTTGAGGCGATTCTAGGGTCCGAGGAGCCACTGATTGTAGTGGGACCGAGGTCGGCGCTATTTGCACCACTTGCGAATCTGGGGCTCATAATTATCGATGAGGAGCATGATGGGGCCTACCACCAGGATAATGCGCCAAGATACTCTGCTATTAGGGTGGCGAGCTTCATGGCGAAAGCTGCCGGTTGCCAGCTGATATTAGGGTCGGCCACACCGATGGTTGAGGATTTTTATCTTGCTTCGACAAGAGATTCGGTGATCCGCTTGACCAAGAAAGCAAAAACTGAGGCGATGAAGCCAAAAATTGAGGTGATTGATTTTACTAACAGGGATAATTTTACCAAAAACAAATATTTGTCTAATTCCCTCCTTGCGGCGATCGCCCAGAATTTGGAGCATAAGCGGCAGACTTTGATTTTCCATAACCGACGGGGGTCAAGCCCACTAACAATTTGCGAAAACTGCGGAGAGGAGCTGCTTTGTCCCAAGTGCTATTTGCCACTGACTTTGCATGCGGATACCTATGAGCTGGTTTGCCATACCTGTGAGCACCGGGAAAAAGTCCCTACTTCTTGTCCTAATTGCGGGTCGCCGGGTCTGATTCATAAGGGGTTCGGAACCAAGCTGATTGAGTCGGAGCTCAAGAAACTGTTCCCGGAGGCGAGGATTCGGCGGTTTGATGCTGATAACAAGAAGGGCGAGGGGATGGACGCGATTTATCCAGAGGTGAAGAGGGGCGAAGTTGATATATTGGTTGGGACGCAGACTATCGTAAAGGGGTTGGACCTACCTAAACTGTCCACCGTAGGGGTGGTACAGGCGGATGCGGGGCTGAATCTCCCTGATTATATGGCGGAGGAGCGCTCGTTTCAGCTGCTAACTCAGGTGATTGGCCGGGTCGGGAGGGGGCATATCGATAAGGCCGAGGTGTTTATCCAGACTTTTCGGCCGGATCACCCCGTGATAGAGTTTGCAACAGATGAGGATTATTTGGGTTTTTATGAATATACCATTGGAAAAAGGCAGAAGTCAGGCTTCCCGCCGTTTAGGTTTGTGATGAAGCTTGAAATCGCGCTCAAAACAGAGGCGCTAGCGGTCAAAAAGATCCAAGGGTTGGCGGCTAAGCTAAAGTGCGACAAGAGGTTTATCGTTTCCCCGCCCCAGCCGTCGTTCCACGAGCGGACGAGTAAGGGGTATTCGTGGCAAATTGTGGTGAGGAGCCGATCGAGGAAGGCTCTAATCGAGGTCTGCGATGGGTTAGATAAGAATTTCAAAATTACTTTGGATCCGCCAGGGCTACTTTAGAACGTACTTCTGTTGATGATTATTTAAGCGGTAAAAGCTTCTTTCTGGAGACTTTAGTAAGATACAAAACATCATTTAGGGTGCGTTCGAGAACTTTGTCGGTGAAGTTCTGTTGGCTCCAAAACTCGATAACGGCAAGTACTTCATTGGTGTAGATATTGTACATTTTGTCCAGATTACCAGAGAGGTGCCACTCCTTAACGATTATTCTAGCTTTCAAAAGGCCAACCATGCTTTTGACTACCTCTTTGCGATCTTCTTTAAATAGAGCCCTAAAGACACGCCTGTGCGCCATAATAAAAACCAAAGTGCGAAGATAAATTACCCTTATTTCGGCATTTTTTTCGATCAGTTTATTGATAGTTTTAGCGTAGTCGTGGAGTAGGTATTTTTCGTAATCAACAGAGATAGCCTGGACTTTTTTGTGGTGTCGATAGAGGGTGGAGCGAGAGATTCTGGCGGTTTTAGCAATCTTCTTAGCGCTGGGGTAGCTTTTTAGTTTATAGTAGGCAAAAAATATAGCATACTCAGTTTTGCGGAATCTTTTGTCTGCCATGTTTTTATCTGTTAACCCACTGGTTTTCATGGCAAAATTATATGGATTTTTCATGCTTCTGACAAGACGCGCGTATTTTAAAAACGTGTTATAATTTGAGTAAATAAACGTAAGCATTAAGGAGGAATATATGTGCACAGGTGTACGGTTTAGCGACGAATCTCAGAATATGTATTTTGGGCGTAATTTGGATTGGTCGGTAGGCTACGGGCAGAAGGTGGTGATTACACCGAGGGGCTATAAATACAAATCTGCATTTCTTGGCGAAATGGCGAATTCGCCGGCATTGATCGGTATGGGAATCATCGCGGAAAATGTACCTCTGTATTTTGACTGCGCAAACGAGCACGGACTAGCGATTGCGGGGCTCAACTTCCCTGGTTACGCTGATTACGCCAAAGAGGCCGTGGATGGCAAAACTAATGTGGCGGCTTATGAGTTTCCTCTGTGGGTGGCTTTGAATTTTACTTCTGTTGATGAGGTTGAGAAAGTACTTCCTGAGGTCGCGATTGTGGCAAAGCCTATCAATGATCAGTACCCGGTGTCCGAGCTCCACTGGTTAATTGGGGATGCTAAGAGATCAATTGTAGTAGAGTATACTGCCTCCGGGATGGAAATCTTTAAGAATGACGTAGATATTTTGACCAACCAACCTGGGTATGGCTGGCATAAAGAAAATTTGAGAAATTATATGAATCTGTTTCCTCAGATGCCAAAAGAGGTGAAATGGGATAAGGCTAAGATGACAGCGTTCGGAAGCGGTTCTCTGATGCGCGGGCTTCCTGGCGGTTTTTATTCCACGGATCGCTTTATTCGGGTGGCGTATCTCAATACGCATTACCCAGTGCAATCTGATGAAGTGTCAAATGTATCGCGTTTATTCCATACTTTGACAGGGGTGGCGATGATCGACGGCGCAGCCGCAATGGCAGATGGCCAGTTCGAGAAAACAGTTTATACGGGTGGGTATTCTACGGCGACGCAAACTTACTACTACAATACCTACGAAGATCCGGCGATCAAGAGCGTCGCGCTTCAAGATTATGAGCTTGATTCTGATAAGCTTATTACAGCTTAGAAAGATAAACATATAGGGGATAAAACTTCTCTGGGCTCGCGGTTGGCTGCTCGCCATGTTAATTTTCACAACATTTCACTTAATCTTCGCCTCGATCAAGTTGACTCGCCCGAAATCTCGCTCGCAACTTTACTCGTCTCAGATAAGGAAAGGTTGTCAAAATTAACTGGGTTTGCCAAATGCTCGCCTAAGGGAAGTTTTATCCCCTTTTATTTACCTCTTTAGCGTGGTATAATAGGCTTATGAAAATTATCACAACGCCGGATGCGCGTCTCAGGGAGAAGTCAGAGAAGGTTCACGAAATAGATGACGAAGTTCGTGATATTATTTCTGAGATGCGAAAATTGTCGCTTGATTGGGAGAAAGAGCACCCTTATGAGCTGTCAGCAGCGATGGCTGCACCTCAGATGGGGGTTCTTAAACGAATCATTATCATCAGGGATGATATGGAGAACAAGAGTAATGCTTCGTTTACTGCTTTGATAAATCCAGAGGTGATTCGTGCCGAAGGCAAAATCAAGTCCGACTACGAGGGCTGCCTATCAGTCCCTTCAATTTACGGGATGGTACCTAGAGCCACAAAAGTTAAAGTCAAGGCGAAGCTTGAAGATGGTACAGAGGTACGCATTAAAGCGACTGACGAACTGGCGCGGACGCTTTTACACGAAATCGACCATTTAAATGGTGTTCTCTTTATTGATCATATCAAGGGCGTAAAAGGCGCATTTTACGAGATGGACGATAAAGGCGACCTAATACCGGTGGATTACGATAAGAAAATCGATGGAAATGAGAAACTCTGGGGTGAAAAATAAGGTAATTTTCTTTGGCAATGGTCTGCTTGCGGAATATGCATTAGCAGTTCTAGAGCGAGAGTGCCAGGTGATTTTTCACGCCCGCACCAAGGATGATCTAGAGAAGGTCAAAGAGTTAAAACTAGAGAATCCGGATGCTTTTGGGGTGCTTGCATCGTTTGGTGTTATTATAAAAAAGGATGTGTTAGAGCTATTTGAGCCTGAAGGAATCCTCAACATTCATCCTTCCCTACTTCCTGCATACAGGGGTGCATCCCCAATTGAATCAGCAATTTTGGCTGGTGATTCTGAGTTCTCCGTATCCGTAATGAAGCTTGCCCCCGAGATGGACGCGGGGCCGATTTACTATCAAACCACGCTTCAAGGTCTCCCAATTTGTAAAAATGATATTTACAAAGCATTAGCGGAATCAGGGGCGGAATGGATAGTAGCACATCTTAATAATTTGCCAAATCCCGTTTTACAAAATGACGATGAGGCGACTTTTTGCGGAAAACTTGAGAAATCTATGGGCGAGCTTACTCCGGAGTCAGACACGGCAGAGCAAACTCTCCGTAAAATTGTGGCCTATCAGGGGTTCCCGAAACCGAAATTTAGCTTCTTTGGCCTAAAATGCATCATTTTAGAGGCGCACATATGTGGGCCGGGTGAGACGGCACTTCTTACGATCCCCTGTTCTGACGGCGTTTCGGTAGCCATTGACAGATTGCAGCCAGAGGGTCGCAAGGCCATGGACGCAAAAAGCTTCGTTAATGGGTACAAGAAATAATTAGTGGGCTTTATCTAGTTTCAAGCCGTCGACCAGATTAACGATTATTCTCATGTCGTCTATAACTTTGTTGATTTCGGCCTGCTCATTGATAGGGGTAGAGGCATCAGGTGGCTCGAAGGCGTCGCTGTTGTCATTTAAGCCAACATATAGTTTATTATCAGAAAAATACAGAGACAAGGCATTGCCATATTTTTGCCCCAGCTTTTCGAGATTTTCTATGACGGTCGGGCTCAAAATATAGAAGGCCTCAAACCCATCTCCAGCGTAGGTGTTAAACATTTTATTAAAGCTGGTCGATTCAGTTTCAACCTTAGAAAGCTCGCGGCCTGTTTTCGTGTCAACATAGTTATAGTAGGAGCTTTCAGGGGTAATAATCATTTTGAAATCAAATTTCTTCGGGAATTCAAAAATCAAATATCGGCCCTTGAAGACCGTAACATACGTAGTCGTCTCACGACCGTCTTTATCTTTTTCCTTCACGATATCGGTAACCTCGACGTCGGCTTGAAGAAAATTGGTGTTTTTATATTTCGCGATAATGAGATCATTTGATTTGAAAATATCGCCAGTATGGATCATCCTGGTCTCATCTAGAAGATTCTTATTGAGGCCCCGTTCGTGGCTATACTGAAGATTAGTGAAGAATTTAGCGAGCTGTTGTTGGACGAAATAGCCCTTGTAGGCACGCTTGTAGGCCGCAAATAATTCAGTCTTTATGGAATTGTCCTTTGCGGTGGCTGCTACTGAAATAAAGGAAAAAATAGCTAGCTGGAGAGCTCCAAGTATAAAAGCCGGTATTATAGTCATGGCCAGAGATTCAAATGACGTGTCAGGCTTGGGCAAGAAAAGGGTCGCAAGGACTATCTCTATAGGGAAAACAATTGCACAAATGATTAAGGTGATTTTGACACGCTTTTTCTCGATTTCTATTTTTTTAGCATAATACTTTTGTCTTGCAGCTTCGACGTCCTCAAATCTCATGTTAGGCTGCCCCGACGAGCTTGCTGCGGTTGGCGCGGATTTCTTCTTTCATTTCTTCGATGGTACGGTTAACAATTTCGCGGTAATCCGGGCGATTCTTTTCGAGCCATTTGGCGGCTTCAGCGGGGTCGGTAATCATATCAAACTCGTTGAGCTGGACCTCGGTAAGCCCTCTTGAGATACGTTCGCCGATGCGAACTTCGAGCTCTTCCTGGATATAATCTAAGAATTGTTGTTTTTGGTTCTCCGGCATTGCCGCGAGCCCCATATCTACTAAAAATTTCTCGTCAAATTGCATTTAAATTACTCCTTATAGTTATTGTAACATAAAAAAAGAAAAGCAGAATAAAAACTCTGTGTCTTTTGTTTTTTGATGAGGGTTGAGCGATTAAAGCGTGCGCTTCTTGGATTCGCGAGTAAAGAAGACGAGACGATCGCCAACTTCAAGGTCAATTTTCTGAGTGGTTTTAAGAGCTAAGCCGCCAGTCTCACCAGCGATAAGCTCTTTTACGTCGATCTTTTCTTTTTGGACACTGGTAACTTCTGCTTCACCGAGATATTTCTTGTTGCGGACGATGCGGGCTAGATAACCAACTTTGATGTCGCCCTTCAACACTTCGCCGCCGGCAATAATTGAGGTTTTCTCGGTGCGGAATACGCCGAGAACCTTGAGTTCACCCTTGTCTTCCTCGACGATTTCGGCATCAAGGAGATTTTCCATCTCGTGTTTGGCGTCATCTAGGAGTTCATAAATAACTTTGTAAGTGCGGATCGGGACATTGTCGCGTGCGGCCATTTTGCTGATGTTAATTGGGACGTTTACATTAAAGCCATAAACAACAGTGTTCTCGCCGGCAGCCATGTAGACATCATTCTCATTAATGTCGCCAACACCGGTAGAAACAATGTTAAGGGTAATTTCGCCCTTGGTGTCGATGAGGCGGAGACTGTCTACGACGCTAGTGACGGAGCCAAGCACGTCGCCTTTTACGATAACGTTGAAGGTCTTCGTGTTGTCGGCAACATTCATCATGCGAAGAAGATCGGAGCTGGTCACATTGGCGTCAGCGGATTCATTAGCGATAGCTTGAGCGTTAAGGAGCGCCATCTTGCGCGCGGTTTTTTCATCTTTGGCTTCGATAAATCTATCACCGAAGCTTGGAAGCTCCTTAAAACCAGTGATGGTAACTGGAGTAGAAGGAGTAGCTTTGCCCTTTGGCTTGCCTCGCCAGTCAAGCATGGTGCGCACTTTGCCGTAGGCAGAACCGGCTACGATGAACTCGCCAGTTTTAAGCTCACCACCGGTGACAAGGAGGTTCACGACTGAGCCTTTCCCTGTCTCCATATGGGACTCAATCACCAAACCTTCGGCTGGGATATCGACGTCGGCTTTTAGTTCCTCGATGTCTGCAGTAAGGAGGATCATGTCGAGAAGTTTATCGAGATTTTGATTCTGCTTGGCCGAGATTGGTACTACGATAGTATCACCACCCCATTCCTCTGGCTGAAGGCCGTTTTGACTGAGGTCAGCCATAGTGCGCGGAATATCGGCACCTTCGCGGTCGATCTTGTTGATGGCGACGATAATCTTGGCGTTGGCGGATTTGGCAAAGTTGATTGCCTCGATAGTCTGCGGCTTCACGCCATCATCGGCAGCTACCACGATCACTACGATATCGGTAAGCATGGCACCGTGCTGGCGAATGGCGGCAAAGGCTTCGTGCCCAGGGGTATCCAGGAAAGTGATGAGGCGCCCCTCGTGTTCTAGCTGATAAGCTGAGATATGCTGAGTGATACCACCTGCTTCTTTCTCTACGGTCTTTTTGTTTAGCAAAGTGTCAAGAAGGGTGGTTTTACCGTGGTCGACGTGACCCATTACGGCAACAACCGGTGGCCTAAGAACCGCTTTATCGGATAATTCCCTATGAAAATCAGAAGTCTTAGTGGAAGTATTTTTGCGTTCCAACTTGACGTTTTTTAAGCCTAATTCTTCAATAATGATACTGGCGGTTTCGTAGTCTAAGCGCTGGTTGATGGTAGCAACGATACCGTTTTTGAAGAGCGTGCCGATTAATTCGGTAACAGAAAGGCCGAGGGCTTTAGAAAGCTCGTCAACGGTAATGGAACCAGCGATTTGAATTGTCTTTTCTTCCATCCTACTCCTTTCTGTTTCAAGTGTGACATAAAAAATATAAATATCTCGTTTAATTTTACCACAAATTGAGAAAATATGCTATAATGGGGATACATTAATCCCGGGTAGCTCAATGGTGGAGCAAGAAGCTGTTAACTTCGAGGTTGCTGGTTCGAGTCCAGTCCCGGGAGCCATTGACCCAAGAGGGTCTTTTTTGATGCCTGGACTCGGACCTTCGGTGCGAGTCCAGTCCCTTGACAGCGCCAATTATCTATCATAGAATAAAAACATAACCAGTGCAGTTCTAGAATTACACTGGAATAGGTTGGTCTAGTTCGCTACCCGCGAACTAGATTTTTTCTTCGGCATACTCGCCGAAAAGAAAGTTTTACGGTGATTTGCAATCTCCATATTGAAAATCGTACACCCATCTTACTCCTTTCCGAACTTCTGGCATGTCTAGAATAGCTGTTTAATGAAGCTCCACACCCTCACGAACATAGGCTCGTGCTAGACCACACTAAACACCGAAGTCAACCCACCGATATGTTTAGCACTATAAAGAATTATTTTCAACCGCGTTTTTATAAGATATTTGCATAAACACGAAAATCGAGAATGTTTATGGCATAAAATAGGGAGACTTCCACAGTCTCCCTATTAGTGTTGCATGGACTCTAAGGTGCTCGTTTTGCCGTTTGAAGGATCGCCCTCAGTTGTTCTATCGCTCTTTCAGAGCGGATATTGGTAAGTGATTGATCGTATTTGGCTTCTATCGGCCTTTGCCACACTTCTGTTAAGAGTTGGCAATAATGAGGAACATATTTTGCTAGCTCGCTCAAGGAGTAAATAGCATCATTTGTTGAAATCCCGGAATATAGAATAAAGATAACATTCTCTTTTGAAGCGAAATGCCGAAAAATCTCATAGTAAAGATTGCTGGAGTTTTGCCAATAATAATCGCAGAGAACGATTCTTTTGGTCGATATCGGTAAATCAATATCTGGGATGTTTATCTTTTCCGAATTAAACCACCCCACATCAGACTCTTCCCAGCCACCGCCGCGTGCCATTGTCTTATAATGGTGCTCCATTCCCTCTTCGTAAAAGAACCAACTCCTCGTAATGGTCTCGTGGAGTATATCTTCTGCAAGCACTACGATCTGTTGAAGCAAGGCGTCATTTATGGTTTCCACACGATCTTCAAATAACAATAGTTCCATACTATCCCCCCTCTCTTAAAAGGTACATTGTTCAAACAGTTTTGGTATATTTTAACATAATTTTGAAAGAATAAAAATGAAGCACCTACTCCTGACCCCCTTGTGCCAAACCAACTTTTGATATAAAATAAAAACATAACCAGTGCAGTTCTAGAATTACACTGGTTGTGGGTTTGGGCTAGTCCGCTACTCGCGAGCTAGCTTTTTTCTTCGGCATACTCGCCGGATCGCTTGTGCTTACCCTTATTTTTCGTGCTATACTATTACTATAACGTAAAGGATTAAACAGGATGGGGATTAATAGAAAATGTCCTAAATGTGGCAGTACGAAAGTGCAGCTATCGAACGAGCGAAATAAGCACGGTTTTTTGTGGCTCATTCTTTTTGGAACGGCCTATGTTATTTGGTGGTTCTTTAAACTGTCGATCGCTATCGCAGTACTTATCTGTTGGGATTGGTGGTTTGCTATTATCCAGGTTAGTCTTGGTAAGGGTTACGTATGGGTCAGTAAACGTATAATTGAGAATCGCACAAAAATCTACTATTGCCACGGTTGTGGGCACAACTTTCGCGCTTAGTTTTTACTATTTTCTCTTGAGTAGCTTCGGCTTTACGATGCCGAAGTTGATGGCGTTTTTCTGGAAGGTACGGATGGTAATCCAGATTATACCGTATGCCAAGATTGCAATCTCAACGCAGCCGATGATAAACTCAGGTGTACTAAGAGTACCAAAGGCAGTGCGGAGCATCAGAGCGATTGGGGCCGAGAATGGGAAGTAGGTTAAGAATTGGACTAAGAAGTTTGGCTCTGCTGCCATAAAGAAACTCATGAAGTAGAGTGGGAATACCAAGCCGATAATAATCGGGCCAATAAACTGAGAGGCTTCCTTGGCGGTCGGGGTGATGGCACCAATGTAGGTACAGAGGCCGATTACCAGAGCGACGGAAATCACGAAGAGGATGACGTTCTCAATAATACTAACCGGGTTGATCTCGACGGTAGACAGGATACCGCTGACCATAGGATTGTCACGATAGATAAACACTGCGACGACCAGGGGTAGAATAAAGGTTAGCATCTGGATGATACCGAGCAGCATCATGGCGATGATTTTGCCAACAATGAGATGTTTAGCTGATACGCTGGTTAGGATCATCTCGGAAATGCGGTTTTCTTTCTCTTCGACTACGGTCATGAGGAAGCGGCTGCCGAAGAGGACGATAAAGAGGAAGAAGATGACCAAGAAAACTAGCGGTACCACAATCTTGCCAACTGCGTTAGCGTTCTCACCCGTGGAAGTCAACTTGTTGTCTACAACATCGAAATTGCCGGTGAGCGCGATGATGTCTAGATCATCAAAATGCGAGGATACGGTTTGGTTTAAGATTGCTTTAATGACTGAGCCATCGGTATTAAAGATGTCTAGCTCTTCGGAGATATGATAGAGTTCGACCTTTTTGGTTTCTTCGAAATCGCTTGGGATGTAGAAGTACAAATCGGCGTCGCCGTTTTTGACCATTTCGATCCCCTGCTCCTTATCTTCCTTAGTAAGAAATGGAGAGTCGGAAGGCAAAATACCAGATTCATCAGAAATGACAATCTTGGTGTTCTCGTCAATCTGGGCTGGGCCAGCGTCTTTGCTGCTTGATGCGAGCATCGATATAAGGAACATACCGATAATAAAAGCTGGCATCAGCAAGATCGAAATCCAAAAAGATGGTTTTTTGATTTGGCGTACAAATTCAAATTTTACAACTGTAGAAAACTGTTTACTGCTCATCATTACCTCCATATACATCAACAAAGATTTGTTCTAGGGATTTACCTTTGTGCTGTTTCTTGATTTCGCTAATGGTGCCGTAAGCGTGAGCTACACCGTCTTTCAATAGGATGGCGCGGTCGCAGAGCTTCTCGACTTCGTCCATATAGTGCGTAATCATGATAACTGCAGTGCCTTTCTTGTGCAGCTCCTCGATAATCTCCATGAGAAGGCGCCGGTTCATCGGGTCAAAACCCTTGGTAGGCTCGTCTAGAATTAGGAGCTTAGGTTCATTCATGATCGTAACGCCTAGCTGGATTTTTTGCTGCTGGCCGCCGGATAGTTTTTCGAGCTTCTCGTCCATTTTGGTGTCGAGCTTAACGCGTTTTAGATATTTGATGGCCCATTCTCTAGGGTCTTTGAGGCCTTTTAGTTCGCCAAAATAAACGAGGTTGTCGATGACTTTTTCCTTGCGGTATAGGCCACGTTCTTCTGGTAGGTAGCCGACCGTGACGGAGCCGTCTTCCGGGTCATATGGCTTACCGTCAATTAGTAATTCCCCGCTGGTGGGAGTGTAAAAGCCGAGCAAGGCCCTCAAAGTAGTAGTCTTGCCGGAGCCGTTGCTGCCGAGCAGCCCGAAAATCTCGCCCGCACGCACTTCAAATGACAAGTCTTTGATGACCGTCTTCCTCCCAAAGTCCATGCGGAAATTCTTAATCTCTACAATGTTCTTCATGGTTTTATTATACTACACTATTCGGCGATTTTGACATAAGCGCCGTCAGGGTGATAGGACGCGTCATCGTGATACGAAAAGGCGTGAGAATAAGTACCGCGTTCGTTATCTTTCCAGAAGTAGATAATTGCATGTCGTGTTTCGCCATCTGGTACACGATTATAATTCTCGACAGTGTAAGGAGTAAAATCAAACGTAATATAAAATACACCGTCTTCGTCTGAGACGCCGTAGCCCGTCATGGTTTTGGTGGTTGGCTGGTTGTCTTCACCTACGGTGAAGTCCATACTCTCGATGTAGCTGTCGGCGATGTGATCAAATACTTCGATTTTGGAAACTCCAACAATACCTCCTAGTCCTCTCAAAGTCTGAGTGGTAACGACGCTAACGGTGACGGCAACAATGAGGGCGATGATCAAAAGAAAGACTACGCAGTAGGACGCCCTGATACCCTGTGATTCATAGTTCTTTTTCGTTTTCTTGGTTTTGGTTTTAGGTTTGGTGCTGGTTTTTGCCATTTTGGCCTCCTTTTTTATAAATAATACTTTAATGGATCAAAACTTAACCCCCAAAGAGGACTTTAAATAATCCGAGCGAGACGGCTAACATGATAAGGCCAGCCACTAGGACACCTGCGACAACTGCAATCATGGTTTTCTTGAAATCTAAGTTGAGAATGCTGGCTGCTAGGGTGCCTGTCCAGGCGCCAGTGCCTGGGATCGGGATAGCGACAAAGAGGAATAGCGCAAAGTAGGCGCCATATTTTCCGGTTTTCTTGAGTAGTTTTTGGCCACCTTTTTCCCCTTTCTTAAGACAGAAGACGCAGAATTTCTTGAATGGTTTCCATTTGCATTTACTACCCCATTCGAGAACTTTACGAGCAAAGAAATAGATGAGCGGAACTGGAATAATGTTGCCAATGATGGCGATGATTAGGACCAGCCACTCTGGAAGGCCTAAATCCATCCCTACTGCAACCGGAATAGCACCACGAAGTTCGATAAGCGGAACCATTGATATCAATAAAACTATAAGGACTTTCCAGAACATACTTGTATTTTACCATATTTTAATGTCGCTCATGGCTACTTTTCATCAAAAAAGTTGGGTTGTTTTGCTATAATACAGATATGGTAAAGCTTTCGATCATTATTCCCGTTTATAACGCTGAGCGTTATTTGGGGCGTTGCCTAGACTCGGTTATCCGAGCCCTTAAAGGTATTTCCGGAGAAATCATCGCAGTAAATAACAATTCTGGTGATGGTTCAATGGCGATTCTGGAAGGATACCAGAAAAAACACCCCAAGCTGATTTCTGTATTACAATGTAATACAGCAGGGGCTGCGGCGGTTAGGAATTTCGGGGCTGAAAAAGCCAAGGGTGAATATATTTGGTTTATCGATGCGGATGACGAGATCTCTGAAACGTCAATCGAGAAACTACTTCAGGCGACTAACAAAACTAAACCTGATCTCATAATGATTGGGGCTACACGGATATATCCGGATGGGCATACAGATCATTTGTCTCCTGTTTCATCGAAGGAAAAGAATTATAAAAGTAGATTTGTGAGGTACGGGATGGGTCCGTGGCAAGTGATTATTGGGCGAGAATGGTGGAGGGAGCATAATTTTAAATTCAAAGAGGGTATGATCCATGAAGATATGGAGATGATGTCGACGCTAATCCTCTATACGGATAAATATGCTTATATAGATGAGCCTCTGTATTTGTACTATCAAAACCCAGAATCAGTACTACATAAAAGCAGGTTTAACCCCCACATCTTTGATATTTTCCCAGCGCTTGAAGGACTGTATCAGAGATTTGTTGATGCGGGTGCCGAAAAAAAATACCACGATGAACTGGAGTGGTTCTTTATCTGGAATCTACTGATTGATTCCGCCAAAGATTTTGGAATGTTCCCGGAAGGCAGGGTTGGCTTCTCGCGGTCCCGAGAAATGCTGAAGCAGTATTTCCCTGGCTGGAGAAAGAATCAGTTTTTGAAACAAAAATCGTTGAAGTTACGGATAAGAGTGCGGCTTGATTATCACAAATAACCTGTGGCTGGACCGCAAAAACCGCACCAGGCTAATGCTGGTGCGGACATTTTGCTTTACTTATTCGGGGTTATTGTTTGCCTTTTTCTTCTTTTTCGAGTTCGCGGAAAGCAACCTTACCAACCTTGGTGGTAGGAAGCTTGTCGCGGAATTCATAAGCTGCCGGGAGAGCATAGACTGGAACGTTTCGCTCTAGTAGTTCCCTGATTTCGCGCTCTAAGCGCTTGCTTGGCTTGTAGCCTGGCTTCAAAACGACGAAAGCTTTCGGTACCTGACCCTTGTAGTGGTGGTCAATACCGATTACTGTAGAGGTAAGCACCGCCTCGTGCGAGTTGATTACGGATTCGAGATGGGTCGGGTAGATGTTGTAGCCAGAAGAGATAATGATTCTCTTGAGACGCTGTGCGAAGTAGATGAGGCCATCCTCGCCGAGATAGCCGATATCACCGGTGTGGAGCCAAAGTTTGCCGTCGTCGTGGAGACGTATAGCTTGAGCAGTCTCTGCTTCGTCACCAAGATACCCCATCATTACTAGAGGGCCAGAGATACAAATCTCACCTTCTTCTTTTACTGCGAGCTCTTTGAAGGTATCGTTCTTGACGATCTTGAATTCCATATCTGGCAACGGAACGCCAATAATGCTGTCAGCAAAGGTGTTCTCGGGTGAAAGACAAACTGCGCCTGAGCCTTCAGTGAGCCCATAACCAACACGAATCTTAGCAGAAGAGCCATGCGCAGACAGGAAGCCGTTTACCTTGTCACGCAAAGTTTGGTTCAAGGCATCGCCGCCACAGATAACTGCGGTGACCGACTTAAGGTCATCGGGCTTTAATTTGGTGTTAACAAGGGCTTCAAACAGGGTGGGAACGCCAACGATGAAGTTGGGCTCGTTTTTCTTGATGATGTCAGCAAATTGCTTGTGCGAAAAGGCCGGGATCAAGATACAACCCATACCCTTACAGAGAGGGGTATGAATACAGACGCCAAGGCCAAAGCAGTGGAACAAAGGCAGAATCGAAAGGATTGTAGCGCCTGGCTCAACTTGGCGAATCATAACGCTGTCACACATAGACTCGGCGTTAATGTTGCGGTTTGAAAGCATCACGGCTTTTGGAGCCCCTGTGGTGCCGCCTGAATACATTATCACAGCGAGGTCGTCGCCACCGCGTTCCTCGTGATAATTCCCTTGATAGAAATAGGAGTTAGCAATGAAATCTTCCCAAAGAACGACACGATTGTCGTTGGCTGGGAGCCTAACTTTTTTGACATGCAAAGTGTTGTAGAGTTTCTTCTTGAGGAAGCCGAGGCCGTCTGAAGGCCTAACTACAATGATGCGCTCAAGGCTAGCAGTGTCCCGTAATTTGTAAACTTTGTCAAAAACCGCGTCAATGACGAGGACATATTTAGACTCGGCGACCTTGATGTAATATTCGAGCTCTTTCTCGGATGACAGTGGGTGCACCATGTTACAGATAGCTCCTACCATGTTTACAGCGTAAACCATAGTGATACCCTCTGGGGTATTAGGCATACAAATAGTAACGCGATCACCTTCTTTGACGCCGTAATTCTTGAGGGCGCGGGCGGTTTTCTCAATCTTGCGGACGAAGTTTTTATAAGAAACCTTGTGTCCGTAATAATAATATGCGGTGTTGTCTGGCCATTTCTCGGCAGACTGCATAATCATATCAACCATGGAACAATCCGGGTACTCGATGTGGCTCGGGATGTCGTCTTCTTTATAGTATTTTGACCATGGAAAATCTTTTGATTTTTTAGTTTTAGAATTCTTTTTCACTCAAATAACTCCTTAAAGTAATAGCTTTAATTATATCATAAGCGAGTAGCTTTTGGAAGCTAGATTTGTGAGATTTATTAGCTTAATAGGCCTTTATTCCCCTTCTTGCTGCGAGGGCGTGTCAGCCATCGTGCCTTCTGTCAGGGTCCTTTTAACCCACTCTCTGAACTCTTTCCCTTCTGGGATATCAAGGCCATCGACGGTTTTTACGGCGGTTTCGACGGCTTCCCTCTGTGTCGGGGTTAGGTTGAGCCAGACCCTCGAGAAGCGTTCGTCGGGATTTGGGTCGCTACCTGGTTTTTCTAGAAGTACCTTAACGGCATCTTCGCCAATAAATGAGAAATCATTGTTTAGCAAGTTAGTATAATAATCTCTTCTTGCTTTCCTGATCTTCTCAGCCTCTTCGTCGGCTTGATCGTTCTTTCCACTATTGCCCGCCTGTTCACCGCCTGCTTGGCCATCGTCTTGCGGTGGTGTAGGCTGGTCGGCGTCTGGGTTGGGCTGCTCAGTAGCGGGTGGGGTTGGCTGGGTTGGCTCGCCATCGCCCGACTCACCCTCTGTCGCTGGTGGGGTTGGCCCACCATCGCCCGACTCACCCTCTGTCGCTGGTGGGGTTGGCTGGGTTGGCTCGCCACCTTGGTCAGGTGTTTTTTCTGCCGCTGTGCCATTACCTATACCGACACGAGCAGACATGGCTGGGAGAACAACGCCATCATAGATGGTCCCGCCCGTCGGCAATTCGAAGTTGTAGATTGCCGGTTTAGTGATAACCTCCTCTACAGACTCCTGGAACATACCCGTGAACGGACCACCACTTAGATTACCCACGCTGGTAGCCATTGGCACAAATTCTGTCAAACCAGTGCTTGCATCTTTGCCAAATGTTGCACCAATTTCAAAGTATTCATATAGTTTGTTTCCAGCCGAGTCGACAGCTTGAATGATATCCCCACTAGTCGTAGTGATCATGCCATTTTGGATAAACGTGATCTGACCGTTAGCGGCAGGGATTCCTTGCGCCTCAAAGCGTACGCCATTAATAGTGACAAACCCTTTAATTCTATTCTCTTGGACGAGGTTCTCGAAGTTCAAAGTTCTGCCGCTAATTGGAGCAATGGAATCACCATGCATAGCAGTAGTCATAGTATAAGCGCCATCACCCGAGACGCGTAACTCGTTACCATCGTAGGCCTCGGTGCCGTTATTGGCCCATTCTCTCACGAATACCTTAGCCGCGTGAGGCGAGGTGGCAGGATCACCATCAATGTATGTCTTGCGCGTAGTGATAACTTCGTCAGAAACTTTGGTTCCTCTGTACCCGCTTCGTCTAAGGCTCTCCATCTCATCGACTCTATCTGCAGAAATACCTTTAATAGCGCCTGGGCTCCTAGACTTGATCAATGAAGCTATCATGGTTTCTTTAGCATTAGCCTGGTTTTGAGTCTTGAAAACACCAAGTTTCTCAAGGGCACCGATCTTATTCTCGCTCACTAACGCAGCCCCTTCCTGAGACAAGAAGAAGCCAACTCCACTAAAGAGGGCTGCCCTCCCTGATGCCTTAAGCGTCTGGAGCAAACGGACACGCTTGAATTCTTCGTCGCCTTTGTCGACATCTTTCGTGATCTTAGAAAGAAGCGTTTTTCGCATCTCGGCTAGTGTAGCTTGGTTTTCAGGTTTAACAACACGTCGTTTTGCCTCAGCGAGCGCGATATCTAAAGCAAGTCTCTCATCACCCTCATTGAATTCTGATGAGGATGAGATGAGCCCTTTCTCTTCGGAGTCTGAGAAGTCGACACGAACCCTGGCGGCCGTGTAAGCTCTCATGATTTTTTCCTCATCACCACTCTCTATAGCGCTGTTAATGTTCGCGATAAGCTCTGAGGTTGACTCTAGACCATAAGTCGTGCCTGCGATTTTTTCTTCGAGTTTAGCGCGTTTCTTTGCAAACCTAGATTCTGCTTCATCTGGGTTGTCTTCATATTTTCGGCCTTTCTCCATGTTTCGCATCATTACTTCGCGTTCGTTGGTGACCCTTCTTCTCTCTCTTGCACCAGCCAGAGCGCTCGAAACCAAAACGCCGCCTACTGGGATCAACAATCTGGCAGCCCTATTCGCGCCGGATTTAGCAAAGAGCGAAACGACGCTTGTCGCTATTGCGACAGTTTCTGGACTGATAAAGCGCGAAAGACTACTCTTCTCCCATTTATCAATCAATTGATCCAGTTTACCTCGGCTGACCTTGGAGCGTTCTGAGTCGCGCACATCTGCATTATACACGGCAAACTTTTCTAGAACCTTGTCCATTGATACCTTGCCACGCATTAACTCCTTAACTTTGATAGCATTCTCTGCTACTTCGAAGTAATTGTTCATGTAGTCAGGATTATCAAAATTGCCTTCTTGCTTCAGTTTAGCCATCTCTTCTTTAAGCATGGCAGTAAATTGCTTTTCGTCTGCCGCGTCGCCCCTTGCTTCTGCATATTTCATGATCGCATTACGAATTGCTTCAGTTTTCTCCTTGTCTGCTTCTGTGCGGCTCTCGCCAAAAGCTTGGTGGATATAATCCATCTCGTTTTCAGTCACGCTTCTAACGACACGGCCAATACCGCCTTTAATATTCCTTTCCATAATCGTGTCAAGGCTAATTTGTTCGCCATCTCTGTTGAGCTTTCGGCCCTCTGTTAGGAATTCTCTCTTATATTTCGTCTTGTAATACTTTTCGAAATAATTCATCCAGAGGCGCTTAAAGAATTTCGCATTTTTTGTTTGAATACCGAATTCCTCTTCGGCAAGTTGGGTTGCGCGAACGTCTCGATCGTAGCTAGTGTTGGCCTCAACGGCAACAAGTGCACTTGAGCCGGCCAGTTCTTCGAGCATAGCATCGATTTCCTCGATCCTTTCGTTGCTTTTTTCTATGATTTGATCTTCCACTTCCGTTGCTTTTTTGTCCATGTCTTCCAATTTTTCGATCTCAAGGGTGTCCAGCTTTTCGCCGTCCAATGCATCTTTAGCCCTATCGAGATTGATAAGTTCTTCTGTGTCCGGGTCGAAAGAAACATCAGTTTTGTCATCGGGGCTATTGTTGGTCTTGTCTTCAGGAATATCCTCGGGAGTATCATCAGAATCAGACGGAAAGTCCTCGTCCATATTCTTGTAGAAGGTTTTCCATTGCTCTTCCGTTTCATCTTTGGACGGATCAGAGTATTGCTCGGCTGAATCTGGAAACTGATAGTCTGCCCAAGCCTTTTTAATTGCTTCTGCAGCTTCTTTTCTGACAAATTGTTCTGGGTCCATCGTGGGGCTCTGCTCTGAGGTAGCAGTCAGGTCCTGGGCTTCTTTGGGAGAACTAATATCCTGAAGGATTTTCCACTGATTATCGAGGCTAGCCTCATTTTGTACTCCGTTCTCTACGCTTTCCGTGTTGCTTCCTGAAAGTGTTTCTGTCATTTTATTCCTCCGGTTCTAGATAATAGTCGCGGAACCTCACCATGGTGTCTATTGTTACTTGTGTCAAATCGACTCCTGATTGTTGCATAAATTCGGTCATTTTTTCATTGGTAAATTCTGGATCGTCGAGCTTTTTGGTTAGTTCGTCAACTTTATCGTCGGGAAGCTGCATGATAGCGGCTCTGTCGATTTGATCTAGGAGGCGTGTTTTCATTTCTTCCACGAGCTCCTTTTTGACTTCGGGGTCCTGATTAGTAATACCCTTGTCAACGAGTAATTGTTCGATGAATTCGTCGATGCTTTGCATTTTTGTATGACCTTTCAGTTAAGTTTAAGCGCTTTTGCTTATTATAAGGCTTTTTCCGAAATAATGCAAGAAAAAATAGCCCCGCGGGGCTATTTTTCTGCCTTACTATTTCTTGGCGATTGAAAGCGAGATCTTGCGACCTTCTTTGTCGATGTCTAGAACCTTAAATTCCTTGCGTTCGTTTAAGGTGAAGATCTTCTCTGGGTCAACATCTGAACCCTCACCAAGCTCGGAGACGTGAACAAGTGCCTCGACAGCAGGTGAAATTTGGACGAATGCGCCAAATGGGGTGATTCTGGTGACAGTGCCTTCAACTTTAGAACCCTTCTTCAAAGACTCAACTTCTGAGACCCATGGGTCTTCGACGAGTTGCTTCATTGAAAGTGACAAGCGCTCCTTGTCGATAGCGATGATCTTAGCTTCGATGGTATCACCAACCTTTACGTAATCAGATGGGTTGCTGACGCGCTCCCATGAAATTTCGGAAATGTGGATCAAGCCTTCGATACCGTCAACATTCACGAATACACCAAAGTCTACTACGCCGGTGACTACGCCCTTGACGACGTCGCCAACTTTGAGCTCGGCAAATCTAGCAGCAAGACCGTCCTTAATTGCTTCTTTTTCGGAGAAGATAAGTTTGTTCTCTTTCTTGTTAGCATCAAGTACGCGTGCTTTGATGGTTTTGCCTACAAGAGAGTTCAATCTTTGAAGGATTTCTTCCTTGTCGGATGAACCTACTCTCGGGTAGTGTTCGGCTGATAATTGAGAAACTGGTAGGAAGCCACGAATGCCTTCATATTCAACCAATAACCCGCCGCGGTTAGCGTCAAACGGAGTAATTTCGACCGTTTCGCTATCCTCTAGCTTGGACAATACTTCGTCCCAACCCTTGTCTTTGACTGCCTTGCGGAGTGACAAGAGGACATAGCCATCATCCATTTCTGCCTCGATGACAGATGCGGTAACTTCGTCACCTTTCTTTAGATTTTTAGAAAATGAAGCCTCACGACGTGGGACCAGGCCAACACCTTGGGCGCCGAGGTCGATTAAGATTTCATGTTTCTTAACAGACAACACTGTCCCCTGAACAGTATCCCCTGCGATTGCTTTCTTGAATGATTCCTCGTTATCTTTTAGGAGATCATCCATAGTAATTTTTGCGGCTTTTGCCATAATTATAATTATTCCTTCCTTAGGCCCATTCATTGGATTCCATTAATGCCCCTTTATGCGGGGCTACTTTAAGAATTACTCAAGAACCCAGTGAATGAGCCTAAACTTACCTAATTATAGCAAAATTTCATGATATAATCAAGATATGTATCTAGCTGTAGACATTGGAGGCACAAAAACACTGATCGCTCTATTCTCGCAACGCGGAAGAGTGATTAAGCGGTTCAAGTTTAAGACCGCCCATGGATATAAAACCTTTATCCAGGATTTAGTTGAGGCTTTGAAGCCATTTCAAAAATACAAAATCAAGTCAATTGTCGTAGCTATACCGGGTTCTGTACAAAAAAATTACTCAGTCCATTTTGGCAATCGGAATTGGGACGATATTGATATTTTTACCCCTATAAATGAATTATTCGATGTAAAAATAACTTTTGAAAATGATGCCAATTTGGCTACTCTTTATGAAGGTCATGGCATTCCCGGCAAGACGATTTTCCTGACATTTTCGACCGGGATTGGTGGCGGTATTGTGGAACATAATCAGATTTTGCCCGAATCGAAGAAGTTCGAACCTGGCCACGTACATTATGAATACCTTGGCAAGAAGGCTGAGTGGGAGGACATCGCCGCCGCTAGCGCCCTTGAGAAGTATTACCACATTGACCAAGCCACCGATATTAGAAAGAAAGAAGAGCTCCAAGATGTCGCAAGGCGAGTGTATCTTGGTTTACCGGATATCGTAAAGAGATACCACCCAGACACAATTGTTCTCGGTGGTCCACTTGGCAAGATATTCAAATCTTATTCAAAGTATTTACCGCAAGATTTAGGCATCAAACTGAGGCGCCCTAAGCGACCTAATGAATCGGTGATATATGGTTGTTTTCTCCTCGCAAAGAAGACCAAAGGAGACCATACCGTAAATGGGAAAAAGCATTCTTGAACGACTAGAGGAAGACTACCCGGATCTGAAGTTTGTAGCTGGGAAAAAGTTTGCTTTCCGCCCGCCCCGGACCATTGTGTTTGAGGAGGGGTCAGATAGTTTTGATCTATTACTACTACATGAGGTGGGGCATGCTCTCAGCGGCCATAAGACTTTCGGGATGAATATCGAGAGACTAAAGATGGAGGTTGAGGCCTGGGGAAAAGCGCGAGAGCTAGCCGATACGTATGCTGTTCCCTTTGATGAAGATGTTGTCGAGAGCGAGCTGGACACTTATAGAAACTGGGTGCATCAAAAATCGCGTTGCCCGAAATGTGGACTAACGCGATTTGAGACGCCTGAGGGCAACTATCGTTGCCCTCAATGCGATTATTTCAATTAGGCAGCTTTCTTAGCTGGACCACGGCGGGAAATACGACCGCCCTTAGCACCAGCAATACGAGCTAACGCAGGGTTAGCAGCGAAACCACCGGTGTGACCATTTTGGCCACCTTTTTTGCCGATACGAGCATAGAATACTTTGCCGTATTTAGCTTTGTTGGTTGCAGCAGCTTTCATGCCGCCAGCTTTGGTTCCAGACATTCTAGAACTCCTATTCTGCCCACCAAATTCTTAATTAATAACACCACCTCGAAAGATGTATGTGCTTATTATATCATAGTGCTTATTATTTGTCAATACGCTAATTCTAAAAAATATGTTTTAATATTTTTATATTTCCCGAACAGATTTTTTAATGGTTATGCACAAAATGTGGAAAAAGGTGTTGACAATATTCATTTCGTGAGATAAAATAGAGGTAGTTTTGAGCAGATTAAACTGCGAGGCTGCTCAAAATCCATGTATGACCTTGGAATCGCCCACAATCGTGTGGCGATTCCCCTTTTTTATTCCGATTTTTTGGTGGTATAATAAGGCCATGATTAAGATTAAAAACGTAAGTAAACTATATGGGGACAAAAAAGCCCTAGATAACGTATCTTTTGAGGTGAAGAAGGGTGAAATATTTGCTTTTATCGGGCATAATGGTGCCGGCAAGACTACACTGATTAAATCTATCTGCGGGATCCTAGACTTCGATAAGGGTGACATCTTGATAGATGGCTGCTCAATAAAAGAGGAGCCCATGAAATGTAAGAAAAAGATGGCGTACATCTCTGATGACCCAGAGCTCTATGAGGACATGAAGGCGATTTCGTTTATCAATTTCGTATGCGATATGTACGATGTGCCAACAGAGGTCAGGGATAAGAATATCAAGCGTTATGCTGAGATGTTTGGGATGGAGAATGAACTAGGAAGCGAGATAAAGTCATTCTCGCACGGTATGAAGCAAAAGGTCGCCCTGATGGCTGCTCTTTCCCATGAGCCGAAGATTCTAATTATGGATGAGCCGTTCGTAGGGCTGGACCCGAAGGCGATTTTTGATATGAAAGAGGTGATGAAAGATATCGTAAAGAAGGGCGGGACGATCTTCTTCTCTACCCATATCCTAGATGTGGCGGAGAAGCTATGCGACAGGGTAGCGATCGTAAAGAAGGGGCGGATCGTTAAGGTAGGAGACATGAAAGAAATCCGTGGTGATAAATCGCTCGAAAAGGTATTCTTGGAGCTCGAAGAAAAATGAGTAAGTTCTTTTCCCTGCTTAAGGCGTCAATGTCAGGCGGGATACAGATGTTTAACTACCACGGTAAGACCAAGCGATCTAGATGGACGGTGCCACTACTCTTGGCTACGTTTGTCGGTGTAATGATGCTATTTAGTGCGAGCGCGATGACCGCAGAGCTTAAAACCGAGGGCGGCGAGTCCGCTATATTATCTATATATGTACTAATAACGGCGGCCATAATCCTCATGGAAGGCGTTTATAAATGTGGTGACTTATTGTTTAAGCCAAGGGACAACGATATGCTGCTTGCGATGCCAGTTAAACGTTCTGTGATTGTGTCGACGAGGATAATTAAGCTTTACGTGTTTGAACTGCTTTACTGTATGATTTTCCTCTTGCCGGCTATTATTGCTTATGCGATAAATACTGAGGTGGGGGCTTCTTTTTACCTGACGTCGGTCACCATGCTAATCCTTGTACCGGTTATTCCGATTGCGATTTCCTGCGTGATTGGCCTTATTACGTCAGCCTTGTCGGCTAGGTTTAGGCACAAAACGATTCTGCAGGTAATCTTTTCGTTTATAATCTTGTTTGCTTTTGCGGCGATCGTTCTAGCGGTAAATACGCGCTCTGATATTGATGGGCACATGATATCGATGACCGGCGACAAGATAAACCAATTCTTTTATCCGGCAGCTGCATTCGTGAACCTGGCGACGGATTTCAACATTTGGCAGTATCTGTTATTTGTAGCGATTAATTTAGCTGTCATCGTAGTCGCAGTTCTCTTGATTGGGAAGTTTTACTTCCAAACCATTAACCGTATGAACATCGTGAAAAGAGGTGCAAATAAAGAGGTAAAATACAAATCTGCAAGACATAGCCAAACCTCTGCAATGGTGAGAAAAGAGCTAACTAAGTATTTTAACACGCCAGTTCTTTTGACAAATACCGCTGTAGGGTTAGTATTGTTTATCGTGGCTGCTGGGGCGCTTTGCTTCAACTACGATGGGCTAGTGGAATCACTCACGACATCTCTTGAGAATTTCCCTTTGACCGCCGAGGAGATACACTCACTTATGCCGAGTGTCGCCTTTGGCCTAGTGGCGTTCGCCAGCTTGATGACATTTATTACAGCTACCATGATTTCGCTTGAAAGGAAGTCTTTTAACCTGTTAAAATCGATGCCGATCAGTGGCAGGAAGATTATTATGACCAAGGTACTTACTGCGATGCTACTAATTGTGCCGGTAACTCTACTTGGGGCGGTCGTGATGGCTATCCGGTTCCAATTCGGGATTATCGATACGCTACTGGTGATAGTCGGCGTTATTGCGCTACCGCTCGTGACGGAGCTGATTGGAATACTGATTGACTTGAAATATGCGCGTTTCGATGCCGAGACAGACGCTGTAGTGGTGAAGCAGAGCGCCGGCGTGATGGTAGCGACATTCCTCGGGCTCGGGATGGTGCTTACAACCATTTCCCTGACCTTCGGGGCAGTGTTTTTGGCCGGCCAAACTGTAGGGCTCCTGATAATGGACGCGGTCTTTGCAGTTGTAGCATTGTTCCTATATTTCGTAATCGCGGCGCGCGGTGAAGAAAAAATACTGAAACTAACAGCATAACCTAGGGCGATGAAAGGATAAGGAATGCCCGGGATCTCAATACATCTAGCCGTAGCAAACAAACATCTAGAAACCCACAAGATAAAGGATAAGGATGCCTTCATGCTCGGTTCGGTTTCTCCCGATTTGGAAGACGGCGGGAAGAATCGGCATCATCCTTCGCCTGGTTTTAGAGATAGTGTAATCAGCTTCCTCAAGGGAAAGGTCAACTTAAAGGAGTGTTTGCCTGATTTTGATATTAATACTGATTTTGGCAAGGGGTATTTTCTTCATCTCGTTACGGACTATGAGTTTTCTCGCGCTCTGTTAAAGAATGAGGACAAATACCGTGATTTGTCGTACCGTGAGTTTAAAGACCTACTATATCATGATTACGCCGTGACAAATAGGTACTTTATAGATAAGTATAGTGTGGTTTTCCCTGAGGTGGTGGAAGAGTTTAGTGCATCAGAAGACGGCACTCCTGCAATTCTCGATCTAGAGGAAATCGACAAAATCATTGAGTGGCTTGGTGCCCTAGATTTGGACGAGTATCTTAGTAGTTATCTAACGCCCTAGTGTTAGTTTCTTTTAAACAATCAAGCAAATCAGCGAAATTATCGTCATCTTCAAATAGTGACTTGGTGGCTCCATACCAAATATCAAACACTGTTTCTGCCCCCTCTTTAATCATTTGCTGGACGTGTTTATCTTTGATGACGACGTTCCCTTCCTGGTCGTCAAGTGGGTGTTGGTGACCCGCATCTTGATAAATTTTGGCTTGGATGTTTGCTTCTAACTTGTCACAATGATAGGCGAAAACTGCTTCTTTTGTTTTTCTTTCGTTAAACTCAAGGAGCAAATCGCAGTACTCTTTCTCTTTTACCAGCCCTTCAAGCATCCTTTCGATCGCTGCCTGTTCTATCTTGGTTTTCTCTGCGAGAGAAATACCGTCGTAAGGGGTAATGTCACCAATTTCAACTTCCCCTAGCTCGTGAAGAACTAGCATCATTATCACTTTCTCAATATTTACGTCCGTTTTGTACTCCGAGTCTATTGCGATAGCCAGAATACATGCACCGTAGATGTGCTCAGCGATGCTTTCGCGCCTCTCTTTAGAAATATTCCAATGCTCGTCGTCCCAACCACTTCTAATTCTGTCTTTCAGTTGTGCGGCTAAGAGGTAGAATCTCAGCGCTTTTTCTGCTTTTTCGCTCATTTTTGCTCCTGTTTTTTAGTTAGATTCTTAATGTAGTCTTTCTGGGTTTTAATAAACAGATCTTTGTCGGCTAATAGTTTTCTGAGCTCTGATAAGAAATTCTCATATTCCTCATCTTCAAAGAAGAACTTGGCGTAGCCCTTCTCGCCAAATTTCTCGCTGAGGTGTTTGTGGGCACGGTCAAACAGTTCCTCGTCGCTATAGTCCGGGTGTCGTCTCTTGCCGTAGTCGTAACTTCTAAATAGGCAGGACTCCACCGAATTATCCCTGTCAGCAGTTGAGACAATTTTGCCGTAGATACTTCTCGGTTCATGGTCGGAAGACGCCCTGTGGTCTTCTATGGCCTCTTTGATTGTTTTTAGTTCGCTCCTTGAAAAGAATTGTTCAAGGTTTTTGTCTTTTTGCATCATCTCAGCGGACACGATCTCGTGTCTCTTCGCATCAATGTGGTGCCCAATATCATGGTATGCCGCGACGGTGAACACGATGTCGTAATTCGCATCTGGGATAGTATCAGCAAATTTGAAGCTTCTTTTGATGACGTTTTTGATATGGGGGAGACTATGCGCCGGTTCGTTCTTCTGGTACTCTGGGAAGATGTTCTTTTCGATATATTCTCGTAGTTCGGGGTTGACGCGACGCTCGGGCGAGCTGAATTCCTTTGCGATCTTTCTAAATGGCTCCGTTAGATCCTCTGGGGCGTCATAAAAGATGACATTGGTCGCAAGGTTTGCTATGGTGGTCGAAATATCACTGCCGGTTTTTGCTATGACGAAGATTGGTTTTCCGATCGCATAGCAGTATCCGGCGTTGATACCGAGACCGACGCCTTTTTCGCTAAATTCAATAATATTGCAATCGCACTCTCGCATAGCGGGAAAAGCATAGTCGGTCATGAGGGTCTTTCCTTTTGGGATATCTGCTTTGCCCCATTTTTCGACGTCGCGAGCCATGAGAGTGATGGTGATGCCGGCTTTATTTAAAGCCTTCTCGATCGCCTCGACTTTGGCTTTGTCTTCATCCCCTTCGTGGAATTTGAGCGCAAAGAACGAATGCAGTGTCCCAGGCTTCCTGCTTTTGGGGATCTTTGCTGGCCTCGCTAGCTCACGTGTTTCACTCTTCATTAGATAAATTATAGCATAGCGCTGCGTGATATAATTAGGGCATGAGTAAGATTGTTTATTTAACCACCAATAAGTTTAAAGCCCGCGAAGCGAAGATCGTGCTGGGAGACAAGTATGGCCTTGATATCGAAATCGTAGATCCTGATTTCGAAATCTATGAAATACAGGCCAAAACTTGCGCCGAGGTGGCGGCTTTCTCCGCGAAATACGCCGCTAATACCCTGGGTAAGCCTTGTCTCAAATCTGATACCGGCCTTTATCTCGAAGCTCTTGGCGGGTTACCGGGGCCATATAATGCCTACTTTGATAAACAGCTTGGTGTAGAGAAATTCCTGAACATGATTAAAGACGAGACGAATCGTAAAGCTACGATCGAGCACTGTTTCGCATTTTGCGAACCTGGCAAGGAGCCGATTGTTTTCATCGGTAAGGGCCATGGTACGATCGCGAAAGAGGCGCGCGGGAATGATGGGCGTTGGCACGATTTCTTCTTTGTCCCGGATGGAGAGACACGAACGCTGGCCGAAATTGGTGACGTCGACCCAGCGGAAAAAGAGAGCAAATACGGTGACGCCATAGATCAATTCGCCAAGTGGGCTAAAGAAAACTTGAATCAATAATTAGATATTGTCAATTATGATCCCATCCCCATCATACAGGATGTAAGTTTTTCCGTTCCATGTGTCGAGCCAGGCATTGTAGGCGTCGGTTTTTTGATTCATGTGAGGGATGATTGCTCCATCTATTATGCCAAGGCCGCGATAGTCTGGCTTGTCGGTAACAGGTTCGTCTCCGAAGATCTCAGCCGGCTGGAGCGTTGTTCCGAGGATAATAGAGCCCGCGCTAGATCCGATATACAAAACGCCTGCTTTTATGGCTTCCTTAAGCTGTTTATCGAAGCTAGTTTTAAATATTTTGTCCATTAGATAAAAAGTATTGCCGCCAATAACATAGATAACGTCAAAAGCATTCAAGTCAATCTCGCCATTTCCGATTTTGTACTCATAGATGTTTTCTTCTGGGATGCCGAGCGCTAGAATGCTTTTATACTCTGCGTCCACCCATGATTTACTGCCCTTTTCACCGTCTAGTGCGGTCGTGATGTATAGAAGCTTCAAGGCCGCCATTGGTTTATTGAACAACTTTAGTACCCGCTCCTTGAAGCTGGGTTCTATTACTCCGCAGGATGTTAGTACGATAGCCATATTAGTATTATAAATCCTTTTTCTGAATTTTGGCCTTTATTATAGTTCTGGATTATAATAAGAGGTAGAATGATTGATGATTATGCTGAACTGAAAAACAAACTAGAACAGCACGCTGACGAGAAGTCCCGCGATTTTACGATGAAAATTTGTTCGACTGGGCACCCTGTCCTGGGAGTTAAAGTGCCACAAATACGGGAATACGCCAAAAAAGTCCCGCCGGAGAAGATTAATGAATTTATTGCGATCCGTCCTTCTACTTATGAGGAAGTACTCCTTCGTGGATTTTTGATTGCGAGGTTGCCATATGAAGAAATGCTAAAAGAATTTGATACCCAGGTAAAGTTTATTGACGATTGGAGCACCTGCGACCTTTTTTGCTCGGCTGTGGGCAAAAATGTGAAGAAAAATAGGGATGATTTTCTCGAGAAAAAGGTGAAGAAGCTTCTTAGTAGTAAAAAGGAGTTCACCACGCGGGTAGGAGTAGTTCTTCTTAAATGCTGCTATGTAGAGTCTGATTATTTGGGGTTTATTTTCGGCACCACCGACGAGCTATCTAATCGCGAGGAATACTATGTGAAGATGGGGCTGGCCTGGCTTATTTCGGAATGCTTCATTAAGTTCCCTACGGCGACGATGGAATATCTCCTAAGGAGCAAGCTCCCGAAATGGACTTTCAATAAGACCATTTCAAAGATTTGCGATTCATACCGAGTAGATAAAGAGACGAAAAAACTTTTAAGGGCCATTAAAAAATAGCCCTCATTACGAGAGCTATTTTTAATGTGCTTGCTGTCAGATTCTGATCACTGTGCCGGGTTTTACCCAAATGCACTCGTGACCGGCCATCTCGAATCCCATTGCAGCGGGATACGGTGTCATCCTGTCATCGTTGACTCCCAAGTGGATATGGCCAAAATAGAATTTGGCGTTTTGATCCAACTTGATTCTGCCCACGATTGACCTCAGCATGCTAGAGCGTTCATTGTCGGTTTGATTGGGTGTCCAAAAACCGAATGCGCCGCGGACAGGCTCTATCTCGGGAGGATAATGAGCTATGACAGTCTTAAACGCATCATCCTCTGAAACGTGTTGTCTCAGTAACTCGGATACTTCCTCAACACTCAAGTCAAGCGCGTTGGCGCTGATAAGAATGCGCCCGTCGATCTCAGCGACATACGGCACATATTCAATGCCGTACTTTTCGAAGAAGCCTTCGCGATGGAGCTTCTGGTAGAACCGTTTTTCCGGCTCAACCGCAATTTCCCTCGTGTAGACTTCTGTCGAGAAATCATTTGGCGTTATTTCCCCGTTGCCGGGCAAATACACTAACTTCACTCCCCGTTTTGACACCGCTTCCGATAACGGTTCCAGTGTCTCTTTTAGGGCGTTTTTTAACTCAATCTCCAGACATTCAGCGAAAGCCTTATAACGCTCGGCCAGAAGCGCGCGGAATAATCCACCGTGGACCGTGTCATAAACCCACTCTTTGGGAAATTCCGGCTTCTCGCCGATGATCGCCTCAACGGTGTCAAACAACATGGCCTCGTCGGTCTCGCCACGTCTCACCTCATAGAATACCTTGATGAGGTTATTCATGACAGGACCTCTGGCTCCGGCGCCGTCACCGTTGATAATCAGGATATCGTTTCGCCTCATCCGGCTAATCGCCTTGACAGTTTCGTTAGTGAGGGTCTTATCCCCGTGCAAATCATTTACGATGTATATCATAAACAACCCACCCCCTTTCTGATTTTATATGTACACGAACCCTTTGTTATTTTATACCATATTTTTTATATTCTGCCAAGGCTGCCGTCTTGGCCCTAGCCTGTACGACGATGCCTTTTAGCTAGTTTCCGTTTTATATTCTAATCCGATATCTAGCCAGCTTTTCACCGTCGGCAGCAACAACCGTATCCCAATACTCGCCACCGGATTTTTCTATCATGCTTCGGCTGGCCGTATTATCCGGGAGTGCCATTATGATTATCTCCTTGATCCCATATTCGTTTTTTGCTATTTCGCACATTTTTTTAAATGCCTCCGTGCCGTGACCATGGCCCCTCAATGGCTTATCTATAGCAATGCCAATATGGCCGGCATTATGTAGCCAAAACTCGTTGAGGGCAGGCCTCAGAGTGGTGACACCTATGGGGCGGTCATCTTCTAGTACCCAATAAAACTTTCGCTCGTATGGGTTGTTGTCCGTTAAATCTTTCAATTCTTTGATTCGAGTGCGCATCTGCTCCACTGTTTTAACTTTTTCGAATGCGCCAACAATATTAAAGCCGCGCGCTTTAAGGTCGGCGTGTTCAAGGAAATCTAGTTTTCCCTGGTCATCTTCTGAGCTAAACTCTTGGAGGCGCGTCATAGCCTTTTAAGCTCCTGCGTTATTTAATTTGTTTTTTCAACATCTGTGAGTACGTAGCTGCCACCATACGGCGATAATGTAAACTCATAGATCGACATGCTGTCTATCATTTTGTTTACGGTATCGTTTGTCACGCCTAGCCCTCCACTTAGCGATGTGGGGCCACAAATTCCTGAAGCAAGTTCTACGTCAGTATTCAGCTCTGCAAAAATCAAAGATACAACCATTTTTTCGTTGTCTTTCTTTACTGATGCAACCTTATGGGCCGCCACGATCGGAGACATCCCCCCACCAGGCAATATAAACTCTCTGTACGCATTGATATTGTCGTCATAGACTAGGTAGAAGAAATCCTGGAATGTATAGTTTTTCTTCTCGATGGAGCTATAATCTCCGAATAGCGACTGGTATTCTTTGCTCATCAAATCGTAACTTATACTTTTACCGGTGCACTCGCCGTGCTCATATCGTTCTTCTACGCAACTAACAGCCTCCTTTTCGTCTTCATTTATTGAGCTATACGCCAGGAATGCTTCCTGTTGTTCGTCAAAATCTGAGGTAAAGGTCTCATAGAAAGCGTTTAACCCAAAAGCCATTGTGCTATTACCTTCGCCTATATATTTCGCTAGTATTTTTTCTGCTTCGGTAACCGATATAGCTTCATTGTCTAGATTCGAGTCAGTAGTGTTGTCTTGGCCTGTAGTACTTTGCGTTGATTCTTTCTCTTTTAGTTTAGCGATTTCGGAGTCTTTTTGCATACTCTGCCAGAGTTCAAAACCGCCAAAAGCGCAACTACCCACAAGCAGTATTGCTAAAACTATAATAATAGGCACGTGTTTGCATTTTTTCTGCTCTGCCCCTGGAGTTGGCTGGATAACTGGTTCAGCAACAGTTTGGTTTTGACTCTGTGGTTCCATATCAATAATCCTTTACTTTATTTATTACCATTATAGCATAACCATTATTGTAAAATCCACGTTCCTGAATAGCTCTATGAGCATATCGTCGTACTTAGTGACCGCCGTGTCGAAATAAATCCCCAAGAGGAAATATACTAAAATGCTATAATGTAATTATGAGCCTAAATAGAGAGTTGGTGCAATACATTACTGATATTATTTTTCCCAAGTATGAAAAATATTATTCACATGGCATGATTCATATAAATAATGTGATCGAGAATATGATGATGCTAGCCGATTATTATGGCTTAGATAAAGACATGGCCTACACAATAGCTAGCTATCACGACATTGGACTAAATGTCGATCGCGAGAACCACGAGAAAGAATCTGCGAAGATTTTGAAGAGTGATAAAAAGCTGAGGGAGTTCTTTACCGAACCCCAGATTGAAATAATGGCGATAGCAATTGAGGATCATAGAGGTTCAAGGAGAGAAAAGCCTCACAACATCTATGGAGAATGTATTTCTGATTCTGATAGAGATTTTGACGTTTTGACTTTGGCGAAAAGACAATTGGCTACAACTCTTAAAAACTATCCAGATTTAGAGACTTTTGATGAACATTTTAATAGGTGTTACGAATACATTTGTGAGCGAATCAACGAAAACGGCGTATTTAACCTCTGGACCAATAACCCCGTCCTGATAAAGCGAAGAGATAAATTCCAGAAAGAGTATCTAGATAAAGATTATACTCGAGGCATTTATAAAAAAGAGTGGGACAAGATTTCTAGCGATGGGACGAAAGAAAAAATTATTACCTATTATGAAGATTATTGATTAAAGAGTGGCGCATCAAAAACCTAAATTGGTTTGAGATTCTTAGAGCGTGATTTTGAGTGCTATAATATAGGATATGAGTGAAGAATCCCAGCGCGATAGCGCCGGTCGAAATGCGCTTTCGTCCAGTCTCTCGGATGATTATAATTTTGTGATCCTGCATGGGTATACTGAGCACAACAATACGGAATTCTTCCCGTGGCTAAAAAACCAATTGGAGCGTTTAGGGTACAAAGTGCAACTTCCAGAGCTACCTGATACCGATGCGCCATTAGAGCACAAACAAGTTGAGTATGTAGTAAAAAACATTATATTTAACGAAAAGACCATTTTGATAGGGCATAGTCTTGGTGGAGCGGTAGCGATGAAGACGCTAGAAAAACTCCCCTCAGGAATTTTTGGCCTGGGACTGGTAGCGCCGGGTGGTCTAGAGAAACAATTTTGGACAGAAGATTTTGAGTTTGATCGCCGTACTGGTGCGCAAAAACAATATTTGGCGGGGTTTGATTTTGAATATGATTATACGCAGATTACGCCAAAATTTAAAAGATGTACAATCTTGGGGTCAGATAATGACTCCGAGTACAGGCTGCCGTGGATGAAATACCTCGCAAAAAAACTAAATGGTCAGTTACGAATGGAGCAGGCTAGAGGGTTTCATTTTACTGCAAGTGAGGAACCCGAAGTTCTGAAGATGGCCCTTGATTTTGTCGGGAGACATGAGGATTGCTAGATACTTAACGGATGTTTACCACTAAAAATCGGCCTTTTTGCCGATTTGAATGAAGCCTGGTGGGGGCGAATTGTTCAGGCATTAACACTATATCATCAAAGTATGCGAGCAAAACTAATCGATGAATATGCTATAATTAAAGTATGAGAAGTATGGAGCGTTCACATAGTCGTGGGATAGATCAGGCTCATGTGGCCGATGATCGCAATAACATTGAAACTCGCAAGCATGGTGGCGGAACCACTTGGGACGATTTGATAAACGTACCTTTTGGTGGTAACCGGAGCAATAGTTCAATGATCTCAAAAGATGCAGTGAGCGATGTAAAGGCAATGAAAGCCTTAATTGATAGTTTGCCGACCGATATAGATGATGAAATTGAACAGGCCGCTGCTGCCGTAAAAGCAGAGCAACAAATGCAAACAGCCACAGTTGCTGACGCACGCGAACAAGTTCTAAATGCTTATTCTGGCGATCATGGAGCGGAAAAGACCTCTGAGGCTGATCGTGTAGCCGCCCTTGAAAGAGTTGATCGGCTACGCCTACCTGACAATGAACTAATTGAGTTGACTGCTGAGTGGGGTGATGTAGAGATAAACCAAGAAGTCTTGAAAGAGGCAACTGAAAAAAATGGAAACCCAAACATACATGGCAAAGGTCTATTCTTTGGGAGTGGCAATTTGCCGATGAGCAACGACAGCGTATATCGCCATGTGGGATCGTCTGCGGTTGTTGACCTGATGATCCAGGGATTTGTAAGGAATAAGCGTGAAGCTGCCGACGCTCTAGATATACCTGGCAAACGTGGTTTTGGCACAGAGGGTGCTGGAGTGTATTGGTACGATGGTGACAGCCAAAAACGCGAAAAAGCCGACTTAGTTATTCAGGCAAGCAAAGCTGCCGCTGAAAGAGGGTACGTCACAAAAGATGACGTTCAAGGCATTTGGGTTACTGATAAAAACACAGGACAACCAGTAAATCTTATAGACGGACAAGACCATACTGGTTTAGAAATGACAGATCATAAACAATAATAAAAGAGGAGGCTTAATAACATGGAATTAAACTTTAATGTAGCAAAAGGCATGGCGACAGAGTACGCCAAAAAGTTTAACAAGCAGATCGTTGGCGCTAAAGAGAACGCAGAGTACTGGTTTTTTTGAGGCCGACAACGATGAACACCCTATTGACGATGGTGCTGGCTCTTGCTATATTAGCAAAAAAGACGGATCGCTTAGACAATTAAATCTGATCGATATGGAGTTTAATTCAAATTTTAGCCAAACTGCTGTGAATATTGATAATTAGGGTATTAACAGACAAATTTATATGGGTAAAGTGGCAAATTTTGCCCCATTTTTTTATGTAAAATTGACATAAAATAACATACTAAAACCAGCAGGGTACTTAACAGAAAAATACTACTAAAAAATCGGCCAAAATGCCGAGTTAGATATAATCTGGTGGGGTTATGTGGACTTGAACCACAGACCTCGTCATTATCAGTGACGCGCTCTAACCAGCTGAGCTATAACCCCTTAGGATCGGTCGACTTTTCTAATATAAAAGTCGTCCATTTGGCGTCGCCTCGGAAAAGAAAGTGAACTTTCTTTTCGTAAACTCTCTTTTTCTAAAATTAATATGGATATTAATTTTAGAAAAGAAATCGTTTACTCGAAAAGTAAACAAGTTTACTTTTCGCTCGGTTCCTTGAATGGTGGAGTAACTGGGACTCAAACCCAGGACCTCTGCCTTGCAAAGGCAGCGCTCTAATCAGCTGAGCTATTACCCCTTATTTTAATTTGCCGTGTAACTATTTTACACCAAATCGGGTAAAATGTAAAGGCTAACCTTATAATATTACCTGGCGAGTGTATTCATACATCGCGATAGCAGCAGCAGCGCCAACGTTGACGGAGCGGGTGGAGCCAAATGACTCAATAAAGCGGACATCGGCGGCGGCGGCAAGAAGCTCATCGGAGATACCGTTATTCTCAGAGCCAAAAATCAAGGTAGTGTTCTCTTTGAATTTCTTCCCGTGGAGCTCTTTGGCGCGAGGGGTGTTATTCTCGATAGCGACTAATTCCCTGTCTTCCTGGGTCTTCAGGAATTCCTCTAAACTCGGGTGATGGAGAATCTCGAGGTATTTATCGGTACACATGGCGCCGCGACGATTGTACTTCTTGCGACCAATAATGTGGACTTTTTTTACATTAAACGAGTTTGCAGTACGAACAATAGAACCGATATTAAAATCGTGTTCAACGTTTTCGATGGCGATTTCTAGGGGACTTCGTTTTTTATCTAGCTCATCAAAAACCTGCTCATTACTGAGGCCTTTGTATTTATCAACCAAATTTCTAGTATCTTCCATCTGTGCTATAATTGTACCATAAAGGAGGTAGAATGAACCTGGATAAGTACCAGAAACAGTCGGCAAAGTACGATCTGTTTGAGACTTCGATTAATTTGGAGTCGCCGGGCTTCCTAGAGAAAGTGCTCGGTCTGGTGGGCGAAGCTGGTGAAACGGCAGATAAAATCAAAAAGATTATACGTGACAAAGGTGGTCACGCCTCAGAGGAGGACCGCGAATCTATTGTAAAAGAATTGGGAGATACGCTGTGGTATTTGGCAGGGGTAGCCAGGTACTTAGGTGTCCCATTGTCAGAGGTAGCAAAGGGCAATATTAAGAAGCTAGAAAGCCGTTACAAGAGAAACAAGTTGCACGGTGAAGGTGACAACAGATAAGAAAACGCCCCTTATGGGGCGTTGTTCTATTTTTCGCTAGAGGCGTGATTGTCGTATTCCTTGATGATTTCTAGCCAATGATCTCTGGTGCCGAAGAGCTGAAGCATCTTAGTGTCAGACGGCAAACCGTGTGAGTGCATATTGCAGTCTGCCACAGACGGCAAATGACAGTCGTTCGCATAGTAAAACTCTGACAGTTTCACTATTACCTCTTCTCTCTTATACTTAACCCTCGATGGGTTGGGGTTACTGGGAGGCTCCTTCTTTGTTGGCGCTCTTCTTTTTTTCTCCCATGGGCTGCTTCTTTGCGCCCAGCTTAAGAAGTGGGGCGGCCTTTGCCGTGGTTTCTCTTGTTTTTGCTCCTCCAGTTCCCCTTTTTCCTTTCGGCGCGCCCTCATTTCTTCGAGTCTTGCTGCGGGGATTTTAACGATGTTATTCTCGTCGTCATCGTCCTCCATAGCTTCTTGGACTTCTCTCCAAGCCATCTCTGCAGCCTTATCAAAAGAGCCGAAGAAATATGCGTATTGGTTAGGGTGCACCATTTCCGGGTCACTAATTGCTTCTTTGAAAGACATTTTGTGCCCCAGCTTCCTGGTTTTCTCTTTGAGCAATTCATAAATCGCTGTTTTGGCATCTTCTCCTACGAAGAAGAGTTCCCCGTTGTTTAAGGGTAAGAAGCTCATAATATCACCACCTTTCTAGCCCTTAATCTGCTTTACTCCCATTCCAGTAACACCCTCATTGTACCACAGTTTAAGAGATGGGCAAATTTTTCCCTGGGGTACTGACGAAATGCTCGTGGTATAATTGTAAGGAAAAGGAGGCAAAATGAAGATATTACAGTTAAATGCATGGACCGGGAGGATGAAGGGAGCGTTGAAAAAATTCTTTGCGGAAAATGAGTTCGATGTGATTTGCCTACAAGAGGCGGTTTGGTGCGATGATAAGCTCCTGGAGGAGTTTACCGTTACCGCTGATCAGATAAAGGAGCTCTCTGGGTTAAAACATGATATTAGGGGCGCAAATTATGCGTTCGGGGCTTTTGGCACCAAGGTGATGCAGGGCAACGTAATCTTAAGCCGCGAGGAGATCGTTGAGGGCAGGATAGAAGTGGTGCATGGTGAATTCTTGAAACTCCAATCGCCGGAGGACGTCAAGCGACAGGGGTATACTCTGGAATTTGCGAAGCTAAAAAGCGGGGTGACTATCGTTTGCCACCATGGCTATTGGTTACCCACCCCTGTGGGAGACGAGGTGACCGTCAAGGTTATGAAGAAAGTGGCTGGTCTTATAAAAGAGGTAGACGGGCCCCTAGTGATGTGCGGAGACCTTAACATTATCCATGATTCCCCGGCGATGCGTGAACTGGATTTCTTGAGAGATTTAACAGATGAATATAAGATAGATAACACTCTTACCGGTCTAAAATTCGATGGTAAAGTGGCCTGCGACCATATCTTGGTTAGTGACGACGTGAAGGTTAAAAGCTTCGGTACTCTTCCAGATTTAATTTCTGATCATAAGCCTCTTGTTGTTGAGACCCATTAAGGGGCCAAAAAATACCCCCGGCAAATGAGCCGAGGGTTAGAGCATATGATTTTTCTTTAGTAGCCTATTGTGGCATACCCTGAGCATCTAAACCCGCAGTATGCCTTTTTCAGGCCTAAGAATTTGTCGGGGTCAAGCTCTTTGCCGTTCTCGAGCCTAATGCTCAAACTCGCGAACGTCACATCATGATATTCGTCGTAAGGTTGTCCACCTTCCTGGCCGAGGATCTCGAATTTCTTCGAGCCATCCTCCAGAAAGACCGTCCCCTTCGCTTGAATGAGGCTACCCACCGTCCCCCAGGGGACGATGTCTCCTCCTTCATGGTTGAAGCTATTGACTAATGAGTCAATGGTCTTTGTGTCATCAATATCGACTACTTTCAGCCGATAAAAATTGTATTTCTCCATATTACCTCCTTGGGGCCTTGCCCCTATCTCTCCGCCCGTCGGCATGGGTTGTTTACCTAAGCCGAGGGCGTCCCCTTGACTAATTTCGAGATACAAGCTAGATCATTTTCGCTTTTATCTCCAGATTAGCCAAGGGAGGAAGATAATATCGGATTTAAATTATAAATGTTCTGTTCTTGCATTAACGAATCTTTGTCTGATTCTTGCTATTATTATACCAAAATTCTTATGTTTTGTCAATATGTCCGTAATAACTCAACACCTTCGCAACAAACATTTGCAAACAAAAAGGTAGTCCTCTAAACTGTAGATATAAAAGCAAAATAAATCACAGAAAGGAGGGACTACCTATGTCCTATAATAATACAAAACTACAAGAAAAAGCTA
>JAFZSN010000007.1 GCA_017619315.1 Candidatus Saccharimonadota bacterium
ATATTATAACATATCCCTGCATAATTATAATCATAAGAAAAACCGCCAAGTTTCACACTCGGCGGCATCAATACATATTAGCAATCTGGATAGAGATCACATAAGAGATCTTCCCAATCACCATGCGCAATAATCTGTGCTGGTCTATTGCGAATAGCTACAAACACAACCCCATCCTCACAATACTCATCCATCAAATCCTCGTCATTGCAAATAATCCTGATACCCATATATTTATCAGTATACTTCTCTATACATACACCATTATACTCAAGCTTTCTCCCAACTTCTTTAGTTAGAACGTCTCGCATATCACAGCCCGGATTATCTCTCAGGGCCCGATAATAAGCTTCTGTAAGTTCACTACCTGTTCTCATTTCTTCCAAGGCCGTTGTTTCGTAATAGTCCATTATTCTCTCAGCAATTGCAAGAATTTCGTTTCCAGAATACATAAATACACCTCCATAATAATCTAGTAGTAGTGTTTTCTTGCTAATTCAAAAACTGCTAGAAGGGTTAAAAACCCTCTCTAGTATAATTATAGCATATAATACAGTTATTGTCAACGCACGCTAAACCAAGTTTTAGCTATTGAACCCACCAAAGAACTTATTAATAATATCTCTGTACATATCCGCCAAGCTCGTACGTTGAGAAATACCATTCTCAAATTCCTCTATATCCGCACTCCGTCCAAACATCGATGGGTCTGAAATGATGACGTCTTTGACTTTCTTCCAAAATCCTTCGATGTCATCTGATTTTTCACTGCTAAATGTTCGGTACATATCCTCAACATTCTTTCTGGCTTCGTTATAAATCGGGCTACCACTATCTCTACCACTAAAATCAGCTGGCATACCATCATCGTCATCTTCATCGTCATAGTTAGTTAAATTTCTCTTTTTCTGATTATTGCCTTCTCCATTTGGAAAATACTTCTTATAAAGCGCATCTGGATCGAGCAATTTGATAAGTCCATCTTTGGCCTCACCTTGATAACCTTTGTGATGCATTTTGACAAAACCTTTAAGCGCATCTGGCGCAAAGGATTCTTGGAATCTCTTCTTTACTGCATCGCGTTTCTCGCCCAAGAAATGCTTATAGCTTTCTTCATCTTCTTCATTACCATCAGTAAATACTCTCTCCTCCAAATTCTTCAGTTTTTCCAAATCAACTACTTCTTGCCCTTCTTCGTTTATACTCATTACCTCATCAAGCAAAGCATACTGCTTTTCGATAGCTTGCAACATATCGGTCTTGCTTCTCGCGATTTGAGCAGGTACATGTCCCCTCAAAAATGTCTTCATTAAATTACGTGACCTTACAATATATTCTGCCTTTTGTTCCAAAGTTGGTTTGCTTAATTCGTCGCCAAAAATATACTTCCAGTCCCATTTACCATCTTTACCCACACCAGTAAGATCTTTCGCCAAAGAAATTATTTGTTCGCTACCACTCAAATATGAAAACTGGTCGCCAATAATATTCGCCAAAGTTGCATTATAAAGACCATCCATATTATCAAAATATCTCTTTAAACTAAACTCTGGCAACAATTCACCATCCGGGCCAACATCATACGACGCTGCTCTGACGCCCTCTCTCTGCGCCTGATATGCAGTACGCTCTACCTTAGAATATGAAGTACCCAGCAACAATTCCCGCATACCTCTCGTCTTTTTAATAATCACGTTACCATCTCCATCGCGCGCCACGTTACCATTTTCATCACATTCAACATAACCACTATTGACATATTCCCACCATGACACGTCTTTTCTAACACGACGCTTCTCCGGATCCTTATCGTCATATAAAGCAGCCGTCTGCATATTAATATATTTACCCAATCTACGCAACACTGGATCATTGCCGCCCACATCAAATAATGTATAATTTGAAATCGCCTGCGATGCATAGGTCCCCAACTCAATAACTCCATCATTAAGAAGAGTCCCCATTAGGTTATGTTCTAATTCTTTTGCAACCTTATCGGTATCACCACGCATATTCAAAACGCGCAATCCGCCAATAATGGCATCGATATTCTTAACTATGCTATCCCGATTCTGCAACAAATCATTAATATGATCTACCACATTTTGAGTCGCCGGAGTCAGTTCTGAAGCCGTCTGGAATTTATTGCGGCGTATCTGTGCCTGCGCATTCATCGAACTAGCCGCACCAGCAAGCACAGTCTGCACTCCTTCATCTTCGCTCTCCATTATCCTCTTGAAGCGTTCATAGCGTGCCAAATTCTCAGGATCGTCCAGTAACCCAGGATGCATCTTGTGCAAACTATCACCCGCTTTGAGCGCCCTAAAATCACCTTCTGCAAGTTTAGCATTAAGAGTTCGCTCGAAAAATCCCTTATTATTATAATAGTCAATTTCAGCCTTACGCTCTATTTCAGCCTTCAACTCATCAGATGCATCCATATTGGCCTTATCCAACACCTTTACGCGTTCTTCATATGTTCCACCCTTAATCATTGGCGCATAAACGCCTCTCGATCCTAGTAAATCATTCCTATCCTTGGCAATGGTTTCTTTATATTCCGGATTAACACCACTGAAACCTTTTTCTAGATTATCCGTATGCATTTGTGAAAATCTCTTGTAACGCATTGTAAGAGCTTGGCGATTATATCTCTCTAACCCACGCCTTGAAAGATTCCCGTTTTTATCATAATCTTTCGCATCGCTCATTGCCGTATATTTCGATTTGAGATGCGTATTTATTGAATCTGTTTCATTTTCACGAGCTGCCTTGCGATATGCCAAAAAATTCATTAACCTTGCTGATGGCATCTGATTACGTTCAAGATGTCTCGCACGTGTAAGCTGTCGGTGTGAATCCGCCCACGCTCGGTTTGTCGCGAGAGGTTTCGCTGCCAAAGCCCGCATTTTCGCGTTGATATCCCCAAGGAATGTCCCACTCATTTGCATCATCTTCCACGAGAAGAACAGCGGGAAAATCTGCACCGCCACACCAAGAAGCACCCCGAATCCGCTCTTCGCACTAGTAATAATCGCCCAACCTGCCAGATTCGACGCCCCAAACAATAGTGAAAACATCGGATAAAATACCAACATCTTCGTAAGCAATTGTCGCCATTTTTTAAACCACTGCTCCGTATTTGGCAACATAAATGCCACCATCGCTAGTGGCGAAATCATAATGAGAAGCGCCACCACCGCTTGACGCAATGCAATCGTAATCAGACCCGTCACCACCGACACCAACGCCCCCAGTAACACCGGTATCAACATCCAAATCGCACCCGTCTCAAACGCAATCACCCCACCGGCAATCCCTAGCGCCAACCCATCCTGCATCGCTCCGTATATTGATACCGTCGACAAATTCGATCCCACTCCAATTTCCATCGATGCCATCGTCGACTCTTCAATCGAAGTAAACACCCCTCGGAGGCCATTTCCTACAATATTCGAAAAATCCACCGCTAGCGAACAAACAATAAAACTTAAATTCACCAGTATCGCCACCACAATCATCTTTGGCAAAATTTTCTTCACCCCGTAATTCGAAATCCCCACTCCAGTTAGTTGCGAATAAATCACCACCAAGAACAGTATAATAAATACAATGTTCGTTATCCCTCTCACATACTTCCAAATCTCGTAAATCGGCGACCCGTCCTTCATTTCCACCGGATTGATTACCAATATATCCTCAATTTGCTCATAAAGCCAATCTGTCGCCTCGGCAATCTTACCAGTCGTCGGACAAACCAACCACCCCAAAGCCCCCAAACTATCCTCACAAGATACCGAAGTCTGTTGCTCTGTCTGTGTAGTCTCCGACTTTGTAGCCGTAGTCGCAGTACTAGTTGTAGCCGTACCTGTCGACGGCTCTGCATAAACATCCGCACTCGGCTCGACCATCAAAATACCAAACATCCCTATAATAGCAAAAAGACAGCCAAAAATGGCATTACCCAGTCGATTTTTTGTCCATTTTCTTACTATCATAGTAAAACCCGCCTCCCTTTTAAAGGCGTGTAACTATTATAGCACACATAAGCACTTTTGTCAACAACATATCCACCTAATTTTTATCTGTCAACCGAGCTTGGTTTTTTTTGCAAAACATGCTACTATTAAAATAACTTAAACATGGATTTTTAAATGAAAAAACTATTCAAGCATCTTCTCATCATCAGCCTTATGCTGACAACCTTCGCTTTCGCAACGGTCCCTACAAACACCTATGCCGCCGATAGCACCAGCAACAAGCTTGGTAGTTGCCGCTATTTTCTCGGTATGCCATCCTGGGACTGCGGCATCGACGAAGACTGGACTAGCGAAGAAAAACTAAGTTCTAATATATGGCAAATCGCTAAAAACATCGCTGACGCCATCACCAAGATAGTAACCTACCTCTTAATCGGCTACGTTATCTACGGTGGCTATCTTTATATTTTCTCCTCTGGCGACCCCACCAAAGCCGCTGCTAGCAAAAAAACCATCACGCGAGCCTTCATTGGGCTAGCCGTAGTTGTGTTCGCCAATATCATCATCAGTTCAGTAGGTATTGCCATGCTTGGCAGCAGTGGCGCCTTCGATGCAAACTGTATTGCCGACAAAAACGTAGAATGCGTCAAGCCAGAAACCCTTATTACCAATGTCATCAACTGGGTTATTGGTATTGCGGGTGTCGTTTCCGCCGTCTATGTCGTCATCGGCGGTATCGGCTATATTACATCAGCTGGTGACCCAAACAAACTTCAAAAAGCCAAGACTACCATTGTTTATTCACTTATCGGTCTCGCCATAGTTGGTCTCTCTCTCATCATCTCGAATTCTGGTTATAAGATCATCGAGGCAGCCAATACTGGCAACGATATATCTGAGCCTATTCTAAATCTTCTCAATTCTATTATTGGTTTTCTCAGTGTTATATCGGTCATCTTCATTATTAAAGGCGGTTTCGGTTACATGACTTCAAGCGGTGACCCCGGCAAGCTAAAGTCCGCAAAGGATACTATCCTTTACGCCTGTATAGGTCTCATCGTCTGCGTCCTCTCCTTCGCCATCGTCAATTGGGCAATTGGCGTAATTGGAAAATCCACTACTGAACAGCCACCAGAAGAAACATCTATCACCCAGCCAATAACAATTGCCGACGTCTAACCATTATCTTCAAAAAAGTCTTGCATTTTTTAAAAGATAATTATAAAATAGAATTAACTTATAAACAAAGGATTAAAAATGAATAAACTATTAACTATTCTCGCTGAAGAAACCACAGTACCCGGCACTAGCACTAATCCAACGCCAGACCCAATAGGCCAAGGTGGCGATTTAAGCTCCTCCATTATTGGTGTCTTAAATGGTATTATTAGCATTCTCGGCATTGTCGCCGTAGTCGTCATTATTATTGGCGGTATTGGTTATATGACCTCTGCTGGCGATGCTGGCAAAGTCAAAAAAGCCAAAGATACCATCCTTTACGGTGTTATTGGTCTGATTATCGTTGTTCTGTCTTTCGCCATTGTTAATTTTGTTATTTCAAACGTTATCGGCGGCACCAGCTCTTAAAAAGCAAACCCAAAATATCTCCCTTCTGGGAGATATTTTTTTAGTTACAAGAACCCTGCGAGGCCACCCGCCTCGACCTTACTGTACAGCAATCTTCTTTGGAGCTTCAGTCTTTTCCTTTTCAAAGGTAATCGTAAGCACACCGTCTTTGAGCTCTGCTTTTACGCTATTCTCATCCTCGCGCACTTGCACTGGAAGCGCAATCGTTCGCGAAAACTCGCCCCAATAGCACTCTTGAATATGCCATCTAGTCGTCTGCTCATCCTCACCACCGGAAAGCACGCCCGAAATTGTCAAAATATTATCGGAAATACTGACATCAAGATCAGATTTCGAAATGCCGGCAGTCCGGGCTTTAACTACTAATTTGTCGGCGGTTTCGTAGACATCTACAGCGAGTTGTCCAGGAAAATCGTCGGCAGTTTCCCACTCATCTTCTGTTGATTCGCCTGATTCTTGAGGCAAATCTTCAGCCGCTTCTTTTGGTGCCGCGAGATCATCATCTCCTCCCAAAAACGCAGCAGCGAGATCATCCTCCATCAGCAAATCGTCACTGTTTGTACGAGCCATATTTCCTCCACTTATATTGTTATGCTTTATTATAAAGCATCTTTTATGTAAAATCAAGATATTATGCCGATTATTGTAAAAAATACAACATTCCCGAGTCTTCTCGACCTTCTTGCACCCCATACTTGCAGGGGTTGCGGGCGACTTGGCACTCCACTTTGCGACTGTTGTAAAAAATACATTATCAAAAATAGCATCAATTTTTGCCCACGTTGTAAAAACCCAAAAACCACCAGCAAATGTAAAAAATGTCAAAATCTCCCACCAACCTATTTTATCGACGAGCGGAGCGGCCTTCTAAACCAACTTATCCACGATTATAAATATCACTCCATTCGCGCTCTCGCACCTATCTTAGCCGAGCTTCTCGCCACCAAATTGCCACAGAATCTACCTATAAACACCGTCATCGTTCCCCTTCCCACCGCCACCAATCACATTCGGAGCCGCGGCTTTGACCATACCGCAAAAATCGCTAAATCTCTCGCTAAACTCAAGCATTGTAAAATTCAACCCATTTTCCTCCGTACTAAAAACACCGTTCAAGTCGGTTCCGACAAGAAAACCCGTCTCACCCAAGCCGAGCACGCTTTCACTTTGAACCCTAAAATCAAAATCAACCCCTCCGCAACCTACCTTCTTTTTGATGACGTTTGGACCACAGGCGCCAGCATTAATGCCGCCGTAAAAAAACTCCGGCAAGCCGGAGCAAAGAAAATCATTATTGCACTTCTAGCAGTTAGCCGACTGGATTAAAGAAGTCTCGGTCTTATCATCCTTATTCTTATCCGAAGATGGCAACGCCGAAATCACGAAATTAATAATCGCAAATGACAAGAAACAAATCACCAATCCAATAATCGCATAAAGTACCGTATTTTTTGCATCGGTCACTTTCTTCGAATCACCACCCGACACCACATATTTAATACCGCCAATGATTAGCATAATCACCGCAATAATACCCACGATATAAAGAATCGTATTCGTCACCTGCTTAAATACCCCAGTATTTCCAAACAAATCCGACGGACAACCATCACATTGTGCCGCCTGCGCGCCTTCCTGCAAAGTTAGCGCCGACACGTTGGACACCATCGCCACAGCAAAAATCCCACACATTAATATTGGTATAATAACTCTCAAAATCTTTCTCATACCCTAATTATATCACACTCTTTAATAAAAATCAATGGCGGAGGGTGGGAGATTCGATTCGAACGAAGCGAGAACGATATCTCTCTTTTGTGTGCTTCCCTCCGGAAGCATGGCGGAGGGTGGGAGATTCGAACTCCCGCTCCAGATCACTCCAGACTAACGATTTAGCAAACCGTCCCCTTCAGCCACTTGGGTAACCCTCCATTCATTCCATTCTACCACACTTTCTCATTTTTTGTAAAATCGTGTTATAATCAACTTATGGCAAAAGCATTACAGCCAGTCTCCTGGCAAGCCGAAGAATACATTATAAGAGATCATAATCTTTGGTGGTATATCGGTTTATTTGTTGTCGCCGCGGGTCTTTCTGCACTTGCTATTCTCTTCAAAGGCTGGACTTTTCTCATTCTTATTATCCTTAGCGTCATTACTATTTTAATCTATTCCCTCCGCCCGCCTCGTAAAATACGTTATCACCTAGATAGCAAAGGTCTCACCGAAGAAAACAAACTTCACAGTTATGATGATTTCCGCGCCTTCGGCATTTTAAAAGAAGGCGAACATTACTCTGCTATTCTAATACCTAAAAAACGCTTCGGCCTTCAAGTCAAAATTTATTTCCCTGAAGGCAGTGGCGAAGAAATCGTCGATCAACTCGGTAATCATTTACCAATGGAAGAAGTGAAGCCAGACTTTCTTGATAAAATCGTAAATTTCTTGCGCATTTGAAAAATCTGTGCTACAATTAACATAAGTATAATATTAAAAGGTGGGCAAAATGGACCAAAATCAAACCGTAGATAACGATCTACAAAAAGCAATTGACAATATCACTAACACGACTAATGCTGATCCGGTATTTTCTGATCCGGTAGCAGCGCCTTCTTCTATTCCTGAAGGTGACACCGGCGAACTCGCCGAGCCAGTCGGGCCTTTCCCGGCACCAGAGCCAGAACCTAAAGTCGAAATGGTGATGCCTGCTCCTGAGCCGATTGCTCCGCTTGAGCCACTTACTCTTCCTGATTTAAATATGCCAGAAGCCCCGGCCCCAGAAATGCCGGCACCTGCTCCTGAGCCAATTGCTCCGATTCCGCCGATGCCACAAACCGCTCCAGCACCAATGCCTGCTCCAGAGCCAATGCCACAGCCAGCCGCTCCCGCCTACGAACCAGCTTTCGCTCCTGCACCTAAATTCAATATGCCAGCCGGCAATCTCAATATGCATCAAGTAAAGGAAGCCGCTCTCCGCGATCTCGTCCCACTACTTGACCATCTCAATATGAATCCTTCACAAAAGTTCAATATCTATCGCAATATCTTTGAAGATCTCCGCGATTACACTATTTTAGAGCCAGCCTACCGCGCTGCTACTGAAATACCAAATGACCAAGAGCGCGCCGAAGCTCTTCTCTACCTCGTCGAATCCATCGACAAGATGTAAAAATAACCCCCTCAAGGGGGTTATTTTTTAGTATCCCATACCCATATCCGGTGTTGCCGGCTTCTCTTCCGGTATTTCACAAATCAGCGCCCCCATCGTAATCGCCGTCGCCGCAATAGAAGTCGCATTTTTCACTGCTTCCTTTGTCACTTTTGCCGGATCAATCACGCCTGCTTTTTTCAGGTCAATCAAACCTTTTTCTGGCGCCATCACATTTACGCCAAATCCTGGCTTTGCCTTCTCCACTTCCGATAATAACGCTGGCGCATTCAGTCCAGCATTCTCCACGATATGCAAGAACGGAGTTTTCAGCGCATTCTTCACAATCCGTGCCCCTGGCTCACTATCAGGAAGCACCGCTGCCGCATTGACCAGCGTCACCCCACCACCCGTCACAATACCTTCAGCGAGTGCCGCCTTAGTTGCCGCTACCGCATCATCCACACGGAATTTTTTCTCATCAATCTCAGTTTCCGTCGCTCCACCGACCTTAATCACTGCTACCTTGCCCAGTAGAGCTGCTACACGTTTTTCAAACTCTTCTTTCTCATAATCCGACTTTGCCATTTCAGCTTGCGAACGAATTAATTCAATCCTATCCGTCACCGCCTTCTTATCGCCAGCACCCTTAATGATCGTCGTACCGTCTTTCGTCGCAATAATCTTCCCTGCTGAACCAAGCACTTCAAGCCCCACTTCTTCGAGCTTCAGGCCTTTATCTGCCGATACCACCGTCGCATCCGTAAGAATCGCAATATCTTCCATAATTTCCTTACGACGGTCACCAAATGACGGTGCTTTTAAGACTAACGAATTAAACACCCCCTTCAATTTATTGAGAACTAGAAGCGACAACGCTTCCCCACTCACTTCCTCGGCAATAATCACGAGATCTTTTCGTCCCGCCTGTGCACATTTTTCAAGGAGTGGCAAAATGTCGTTCGCCGCCGAAATCTTGTTTTCTGTCACTAAAATCAACGGCTTATCAAACACCGCCTCTTGCCGATTCACATCAGTCAGGAAAAACGCCGACGCATACCCCTTATCATACGAGAAGCCTTCCACGATTTCCTGCTCCATTTCAAGTCCTTGTCCTGCTTCTACCGTCACTACACCGTCTTTGCCAATCTTCGAAATCACTTCTGCAATCAGTTTACCAATCTCTGCATCTCCCGCCGAAATTGTCGCGACTTCCGCCACCTTTTTAGAATCGCCCTCAATCTTCTCCGACGACTTTTCAATTTCTTTTACAATCTCCGCCCCAGCTTTCTCAATTCCACGCCGAAGTTCCATCGGGTTCATCCCCGCCGCAATCAGTTTATTCGCTTCATTCAAAATATTATAAGTTAAAACCGTTACTGTAGTAGTTCCATCACCCGCTACCTTATTTAATTTCTGCGCCGCAGTTTTAATCAACTTCGCCCCCACTGCTTCACCCAGACGTTCGTCTTTATTTGGCAGTTCCACTGCTTCAGCTACCGTCACCCCATCGTGCGTAATCACCGGTGCACCATATTCCTTTTCAATAATGACGTTCTTACCCTTCGGGCCAAAAGTTACTTTTACCGCATCATACAATTGTTTCGCACCAGACAGCACCTTTTCGCGTGCCTCTGTCTCATAATAAATCTTTTTTGCCATATTTTATAATGTCGCTAGGACATCCTCCTCTTTTACAATAATATAATCTTTATCTTCCAACTTAATCTCAGTCGTAGAATACTCTTTATACACAATCTTGTCACCTTTTTTTACAGCCTTTACTTCCGGGCCTACCGATTCTACCACTGCATAAGCCGGCTTTTCCTTTGCCTCACCAAGCAAAATCCCCGATTTCGTCTTCTCTAGCGGCTTTTCTACTACCGCTACAATTCTATCTTTAAGTGGTTTTAAACCCATATTATCACTCCTTTTCTGTCCCAATTATAGCACAAAAATTAGCACTGTAAAGCCTCGAGTGCTAATTAATCCGCAGTCTAGCGAGCCACGCAACGCACCGAGTTGCCGTAGCTGCGTTCGCCGCTGCTCTGCGGGAACAAGAAGCCATACCGATCGAAGCTCAGAATGTACGCGACGCCGCTATCGTGCACTACCGAAGACCAATAGACCCCGCTGCCACCAACGCTGACTGAGCTACCGTACCAGCCCCCGCCATAAGCAAAGTAGACTGGCGAGTTTTGAATATTGCCAGAAGTACCAGAGGTAAGGCTAAGTTGATTTTTAAGATAAATAAATGAACCAGAACCAGTAAGAGTAGTACCACCCTTTGGTAACATCCAGCCTGCTGGACAGATAGATTGGTTTACATTAGTATTGTCTGCTGTGTAACTAGAAGAGTCTGCCATGGCTACTGCGGCAGTCCAGTTGTAATAGTTGCCGATGTGGTAGTGTTTATCATTACCACAGGCCACTGTGCTATTGGCTATTGTACCATCCAAGTCATTTCTAATGGTTCCATTCCAACATAAATCTCCTGGGTCGTAAGACTCTGGTGTGGTGTTAGAACTATTCCAGGTCGTAGTACCTGTAGCATAGGTATTAGTAAGTGTATCGCTCCAGTTACTTGGAACATCAGTATTGGTGGAATTATAGTCATAAGAAGAATCTACGTCGTGGTCTAGGTTTTGCGTCATCCAAATGTTGCCGTCGGCGAGTTTGGCTACAGTGTATTCTTTGCCATCACGAGCATCTTTTACGGTGACTTCTTGGCCAGTGGTTATTTTGTTCTTCCAGTTTGCTACGTTCTGCATGGTATAGACTGGAGTAGGAGCGGAGGCAGTATTTGGGTGGACTAGGGTGTATTTAACTTGCCCTACATAAGTACCAGCCGGTTGAGTCTGCGAAATATAGGCCCTATAGGTAGTAGTAAGGTTAGAACCAGAAGCACCTGAACCTATGTCAGTAGAAGATGGGAAGTAGGCAACTTTGGTGTATTCTTCTGGTACTGCAGTATAGCCTGAGAAATCTGGGTCACCTGTTTGTCTATTAGTATCGTCAGTAGAACCAGCAATGATTGGAGTATAGCTGTTGGTAGTTTTAGTGAGTTTCATCGCCCAAGAAGATGTACCAGTAGTAACAGTAGTTGCAGTAATGATATCGTGAGTAGAACCTAGTG
>JAFZSN010000008.1 GCA_017619315.1 Candidatus Saccharimonadota bacterium
GGCAATCCCCGGATCATTTCTCGCTGTCAGATCCCCGAGGCTTATCGCAGACTTCTACGGCCTTCATCGGTATTGATTGTCAAGGCATCCACTATCAGTGCCCTTAATTACCTTTTTATGCATTGACTTAACTAGCAATCGACATTTGATAAAACAAAAATGATTGCTGTTCCGTCTTTAAAATCTTTATCGTTTCCAAATTGTTAATTGGAGAGTCTTTAAGAAATATTTGAAGCCATTTTAGCGACCTCAAAAGATTTCCTCGCTTCCATTTCCTTCTGTAGAGGTCGAAAATATCGACTTGCTTAAACTTTCACCATTATAGCGCACTTTTTCCTTCCCGTCAACCCTATTTTTGAAGTTTTTTTGATATTTTTTCACACCCCAATTTCACCCCTGTAATAAATGACCGAAATTAACAATATTTTCGGTTAATTCCTCACACAAACCGCCCTCCAACGTGCTAAAATAACACCATGGACAAAAAACGCAGTAAATCTATAGTACGAGCCGGTTATTATTTCATTATTACCAATTTCCTACTTGGTATATTTAATATTATTGTAGGCATTCTCTCTGGTTCCGTAGCAATCACCTCTGATGCGACGCACAGTTTTATCGACTCCATATCAGGATTCCTGGTCATTATTAGCGAGAAAATCAGCAGCCACGACAAATATTCGAAAAAACGCGACCAAATTGAGCGCTTTACCACCATTCTTATCGCTATAATCATCGTAGCAACAGGGGTCCATTTCCTCATAGAATCAATCGAGGGAATCATCGAATCAGAATCCGCAGACTACGACACGCCGACTATTATAATTGTAATTATCGGTTTCCTGGCGAAACTAGCCCTCACCCTCTACCTCCGAAACTCCGGCAAAAAGCACCATTCCAAAGTACTTCTCGCTAGTGCATTAGAAACGTTTAACGACGCCCTAATTTCCCTCGCCGTGATAATATCTATTATCGTCTCTCTTATCTGGCATATTAATATCGAAGGTTATATCGGCATCATTATCTCTGTTATTATCCTAAAAATCGGCCTAGAATTCATCTTTCCCCACATCTCGCACCATCACCATCACCCCCTCGAAACCAACCCCGATCACGACCACTGCGGCAAACACGACCAATCTAACCCATAACACCCCTCCCCAAATATTTCATAAACCCACCGCCCTCAGATATTATATATAGTTGGCGTTTTGCGCGCGTCATCGCCACGTAAAACAACCTCTTTTGGTCATCTAGCGCTACTTCATTTGTTTCGCCAAATATCCCATAAAGCATCGTGTCTGGGTGCAACTTCGGTATTACCCCCTCATCTGCCTCCAAGATAATTACTATATCCGCCTCCAGCCCCTTAGATTTATGCATTGTCATAAGTTTCACTTTTTCCTCAAATATCTCTGAACTCATCACCCCCAACCTATCCAACCCCCATTTTAGTCCCTCACCAAACCCCACCAGGCTCGCCCCGCCGATATTCGTCTCATTATTCCGATGCAAAATCAATATCTCCTTCGCTCCCAAATTCTGAGCCACAATCATTAAAACAGTCTTAAGATACCTCACCATCGATTTCTTTACCACCGCACACCCCATTCGCTCCGTCGCCTCTCTTAAAATCCTATCCTCCGCACTAACCCTCAGATCATACGGCACCAAAGCATACCCCACCTCCGTTTCTCTTGGATCTACCACCAATACCTTCCCGCTTTTCTTACTAAAGGCCCTAAAATTGCCCCTTTCCTTCATGGATTTCCTCATAAATCTCCGAGCTAACTCCACTATCATCTTGTCGCACCTATAGTTTGTCGTAATCTCGTATCTAGCGCATCCTGAGTCACCGCCACTAGCAAAATATTTCTCAAAATTCCGAAAAAACTCCACATCAGACCCCGCAAACCTATTAATCGCCTGCCAATCATCCCCCACCACGAACAGTTTCGCCCCCCTCGCCACCTGTCTAATAGCTAGTATCACCGCCAAAAATAACTGAGAAAAATCCTGATATTCATCTATTAACAAATATTTCACACCCTCAAGAGAATCCAAGATCTGCTCATCGCCACTCATAATCATTTTGCTAGCCCACGACACAATTAGATTAAAATCAGTCCCAAAATCCCGAATCCACCAGGCCCCACGCCTCCCCGACACTTTCTCCTTCACCTCATCATCTAATAATATCTGGTGGTATCTCCGATAACATTCTACCCCTAGTTTCACAAACAGGCCTTCCCGCATAGCGTCCCGCACTCCCTCGTCAAGCGCCGCAAAATCCAAATTCTCACAATCTAAGCAAAGGGAATTGCTCCTTTTCCCAAGATGCTCCTTCGCGACCTCTCCGAGCGTCAATTCTCCCCCTAAATACTTCTGTTGCGCTCGGTTGATAAACGTCGTCATCATTTTCGAAAACCCGAGAAGTTCCTCCTCGCTAAGAACCACCCCATCCTCACTACTGGCCCCATCAATAAATAGCCTCATCATCTTTCTCCACTTTTCCTCCCTCGCCATCATCCCCACTATTTCCCTCACAAATCTCTCTTTTTCGTCAGCCAAAATCTCCCCAATTTTCCGCGCGCGCTCACTCACTCTATACACAATCTTCCTCGAAAACGCATGAAAAGTAACCGCAATCCGAGCATCCGGGATAACTATTTCCCCGTTAACCTGCATCTTAGATAGCCTTTCATTTATCTCCTTCGCAGCATTCGCATTAAAAACAAAAGCCAAAATTTCCTCTGGCGAGACTCCTCTCTTAGCCACCAGATACACCACTTTAGCCACCAACGTCCTCGTCTTCCCAGACCCAGCCCTGGCCGCCACTACCGTGTTCATCGAATCATCAACTATCGCCGCCGCCTGCTCAGCATCAATCACATACGGCTCCCTATCATGCGTCACTTCATTCTTGAACCATCGCATAACATCCTCTACCTCTGATTTTTTTCGCTTCATAGCAAAACTAAGTATCACAAACTCACAAAAATCTCAATACAAAGATAATGCTTATGCAAATCCACCATATCAAAAAAATATCGCCCAATCCCGGGCGATATTTCTATCCAAAGCCTATTCTACTCTTCGCTATCCTGATGCGCCGCTCTGCTATTCTTCTTCCTTTTAGTTTTAGCAAAAATCCAAATAATCAGCATTATAATTACAAAAATAATGATAAATAGTAGCCAGACTGGACACATAATCACAGTCCTCTCTACCACCGATACTTCGCCGAATATCTGCACAGTTTGCTTAGCCTTAAAGATCCCCACCATAGGAAGCTCGCAGGTTTGTGCATGATATCTTTCCGTCTCTGGTAGCACCAAGCTAGTCTCTGGATTCTCTTCGTTCGTACAAATCTCCTCATCACTAAATAGTGGCCACACCTGAAGAGTGTATTTCGCCTCCGTATGTACGTTACCATTATTTCTTACCATAGAAGTCGCTTGAAGTGGTCCACTCAAGAGAAAAGACGGTATTGCATTTTCCTTAATCAACCCTTCCTCTCTTGTTTCGCCCGCCACTTCAGCATAAATAATTGAAGCGAACTGGAAAGATTGATCAATATTAATATTACCCCCCTCTGACGCACTACTAGTTGTCACATCGGTAACCACAATTGTCGCATATTGTCCGCCGGCCGGAGCATCCTCAGGTACATCAATTGTATAAACAACGTCGTCCGATTTATTCGGGGAAACAGTGCCGCTAGTCTTGTTAAACGTTATCCAGTCCATAATCTGGTTATAACTAGACTCACTCACAAGATCCACGGTCCCATAATCATCCTTACCATTATCATTTTTTTGGCTAAATGAACCAACGCTTATCTCGTATTTCAAGTCTCTTGTACTATCATTCGCATTAAAGATATTAAGTGAATTTGTATATTTCTCACCAGGAACCAAAATGATACTCTGATTGGGAGGCGATATTGTCATCGAGTTAGAATCTGCATAAACTCTGCCAAAAACGACCCCAAATATTAGATTCAGAAAAAGTGCACCCACTACCGCAAGACACTTAACTTTCTTATTCATTTACCTCCTTTAGTTATTATTAAATTATATCACACTAATCTGTAACGGTACAAGAGAAACCTTTATCCTCATACATCCGCTTGACCTCAGATCTCCCACTATTATTCAGACTATTATAATCATCCTCCGTCATAAAGAACACCGGCGCAACAACCCCAGACACCTTCGATAAATCCCAGTATAGTGATATCTTGAGCTTAGACTTTACCGGAGCAAAATTAGGATTTAATTCTACATTGCTAAGACTAACACTATCCATGAATTTAAAGAATTTTGTATGGAGGTCAGCACTAGCACCAGACGCTGCGCCCTCCGAATTATAGACGCTCGAATAATCATATGACACCTGGTCCAACCTATCATCTTTAAAGAGAAATTTCAATAAATGCTCGTACCTCTGTGCTCTCTCGGAAACAAAAAAGGCATCCTCAAGACTCGTACTCGTGCATTCCATAGAAGTCGTATCCGCTTCATCCTCAGAAATCGTGTAATGATTCTCAGTCTGATGAGTCAAAAGCCAAATTACTACACAAATAATAACCATAATTATGGCAAGACAAATCGATTTTACGACAATTGTGTTATTCTTCTCCTTAGACATGTTTACCTCATCTTTACTTACTCTAGATAATAACATAGGACAACAAAAAAATACAGCCCCAAGAGGGACTGTATTTTAGAATAGCAAATTAGCTACGTGGGTTAGTCAAAGTGTAAACCACACCACCAGAGTATGTACCAGTTGGCTGAGTTGTACTAATGTAAACCTGGTAAGTCATAGTAAACGTAGCATTACCAGTACCGGTTGCGATAGTCGCACTAGCAGGAACCGGCGCAAAGGTATCGGAAGCATAACCTTGAGCATAATCTACGCCATTCGCAGCCGTTTTGAATGCCCAGCTAGAGTTGGTATCACTATCACCATGAACAGCAGTGCTAATCGAGCCAGCAGAACCTGACAAAGTAGTAGCACCTGCTTTACCAGCGGCAGCAAGTGACCACTCAGCAGACGAACCGCTCTGAACGTTACAGTTCACAACGATAGTACTATCATGACTACCCCCATCTGCATCACTCTGACCAATATCATTACGGAACTGACCATTCTTCATAGTAACGTTGTACACGTTTTCAGTCGAAGTAGCTTCACCTACGGTAAGGCTATTCCTGAGAGTACACGAAGCTGGAATATTGACGTTGAGCGTATCTGTCACCGTCGAAGTACCAGCAAAAGTAGCAGCCATCGGCATAGCAGCAAGAGCTATCGAAGCTGCACCTGTTGCAATTAATGATTTTTTCATATTTTTCTCCTTCCACTCTTTTTTGTGGAAATTAATTTTTATTATTGTTAAATGTATAACCTTTAACATTTTCATAATACATTAGCATTATGGGTATGTCAAGTTTTTTTCCACAAAAATAGCAAAGTTTTCCACAACCCAATGTTTTTTTAACACCATTTTTTACTAAAATTACAAATAATCCTTCAGCCACCTCACAAAACTATCGTAATCGTTGTATTTATCCGCATCCTCGTCTTCATCAGCCCTAAGCCACACCACCGGCTTACCCTTAGATACTAAGGCAACCGAAGGATAATACTTCACATAATTATATAGCGAAGACTCTTTTAAATCGCTAAACATCAAACGATAAATTTTAACATCGGTCCCCTCAGTATACTTATCCAAAAACCCTTTTAGTCTTTCCGCCGTATGGCAACCATTTTGATCCACAAATACAATAAACGATTTTTTTTCGTCGATCAATTTATTATATTCAGATACACCGATGTCTATCATAACAGAATCGCACTTATCGCCACATTCATAATTCGTATCCAATACTACCTTCTCTCTGCCAAACCATCCTGCCGCAGCGCCGACAAATACCAGAGTCCCCCCCACTATTACAATCAAGAGTACGACTAAATGCCAAACCTTCAGCTGAGCCATTTTCTGCTTGATGGTCACCTGCTTCTCTGCTCGCTTTTTTTCCTCTACTTCCTTAGCCGAAGTTTCTTTAGCCGGAGTTTCTTTTTTTACTCTGTCGCCCACTACCGGATCTCCGTCAACGAACTAAAATCAATATTATACATTGGAACTTTGTAAAAATCATACACAATCTCGTCGTTGCCATTGGTTCGCTTCACCTCAACATTATTATTGCCGTTATAGAACCAATACCCGCCCACATCATAAATCTTCGTTTCGTCCCAACCAAGCGTCACCAATAGATTTTTCATCATCCCAGCATATCCACCGCCGCCACACATCAAGAAAATCACCTTGTCTTTCGGGAAAAGCGCCTCCAAAATATCCATAGATTCTTCGTAGTTAGGAGTTATGGAACCATCCGAATGCTGACGGAACAGCGTAGTTCCCGTATAAGTATTTCCGACTTCTTCAGGCAATCCGCTCACATTTGCGACATAAGGGAAAGGCACAACAGTAAAACCATTTACAAAACCAGACAACATCGAATCGCCACCCACAGCTTCGTAATTACCTGGGTCAACAAGCATTCTCATATCGCGATATACCGCATCACTTCTACCCAAATACGAATCAATCGTCTCTTCATTTACATTTTTATCAATCCCTAGTTCTCCGCGCTGACCTTCAGCAATCTCGGGCTTCGGCAAAGTAGCCAACCCCCCATTCGGGAAGACAAATCTGCCCAGCAAAAACGCACCAACTATCAGAATAATTGCAACAATCGTACTCCACCACACATATTTTTTCATGTTAACCTCCACATGCTTAATAATATAGCTTAATTATATATATTATATACCAACACTCGGCTCATTTGGACAATTTAATAAAACATTTTTCATCGCCTGCTTTTCCGCATCCGTCACCCACAAACTATATTTAAACTTCACCGATATTTGTCTCGCAACATATTGGCAACGAAACTTCTTGTTACTAGGTAGCCACGTTGCTGCATCACCATCTGATTTCTGCTTGTTAGCAGAACCATCAACCGCCAAAAGGTTTAATGGATCCGTCGCAATATTGTACCGCACCGTTTTGTCAAAATACTGCGCACCTTTTTGCCAAGCATCTGAAAGCGCCACCACATGGTCAATCTGTATCTTGCTAACATCTTCTTTCTGGGAATAAACTTTGTGCTCACCAGTATAAGGCTCATCATATTCCCCCGCCACCACATTGCAGCCATCGAGCACTGCCGAATCGCCCAATTCCCTTTTTATGATTCTTTGACGCAAAGAACATCCATCTACATTTGGCCAGCCAGAATAAAACTCTTCCCTCTTGTAGCCAGCCTTCGGCGCCCGCCCTTTCACCTCAAGTTTTTCCAGCACCGAAGATGCCAACCCCGTACCGTCACTCGCCACGCCAGGCTCGACCCCATTCGGCTCAGTATTCTCTATCGCACTCTCGGCTCCAGTATTTTCAACTCTCGTAAATAAAGATTCGTAGCTCGCAGGATTCGCCACCAACCAAATAACTACACCAACAAAAAACGCCACTAGAACCCCTATCCTCCGCATTTTATAATTACTGCTTTTTAGGCTCAACCTTTGGGACCCCCCTCGTCCCACCTCAAATCATAAAAAGCGCTATTCATTAATATCCTCAATCTTACTATTTGAATTAATCTGACTATTTAACTTATTAATCATAGTCACATCATTATTATATTTTTCGACCAGCTGATTATACTGCTCAATCAAATCATCAATCTCATTATAAAGCGCTTTCAAGTTTTCCTGCTCTCTAACCAAAGTCGCACGCTTCGAATCGAAAGCCCACTGCGAACTAAAACACCCGACGGTTTCAGCGCATTTATTAAACTCGTTAATCTCCTCATTCAGCTGCTCTACCCCAGCACCGTATTCATCATTTTTCTGATGAATAATATTATCTATTTCTTCCATCTGCACTCTAGTCTGTTCCCGACTAGCTTCAAGTTCCCTAAACACCCCGATATATTTATCATAAAAATGCACCACAGCGTCCTGGTTTTTGAAATACCTTGCATAATGCTCTTCAAGATCACTCGGCAAATCCTTCACTTCCGTACCCGCCCTTACATACAATTCTTCCTGCCGTTGATTTTCGTTGTAGTTTTTCATCTCATCTTCTAGATAGCTAGAACCACCTTCAAGAACCTTCCTTAAAGAACTATTTATTTTGGTCTTTTCGCCACTATCTAATCTCGCCCATACAGCGTGCAACAATTCGTGCGCAGTCGTTAGTTCCTTAATCCCATCCAGCTCATCTGACTGAACATCATACACAAAAACACTATCACCAGTAAAACACCCTAAAACTGCAATTTCAGTATCTGTGTCAGAACGGCAATTTGCATTAAATTCCGCCCCACCAATCAAGCTCGGCTGAACTGAATTAAAGATAAACTCGCCCTCACCAGTCAAGTTCAAAGAAGAGCGAATTCGTGACATTTCCTCTGAAGGCGCATACGTAATACCACGCCACCAATCATATATAAACGAACGGTTAAAAATAATGACAGCAATAACCAACATTAATATTCCAAAAGACACCCCTCGAACGATGTTTCGCCTCTGGCTTTTAGGAATAATCATATTATTATTATATAATAATATATAAGTTTATTTATAAAAATCATATATTTGGAGAAAAAATGAAACTACTGATCAAAAATGGCAAAATCCTGCTACAAAAAAACGACGATTTCACAATTTCAACCGGAAATATCATTATAGAAGATAGGCGCATCAGCAAAATCCTTCCAAGTAGCGACCAACCACAAGAAACCGATTTCGACAAAGTCATCGACGCCTCAAGCTCTCTCGTCATGCCAGGCCTAATCAATGCGCACACTCATGCCTACATGAGCATCTTCAAAAATTATGCCGACGACCTTGAATTTTTTGATTGGCTTCACAGCGTAGAGGTGGTCGAAGACGAAATAACCGCAGAAGACTGTTACTGGACCTCACTTCTCGCCATCATCGAAATGATCAAAACCGGCACAACTTGTTTCGTGGACATACATATCAGAAGCAGCATCAAAGGCAAAAAGACCGGCCCCGAAGCCGCCGCGTCAGGAGCCGTACGCGAGAGTGGCATCCGTGCTATCCTAAGCCGTGGCCTAGTAGGTGAAGCCTCTGACAAAGAAGCTTGGCGCAGAATCAACGAATTTATGGCCGATGCAAAATTAAATAACGATTGCGACAGATTGCGGTTCGCCTTAGGGCCACATGCACCATACTCTTGCCCCGAAAGCCTCTTAAAAGAAATCAAAAAAATCGGCCAGGAAAATGGCCTCATGGCGACAATCCACATTTCCGAGAGTGAAGCCGAAATGGAAACTATCGCATCAAACAACAATGGCATCACACCAGTTAAATTCGTAGCAGACTCCGGGCTATTTGATTTGCCAACCATCGCCGCCCACCTTGTCAAAGCAACCGACGACGATATTAAAATTCTAAAAGAGAATAACGTCAGCGTCGCTCTTAACCCACGCAGCAACATGAAACTGGGTAACGGCTTTGCCCCAGCCAAAAAATTCCAAGACGCCGGCCTTAACATTTGCCTCGGTACTGACGGCAACGGCAGCAACAACACCCAAAACATGTTCCAAGAAATGCAATTTGCAAGCCTGGTCTATAAAGGCGCCGAGAAAAAAGCCAAATGTATCGACGCCGAGGATGTCCTAAAATTCGCAACCACAAATGGCGCCAAGGCCCTGAATATGGAAGATCAGCTCGGTGTAATCAAAGAAGGCGCACTCGCAGACATAATCATACTAGACTTAAATACCCCAGAATTTGTACCAGAAAACAATCTCATCGGTGCCCTCTGCTATAGCGCCAACGGCTCCGAAGTAAAAACAGTCATAGTAAATGGTGATATCCTTATGGAAGACAAAAAACTCCTCACCATCGACGAGCAAAAAGTCTACCAAGAATGTGAAAAAATCGCCAAAAGATTAAACATGACAAACAAAAACTGAAAACATTTTTAAGCTTTCTTTAAGCCTCGCGCTGCATAATAGAGGCAATCAAAAGAAAGGTAAAAAATGTTTAAAAATATGTTGAAGCGGAGCTGGCTCTCCATCAAGCGCAAACTCGGGCGCACTATAATATTAACTCTCATCTTTTTCATGATGGCCAATCTTGTCCTTGCGGCCTTCATTATCAAATCCGCAGTCTCGGCTCAAATGGATTACGCTAAATCCAATCTCGGCGGCACTGTCTCAATCCAGGCCGACATGGAAACTATCCGCGACAATCAAAAAGAGGACATTGAAAAAGGTGGTGACCCCAGCGAAATGTTCAAAAATATGGCTCGCCCCAGCATAGATGTCAAGACCGCAAACGAAATCGCGACTTCCTACACTAGCTACATCAAAGATTACTCATACGAAGTCTCTGCCTCTGCAAACTCCTACAACCTAGAAGTCGTTGAAACCAAAGGCCCCAGCATGAGCGGTATGGGGATGCCTGGTGGCTTCGGCTTTGGTAAAGAGTCCTCCGACGATGATTCAACTCTCGATTCCGACATCACCATCTCTGGCATCAATGCCTACGCCTACATCGACGGCGTCGCGAACGAAACCATCACCATCAAAGAAGGGGAATACTTCGACGAAGATTCCGCCGACGCTGCTATGATTTCCTACGAATTTGCTGAATTAAATTCATTGAAAGTCGGTGACACTTTCAAAATTAAAAACATCTATACCGAAAATTCAGTCAAACTCACCGTCATCGGTATTTACGACAGCTCCGAAGCCCGCGCCAACGCCAACACTATTTACATGAACACCGAGACCGCCGCCAAATTCCTTAGCACCGACGATTACAATGACGGCAACTACGACGTAGACAACGTCAACTTCTATATGACAAACTCCGACCTCGCCGACGAATTTGTCGACAAAATCAATACCGAGTTTACTGAACTCGCCGACGAAAACTTAAAAGTCGCCGTCGATACTTCCGAATACGATCGCGTAGCTAGTTCCATCGAATCAGTTGGCGGTTTTGCAAACACCATTCTCATCATCGTCATCGTCGCCGCAGTAATCATCGTCACGCTCATCGTCTCCATCAACGTCAAAGATCGTCGCTACGAAATCGGCGTATTAATGTCACTCGGCGCCAGCAAGAAAAACATCATCGGCCAAATCATCACCGAACTACTAATCGTCGGCACCTTAGGATTCGTCCTCGCCAGCGTCACCGGCACCATCTTCGCCGGCACTCTCGGAAACGCCATATTAGATAGTCAAACCGCATCGTCAAACGAGCAATCTGAAAAGAACTTTGGTCGCCCAGGCAGCATGAGCGGTATGCCAAGCCCAATGGGTGGTAGCAGCAGCTCCCGCGGCAGCGCCCCATCCATGCCCGACATGTCAGATGATTCCAACATGAAAGACATCATGAAAGCAGGCAGAGACAGCGAAATAGTCGAGTTAGATATTAACGCGAGACCCGAAGACTATCTCCTCCTCTTCGTCACCGGTTACCTCGTTATCATCCTCGCTCTCATCATCCCGTCCGTAAACATCATGCGCTATCAACCAAAAGAAATCTTAACTGGAAAGGAATAATATGAACTCCAAGAAAAATACTTTAACAATCGAAAATCTCTCCTATGCTTACGAAAACGGCGATCGTAAACAAAAAGTCCTAAACGACATCAATGCAACATTTGAATCCGGCAAAATCTATGCCATCGTCGGCGAATCCGGCTCAGGCAAAACCACTTTCCTAAGCCTCATCTCCGCCCTCGACGAACTCCAAGACGGCGATATCAAATACAATAATAAAAGCCTTCGCAAAATTACTGGCCAAGAATTTCGTTTGAAATACGTCAACATCGTATTCCAAAGCTACAACCTAATTAAATACATGACCGCCGCCGAAAACGTCGAAGTCGCCTCCGATTTCGACAACCGCAAAGCCGATCCCAACAAATACTTAGCCAGTGTCGGCATCACTGCCGAAGAAGGGAAACGCCTCGTCGGCCGACTCTCCGGCGGCCAACAACAACGCGTCGCCATCGCCCGCGCTCTCGCTTCTAATTCCCCAATCATCATGGCCGATGAACCCACCGGCAATCTCGACGAAGACACCGAAGACAAAATCATCGATATCTTCCGTGATCTCGCGCACAAGGATAACAAAATTGTCATCATTGTCACGCACTCACGTCAAGTTGCAAAACGTGCCGACAAGGTCCTCACCCTCCGCCGCGGACATCTCGCCTAAAAATAATTAAATCTCAAACACTGCGAACCCGCAATTTGGCAAATGCCATTCACCGTAATTTATCTCGCCGGTTCTACCCAGAATCAAATGTCGCAAATTAATCAAAAGCCCACTATGACTTACGACCAACACTGATTCATAATCTTGCTGTTTAACCATCTCAAGGAACGAAGCCGCCCTGCCCATAATATCCGCACCAGACTCAACCGTTTCATTATTTCTATACATTTCCCAATCGTTCACTACCGTCCCCTCAAATTCCCCACCATATTGTTCCATCAAATTTTGATCATAAAAAATCTCACATCTCCCATCGCAAACAATTTCCGCCGTTTCCTTAGCCCGGGTTAGTGGCGACGAAAAACAACAATCAAACTCTACGCCAGCCAATTTTTGCTTCAAAGCCTCCGCCTGCTCCCGCCCAAGTTCACTCAGTACCACATCTCTTCGCCCCATCAACCGCCCATCAGTATTCCATTCTGTCGCACCATGTCTCGCAAGTATAATTCTCATAGTTTTATTATATACCCTACATCTTCAGTTTGCCAAACGCTTCCGAGAGTACATTCAGAAGCTCGGCATAATCTTCTTTTTTTGCATTCCTAACTTTTGCAAAAATATAAATACAATTGCCTTTTACTTCCAAATTATAAGGCAAATTCCGTTCATATAGTTTTTCCATAAAGGTCGGATCGAGCAACTCAAATGCCGGCAAAGCATCCTTACTAGCTGCATAAACTTTATACCGACGAGTAAACTCTCCCCACTCCATATCATATTTGCCATAATCTTTTGGCCTTGTTACTCTAAGCTTGGCTTTTTTAGCTTCCACAATTACTCCCTCATATGTCTTCGGCACGATTATCTGGCCAACAATATAATACAAATTTGGATCACTCGGCCATGGTGAATAAGTATAAATCTGCACCAAACAATTGTTCCATTTCCCTATTACGTGGTTATTTACATCAGCGTCTGCCAGCACGTCATAATTTTCAAATATCAACCCTTTAGTCGGAAGTGCCAACCTCCCCCAATCCGCACTATAGAATAGATTATTTTCTTTCGCAAATTCGGCAATACTCTCAACCAGATGCGGCGTAGACTCCGTCGATTGAGTGATACCGTCTAGTTTCAAGGATCCACCATCATACACATAGTTCCAATATTCCATCATGCCACGAGCATAATTGCTAAAGATCTTCTTTTTCGTATCCACTGCCACCAATCCATCAGTACCGTTAAAACAAAATATTAACTGTACCACCGCTGGTAACTTTGTTTCACTATTAACCTGCGTATTTAAAGTTGTTTTTGCAACTGACAAATCACTAACAACATTCCTCCGATTCATTTGGTCAACAGCTTCGAGCATCAAACACGCGTGCTGAAAATACCTATCGGTTGTATAGCCTCGAATACTATCCAAGTTATAGTCCGACCAATCTTGCTGATATTGTTTAAAGATTCGCTCCGCCTCAGCATGTATCCACCTCTCCTGCTCAGTGCTATTCTGATCCATAGCACTATATTTTTTTCTAAGCTCAAGCAGCTCCTTGCGGTTCCGATGCCTCCTGGATATATCTTCTATATATAATATAGTAACGCTAAATACAATCGAAACCACAAATATCAAGAATAAATGAGACCAATCAATGTTTTCAATACCTCCGCCACCGCCATGCCCATAGCTATCACCAGAAAAATCAAAGCTGCCACCAGAGTCAAAATCGCTATCCGAACCACCGCCACCAGCAAACCCAAAAAGGGAAGTAATTATCGTGAATAAAATATGTAATTCCTTCATCACATACTATTTTACCATAAGCCCTAATTCAAAATCATAAATTACATTTAATCAAGATTATAAACTAGCCCAACCTCCGCATACTCTTTGCCACCCACTTCCGTCATTCTCTCTTCTTTTACTTCCCCGCCCATATGTTCGTAAAACTTTACTGAATCAACATTGTCTTTCAGGCACCAGACAATCATCGTGCGTTTGCCATCGTCTTTAAGTTTTTTGACCGCATATTTAAACATTTTCGCACCGATACCTTGACCTTTCAAATCCGGATGAGTGTAAATAGCCATTAGTTCCGAATCAACATAGTCAATGTCGGGCGAGAAGGAATTATCAAACACAAATCTACAAAGACCAACCACCTTTCCGTCAAGAACCGCCACAATAAAATTATCATCACCTACGCATTCCGCAAATCCCTGCGCCCTCGCATCAACATCTAACGAGTCTAAATACTCATCATCGATTATTCCCTTGTAGGCTTTTCGCCAACCTTCAACCACAACCTGCGCCGCCCCCACCACATCATCCTTGGTCAAACTTCGAATTAAAACGTCATTTCTTTTATAGTTCGTTTTCATAAAGACTCCTTTAGTTTTAGTTCAACATTACTAACTTCAAATCCAACCTTTTTATAAAACTCCAACGCGCCCACATTTGCACTACTGCAAAATAGCTTCACGGAATCACAATTTTCAGAACGGAAAAACTCACGCATCCTCGTCATCAATTCGTTACCCACGTTTTTATTGCGATACCGATCCTCTACATATAGAAGCCCAATCCAACCATCACGCTGCGGAACGTGCTGCAAATCATCTTTTTCTATTATTACCCCCTGGACGAATCCAACGAGATTACCATTATCTACCGCTACATATATCTTTCCGTTTTTACTTTCAGCATCTCCAATTATTTCGTCTAAATATTTTCCCTCATCAACATTAGAGAATTCACGGTATTCATCATCCATCTGCACGAAAAACTCTTGCAAGCCGGCCACCAATCGCTTCAAGTCATCATAATCATCTTTACGAAACTCTCTATATTCCATACCTAATATTATAAAACAAAACCCTAGAACCTTCCATGCTATAATACAGCTATGCAGCAAGCCGAAACCAATGATTATTTCAAAATTCTAAGCGCCGATTTTCCGAATTGGCTACACGACTATATCAACACCAAAGAACTCCAAACCCAAAAATACATCAGCGTAACCTGTGGCACAATCTATTCAGACCTATTTAGTAGTCACACTTTTTATTCCAGCCTAGATCATTCTATTGCCGTAGCTCTCATTGTCTGGCACTTCACCCACGACAAAAAGCAAACCCTTTCCGGGCTCTTCCACGACATTTCAACACCAGCCTTCAAACATTGCGTAGACTTCCTAAATGGTGACTGGGAGAAACAAGAATCTACCGAAGGCCTAACCACCGAATTTATCCAAAGATCCAAGGATGTAAACAAACTTCTACAAAAAGACGACATCAAGATCGAAGAAATCAACGATTACCACATTTATCCCATCGCCGACAATGACACGCCAAAACTCTCCGCAGATAGATTAGAGTACTCCTTATCAAACGCTTATTATAGACACAAACTACTAACCCTAGACGAAGTCAAAGAAATCTATGACGATATCGAAATCGAAAAAAATGAATTCGGCGAAATCGAACTTGGCTTCAAAACCAAATCCATCGCCAGAAAATTTGTCAAAGTCACCAGCATCATGTCCGTCTCTTACCGCGACGATCCGACCAGATTCTCTATGCAATTTATCGCCGACATTTTAAGAAGACTAAAAGACGAAGGAAAAATCACGATCGAAGATCTTTACGACATGAAAGAATCAGAAATCATCAAAATAATCGAAGATTCCAAATACAAAGACATCTTCAACGCTTGGCGAAAAGCCAAAAAAATTCACACCTCAAAAGAAAAACCAAAAAACGTCTACTACGTTCATCAAAGAGCCAAAGTCAGGTACATCGACCCACTCTGCAAAGGCGAACGCATATCCAAAATCTGCAAGATTGCCAAGAAGGCTATCGACAAAAACCTCTCTTACAGCATGGACAATTACGTTTACCTAGATTTTAATTTCCCTAAAACCAAATAGAGCAATTACTTTTTAATTCTCTTTTCCCAAACCTTTCTCACAAGCCCGAGCGAAAGCGTAGAAAGCGTAAAACCAATTACCGGCACAAGCGAGGAAAGAAAAATATTAGAACCCGCCTCAATCATAAAACAATAAATCACCACCACGATATAAGTCAAAACACAAATACAAAGTCTCCGCGTCCACGAAGTCTCCCACTTTTTATCAAGCTCAACCCGCGCATTACGCTCTTTGATATCTCTAATCTCACTTTCGATCTTTTTACTATCCATACTAATTCTCCATTTTTTACCCTATCATTATATCATTATCTATAAAGTTTCTTTTCGTAGCCCTATTATAGCATCTAAAAACAAGTTATTTTACCGTGCTATAATAAAAGCATGAACGTTAATGACAAATCAAGAAAAACCAGAAATCTTGCATGGGCAATTTGCATAGCCAGTTTCCTGACGACCATCATATCTTCAATCATCATGCAAACGAGCTGGTATCCTAACCAAACCCTTCAGGGTTGGCCGATGGTCATCTCCATCCTCGTCTGCCTTTGTTCATTTATTGTCGCCATCAACCAAACCATTAAGTATTCAAAACTATCAAACACGCCGTCAACAAAATCACAAACAAAAACTCCGCCAAAAAACAGTCCCGTCAATGCGGTAGTATCCTTAGTTTGCGCCATCATCCCACTCGTTCTATATTTTGCCACCTTCATATTATCCATAAATGCATCTCAATTTGGGTGGCATCTAGCCTATCTCGCCTTCTACTATATGACCATCGGTATCCCGCTTTTTCTCGTATGGCTAATCTGCGGAATCTTTGGCCTCAAATCCAAAAAACGAAAAATCGCAATCATCAGCCTAATCATCAAACCCGTCGGCCTCCTCATCCTTGCCCCATTGATAGTAGTCTTTTCGCGATAGTTCCCCATAAGAAACTGCCACGTAATTCATAGCATGGCCGAAAGGACAAAAAAACGCTTAACTAAGCAACTTATTAATAAGTGACGCCACCGAAACCGCGACATTAAGATTCTTATCAAGCCCAGAAAGAACAGAACCCTTAATTGCATAACCATCAAAACCCCGAACCATATTATAATCGTTCAAACCGTCGCCAACAGTTATGACATCCTTAACTGGTAACTTTTTATCTTTTTGCAAAACTTTTATTGCATTACTTTTACCATATTTTTTAGGAATAATTTCTATAAATCCTCTATGCCCAACAAGTTCCTTATGGCTAGCTGGCTGCGGAAACGCAGAAACCGGAAAAGCACTCTCCGTTTGTTTAGTAGCTTCTTCGAGCAAACCCAGATCCTTAAACCAAAGACGTAATTTCGTTACATCCTTTCTTTTATGAACCATACCCTCATAATCCGGAGTGTAATAAATAGGAACCGGTTCCTCAGGAAAACTCTTCGACAATTTCACAATCCCATCAACTACCTCTTGATCGAAATAAAAAGTATGCAAAATCTCACTAGAATCGGACAAGACAATCGACCCGCTATCAACAATGTAATAGTCGCATATCTCTTTAATTTTCGGAAATTGTCGAGAAACTGAGCTATAGCTACGGCCAGTCGTTATACAAAATTGATGCCCAGCCGCTCGCCACTTTTTTACAGCTTCAAAATTAGCACGAGTTTTTTCTTCGTCGTCCTTTAAATAAAAAGTCTTGTCAAAATCCGAAAACAAAATCATGATCCCATTATATATCAAAAATCATTAGACAATCAATAAGCACCAAAGCCCAACTTGGCCTTATTTCTTCTTTTTCCTCAACTTAATAATCGCAATAATTGATAGGCTCATATTTATTTTTCCATATTGTCCCACTGATGCCTTCGAATAACCTCTTCGACGCAACTATCATACAGCTCGTCTTCCTCAGACTCGTTTCTTTCTTTCACATAAGATGCCGCGGAAAGAGATTTGGAACTTTTAAAAGTATACGCCGGGAGCTCCTCTTCCTCACTTTGTCCAACCGATATAACTTTCGTAATCTTCTCAAAACGATTTCGGTCCTTATCAAAAGCCATACAATCAACATCGCCATCCTCTGGTAATACTATATGGCAATATTCGAATTCCCCCTCATCGCGCCTCCCACGAATCGCCTCCTCTTGCGAAGAAAAGCCAACCAAATCTGGCAAAGAATAGTCTCCATAAGCCTCCGAAACATTCGGATGTGTATGCCCAAGGCTAATCAGCGGCTTCGCTCCGGAAGCCTTCATCCTATCAATATGACTATCAATCGCTTGCCGATAATAACCCAAAAGCAAATTAAAATCAGCCGCCGAATCACCCGTCTTTAAATCAGGATTTTTATCATAAAAATATTTTTTAAAATCATCACCAATCTCGACATCACTACCAATCCCATTAAACAAATAGTTGTCATCCTGAACCCAGCCAAACACTATAAAGGAATGCTCCTTTTTGGTTTCAGCGGTTTTTTCTACCAAATCCTTCATCTTATTGTACACGAGGGCACTCACCGCCATTTTCTTTTCGGATTCCTCAATGTTCTCGTGGAAAATAGCTATCCTCGAACCCCTGCCCGCATCATGATACATTTTTAAATTTTCGAGAATCTGTTGGTTGTTGTCACCAGTCATCAAAGACTCGACGGCAGACACTATCCGATCCCCTTTTGAAAGCACACCTGGAACAGAAGATTTATTTATCATTTTCGTAACTCATCCTATAATTAACTCACAAAAAACAAAAAGCATCCCACTTAATCAAAAAATGTTGCCCCATCCCTAAACGCACCATTACTCATATAATAACCTCCTCACATATACTCTCTATATCGTATCACAAAATTCTTAAGACCGGAATCCTGAATTTCTAAACCAACCTAAGTTTTATATCCCATTCTTCGTCGCATGCGCGGACTAACCCAAGCATATGTTGCTGAGCAAATTGACGTTTCTCGACCAAAATATATAGACATGGAAAAAGGGCTAAAAGAAATAGCCTAAAACTGTTCGAAGACAAAGTCGTCCGCTCAGTCTGGGATGAAAACGAAGAAAAATGGTAGTTCTCAATAGTGGACATTGTGGGGATTTTGACGGAAAGCGAAAACCCGCAAACATATTGAGCCTTTCGTCGATAAAAACGTAAGGAGGCAAGGGGGAACAAAGATGAGAGATTTATGCTTTTTCCGCCAATAACGACACCATTATAGCCCCAATCACAGGCATCGCCGCTAAACCACCAATATTTCACAAACAATCAGACCAACCACAACACCGATGCGGTTCTTTTGATTCTTGTCATTAGGGCAGAGCTCTAAATTGTGCTAAAATATTAAATGTATCAGCTTTTAAACAAAGGAAAAATGCATGTTTGACGACAAAGACGACATTTTTAGCCACAATTCGATAAGCCATAGTTCGAATGGCATCACAAGCCATAACAGCATCATGGGTAATTCTGCTATTAGCCACAATTCTAATGGTACAACGAGTTTTACACATGGTTCTGGCAACGGTTTTTCATTTACACATAATTCCGATGGTACTTCTAGCTTTAATCACACCAACAACCATACCACTATCAGCCACAAATCAGACGACACAACCGTTCACACCTTTGGGAGTGGCATATAGATAAATAACAGAAAAAGGTTGGTTTTGAATTTAAAGATCGGAATCTTGAATTTCTATACCAACCTTATTTTACGCTCCATTTGCTTCTATTATTATAACGGCTTCTTTGCTGTTATTCCATAATAACGCCTGATCAGCAATATCCCTTGTGGCGTTTTGTGGTTTTCTATATACTTCTGAAACAAGTCAGACTCTACTTCGTGATATATATACTCCTCTTCGAGACTGTCTTCAGAAAAATTCTGAAGAATTGGCACTTTTTTAAGCAACATGAGCAAGTCCTCTCCAGTTTTATAGTATTCGCGAACATGAATTGGCACCAGTTCTACACCAACAAAGCCTGCATCCAGAATTGCTTCATAGTCGATTCTACTAATTGGCTTTTTATCATGAAACGCTTGGCCACGACCGAATACACGTTTTAATTCCCAGCAGTCTAACATGTCTACCCCGCGGACGATTAGTTCTCCACCCGGTTTGAGGGTTTTGAAAATTTGTACCGGATCAATGCAAGTGTGCCGCGCGACTACAATATCGAAATACGCATTCGATGTATCCATCTTGAAGTTGTCCATCGTGCGGAATACGATATTTTTTCTGCCGGACTTTTTGAGATTTTCGCAAGCTGTCTCAATCATAGCCTCCGATAAATCTGTGCCTACGATTTCTGCAACTTCCGGAAAATATCTTAAAATTTTTTCGCCACCACCAGTGCCAAGGTCTAAAATTTTTGACTTTTCATTGACTTTTTGCCTGAGAATTTCATACATATCCCAGTCGGTGAGACTTTCTTCGTCCATTTTGATAACACTAAAATCCCAATCTTTCGCCTCGTCGTAGAAACTTTTTTCTTTTATCATAATTTTTCTCCTCTCTGGTATTCTACTAAAAATCTCCTTCACGAACAGCAAAATACCAAAATTAAATTAGTATTTTTTGCCATTCATGAAGAAGATTTTCAACTTACTTCATTATTTAGCCCAGGGGGCTTCAATTTCCATGATGATAGCACGCGAATGGGCGAATTGAACTACCACATCTATATTATGGCATAAAATTTAAATTATTTCAAGAGCTATGAATTAGAAGTAAGAATCTAAAAGTTCTAAACCAACCTTTTTATATCTCTTTTACGATATCTACGACTTTCGGAAACTCTTCTAATCCGCTCTTGCTACCCATATGCCCAATTCCAGGAATAAAGCAATCTTTTGCGCCAATGATAGTTGGGTATTTTTTAAGAACATCAAATGGAACAATATGATCATTGTCACTATAAATCGAATATGCTTTGCCAACCAGACTTGATAGTTCAGCCATCTCGTCTTCCGTGAAACGAAGCGGGGCTACTACACTATTCAAATCGTCACGGCCTTCAAGAACGAATGGCTCACCAAAACCAGCTAAACTGATATATCCGCGAATAGCAATATTGTTCTTACACAAATATTTGAGAGACATAATATTACCAATCGAATGTGCAATTATAATTGTATTATCACCCAAATCGTTTTTGTACTGATCGAAGACCGAAAAATATCCGTCTATCGTAATATCAGTTTGCGTTGGGAAAGATGGCATAATAACCTGATACTCATCTTTCTCAAAAGTCTTTTTAAAATAATTAAAGATTTTTGGTATTCCATTATACCCATGAACTAAAAATATTATAGGTCTATCCATACTTTATATTATACCGTGAAATATGATATAATTATACCAATAATAACAGATATCACAGGTTGGTTATGAATTTAAAGATCGGCATCGTCGGATTGCCAAACGTTGGTAAATCCACCTTATTTAACGCACTTACAAACGCTGGCGCACTCGCAGCCAACTATCCTTTTGCTACCATCGAACCAAACGTCGGCATCGTCCCAGTCCCAGACGAACGCCTAGACGTACTAGCCAAGATGTACGAGACCAACAAAATCGTTCCCGCCACTGTAGAATTCGTCGACATCGCCGGTCTGGTAGAGGGCGCGTCCAAGGGTGAAGGCCTCGGCAACAAATTCCTCGCCCACATCCGCGAATGCCAAGCCATTTGCCACGTAGTCCGCGCTTTTAAATCAAGTGATATCGTCCGCGCCGACAACAAGCCCGAAGATGATATTTTAAAGCAAGCCAAAGACGACATCGACATTATCAACCTAGAACTCCAACTCGCCGACGAAGAAACTAAAGCCAAAATCGCAGCCAAAAGAAAAAAGGATCTAAATGACGAAAACATCCCATTCCTCACCGACAAACCCGTCATTTATATGTTTAACGTAGACGAAGACGGTCTCACCGACGACGATCTAAAATCCAAACTAAAAGATCTGGTCAAACCTGCCGAAGCTATTTTCGTCAACGCCAAACTCGAAGAAGAAATGTCCGGCATGAGCCGCAACGAACGCAAAGAATTCCTCGAATCCTACGGCGTCAAAGACGACGCACTAGGTGAGCTCATTAAAGCCGCCTACGAAACCCTCGGCCTCCAATCCTTCCTCACCGCCGGCAAAAAAGAATGCCGTGCCTGGACCATCAAAAAAGGCGCCACCGCCCCCGAGGCCGCCGGTACCATCCACACCGATTTCGAACGTGGCTTTATTGCCGCTAGCATTTGCAACTACAACGACCTCAAAGAACTCGGTTCCGAACAAGCCGTCCGCGCCGCCGGCAAACTCCGCACTGAAGGCAAAACCTACGTCATGCAAGACGGCGACGTTGTCGAATTCAAATTCAACGTCTAATTAAAGTAAAGTTTAATCTAACTTCACAGCAGTCAGTTTTCCATCCACCACTTTTATTTCTGTATCGTTTTTGACCGCATCCTCCCGAAGCACCTGACCTTGGCTCCCGGCACGCGGTAAGTTTTCAACATCCATCCCCATTTCGCGCTGCCAGAAATCACCATCCGCACCTACCGCACGACCAATTTCGTTTGCTAATTCAGCATGATCCCCTTTTTCTACAGACGCAAAATTTGGCTTCACGACTTTTTCGTCATCGTATAACAATATGCCCTTCGGATAATGTCCCGATTTCTCAATCTCATCCATCCACATATCCAGATCTTTTTTATTAGTCACAAAATACATCGACTCCACCGTCGCCTTTACCGGCTCCACCTTCTCCTGCTCTTCTTCATACTTCTCCAAATATCTCTTAGCTTCCATTCTGGCATAGTGCAAAGTGTAAAAAAGCAACGAATCATTATTCTGCGTTTCTTTAATTAAATCACTCACATCCATCCCCTCGAAATCTGACCCCTCCAATGAAGTATTCTTAAAGCTATCACTTTTAAACAATCCTTTATCTATCATCGCCTGCAACCAAACCGCAACTGGCGGCAAATAATTCTCGTCGAACTTTTGTTGATGCAATTGCTCATCTAGTCGCACGTGGCCATCTTCCAGAATCTGGAAATGCTTTCTTAACTCCTCGGCAGGTAAACCCCCTTTTTCAGCAAACTTAATCACAAGCGGACGATTCAGGAACTGGCTCAATTCATTTTCTGAGTTTCTAGACTCCGTATTATATAAGAATAAATACATCAAACCGCCATCAACCGAAGCTTTTTCATTGGGCGCTGGTTCTTTATATTTCCACACATCATACTGTCTTTTTGCCTTAAAAAACTCCTGGCTATCAACGCTATCAGAAACTTGCAACAGTTCATACGGCGCCGGGCTAGACGGCACCACCAATTTACTGTCACCCAACACCAATTCTGGCGCCGCAACAAATCCAGCAATATGACCAGCTTCACCCGGCAGGGCATCGATCCCATTAGAACTCCACGAAATACCTTCCTGCCCACCATTCCGAGCTATACCCGTCTTTTTTAAAGCCTCCTGAATTTCCTCTTCTGATTTACCTTCAGACTCAAGCTGTGCCCTCACTTTTTCCTTTTTTTGATCATACAAAGCTTCAGCATTCATTATTGCGCCTGACCGAAAAATCTCCTTCAACTTAGCTACAGGAGCACCATGAAAAAGATAAACACCACCCGGAAACTCACTGGCGAGTTTTCCCTCAGGAGTTTTAGTCATATCTACTATTTCAACGCGAGGCAGTTGCTCATAATTTGCCAAAGAATCCCAACCGCTTTCACCAGACTGCTCAGAATCCGGCCTCTCCTGTTCAAGAATTTCCCACTCGTTATTACCAGAATCCTTATCTTTCGACAGCATTTCACTCATACACCCATTATACATTACCACCAAACAAATAAAATAAAACCGCAAGAAAAAAGCCGCCTTATCTAGGCGACTTTTTTTCGGGAAACTACCCCCCCTCTTATCTCTCTAAGACAGACGGAGCCGCTTCCGGCACCCTGACCAAATGGCCTGCTACCTTTAATTCGACTTCTTCGATCATCACTCTCTTGCGCTTGGGCGGCTTTAAGAAATCTGGGATCTCAGAATCAATAATACTTTCCATGGGTTCAGAGACCGTCTCCTCAACGTATTTCGGTTCTTCAGCATATTTAAAATCGTCCACATCCAAGAGGTATCTGAAATTATATCCTTGACTGTCGTAAACGATATCAAAAATGCTTCGCTTGATTCGGTTCAATTCCCACTTCCAGTCCTTCTTCACCACCTTCGGCTCATCGATAAGCCCCAGTGACGCAAGCTTGGAAAAGTTTGCCAATATGATCAACTTGTTTTCCAAATTGCGTTTCAGCGGGGTCTTCAAAGCCCTGAACGTACAAACGTCCTTTAAGACAGATTTTACGTCAACATATCTGTCCGTGAAGAATTCCGGAAACTGCACAATTACATACAGATGCAGGTTCTTCACCAGAACCACCTGGCTGACGAATTCCGTCAAATTTAAGCCGCAGTGATACAATTCGCCCAAGTACTTTTCCATGTCGACGTAAGGTTGCGTCGGATAAAAAATGTACTCCGACATGCGCAATAAATCGGCCCCCAGCTCAACCAGATAATTAACCGGGTAAAGATCGTAAAACTCAGGGAAGACTCCCAGAGTATTGATCACCAGATTAACATTTGCCTTATTGGTATAAAGCAAGTTAAAATGCTTGGCGATTTGCTCCCGACTCATCACGTCCCTTACGAGAGTGTCAGCCTTAACGCCAAGCTCGAGCAGAGTCTTCACGTTTTTCTTATCATCGAGAAGCTCTCTACTAAGAAAGCCTGAGAAAGATCTCGCGAGATCGTCTGGCGAAATGCCTCTTTTAAGATAAGTCGAAAACAACCAATTCAGGTCCCGACAAGGCTCGATATGATCCGTGTCATACCAATGACATACCGCTTTCATACTGAGTCCATTACTGACCAAAACCGTGAGCACACTCCAAATCTTATTTTTAGGCATGATTGTTGACTCTACGTCATCAACAGAGATTTCAAACTTACCCAAATCCGGAATTATGGAACGCAGCTCTTTTGCGTCTAAATAAGGCTGGAAGAGATTTAAAAACTCCAAATAAGTCATCTCTTCCGTGTTCAGCGCAAGCACCTTTCCATCTCTTTCAAAACTAACCATAAAGTTCCCTCCTTTGTAATATACAAAATAAAAATTATGCCATAGCATAATTTAACTTCACCTATAATTATATCATGCTTCCGTTAATCCGTCAAGGAATTTCAGCCGATAAATTCCCCTAATTTCCCCCAATTTACCTCTTGCTAATTCACCGAAGGTATGGTAAAATAACTGGTAATCGTCTAATAATAAAGGTAAAATATGAGTTTTTCAATATTGAAACAGATTGGCGACGCTCAAAAAAAGAAAGCTGTCGTAGATGTTCGGTCCGGTGACACCGTCAAAGTCACACAAAAAATCAAGGAAGGCAACAAATTCCGTCTCCAGACTTTTGAAGGCGTCGTAATTCGTGTTGATCGCAAAGAATCTCACACCGCTCGCATCGTGGTCCGCAAGGTAACCTCAGGTGTAGGTGTCGAAAAGAGCTACCTAATTCATTCCCCATTGGTTGAGAAAATCGAGATCACTAAGAGATCAAAGGTACGCCGCAACAACCTCAGCTACCTTCGCCAGCGCTCTGGTAAATCAGCTCGTCTTCAAGGCAAGGACTTCGACCGTAACGCCGTTAACGACGTAACCGTCCCAGAAGAACCAGCCGAAGAGAAAGCTGAAGAAGCAGCCGAGGCTCCTGAAGTTGAAGTTGTCGAAACTCCAGCCGAAGAAGCCAACGATAAGGCTGAGAAAGCTGAAGAAACCAAAGATTCAGAAGAGGCTAAGTAAGCCTGATGCCAATTCTCGGCATTGATGAAGTCGGTCGCGGGCCCCTAGCGGGCCCGCTTGTTGTTGGCGCAGTTATTTTACCGAGCGAAGAAGAGGACTGGTTCAAGGATCTAAAAGATTCTAAGAAACTCACCGCCAAAAAACGCGAAGCCCTAAGCGCCAAAATCCTAGAATCTTCTGCCACTGGCCTCGGCTGGATCCCCGCCGAAGAGCTAGATAAACTAGGTATTTCAAAAGCTCTCGAACTCGCCACCCACCGCGCTGTGAAGTCAGTTCAATCACTTCACGCACCCTTCTCCGAAATCATCATCGATGGCAAAGTCAACTTTCTCCGTGGCACCTCGCTAGAAAAATACACCACAACCTGTATCAAAGCCGACGACAAAATCCGTGAAGTCTCCGCCGCATCCATCATCGCCAAGGTCGCAAGGGACAACTACATGATCGAACTCGCCACCAAACACCCAGAATATGGATTCGATAAACATGTCGGCTACGGCACCAAGTCTCACGTCGAAGCCATCTATAAATACGGCCTCACCCCAGAACACCGCAAGTCCTTCGAACCCTGCAAATCCCTCTCTGGATTTGTAAACGAAAAATCCGCTTCACCAAAAAACACCACCAATAAAGGCCACAAAGCCGAATCGATCGTAGCCGACTACCTAACAAGTCAAGGCCACACCGTCATCGAAATGAACCACAAAACTTTCTACTACGAAATCGACATCATCTCCGTTAAAGACAATCAAATCTATTTCACAGAAGTAAAATACCGCAATAACCCCGCTCAAGGTTCTGGCCTCGACGCCATCACACCAAAGAAACTAACGCAGATGCATTTCGCCGCCACAAGCTACCTAAAATATCAAAACAGTAAATTCCGCCACCACGATCCCCTCCTCGCCGTCGCCTCCGTCTCCGGCGCAGACTATCACTTAGACACCTGGCAACCACTAACAGATTAAAAAATCAGGGGATCAGTACCCAGCAAAAAACTACGCAGGAAACACCCCCAATTATTTAACGCCCTAGTTTTTCAAAGCCAACTTAATTCTCTCTTCCACCGGAAGTTTCGGGTCAACTTTTTCAAGCGCCGCCGTCGCTTCTTTCAGCGGGAATCCAAGCGCAATCAAAGCATCAAGCGCTTCATCCGGCTCATCAGCATGTGCGCCAGCACCAAATTTCACTTCCGTCGCACCATAACGGCTCGGAATCCCCACCTTATCTTTAAGATCCACAATCATTCTCTCAGCTGACTTTTTCCCTACCCCAGACGCTTTAGAGATAAACGCCGCATCACTATTCGCAATCGCATTTCTAACTTCCTCTGCCTCCGCGAGAGACAAAATCGCAATCCCGGCCTTCGGCCCCACACCCTGCACCGAAATTAATAATTCAAACAATTTCTTAGCAACCAAACTCGAGAACCCATATAATTCTTCCAAGTTCTCCTTCACCTGATGATAAGTATAAAACTTCTGTTCGTCTCCAAGATTCACGTTTTCAAAATCCGGCACCGGCACCAACATCTCATACCCCACACCATGGACATCCACGATCAGCCCGTTCGTACCAAATTTTTCTTCTACTGTCCCTTTAATATGTGAAATCATTTCTCCTCCATCTTATAATTATAGCAGACTCACTTCCGCCTCGAATTCGAAAACTTATCCACCTGAACCACCTCATCCTCACGATATAGAAAACTACACGTAATCGCCGCCGCCAGCGCGTCTGCCGCATCATCCGGCTTCGGCTTCGTCTCGAGGCCCAAATGCACTCGCACCATCTCTTCCATCTGCGTCTTCGTAGCGCTACCATACCCGGTCAAGCTCTTTTTAATTTCATTCGGCGTATACTCCCGTACCTTCGCTCCATACTGCTCCGCCACCAGCAAAATCACCCCACGCGCTTCCGCAACCGCAATCCCAGTAGTGATATTCTTAGAAAAAAACAACTTCTCAATTGCCACCACTTCTGGCTTAGTTTCTTTAAACACCTGAGAAAGAGACTCATATAACTCCAACAGCCTCTCGGACATCGGCGCATCAACTTTCGTCGTCACAGCCCCAAAATCAAGCGCCTTCGCCCCCGCCCTCGAAGTCGTTTCAATCAGCCCAAACCCACAAATGCCGATTCCCGGATCAATACCAAGTATTCTCATTTTACATACCTTATCAAAGTTTCGCGAAGATCCGCCATCGGTATCACGAATTTATCCTGCACAGTCTTTGGGCCAATCGCATGCGAGAACCCAAGCTTCTTCGCCTCAGCAATCCTTTGGTCAGCCCTAAACGCTGACCGGATCTCACCACCCAGCCCCACTTCGCCAAATACTACATATTTATCATTCAATTTCCTACCCGCCACCGCCGACGCAATCGCCATGCATACCGCAAGATCAGCCGCCGAATCATTCAGTCGTATCCCGCCAACCACATTTATATACACATCATATTCCGACAATTTCAATTTCGTACGCCGCTCCAGCACTGCAATAAGCAAATTCAAACGGTTCAGGTCAAATCCCGAAGCCGTCCTTTTCGGATATCCATAATTAGACTTTGTGCAAAGCGCCTGAATCTCCACCAAGATCGGCCGATTCCCTTCGAGAGTCGCCAAAATGATCGAACCATCCGTATTGGTCCTTTCAGCCAATAGTGCCGCAGATGGATTCTCAACTTCCTGCAGCCCAGAAGAAATCATTTCAAAAATCGCCACCTCATTCGTAGACCCAAAACGATTCTTCACCGCCCTCACGGTCTTAAACCCACCATATCTATCACCTTCAAAATTCAAAACCACGTCCACCAAATGTTCAAGCACCTTTGGCCCAGCTAACGTCCCCTCTTTAGTGACATGCCCTACGATAATAACAGCAGTATCGGTTTGCTTCGCAGCCCGGATGATCAAATTCCCCGAATTCGTCACCTGCGACACCGTCCCCGGCGCAGACGAAATCTCATCCATCGCCAGCGTCTGAATTGAATCCACGATCACTAGGTCAAATTTTCCGCTCTCAATCGTTTTTGCAATATCATTAGAGCTCGTAGAAGCCGCAAAACACAGCCGATCCGAATCCGCACCGAGCCGCTCAGCCCTCAGCTTCACCTGTCCAGCCGATTCCTCACCCGACACATACAAAACATCATGCTTCTTCGATATCTCTGCCGATATCTGCATCAAAAGTGTAGATTTACCAATCCCCGGTTGCCCAGCCAATAAACACACCGACCCCATCAATACGCCACCACCAAGCACTGTGTCAAATTCCGAAAATCCAGTAGAAAGTCTCGCCTTCGCATCCGAAGGAGTAATCGTAGAAATCTTCACAAAATCCAGCTTCTTACCAGATATCCTACCCTTTTCAATCAACGTCTTCTTACTACCATCCGGCTCAACCACTTGCTCAACAAGAGAATTCCATTCGCCACAATTAGTGCACTGCCCAACCCACTTCGTGTAAGTATTACCGCATTGTTGGCAGACAAACTGACTCCTACTCTTCATAAGAACGATTATACCAAACCCTCTCCGAGAATTCTAGTTCAAGCACTGCATAAGCATTTTACTAGCCACAAAAACTATCTTCTCGGAGCTAGATCACGCTTGTACACAGTATCCAGCTTACCAGACTCCGTTACGTCGGCCTGATCAGAACCCCACAAATACAAAGTAGTATCGTAATTAATTATCTCAGCCGGAATGATCGAATTAGCACCCGTAGCCGCACCGTAAGTCCTCTTCGCATCGATCTTATTCGCAATAGTCGAACCGTTGATTATAAGCTGACGCGAACTTATTCCGTTGGTGTCCGCACCGTCAAGATCAGCGCAAGTGTCAATTACTTCTTCCGCAATCAATACCGCATCAACCCTATTCACATTACAATTAATCAAAATATTATTAGCATAAATAATCATCTTTGGCACATCCGTCAAAGATTCGAAATTATCTTCGTACAAAATATCATCGTTTATCACAACATCTTTATCTTGAGCATAAATCACCCGAGTAGTACCCTTGCTTATAAGCTTATCCTCATCCTGTAGCACATATTGGCCCGCTTCCTCATCAGGCCTAATCACTACCACGTTTTTCCTCTCAGCCTCTGCATCGCCCATATTCACAAAAGTCGCAACAAGAGACGAACGATTCGAAGTAGCCGACGACAAACCAGAGCCACCCAACCCCGGAGTACTATTTGCACAATTCAATCTATCAATTTCTGATGTATTTGCAAATGTCAACTTGCTCCGCTCACAGAAACTAGAGCCATATTTCTCAGCGTCAAATCCACCAGGATCCACGCTCATATTCCCCCATGGATTAGTTGCCGAATTAATAATCGGATTTGGCGACAAAACGCCACCGTTATTACTAGCATATCCAGTAGCTGCCCCACTACTAAAACCCCTCACTTCGCCAAGCGATACTACGCCCAGTTCACCAAACGAACCAAATATCCTCACCGGCTCAATACTCACGATATTGTAATCATTTAACCCTCTGACGTGCTTTTTCTCCGCCGCAGGAGTACTCAATCCACCAGCCGAGAACACGTTAGCACCCCACACTTGCAAGCTCGGCTTCTTATAAACTGCAAAACACTTAGCCTCCGAGATATTCCATTTATCGTCACCCTCTGGCTTCAAATTATCGTCGCTTCCGCTCGTTGATGGATAAATCGCAGCCGCAACGCAGACCTTCACGCCAGCATCGAAATCCGGGACCGTAAATGAACTATCATTCTTAAGCTTTCCTTTATATCCTTCGGTGTTACCTTCTTGATTTAAAGTCTCCGAAATTTCATTATCCTTTGTCATCGTATAGCAACCCATATTACCAGAGTATCTACCACAAAGAGAAGATTCATAAGTCCCATAAGACTCATCGCCCTCCAAATTGGTAGAATCACCCGGCGCGAACACAATGAATCTAATTTTCGCATCCGTCTTAGTCGCATACGCTTTATCATCGCGATTCATGGTTAAATCATTATTCTTTGGATTTACTTCAACGTTAACGTTGACCTTGCTACTCTCGCCCGCTGCAAGCACAGGCTTCCCGACTTCCTCGTTAACTTTAAAATCGTCAACACTTATCTTAGTCGTAAAGTTATATGGCACCTTCACAGCGGCATCATTTCCAATCGAATCAATATTAACCGTACTCAAGAATTCACTGCCCGCGTAGCTAAACGATACTTGTTTCGGAGTGGTTTTGTTATTACCACTCGCCGTATCGATATTGGTTTGAGCTCGCCCTTTCAATGTGCGACCAACCTCATTATTCGAAACTGTGTAATTTTCACTTTTGTCTATCGGGGTAACACTTCCAACATCTCCAGTATAACTTTTGTTAAAACCAGTAGAGAAGAAGTTCTCACTTACCACCCCATAACCATTATTCCACCCCAGGCCACTACCCATCTTACTATTAAAGAGAGCTCCGAGCGACGAACCACTTGGATTATTATATTTCTGACCAGTCTGACCGTCCCCAGTTATCTTCAAAAAATCAGGAGTTAAATAATAGGCATATTGTAGTTGCGGATTATACGAAGAAACAAAATCAACATGATCCCCTGGCTTCGCATACGCCTCACTACCTAATTCATTAAACTTATCAACATCGTTATTTCGTACCTTCATATTTAAATAATCACTGTCGCCCACATCACGCGCATTACCCTCAACATATACACACACTTCTCTGGTTGCAGTCGGCCTAGTTTTTGTCGAATCATTATTCGTTTCAAAAACCAGTTTTTCGCACACCTTCATCCCAGGATAAACCCTCAATGTACTCCCGCTTACTTTTTTACCACTTGTCAAAGGCCCAGTCACACTGCCGCCGTTAAAATTACCATTATTTGCAATCTTCCTGTCACCTAATTCATCCGATGTCGCATTAGAAGTTCTCTCTATATGATACCTCGTAGTTCCTTTATTATCGCTCGTCCTGACATGATGGCTAAACGAAATCTCACAACCACTACTCGCTGAGCAATTGACAACTTTAACGTTGGCCAAGTTATTTGTGCTACCATTACCCCAACCAGTGCTACCAGATGCCGCGCCAGACACGCCGGAATATCCTTCAAAAGTCGTAACTAAACCAGTAGCACAAGAGCTTACCGTCCTCAAAGTACTCGAAGATAAATTACCGTATGGTTTGAATTCCAAACTATGACACACCTTCACGCCGGGCAATACTTTGCTAAATGCGCCTGCACTACTCCCGGTTTTAAGGAGCTGAGTTCCATTATCATTTGATGTTGGCTCTATCGTATTATAGCCCTTCTTTGGATCCCACGTAGTACTGGCTCCATTTCCGGCGTTATATCCCAACCTATAAGTAGTGTCACCATCACCGCCTACGAGTTTAAGCTTCAAGAAATATTTCGCATCAGTACACCCACCGTCCGGACATTTCAAATTGATATTAACGCTTTTATTACTTGCAACCCAACCAGTCGAATTCTTGATGGTAGCATTTTCGTAACCGCCCTGGCTAACAGCCGCTAAACCTTGAAAGCTTTTCGGGTCCGGCTTAGAGCAGAAATAACCAACGTTGAGGGGGATGGAGTCGACCTCATCTTTCCCGTCAGATGCCAAATATCTGTTATACAAAATCAGCGCTGCGCTCTGTGATATTTTCACATTATTCCGGAATCCATTATTATCCAAGTCTTTCAATTTAACTACGCCGTGATTATTATACACGGCTCTTTTGACAGCCTGAGCCTCACCATCTTTTTCACGACTTGCTGGCCCAATTTGAAAATTAAAATCATCATACCCATAAGCGCTACCGTGCATCCCGTCCCATCCATAAGAAACGAGCCACCCATCACTCTTACAGTTATTTACAGCGGTTTTCTTTAAATTATTCCCTTGCAAAATCCCCCCACCATAACCAGTGTAATCGTCTAGCCCATCCACATTGTCAACCGCCTTAAATATTCTCCAGCTCGCCCCACCACCTTCAACACCGCTTACCGTCCAGTCTGTTTCGCCTTTCTTGTTCTTCCTCCAAATGAGACACGGATCATCATAGGCATTGTCGGCGCAGCTTGCCGACGTACTATCAGACCAACCGCCTTCGCCCTCATCATTAGCATAAGTATTGGGCCCCATAACAGCAAAAGCACATAGTAACAGAATCACAAGGGTTATTTTTCGTAGCACAGTCCCGCGCCACGAGCTCTCTCCAACTAATCGCCTAACCATTCAGTCTCCTCCGCCTCATCACACTCCCATGTGGTCGAATAAATATTTGATTGTAGATAAGCCTTTTGATCTTCCGAGTACATTGACGTATCAATGCCATCCGAATAATCCTTCGCCTTATCGCAATCATTTTCATTCACCACCAAGAAAAGCATCTTTTGAGATATGATATCAATAGCAAAATCATAATCGCCAGCTTCGTTAGCCTTGTTAATCACATCATCAAAATACGTCTCGATCTCTTCCATGCTAATATTGGGGTCATTCAACATTATAGAGGTATCCCTTATAACTTTATCCTCAGGCGAAAGTTTATCCCCCTCGAGTTCTTCAGGCAAATTATAATCACCCACAGGCTCATTGCCGCCACTACGGTTAATAGACAGTACAATTATACTTATTGTCAAACCAATAATCATCAAAAAGAGAATCGTTAGCGAAACTTTAAACCAAGCAGAATGCTTGTCTTTCCCGCCCATATCATCACTCATATAATTATATTAACATAAGCATAATCAGAAAACAACATCGTAAGCTCTTAGTCCCAACAAAAAAGGGCCGAACTCACGTTCAACCCATATTTTGCGCAACCACATTATCTTTTTGGTCGCAGTTTTTTGTTCATGCGAGCAAACTTCCACAATATTTCAGCGGCGCCATCCATAGATACGATGTGATTCGTAGCGTTGGGTTTATCTATCGTAACGCCAAGCCTCTTCGCAACCAAATCGAGCTTATTCCACAACCACTTATAAGTAATAGGCTTGTTAGCCTTTTTTAGGTCTGTAGCGGTAATAGGAACATTCTCTATGTCGTAAAAGTTAACTGTCATAATTAACATTTTCAACCTCAATGTCGGATCGCTAGGATGAAGCCTCTTACCACTAACTACTCCATCATATCCATGATGTTTCTTTACGTAGCAGATAGCCTTATAGGCGTTTTTTCCTACACCACTCTTGGTCACGTCAACATAGGGTCTATTCGCAGCTGCAAAAACCGTAGATGACATCATGGACGCTATTGCTGCAACAACAATAAAAACAGCTAATTTTTTTAACATTTTCATAGTAGCCACCTCCTTCTGAAAATGTCACGAACTACATGTTAATGTTGCAAAATTCTATCAAAATTATATCACTCATCCCCTATTTTGTCAACCATTACCCCAATAACCACCCCCGTAATAAGTTTATCTCTTTGGCGCAATCTCTCTAGAATAAGTAACGTCTAGTTTACCAGTTTCCGTAACATCGGCCTGATTAGAGCCCCACAAATACAAAGTAGTATCATAATTAACTATCTCAGCCGGGACAATGGAGTTACCACTTGCAGCTGCACCATAAGTCCTCCTCGCCTCGAGCTTATTAGCGATTATCGTACCATTGACCACAAGCTGGTTCGAACTCTTACGACCCATGCTATCACCGTCTAGATCTGCACAGGTATCAACTGTCTCCTCCGCAATCAAAACCGCATCGATCCTTGTCACGCCGCAATTGATCCAAATATTCTTAGCATAGATAACCAATTTTGGCACATCAGATAGCTTATAGTAACCACTGTCATCATATAATATATTGGTATCTATAGTAACATCATCTTTTTTGGCATAAATCACCTTGGTCTCGCCAGGAGTCTCCTCCTCGCCATTCCCTTTAGCCAGCAATATCTCTTCGCTAATAGTATAGTCATCGTCAGGTGTCTCTACTGTAACATTCTTCCTAGTCCTCTCTTCATCGTTCATATTCACAAACGTAGCGATGAGGGATGATCTATTAGCGGAAGCCGAAGACTGCCCAGACCCTCCCAATCCAGTAGTGACCCCATTATTGCAACCCGTATTGGCAAATGTTAATCTACTTCGTTCGCAGAAACCAGAGTCAGAACCACCAACGTACCCACCAAACGATTCAACCGGCAATTTTTGGTTGATAAGTACGTTCAGCATATTAGCAGGAAAACTTTGGCGAGGAATCATGACATGGTCACGCTCGTTGTAGCCAGCATATCCAGTAGCCGCCCCACTACTAAACCCAGAAACGCTACCCAGTGAAATCACACTAATCTCACCAAACGATCCAAAAATTCTTCCAGCCCCCTTGTTCAAAACATTGTAGTCATCGTAACCATTATTATTAAAGACATGCTTCTTTACTGCAACCGGAGTATCGATCTTGCCAGCCGAGAATACATTACCACCCCACACCTGCAAGCTCGGTTTCTTATAAACTGCAAAACATTTTGCGTCAGACACATTCCAAGTTTTACTACCTTCTGGACTTAGGTTATCGTCAGCCCCGCTCGTAGACGGATATACAGCGGCAGCAACACAAACCCTAGTGCCAGCATCAAGATCCGGAACAACAATACTACTGCTTTCGTTCGTCGGTCCACCATTAAGACCAATACTCTTTAACGTGCGAGGGGTCGCCTTTCCATTTTCCAACTTTTCTACATAAGCCTCACTACAAACACTGCTTCCGCTATATCTATTGCAAAGCGCGGTATCAAGTGACCCGTAATTAAGTGTCCCATCCATATTCATCGAACCATCAGGCGGGACAAATAGCACCACCTTGAACTTAGCGTCATCCGACTTGGTAGCATACTCCTCGTTTGCACTATTGGTAGTCAAATCATTGTGTTTCTTAAGCAAATCGACATGAATCTTCACACCGCCACTTTCACCAGAAGCAAAAGCCGGTCTCGTCTTACCATCAAACTTAATCTGCTTCGCGCCATCAAGTTCAACACTGATGGAAGTCTTAAAGTTATACGGCACCTTAACGCTAGCCTCACTCTTAACTGGGGTAGTTATTACATCATTTATAAAATGTCCACTACCATTAAACGTATCGGAGAAGAAATCAATCTGGCTCGGAGTGGTTTTTGAAGAACCTGCGACATTTGTTTCTGCATGCTCTTTGAGCTCTAGCCCCACAGAAGCCTCGCTGATAGTTTGCTTATTGTCGGCTTCTTTGTCACGCTTAGTAATATCGCCGCTGTCAAACGAATAACCTACATTATAGGTAAAGTTTTCCCCAAACACGCTAAAGCCATTTCCCCATTTATTGACTTTGTAACTTGCGGCATTATTATCAAATACCGTACCCAACGTTTTACCACCGCCACCAATAGGCTCATTGGGCTGCCCAGGAGCGTGATTGATGCGTAGGTATGGCGGATCCATATAATAAGCATATTGCAACGCTGGGTCGTAAGAAACATCAAAGGCTACTTCGTCACCAGGCTTCGCATATACAGCTTTCAGCCCGTCTTTATTGTAATTATTAACCTTCGTGTTTTTTACAGAAATGTCGAGAGTGGTATTTGCACTACCTTTTCCGTATGCACATACTTGTTTAGTTATTGAGCTTCGTTCACTCTCAAGAAAATGGTTACTATTAGTGAAAATCAGATTTTCACACACCTTCATGCCAGGATAAAGAGTTAGTTCCCCACTCTCATAAACACGTGTACCGCCCACCTTAGGACCAACCAGCTTCTGATTAGCCTTTAGGCTTCCCGTCGAAATTTTACTGATATTCCCGACATCTTTTGTATGAAAATTAGAATAGTTTCTATTAATAGAATACGTTGTAGAACCATAGTTATTGTTAGTCCTCATCCAATGCCTAAATCTAATCTTACACCCAGCAATGGTACATGGAACCATAGTCCATCCATCGGTCCCAGTCTTGTTTGTATATAATTTAGTAGCCGGCGTATCGCTAGATATCGTAGAATAACCATAAAAATACGTTACTAGAGCTTTGGCGCAGCCCCTTGATTTGACTGTGTGTTTTTTATCATTATCGTCTTCACCACCCGACCTAAAGTTTAAGTCGTAGCAATACTTTTGGCCAGGCAACACAGTATGATGAGAGTTCGGAGAATTAATAAGGTAACCATTACTGTCGCTAAGATTTTTGTGGCCTTCAATTGTCCAATCCGGCCAGCCACTACTCCACGCAAACTTTCCGTCACTAGTAACGTTATTCCCAGAACGATAGTGATATTTGGCTTTTTCACTACCCGATTCACGCTTTATTCTAAGGTAGAAATATGCTGTCGTGCCACTATCACCGCTTGGCATCTCCAATGTAACCGATTCGGATTTATTAATAAAACCAGTGCTATCTCGATTCTGGTTGTTGTTGTTATTGTCCCAAGCTCCTTGACTTACAGAAGCCTTACCAAGAAAAGAAGAATCACCGTCTTTTGTTACATATGACTTTTTAAAACAAAAATACGCAGTGGTATCTGGAATTTCGGTAATATCTTCAGTACTCTCTAGTGTTGGATATACGTCTTTTTGTGTATTATATAGATAACGTCTATACATGGCGACAGCCGCACCATTCGTGATCCTGATATTATTCCCCAGGTTGCCGCCCTTTAAACCACCACGAATTTCTGACCATTTCTTTGCGACTTCATTATTTATATTCTTGTATTTATTATAGGCAGCGTATTTTATGTCCTGATATCCACCATTATACAAGTCTAAGCGAGCCGCTGGGCCTATTTGATAATTATACCACCCATTTCCAGAACCTTCAGTGGGGGTAATCCCTTCCCAACCAAAAGAAGCCATATACTGCGCATCCGCGGCTTTACATTCATTGATGGCAGTGGCTCGCTTTGCTCTATCAGGCAATAAGTTCCCGGCAGTTATATCTAGTCCACCACCCGAAGGCTTACTTACGTTAAGGGAATCCAAATCGAATACTCTCCACGCAGCCCCACCATAGTAAAAACCGTTACTATGCTGGCAAATTACAGAATAAGCATGCGGGGCATCGCAGTTTGTCGGGTAGGTAACATTGTAAGAACCATTACCCTCAGCGCCGTTAGGATCGGCAAACGCTCTTCCATCAACAAAAACCATCGTCGCAAAAAGAAAGAGTGGGAGAATTATGGCTAGTCGAATCGAAATTTTAGCATTATATTTCCTTATAAACTGGCACATCATAGCTCCTCCATCAATTCACCCTCGCAATCTAAGGTCGAGAATAAATGCGAGACCAAAAATTGCAATTCTTCGTCAGAATAAGGAGAAGTGTCAATACTATTTGCATAGTTCATCGCCTTTTCACAATCTTCCTCGATGTCGGCTATATAGGAAGCTTTTTGGACCGTAACATTCATAGCAAGATAATGATCACCACTCGAGACAGCATCGCTTATTACTTTGTCATAGTAATCCTCTATGTCATTATATGTAGTATTTGGCGATTGTGACATTATAATAACCTTCTTCATGACTTGGTCTGACGACGAAAGGTTATCTTCTTGTAATTCATCTGGCAAGACATAATCGCCTGGTAGCAAATCGTCATCAGTATTGTTGCCGCCACCACTAGTTACAACTACTATCCCAATTACCAAACCGACAATAACTAGACCAAGAATTACTAATATGATCTTGAAATGCAGTGACACTGACCCACCTTTTACTCCAATATGGCTATCCATATACTTGATTATATATAAGCGTAATAAAGAAGTCAATATTGCCTGCCAGTAAAAAGGGCCAGACATCAGTCTGACCCAATTTTTGTAGCTGTCTCAGTTAGCCGAAGCTAACTTTTTCATATTTTTTTTAAACGCACGTCTCACCTCTTTATGATATTTAATCAGACCATAAAAACTTGATGAGATATATGTTTTTGTGACTTTATTAAGAGTCATAGTTGGTAAGTCATTGCTAACTCCTCCTAATTTTTTTATAATGGCATTGTTCTTTTTTGCAACCCACAAATTAGAAACCTTCTTATTAAGCTTCTTTTTATCCGCCTTCGTCATCGGCACATTCTTCTTTCCAAACAACCTTCTGGCAATTTTAAAGTAAATTCTACCAGTTATTGGTTTGTCCGGATAAAAGAACTCACCTTTCACGATGCCCTTATAGGCGCCATATTTCTTTAAAAAAATGATAGCCTTATAATCAACGGAGTTGACGGTCCCATTACAAATCACGTCCTTATACGGTTGCTTGGCAGCGGCAAAAACCGGTACCGAAACACCTAACAACAAGGCAGCTACTAACATTAAGACTACAAATTTTTTAAACATCTTCATGGTATCACCACCTTTCCTATATTTTTTTGATGAGATGTCCAAAAATTCTGCCTTAATTATATCACGCATCCCCATTTTTGTCAATATTAAACATAAGCAAAAAAATATCAAAAAACACCCACCCCAGTAATTATTCCTATAGCCACCCCCCATAATCCTCAAGCGTCCCCCCAAAAATCCACCCCAGATACTCCCCTAATAATCTTATTTAATTATCTCGTCAATAATCCCATATTTCTTCGCTTCTTCGGCGCTCATCCAGTTGTCGCGATCCATATCTTTCTCAACCTGCTTCAAATCCTTCCCTGTATTTGCGGCAAAAATCTCCGCGAGGCGCTTCTTTAAGAACACCCCCTCGCGTAGCATAATTTCCTGATCAGTAATCTTCCCCTCTGTACCGGATGACGGCTGATGAATCATAATACGCGAATTTGGCAAACAATACCTCTTGCCCTTCGCCCCAGAGGACAAAAGCATCGCCCCCATACTCGCCTGTAGCCCAATTCCAATCGTCTCCACATCTGGCTCGATATAATTCATCGTATCAATAATCGCTAACCCATCATACACGCTCCCGCCAGGGGAATTAATGTAAAGCTTGATCGGTTTCTTATTATCCTCATGCGCGAGATATAATAGCTGCGCAATCACCAAATTAGCCGTATGCGAATTCACATCCTCCCCAAGAAACACAATCCGGTCATTAAGGAGCCTCGAATAAATATCATACGCCCTCTCCCCCTTATTTGTCTCCTCTACCACCGTAGGAACTAAATAATTTTTTGCCATTTTTCTCCTTTCGATTCCAAATTACTCTTTAATTAGCTTTAATTTCTTGTTCACGTATTTCAAGGTCGGAATGTCGCCCTTCTTCAAATTCTCCGCAATAATCTCCTCTGAGAGCATCGATTCCACCTCGTCCTCAATCTTACGGCGAAGCGGCCTCGCCCCATTCTTCGGATCATAGCCTTCCTCAATCAAATAATTCTTCGCGGCATCATCCACCTTAATGCCGATCCCCTTCGTAGCGAGTCTCTGTTTAAGGTCATTAATCAAGTTATCGAAGATCTTCTCCACATCTTTGCGCGTCAAAGCATGGAACACCAGGATATTGTCCAACCTGTTAATCAACTCCGGTCGCATAATCTTCTTGAGCGCCTTCATTGCATAAGATTTATTCTCCTCATATTCTTCCTCAAGTAATTTCTTATCTTTCGCCGTCTTCGCTGTGAATCCAAGCTCGCTCTCTCTGTACATATCCGCCGACCCCAAGTTCGATGTCAAAATCACAATCGTATTATTGAATTTAATCTTATTACCTTGCCCATCGGTCAAAACACCGTCTTCCAAGATTTGCAAAAGCAAATTAAACACGTCCGGATGAGCCTTCTCAATCTCATCAAATAGAATCACGGAATATGGCTTGCGTCGCACCGCCTCTGTTAATTTCCCACCATCATCATATCCAACATACCCTGCCGGCGCACCGACCAGTCTCGATACATTGTGCTTCTCACCAAATTCCGACATATCAATCTTAATCAAAGCATTTTCACCGCCAAATACTTCCCGCGCAATCACCCGCGCAAGCTCTGTTTTACCTACACCGGTCGGGCCCATAAATAGGAAAGAACCAATCGGCCTTCTCGAATCTGTGATTCCCGATCGCCCCCGACGAATCGCCTTCGCTACCGCTCGGACTGCTTCATTTTGCCCAATAATCGACTTATTCAGCTCATCCTCAAGCCCAAGTAGCATCTTCATTTCACTGCCGTGCACCTTAGACACCGGAATCCCAGTCTTAAGCGATACCGCCGTAGCCAAATTCTCCTCGGTAAGTTTCGGGTTCACCTTATCTTTAACACCGGCCTTCTCTAGAGCCTTAATTTCTTTCTCCAATTTCGCAAGCTCCGTCTTAAATCCGGCCGCCTTCTCATAATCTTCCTTCTCGGCCGCCTCAGCAATCTTATTCTCGAGTTGCGACTTTTCAATCTTCATCTTCTTGTATTTACCGCCACCCTTTTTGTCTGCCGCAACCTTCGCAATCGCCGAAGCCTCATCAATAATATCAATCACCTTGTCCGGCATAAATCTATCGTTGATATAGCGCTGCCCCATCGTAATTGCCGTCTCGAGGCACGCATCCGGTATCACCACCCCGTGATGTTTCTCATAATGCCCCTTAATCCCCTTCAAAATCCTTAGCGTCACCGCCGCCGATGGCTCTTCCACCATCACCGTCTGGAATCTACGGCTAAGCGCCTTGTCTTTTTCAATTGTCTTACGATACTCATCTAGAGTCGTCGCACCAATCAGATTTATCGTATTTCTAGCCAGCGCCGGCTTCAAAATGTTTGCCGCATCCATCGACCCTTCACCAGAACCCGCCCCGCACAGCAAATGAATCTCATCGATAAAGAGCAGCACCGAATCGTCCCCCACCGCTTCGTCAATCACCCCTTTAATACGCTCTTCAAACTCACCTCTAAATTTAGTCCCCGCAACCAGAGATGACAAATCCACCTGATAAATATGTTTTCCAATCAAATTCCCTGGCACCTCATTCTTAGCAATCCGCGTAGCGAGCCCCTCCACGATAGCCGTCTTACCGACGCCAGCCTCACCGATTAGCACCGGATTTGACTTCGTACGCCGAGAAAGCACGGTCACTACCCGCTCAATCTCGCTCTCGCGCCCAATCACGGTATCAAGATGGCCCTGCTTAGCTTCTTCTGTTAAATCTTTCCCGTATTTTGTCAAAAACTTCAATTGTTTCTTATTCAAATACTTCGCTTTTTCGGCCTTCAATTTCTCATCTTTCGTCTGCTCTTCTACCAATTTCTCAATTTCATCCATAACTTTGTCGTTGTCGACCTTAAGCCCGCTAAGAATCAGCGACGCCCGCGAATTTGGTTGAGAGAGCAACGCATAAAGCATATGCTCCGTCCCGATCACTGTGAGCCCCTGTTCATGAGTATAATTTCGCGCCATCCGAAGCGTCAAAATCACCGCCTCTGATAAAGACATCATTGCCATATCCGAGCCAGGTACTTCCACCGCAACCTTGTTTAGAGCCTTTTCTACCTCATCAGTAGTCACACCCTCCTCTCTAAGCATCTTCGCACCGGTGGAATTATCCATTGACATAATCCCAAGTAGCAGGTGTTCCGTCCCCATATATCCATTGTTATATCTTTTTGCAAAGTAGTCCGATTTCTGCAAAGCGAATCTCGCATTTTCGGACAATTTATTCATTATTTCGCTAAATTCTTCCTGCATAATACCCCTATTGTAGCAAATTAGCACTCCAACGTCAAGAGTGCTAATTCACCAATTTTCAGCCCTGTTTTATACGGGAAAGATTATACTTCTCGAAGAACGGTATATTGTGCTTCCAACTCTGACCCATAGCCCGTAAAGCCAGGTAGCTCAAACTCCCATTCACCGGCGTCGTTCAGCGTAAATATAATATCGTAGGCAACACTTACCTCATCGTTGATTATATGTGTAGGCATATATTTAACCCAATAAGCCACTTTGTCATTGCCGTTATATTTAGCGTAAACGTTGGCATAGCCCACTCCATAGCCAAGCTGCTTCCCAGTAACTGCCTTCACTAGAAGGTCCAAAGCGATATCGCCGTTTAATTCCTTAGCTTCAGTCGGAGTATTGGTGTTATCTTCTTCAGTGTTTTCACCAGCGTTATTTTCCTCAAGCTCAATAATTCTTTCCGACAGTTCATTGTTTTGGCTCTTCAACGAACTAATCTGCGTGTTTAGTTGCTCTTTCTGCGTATTCCCATCCATCATCGTCCATACGCCAAAGCCAATCCCACCAACCGCAAGAATTAAGCAAAAGATCAGACCATACAGCATCCCCTTGCCGCTTTTATTTTTGCTTAAACCCTGTGCCATTATATTTGGTTCTGGCTCTTTGGCCTTAGGCTCTGTTTTCGTTAAATTTGGAGTTGCAGGCGCATTCGCTACACTAGCAGCCCCGGCAGCCCCGGCCCCCGCCGCGGCGGCACCAGCCACACCAGCTACACCAGCAGCACCAGCCACACCGGCTACACCAGCCGGACTAGCACCAGCTGCCCCGGCAGCGCCAGCCGCATTTTGATTTGGCGTTCCAGCCACATTTTGATTTGGTTGCATATTGCCCTTCCTTTTAAGTTCTATAATGCTTATGCAAACATTATATCACAAGTATGCTAGAATGATAATCAGATGGGGTTGCAGTTTAAAAGTAATTGCGGGGAGAAAGGAGGTGTTATGGTTTTTGAGACGAACCTAATCTTTGGGTTAATCAAAGTAAAAATTGTCCTCTTCCGAAGAAGAGAACAATAATCCTTAACAACTACTAAAATTCTACCGCACACTCATTACAATGTCAACCCCATCTCAATAACGGAGGAAAAATGTTAAAAATCAAAGGCCAGAAACGAGATCCACTCGTCCCGCCACTCAGCGTATCAGCACTATTTAACCTATCCAGCACTCGCCACTGGAATGACGTCGTCATCAACCAAAAAGAGCTAGATTTTACCAGGCGCGAATTAAAACAAGATTTTCTAACTCTAGCTAAAGCCTTCCTTGAGCTTGGCATCAAGAAAAAAGATATTATTACCGTCGCTACTGGTCGCTCCATGTACGAGAATGTTGTCATTTTTCTCGCCGCCAACCGCATCGGCGCCATCGTGAGCTTCCTAGATGAGCGCACCGCCCGCGATACCCTCATCCATTACTTGGAAGAATTTAATTCCAAGCTCCTCATTACTTATAAATATAACGATCGCCGCATCCATGAATTAAAACAAGATGTCAAATCCTTGAGATATGTCATCAATCTAGATGGCCGCACTGTCGACGAAGCTGGCCCAGACGACAACCAAACGGAAGATCTCGAATTCCACGCCTTAGACGGTTTTTGGCTTGGCAAGACCAACATCAAAGTCATCGCCGGCAGATACCATGGCCGCGTCCCGAAAAACATGTTTACAGCCAAAAACGAAGCCTTGATTTCCTTCACTTCCGGCTCCACTTCCGGCCCCAAACCCATGGTTTTCACCAACAGAAATCTCATCGCTTCCGCTATCTACTCTAAAGTCGCCAGCGAAGTCAAAATGTGGGACAAAAACCTCCACACTTGGATGGACTACGTTAAATTTGACTGCCCATACGGCCTCGTCGTCTCCACCCTCGCCCCGATCTGTGGCGGCGGTGAAGTAATTCTAACTCCCGACATCACTGACGACAACCTGGATTATTACATCGGCAAAAACCCTAACACTATCTTTGGCGTCCCCACACTCCTCGAAACAATGCCGCACCTAAGCCCCGACACCGATATCACGAATCTCAAAATGTTTGCTTCTGGTGGCGAACGTCTAGAGAGAAACACTTCCCTTGAAGCCCTAGAATTCTTTAAATCACGCAGTGTCCACAACGTCAAAATCAGCAACGGTTACGGCACTGGCGAAGCCCTTGGTCTTATTTCCACCGCCGTCGGCGGCTCCTCCTACAACCCAGACTCGGTCGGCGTAGTTCCGGCCGGAGTCCACGTCATGGTCCTAGATCCCGAAACCGGCGAAGAATTAGATTTCGGCAAAACCGGCGTCCTCTACGCCACCGGCAAACACATCCTAAATCGCTACTACAACCGCCCCGAACTCGACGACGAAAAAATCATCACAGTCAAAGGCCGCAGATATATCAAAACCGGCGACCTCGCCTACGTCACCCCTACCGGCTACGTCACCCTAGTCGGCCGCGCTACCTTCTTTATCAACAACCTCCCCGCCAAAGTCTACTACGAAGTCGTTCGCACCGCCGTTTCGAAATCCGATCTTGTCGATAAATGCTATGTCGTCAAAGGCCCCGATCCTAAATTCAAACTTGCACCATACGCTTTCGTGGTCACCAAAGACGGCAAACCTCATAACGATAAAACCCGCAAGAAAATCCTCGCCACCGCGAGCGAACCATTCAACCTCGGCCGCCGCCGCATCACACTAAAAAATTACGAGCTCCCATCAAAAATCATCTTCATGGATGAACTTCCCCTGACTCGCGCCAACAAAACAGATTTCCGCAAGCTTGAAAAAATAGCCCGCGAGATGTAAAATGAAATCATTATGATCACAAAAGCTATTATTCCGGTAGCAGGATGGGGCACCCGACGTCTACCGATCACCAAGATTATCGAAAAATCAATGTTACCAGTCGGCAACCGCCCTCTCGTCGACTACTCCGTCCAAGACCTCATCAAAGCCGGTGTCAAAGACATCTACATGGTCATCAGCGATGTTGAACCCTGCCAAGTCCAGGAATTCTACAAAGACAACCTCGCGCTTAACCAGTATTTAATTGATCGCGGCAAAGATGACCGCCTCAAGCTCGCCAAAACTCTTCCTGACGATGTCACGATCCACTACACCGTCCAAAACCCAGCCAGCAAATACGGCACTGCCGTTCCAATCGCACTCGTCATGAAAGAATACAACCTTAATGAGCCGGTTCTAGTCTTCATGGGTGACGACTTTGTTTGGAATCCAGGTGGCGAATCGGCCGCTGAAGCTCTTATTAAATCCATTCAAGATGATACCGACTCCGCCATTCTCGGCGTCGAGATCGATAAATCCAAAGTCGAGAAATATGGCGTCCTCTCCGAAAAAGATGGTAAATTGACCGGTGTCGTCGAGAAACCAACCCCAGAAGAAGCCCCATCAAACCTCATCAACGTTTCTAAATACATCCTCTCCCCAGAACTTCTTCATAAAATCACCGAATACGTTGATACCCATGATTTCGGCCCATTAGACCAAGAATACCTAATCACCGACCCAATCGATGATTATATCAAAAACGGTGGTGTTATGCGCATCGCTACAACCAAAGGTGAATACCTAGATGGCGGTTCCGTCGAAGGCTGGCTCCACGCCAACAACGTAGTCTGCGGCGAATAATCTCATCACAACAAATCTAAAAAAGCCCCTTCATAAAAGGGGCTTTTTATAATTATTTGACTACAATCAACGACTCATCCCAGTCTTCAGGATAATCATTAAATCCTGAGAGCACCGCCATCGTCGCCGCAATATTCGAAAGCCCAGGTTGCCTCAAAGTATTCAACACATACTTTGACTGGTTCGCCGTATCATCACAAATAATACATGGTACTTTATTTGTCGTATGCGCAGTCTTTGGGTTTCCATTAGCATCCAAAAGTTCTTCCGCATTTCCGTGGTCCGCAACGATAACCATACAACCACCAAGCTCAGCCACCCGAGCGTAAATCCTCTTTAACCCAAGATCAATCGCTTCCATAGCCATAACCGTCGCATCAAGGTCAGCCGTATGCCCCACCATATCGCCACCCGGATAATTCAGTCTAACAAATTTAAACTTATCGAGCTTATCTATCACTGCATCAGTAATCTCCGCCGTTTTCATCCACGGCCTCGTTTCAAATGGCTCAGTATAAGATTCTACTTCCACAAATTCCTCACCCGGCATTTTTTCGTAACTATTTCCGTTAAAGTAATAAGTGATATGACCAAATTTAACCGTTTCCGACACAGCCAACTGCGAAACGCCCTTCCCGCCCAAGAATTCATTTAAGGTCTCGCTAATAAATACTGGTTCAACCAGCCTATGTTCCGGCACATGCGTGTCGGAATTATACTCAGTCATCCCCACAAAATACACATCATCCGGTGTATAATTCCCACGATTAAAATATGGAAAATCCCAGTAAGTAAAAGCCATTGCAATTTCAATCGCCCGATCTGCTCGAAAATCAAAATAAATCAACGCGTCACCTTTTTCAATCTTACCTACCGGCTTATCGTCGTCATCCACAATCACAAAAGGTGGTAAATATTGATCTTGCACATCAGGAGTAAGTCGCCTCAGCGTTGCAATTGCCTCATTCGCATTTTTAAAGAAATAGTCCGCCTCGCCATTCACCATCATATCCCAACCGCGTGCTACCATATCCCAATCATTTTCATACCGATCAGCCACACATACCATTCGCCCGCCACCAGACGCGATTCTAATATCAGCATCAGGAAATCGCCTAGCAAAATCCTCAATCCTCTGGATATACTTTGGCTCCGCTTGCGGCGGCACATCTCTACCATCAAAAACCGCATGGATCCTCATTTTGCGCACACCTTCTTCATAAGCTCGCGCAATCATCTGCTCAAGGTGCGAAATATGGCTGTGTACTCCCCCATCCGAAAAAATCCCAGCAAAATGCAAAGTCGCGCTAGGCGCCCCCATATATTCATGCAAATTCTCTTTGACATCCCTAATGTTGTTCACCCCTACAATTCGCGAAATAGCCCCTTTCCACGCCTCAGATTCAAACACTTTACCAGTACTAAAAGCTTCTTCGATATGAGCAATCCCCTGCTTAATAATCCTACCCGCCCCCATCGTATTGTGCCCCACTTCAGAATTTCCCATTTGCCCAGGCAAAAGCCCAACCGCTTCACCCGAAGCATCAAGCGCTACGTGTAAATATTTTTGGGAAGCCTCACCAAGAAACTTCGTCCTTGCTTTCGATACGGCATTACCCGGTGAATCAGGAGAAAGTCCCACACCATCCAAAATTGCGAGCACCACAGGCCCATCAAACTGCAGCTTATCCATAAGCATATTATAACACAGCTCTCCTACCGGAAGCTAACTATATTCTTTTTACTTTCACGTTTCCACCAAGTATCACCAATCCGTTCGCATCCTTCCAACTAATCGTACGAATCTCACGCCAATTAATTCTTTTGACTTCTTTTACGTCTATTTTCTTTACGTTTTTTATATTTATTTTCATGTTTGACCCTTCTTTGACGCTATTATATAACAAGATCATTTTAAACACAAGTATTTTTATGTTACAATACCAGTATGAAACAAAGAATAGTTTTAGCCCTCGGCGGTAACGCCCTACAAAAAAACGGTGAAGCCACCGCGGAAGCACAGAAAAAAATCGCAATCGAAGTTGGCAACAAAATTGCCGAACTAGCCGACAAATACGAAATAATCGTCGCGCATGGCAACGGCCCCCAAGTTGGAAACATCCTAATTCACGAAGAGCAAGCGAGCACTGACAAAGCTCCAGCCATGCCTCTCGAGACCGCAGTCGCTATGAGCCAAGGTCAAATTGGTTACTGGCTCACCCAAGCTATCAATAATGCTTTCGCAAAACTCGGCAAGCGCAAAAAAGTAGCTACTATCGTTTCTCAAGTCGTAGTAGACAAAAATGATCCCGCTTTCAACAACCCCACTAAACCAATTGGTCAATTCTATTCCGAAAAAGAAGCGACCACTCTCGCCAAAGAAAAAGGTTGGACAGTCAAAGAAGACTCCGGCCGCGGTTGGCGACGCGTTGTTGCAAGCCCTAAGCCAATTGATATCGTCGAAAAGAAAGCCATCAAAGAACTTACTGAAGACGGAACTATCGTCGTAGCCGCAGGTGGCGGCGGTATCCCAGTTTATCGCACTAAAATTTTAAAGCGCCTTAAGGGTATCGACGCCGTAATTGATAAAGACTACGCCGCCGAAAAACTCGCCGAACTCACCGATGCCGATATTTTTATTTCTGTCACCGCTGTACCAAACGCTTTTATTAATTTCGGGGAACCAAACGAAGAAGCAATTCACAAAATCACTCCTCACGATATCAACAAACTCGCAGAAGATGGTTATTTCAAGTCCGGCTCAATGCTTCCCAAGGTCGAAGCGGCCGCAAGATTCGCCAAAAAAGATGGTCGCACCGGTATTATCACCGATATCGACCATCTCGCCGAAGCATTATCTGGTCACGCTGGCACCATCATTGCAAAGCAGAATTAAGCTTTTGGTACCTGTTGCGTAATACAATGAATATTACCTCCACCAAGTAATATTTCCCTTGCATAAACTGTTTCAATTACTTTATCCGGGAAGCATTCCTGCAATATTCTAACTGCATCTTCATCGTGCGGATCGTCAAATACAGGCAAAATTACTGCACCATTACAGTTGTAATAGTTAATATAAGAAGCCGGCAATCTATCACCTTCGTTTCGTGGGAATGTACCCTCAACTACATCCACACCTTCAGATTCTTCTTTCGTAATCGTAATCACATTTGGTACATGAATCTTGATGATTTCTAGTTTCCTTCCTCTCGCATCAGTTACACTTTCAAGATATTCCAAATCCTTAACCGATCTTTCGTGCTGCGGATCATCTGGATTATCCTCCCAGGCTAACACCACCTTACCCGGAGCTACAAATTGGCAAATATTGTCCACGTGCCCATTTGTGTCCTCATCCTTATATACACCATAAGGAATCCATAAAACTTTCTCGGCACCACAATAATCCAATAAGTACTTTTCAATCTCTTCCTTTGACTTACCAGGGTTTCGCCCTTCATCAAGCAAAGTTTCTTCCGTTACGAGAAGCGTACCCTCACCATCAGTATGTACCGATCCACCCTCAAGCACAAAATCATCAGTCCTGTATCTGTCAACCTTCTCAATCGCCGCCATTTTAGCAGCAATCATGTCGTCTAGATCCCATGGGAAATAGATCCCATTCACAAGTCCACCATAGCCATTAAAGCCCCAGTCTACTGCGCGCATTTCACCAGCGTCATTTACCACCATTGTCGCACCAGTATCGCGAATCCAAGAATCGTTATTTGAAATTTCAACAACTGAAACATTTTCCATATTCATCCCGAGTACGTGTGAATACTGTGATTGATTCACTCCCAACACTACAGGTTCATGTTTTGCGATTTTTTCTACGACCTCACGAAATGCTTTCTGTGCTGGCTTCGCACCGCCCCTCCAGTTGTCGGGACGCTCTGGCCACAATAAATATGTACATTTGTGTTCCGATAATTCTGACGGCATATAGAATCCATCTTGTTTCGGTGTTGAGTTGAGTTTCATAAGTATTATCTCCTTTATACTTATATAATAGCACAAAAATAGCTCCCTTACGGGAGCTATTTCTTTGTTATCTCCTTGCTGTCTTCCTAGTTAATTTCTTTTTTCTATCTTTTCTGCTCATGTTGAGTACAAGGACTTCCCCAATTACTATACATGCAGCAGATGAAATTAGTAGAGTTGCATTATCTTGAATCGCTTCCCAAGATGGTTCTGGAACCCAAGTGAAGAACAGTGCAATAGCGAGAAGGATTAATGGAACGAGGCCCATCAACCATCTTAGCACTGGACCAATCTTAAGCCAATAACCATTCTTGACCTGTGGACCTTTTTTGTGAAGTTTGATAAATGCCGCAAACATCGGTATGTAAGAAAGAAGTAGACATACAAGCGACAAATCGAAGAATGCCCAGAACATATTTGCTCCGTCTTCCCATTCTGGGAAACAATAAGCAAGTACAATACCGGCTACTGCCAGGATGGCTGCAACAATACCGGTCCAAACCCCAACCATGTAAGGCACGCCGTCTTTGTTACGCTTCTTCCAAGACTTCGGGAACATCCCGTCTTCTGCCGCGCATGCAATCACAGAATACACCCCAAAGTTCCATGACGACACATTCGAAATCAAGGTTAGTATAAATAGACCGCCCACCACAATAGTGATCGACTGAATCGCTGCTTCGGTAAATCCAGCGTTAAGCATCAATACGTTGTAAGAATCGAGGAACCCAGTGTTTGTTTGAATTTCTTCAAATGGAGTTCCTACGCCCATACCGAATGATGGCAAAATGTAGAAAATTGCAATCAAAATCCCACCAAGGATAATTGCTTTTGGTATTTGTTTCTTAGGTTTATCCATATCGTCGTAGAATGTTCCTACCACCTCAAACCCAAGCATATTAAAGATAATGAGCGACACAAACGCAAGCCCCGCCCAATCAATTCCCCCATCCGCCGAAGCTAGAGGCACAAAATCATGCCAAGATTCGACCGGGTTCGCAGTCCCCTTGGTAAACAATACATAAAAACCGAGGAACCCGATGCTGGCAAGTAGCAAAATCTTAATCACTGCGCCAATATTTGACACCCAGTCTGACTGCGAAATACGCAACATTCCAAGGATAGTTACTAGTGCGATATATGCAACCTGTATTGCTAACACCATCCAAATCTGCATTTCGATGCCAAACATTTGCATAATCATTGTAGTGATAAGGTCTGCCAGCGAAGCAATCCATAGCGGATAGTTCACCCAGTAGAACCAAGCTACTCTAGAGGCCCATTTCTTACCAAAGGCCTTTTTGATCCAGGTATACATACCACCTTCCGATGGATACTGTGTACCGAGTTCTGCACTAATAAGTGCGTACGGCACGAAGAAGCCAATTAGCATAATCGCCCACCACACGTACATCGAATGACCAATCGCTGCAGTTGGCGCTACGGCATCTCCCACCAAAATTATACAGACTGTCGCGAGCACAGCCGAGAACAGCCTAAACTTATATTTCTTCTTTGGCATCGTTGCCCTCCTTTTGTAGTTTTATTACATCGAGCGCTTCCTGCGCAGCCCGACCAAAGTAAATTACCAGCCCCCGCTGGGCCGTCAGACGGTTCTCCGCTTCATCCCATGCCGCTGAATTCGGACCGTCTAGCACCGAATCAGTCACCTCTTCATTGCGATTCGCAGGCAAACAATGCATAAACTTAACGTTCGGATTCCCAGTCGCTTCCAGCATCTCATCGTTAACTTGATACTTTGGATAAAAATCTTTCATGTAAACTTCTTTTGGTGTTTCTTTGTCATAAAGACCATACCATACGTCCGTGTAGATGAAATCTGCACCCTTCAAGACTTCCGGATCTTCGCTCCAGATCGCCGAACCGCCATATCGCTCTGCATTCTTTTTCCCAAGCTCAAGCCATTCATCACTGATTTTGTGATTTTCTGGACCATAGTGCACAAAATTAAAACCTAATTTAGTCGTAATTTCACAAATCGTATTACAAACCTGTGTTGCATCCCCCACAAAGATAAACTTGATATCGTTCGGTTTCTTTCCCTTTGGCCAGTGGTCAAACACTGTAATCATATCGCCGATCCCTTGCGTTGGGTGAACCCTATCGCTCATCCCATTTATGACCGGCACTTTGGCAAATTTCGCCAAAGCCTCAATTGATTCGTGTCTATCCACACGAGACATAATCATGTCGCACATCCTACCAAGGACTACTGCTGTATCTTCAATCGTTTCATGCGCACCAAGTTGTATTGCACCAGGTGCAAGGTTCAAAGCATGCCCACCCAGCTGCACCATTGCCGTTTCAAACGAAACCCTAGTCCTAGTAGACTTCTGCTCGAAAATCATCGCCAACGTCTTATGATAAAGCGTATTTAGATGCCTTCCGCTCTTAATATGCGATCTAACAAGACGCGATAGTTTAATAATATCTATTATTTCTGACTGATCAAAGTCAGCCGTATCAACAAAATCTTTCTTTGTTGGTAACGTGTGTCTTAATGTATACCCATCCATAATTTGTATTATATATGATATTATTTTTAAGCGCAAGCGCTATTCCGCCATTAATTCTTTTAGCTTTGTTTTGTATGCTTCAACCCCTGGCTGGTCAAATGGGTTAACGCCAATCATTTTTGCAGACAAAGCACAAGCCAGTTCAAAGAAATAAATCAATTCCCCAAATCCTCTTTCGTCGTACGAAGATATATCAATCGTTAGCACCGGGATACCACCCTCAGCATGTGCGATTTGCACTGCCTTCACTATTTTCGAATTCATTTCATCGGTCGGATAATTAATAATTGTTTCAAACAAATTACGCCTACCATCTTGGATATACTGCCCCATCGAATGTAGGTCTGTCGAATAAATCACCGAATCAGGCAAAATCCCTCGGCCATTTTTCCCTTCCGATTCACCGAATAGCTGCTTCAGCCACTCATTAAAATACATCGTTGCTGGCTCAAAGCTAGCGAAAATCTCCGTATCATAATGCTTGCTATCCAAAGTAAATCGCATTGTAGCGTATTTCGCCGCCGGCTCCAACACCGAAACCGCCGCGTCCGACGCACCTTCAAGTAGTTTGTCAACATCAACTCCGGCCACCGCCATCGGGAGTAACCCTACCGCCGTTAATACCGAATAGCGTCCCCCAATATTATCCGGCACCACAAACCTCGTATAGCCACACGCCACCGCCTCGTCATGCAAAGCCCCTTGCTTCGCATCGGTAGTCGCATAGATTCTGCTATAAGCTTCTTCTTCACCATATTTTTCGATCAACTTTTTCTTAAACTCGGAGAAAGCAATCGCCGGCTCCAGAGTTGTCCCCGACTTAGAAATCACATTTACCGAAAAATCATGATCCCCCACTTTCTGAAGTGCCCAGTCAAGCTCTCGCCGCGACAGAGAATTGCCCGCATAAATAATCTTCGTCTCAGAATCAGGGCGAAGCGCCTCAATCACAGCCCGATGCCCAAGGTATGAACCACCAATCCCGATACACACTAAGTATTCAGAAGAGTCTCTGATCTCCTTCGCCGCTTCCTTAATCCGCACAAATTCACCCATGTCGTATTTCTTGGGTAAATTCAGCCATCCCCCCATCGGATCATGCGCAATTTCCTTCAACAATTGATTGATCTTCTTATCATCTATCTCAGGATTAAAATTTAAACTTATCATAATTCCTCCGTTGTCTTACTATTATTATATCAACCAATCGCTAAAAACCAAAGCCTCTACCCGCCTCTATGGCACTATACTCTAGAGAGAATATTTGTTATAATAATCCCAGGCCCGCTTGGCGGAATTGGTAGACGCGCTAGCTTCAGGTGCTAGTGTCTTCACGGACGTGAGAGTTCAAGTCTCTCAGTGGGCACCAATATTAATTATTGTTTTTCTACCACATCATTGTTATAATAAAAACGTAGGAGAGACTCCTCTAGGAAGAACCTCTCTTGGGTTAAGTCTACTAGGTTTTACCTAGTAGATTTTTTACTTCGGCGTTTTTCTAGCCTTTTAAAAACGATACACAGAATGTTTAGTTCTATGGTCATTTTACCGCTCCCTTCCGGCAATCTGGATACCTAGAATACCGTTTAATGGTCACCTCACACATCACGAACATTGCTGCTCCTGAATTATTGGGACCACTAAACTCCGAAGTCAACCCGGACCCATTAACTCACATAGCAAATAATAATACAAGCACCAAAAACGAAATTTTTTGCATAAGCACAAACAATTCAACCGCCAAAAACAACATTATTTGCATAAGAATAATCTTAAAATGAGACAATTACCAAAACCTTTATCCCCAATCAATCTTTTTATAAATATTGATCTTCTCCAAAGATTTATCGTTCTTGTATTCACAGGTACTATCACAAAAGAAATTCATTTTATCCTTTTCAATCGCACTCAAATAATGTTTATAATAAATACTGCCATTATAATAATTGCCGTCCTTCACCGCCTGTTTTATTTTTTTCTTTTCGCCAGGCAAGAATTTATAATGCATCAAAACCAGCCTACATTCATCCCCAAAATTATCCTTATATGGATACAAAAAATGTGAATAAATATACACGTCATTCTTTCTAAAGAAAACAAATGGATATTTAGTCACGCAAGGAGAAAGCCCAAACACCCGCTCTCTCGGACCACCCATATAACTGTCAAAACGCCTATCGTAATGTTTATAATAAGTGTCCTTATCAAAATATACGCACTTCTCATAATAATCATTATCGCAGCCATTTTTATAAAAATACTCCTTAGCATACATATCAAGAAGCAGCGCTCGCGCCCGCACGATTTTTTTGCGTTCATAAAACCCAGCCAAATCTTTCAAGGTCTTATGTTTGCAATCATTATAGGCGAGCAACTCATCAGAATCAGCCACAAAATACCATCTATTATAACCATAATACGAAATAATCCTATTAATCCACGCCTCGCGTCTCGCTGTAGAATAAGGAACCTTCGTCTTGAGAAGTACTACGTCTTTTTGCTCCAACAAATACTCCACTGTCCCGTCATTCGAATCATTATCAAGCACCACAAATCTATCCACCCCTAGCTTCCTATGATGCTCAATAAATTTTTTGAGTTTCAATAAATCATTCTTTTCTATGCAAACTGCCACAATGTCAGACGGCAATACTACTCTTTCCTTCACCATCACAATTTCATCCGCAAAAAATCCTTTTGCTGTTTTCCTGAGCCTCCGATCAGAGCAAATCACCCTACCAAATTTCCTCACCCACATCCACTTGTCAACAATCGGCAAAGACTTTTTCCCCGACTTTTTATTAACATAGCATTTCTTTTTTCTAAGCCCCTTCACACCTAAATATATTCTTAAAAGAAATTCGTATAGTTTCGGGTTAATCCGAAAAAGCACGACGATAATTTTGTCCATCTTTCTACAATCACACTTCAACGCCGACACACGATAAACTTTTTTAAATAGTTTCTTTGCACCCTGCTCATCTAAATACTTATGCAATTTCCTGTTCCGCCTAGTATAAAGATATACGATACCCTTAAGAAGGCCCATCTCATTCTCAATCAGATTCGGGTACACTTTTTTAATACCATTAAACCGCTCAACCGTAGACTTATAAATATCCACGCACAAATTATAATTCGTCTTTTTCTTTACCGTTATGCTATCGTCGTTTCTAAGATAATAATACTTCGTCTGGCCGCCAACCACGATTTTCCCGGATTCAATTATCAATTTATATGTTACCGCAAGGTCATCCAAAATCCTGTCTTCAAATCTTATCGTATCAAAAACATCTTTTCTTATTAACTTATTCCACGCACTAATTGCATAATCTTTTGCCAGTACGTTCCTTTTTATCATTTCTTTTGCCGACAGCACTTCCACCTTATTATTCACTAGCCCAGGCCGCAAATCATAATCAAAAATCTCTCGCACCCTGCAAGTCGCCATCTTCACTTTATGTTTTTTGCATAGATCATAAAGATATTCAATCGTGTCCGGCTCCATCAAATCATCCACGTCAACAAAATATAAATACTCGCCTTTGGCGTTTTCTATTCCCACATTTCTCGAAAGCGACAAACCCAAATTCTCAGTAGTCACCACCCTAATCCTCTTGTCCTTATACGCTTTACACATTTCCAACGTTTTATCGGTGGACCCATCATTCACCACTAATATATCCAAATTCTTATATGTCTGACGAGTCACACAATCTAGGCACGTGTCAATATAGTCTTCGCCATTATAAACATTAATTATTACCGTCACCAACTCATTTTTCATTTGCGCTTGCTCCTTGTAAATATCCACATTTCGCTACGCCTTTCACAACCAAACCCTTTTTCTTTCATATATTTAAGTACCCGCGCGCTACACCCCTCCCTTATATCGTCATGTATTTCAGTAATAACCATCTCCACTTTGTCCAACCACTTAAGACACGACTTATCAAAAACTTCATACTCCGATCCCTCAATGTCCATTTTCAAAATATCAATCCTTGGCAATTTATACTCTGCTATTAAATCTGATATCGAAACAGCCGAGACATCATACCGCCCACCTTTCACTTCCTTCACCGTAAAACCCCACTCGCCCCTGCCGGACGATTCCACCACCAATTTACATTTCTTATTCCAAAGTCCATTTTTTAAACACGAAACCCTACTGCCTTCCATTGATACATTTTTCTTTAACATTTCAAAATTCTTTTGCTCCGGCTCAATCGCAATAACCTTCGCGTCTTTCGCATATTCCATAATAACCCTAGAAAACATCCCCACATTCGCACCCGCATCAATCACGACTTTCGCCTTGCGATAAGACCCATACTTCTTGTCGTACAAAAAATCATATTCGCCATTATCTACCAGCAGCTGCTTCATCAAATTCATATCAGTCGTAAATGGTCGCATCATCAATGCTCTTTTTCCGGTTTTTTTATTTCTGATTCTTATTGCAAACCTATCATTTTTGATTTTAAAACATTTGTCTACCAATACGAAAAATATCACCTTAATAGCACCAAATCCAAAATACCTAAAATACTCTGCTACTTTTCGCATAATGTTCTCCTTGGCCTCCATAAGAAAACCCCATTTACGCCAAGCGTTACCGCCGCCGCCACCGCAAGCACCATAACTCCATTAAGGATTAAATTAAAATAATTGGAATTATCAAACATTGGCAGTATATTCGAAACTAGCACAATAATTATAGTTTCAAGCACTACCAATATAAATCTCTTGCAACTCTCCCAAATATTTCTCTTCATAATATGTTTATTACTATAATACACTAATTCGATCCCACGCACCGCCATCGCCACAACAGTTCCAATCGCCACCCCGACAAGTCCAAATTGAAAAACCAATATCACCGAAAGTACAGCATTAATAATACATTCCGCCAGAGCACCCTTTCGAGTCTGCTTAAAACTCCCCGTCACTTTCACTAGTTCATTATATGGTTGCCTAATCGCCCAAATGAACTCACTAATCACTAGCAAGTATCCAAACACATATCGTATGTAATCTACGTCAGTAATCGATTTCGTATATACGCTCACAAATGGTGTAATCATCGCCATCAGCGTCGCAAAACAAATCGTACATACCGAGAAAAACATCGTCTCGTATTTTCCAAACTTTTCTTTAATATCCTCGCCCTTCGCAAGCATATCACCAAAAGAAGCCTCAACTCCATTAATAAACGACTCGGCTACCATCTTCACGCCCTTCACGGCTAGAAAATACACCGCATACACAGACACCTCATCGAGCGTAGAAAAAAGCGTCAAAACCACAACATCAGTATTTACATGTATCACCGATGCTATATGTTGCACTAGCCCATCCCACTTTTGTTTTATCTTGTATTTTTTATCAAACACTGGCTTTAAGCCATGCTTTCTATCAACATAGATTTTTTGCACGAGCGGTTTAAGCGCGAACACCACACCAGTTACTAACTCCAATACATAGATCGAAGCATCAAATTGCACCAAGATTAAAACCAAACCAAGGTTCACCAAATAAATTACCGTTTTAATAATCGATATTACATAATTCTCTTGCTTCGCCTGCAAAAACAGCCCATAAGTCACCCCCACAAAATATTCAAGAAAAGTATTCATCGCCAGTATCACCACCAGGATGCTAGTAGAAGCAAAATCTACACTCCTCCCCACCATCAGCGGATACACAATAGAAAGTAAAACCACATATATTATAAATATGTACGAAATCTTCCTGAAGAACACTTCAGACACACCCAAAATTTTTCGCACTTCTTTATTGTCTTTTTTTGCTATTGGCTTAAATAATAATGATTTTACTACCGGACCAAATCCAGACTCAAACAAAGTAATATATGCTAAGAAGTTCGTAATAGAACTTACCAACCCATTCATCTCCGAGCCATATTCGCCAATAATTATTCTAGCTACCACAAAAGTATAAAGCGCCATCGCCACTCTAAGAATGATATTTGTAACGATATTCAGCTTTATCTTTTTCTTTCTGGATTGCTCACTCATTCATCACTTCCTTCAAAATTTTTCGAGCCTCAACTTCAGAATACTTCTCAGATTCCCTGATGCAGTTTTTAGACATCTCGCTAAGATCAACCTTTCCATTCTCTACCATTTTTATCGCACGCGCCAAACCATCCACAGTATTATTTTTCAGTACTATTCCCGTTTTCTTATCGCTAATTATTTCAGCGCTATATCTCCAATCCGCCACAATCGTGGGAACGCCCGCCGCCATCGCTTCCACCACCGCGCCCGGCACGCCCTCCGTATTAAATGTAGTCGGCAAAAGCAAACACTTATACTGCGACAATTCTCCGAGTATCTTGTTATTCCCATTCAAGATACCACAATATTGCACGTATTTATCACCCTTTATTTTTTCTTCAAACTCTTTTTTAAAATCATCTCCAATCGGACCATAAATATCTAAGTAAACCTTCTTCGCCTTCCCTGCCTTTCGTACTGCGTCTATCGCAACTAGCACGCCTTTTTCCTTAATCACCCTAGAATAATAAACATATTTTTTGCCCTTCTTTTTTAATTTCGGCTTACCATTGTAAATCCGATAATTCGGAATAATCTTTGCATCTACACCAAATTTAGACAAATCATCCTTTAATGCATCCGTTTCCACCAACACACATTTCATTTTCTTGAGCGGCTTAACAAGTTTCGTATTATCCTTTGCAAAATCATATAGCCATCCACCAACCACTACATAATATGTTTTACGGAGGGCACCAAGCTTCCCGAGTGCACTAGTTACTGGCCCAAGCGCTTTTCTCGCAGGAAGTATCACGACTTTCTCCGATGAAATCACAAATATCCCAAATTTTATTTTCTCCAAAAACCCTGTATTTTTCGTATTGATAGTCCTGACCCTTTTCTCGCCACACATTTTTTTAAGTGTTTTCGTTATGGCTCTCGTTTTTGCTGTTTGCCCATCAAGCTTATTGTCCTCACCGAAATTCCCCACCACCAAGATTTTGCCTTTTCTTTCAGCGTCAACACAAAGCCCCATCGCCAGGAAGAACAACGGCGCCACAGTTATCACGCTAATATTAAAGAACGCCTGCACCAAATATCCTATCACCGGCAAAACGAATAACAATGTCTTATTTTTAAAACCATCTTTCACTCCACAACATACTATAATCCCACACATCACGAGATACACGATTAGCGCAAAAATTCCTTCCGTGATTAATATCTGCAAATACTCATTGTGCGCTTTATTGATGCGCTTTATTCCAATCTTGTTTCGCAAACAATCATCCGGAAGGAATGCATCGCAAAAACCATCTATACCCGTACCATGCCACAAATGATTCGGCGCCACTTCGAGCGCATTTTTCCAAATATAAACCCTATTGGTACCAAAGTTCTCTTTCACATCTCCTTGTGCAATTTTAGAAGCCTGAGAAAACGTCACGCCCACATCTTGGACCAAGGTAGTCTTCCCAAGTATTATCATCATGAAAACAGCTGCCACCATCACGCAAATCAAAGAAACAAATTTTCCTAATTTTTTATGCTTTATCGTAAAGATTAGCAAAAGTGTCATCATAGCAACCAGCCCCACCACGCAGCTCATCGTATTCCCCACCATTATTCCACACATAAACAGCATCACTAAAGCTAAATAAATCGCTGACTTTTTTCCCGGCTTCTCGTCAACGAATAATGAAATAGCATAACCAATACAGATTAATACCAGCGTCGAAAAAAAGTTCGGGTTCCCGGCAAAACCAGTAGACCATGTTTCATATACTTTACGTCCGTTCACCCGCCCAACATAGTGCTGCATATCTTTTACAAAAGGCGCCCTGAATGCCTGGCATACCCCATACGTACATTCAATCGCACCAAAAACAAGAAGCACAATAATCGTCTTCTTCTTATACTTCTTATCCAAAGTACTACCAATCGCCATTAGCGAAAAATAGTACATCAATACCAACAATCCTTCACGCCAATCCTTATCGCCAAAAATCGATCTCTCCACATTGACTGCCAGAACTGTCGCCAGGATAGACAAAGCAACATAAATACCCATCAAGATATAGACTACATTCTTCTTTAAATAGTGTTTTCTCCATAAAATCACTAACAAGACAAGATTTAACAACAAAAGAACATAATAGCCAGCCGCAAAATTAATGTCTTTTATCCACTCCATACTAAAAATAAAACTGCCAACAAAAACATAAACAATATTAAGCACTACCCATCTAAAAATCCACTTCATCATAGGTATATTATATCATTTGTTAGTCGCGCGAAAATAGATCTCTGGTATAAACCTTCTCTTCCACACTATCTAGTTCTTTGGCCCTACGATTTGCCACAATCACTGTAGACTTTTCCTTAAAATATTTAAGATCATGCGTCACTTCTATGCCATCTAATTCGTTGCCCTCAAAAATCGGCTCATAAATCAACATATTTTTCTTCTTTTGCTTTAAAACTTTAATGATATCACCAATCGCAGCATCGCGAAAATTATCCGACCCAACCTTCATCACCAAACGATAAATCCCCACCGTCTCCGGATTCTTTTTTAACACATCATCTACTACAAATTTCTTCCGCGTCGCATTCGCCTTGACCGTTGCTCTAATTAATTCCTGTGGCACACCCCGATAGTTGGCCAGAAGCTGCTTGGTGTCTTTCGGAAGGCATAATCCGCCATACCCAAAAGACGGATTATTATAATATCCACCAATCCTCGGGTCGAGGCACACCCCCTCCACAATATTTCTTGTATCCATACCTTTAATCTTGGCATAAGTATCGAGCTCATTAAAATACGCCACACGAAGCGCCAAGAACGTATTAGAGAATAACTTAACCGCCTCCGCCTCGTCCTCATCCATCATGAGAACCTTCACGTCTTTTTTCAGTGCAGCCTCACACAGTAACTTAGCAAACCTCTCAGCGCTCTTTGAAAAAGACCCCACTACAATACGGGTTGGATAAAGGTTGTCGTATAATGCCCTACCCTCACGCAAAAATTCCGGCGAGAAAAACATATCGTCGTATCTATATTTTTTACGCATTTTTTTCACGAAGCCTACCGGAACCGTAGACTTAATCACGATAGAAGTATTTAAGTTCTTTAATGATACTATCTCACGAATGACGCTTTCCACGGATTTAGTGTCAAAATATTTCTTATCCGTATCATAATCCGTAGGCGTAGCAATGATTACGTAATCTGCATTCGAGAACGCCTCTTTAAAGTCGAGCGTTGCCTTTAAATGTAATTTCCTCTCCTTATTCTTCGCTTCTTCAAAATATTTTTCAATATATTTATCACGAATAGGCGAAACAAGATTATTTACTTTCTCCACTTTTTCAGGATCAACATCATACGCTACGACCTTATTTTTTTCGCTAAGAAGCGTAGCCAGAGCCAACCCCACATAACCAATTCCTGCAACCGCAATCTTCATTACTTTTAATTATAGCATATAATACTCTTTGTACCACTTTGCGAAGCTCCTTAGCCCATCCCGAAGTGAAGTCTCCGGCCGAAACCCAAAATCCTTTTCGAGCTCGCTCACATCCGCAAATGTCTCCAACGCATCACCCGGCTGCATCGGCATAAATTCCGTGTGCGCATCAAAGTCATAATCTTTCGGCAAAACCCCAGCCACCACCAATTCCTCCTGCAAAGTTTTCACAAATTCCATCAAATCCTTCGTCGCAGAATTGCCAATATTATAAATCTTATAATAGTCTTCCTCTTTTGGCTTTTTCTCCACTATCCGTACTATACCCTCAACGATATCATCTATATACGTAAAATCACGCTTACACTTACCGTAATTAAAAATCTTAATCTTTTCACCTTTCACAAACTTGTCCGTAAAACCAAAATACGCCATATCCGGCCGCCCAGCCGGACCATACACCGAGAAGAATCTTAGCCCCGTAGTAGGTATCTTATATAATTTGGCGTATGCATAAGCCAAGACTTCATCGCTCTTCTTGGTAGCCGCATACAAACTAACCGGACCGTCCGTTCTATCCTCCGTGCTAAATGGCACTTTTTTATTGTTGCCGTACACCGAAGACGACGAGGCAAAAATCAAATGCTCGACATGATGATTACGACACGCTTCAAGAATATTATAAAAACCAATTATATTCGACTCTATATAACTATCTGGATTATCTATACTATTCCGCGCTCCAGGCTGAGCCGCAAGATTAATCACAATCTGGGGATTATACTTTTTGAACAGTTTCTCTACCTCCGCCCTGTTCGCCAAATCACCCCTCACGAATTCAAAATTATCATAGCCCTCAAGCCAACTAAGCCTATGCTCTTTTAGTTTAGTATCATAATAATCATTTATATTATCAAAACCAATTATCGTTAGCTCAGGATTGTCCGCACAAAATCGCTTCGCAAGATATGCGCCAATAAACCCAGCCACACCAGTAACTAAAATTCTCTCCACATTCATTAATATTATATTAATACATTTTCATCCAAAATGATAGACCAAAACTCAAAGCGCCCCACCGTTCAGGTAAAGGCGCTTTAATTCGCCAAGAGCAAAACATCCCTTAATCACCCATTATACAACGTACAGAAAAGCCGGACCCTCTAGGATCAATGCGTACACTCAACTCGTAATCGTAGAAATCGTCTATATGAAGAAATTCGAAGTTCCAATCATCATAAGCAGTTGAGGACCAAACGAAACTTTTTGTACCCAAACCATCATTAGGATAGGAATATGAATGTCTAGCACCAGAAAGAGGAAGGTGTAAAGCAGTGCGAAAAATCTCTATCTGATCAACTTCATATGAAAAGTGATCTCCATATAGAGTATCATACTCGCTACTACTAGGCATCCTCCATCCAGCCGGGCAAATATCTTCTGTAGCGTCACCCTGACCACTACCATCATAACAGTAGCTACCAGCAGAAGCAGCACAGAAGTTGTAATAAATGCCAACTGGCCAATCCCCACCAATTGTTTCGGAAGTATCGGTTACGTCTGATAGAGCGTCACCATTATACATAGTATCAATAAACGGATCAGTATCGGAAAAAGTCATATAATCGGGTTTCACATCTATCACAGCAGCCTGAGCTAGGTTCTCATCTTCACCGCCACCTTCTACGCCATTAAATAGTGCGTTAAGAGATGTAGCGGAAGCATTGGTGTTAGCAGCAGTAATTGCTGTACTTGCACCAGTAGCAGTTAGATCTAGAGCAAGGTTATCAAGTAGCCAAATATTACCATCTGCA